>NZ_JBIWOD010000005.1:0-425812 GCF_044767545.1 Streptomyces sp. NPDC101227 | reverse complement strand
GTGGGGGGCGCCGGCGGTCTGCCGTGGCGCCCCCCCCCCCGCACCTTACAGGGGCCTGGCGCCCCTGTTCTGGGGCCGCCCCACGGCCGGTGTCGTACGCGATGCGGGCTCAGCCGCGCCCCTTCCGGCGGCGCCCGTCCCCGTCCCCATCCGCGTCCGCGTCCGCGTGCGGGCCCAGAAGCTCGTCGGCCAGCGTCGGCAGATCGTCCAGCGGGGTCTCCTCCGCCCAGTCCGGGCGGGGGCGGGAGCGCTGCGGCTCCACGGGGCGGCCGGTGGCCGGGTCGATCTGCGGGAGTTCGCGGGTGCGCTCGGCGCCCGACTCGGTGGGGCCGGACTGCTGCGGCGCCGCGCCGGCGGCGTGCTCCTTGCGGAACATCCACGGCGGCACCCGGTCGGCGGGGTCGCCCCCGTCCCGTACGGGCGGCAGGACGCTGGTCTCCTCGGCGTCCGGCCCGGCGCCGTACCGCGGCAGCACCGCCGTCTCGTCCGCCGCGCTCCCCGACGCCTCGGGCCGCGGCAGCGACTCCGTGCGCTCGCCGTCGGAACCGGAGGCCGCGGCGGAGCTCGTACCGCCGTCCTCCACGTACCGCTTCCGCAGATCCGCGACCCGCGTCTCCGCGGTCGGCGCATCGGCCGCCGCGGCCGCCTCCGCCGCCGCCCTGGCCTCCGCAGCGGCGGCCGCCTCGGCCGCGGCAACCCGGGCCTGTTCGGCGCGCAGCAGGGCCTCCTCGGCCTTGCGCTGCTTCTCCAGGCGGCGCTCCTCGGCCTCCCGGCGCAGCTTCGCCTCTTCCTCGGCGCGCTGCCTCAGCCGCTCCTGCTCGGCCTCGCGGGCGCGCTCCTCGGCCTCGCGGCGCTGCCGCTCCGCCTCCGCCGCCTGCCGGGCCTCCTCGGCGCGCTGCCGCGCCTCCTCCGCCTGGCGGGCGGCCTCGCGTGCCCTGGCGGCCTCTTCTTCCTGGCGCTTGCGCTCCGCCTCCTCGGCGCGCAGCTTGGCGAGCTGCTCCTGGCGCTCGCGCTCCAGCCGCGCCTCCTCCGCCTTGCGCGCGGCCTCCTCCTCGGCCTTGCGGCGGGCTTCCTCCTCGGCCGCCTGGCGGGCCTCCACCTGGGCCTTGACCTCGGATTCGGACAGCGGCAGGACCTGGTCGAGGCGGTGCCGTACGACCGTGGTGACGGCCTCCGGCTCCTGTCCGGCGTCGACGACGAGATAGCGCGCCGGGTCGGCGGCGGCCAGGGTCAGGAACCCGGCCCGTACCCGCTCATGGAATTCGGCGGGCTCGGACTCCATCCGGTCGGGCGCCTCGGTGAAGCGCTCGCGGGCGGTCTCCGGGGAGACGTCCAGGAGGACGGTCAGATGCGGTACGAGGCCGCCGGTGGCCCAGCGGTTGATGCGGGCGATCTCGGTGGGGGCGAGGTTGCGCCCGGCGCCCTGATAGGCGACGGAGGAGTCGATGTAGCGGTCGGTGATGACGATGGCGCCGCGTTCCAGGGCGGGCCGGATCACGCTGTCGACGTGCTCGGCACGGTCGGCGGCGAACATCAGCGCCTCGGACCGGTCGGAGAGCCCGGTGGTCGACACGTCCAGGATGATCGAGCGCAGCCGCTTGCCGATGGCGGTGGCGCCCGGCTCGCGGGTCACCACGACCTCGTGCCCCTTGGCGCGGATCCAGTCGGCCAGCGCCTCGACCTGGGTGGACTTGCCGGCGCCGTCGCCGCCCTCCAGGGCGATGAAGAAGCCGGTGGCGGCGGGCGTCTGGTCCGGGTCGCCGCCGCGCAGCGCCTCGCGCAGATCGCGCCGCAGCGGGACGCCGTGCCGGTCGTCGACCTTGCCCAGCACCCAGGCGGCGACCGGCAGCAGCAGCGCGCCGGCCAGCATCAGCGTGAAGGCGGCGCCGCCGTGCGCGAAGGCGAAGGTGCCGTTGTCGAAGCGGTGCGGCCCGATGACGGCGGCCAGCAGCGGGGCGACGATGGCGGCCAGCGCGACCGCGAGGCGGACGACGGCGTGCAGATGCTCGGTGGCACGCGCCGCACGGGACCGCTCGACCTCCTGCTCCAGCAGCACATGGCCGGTGTTGGCCGCGATGCCCGCGGCGACGCCCGCGAGCAGCCCCAGCAGCAGCACCGTCGTCGGGTCCGGGACGAGCCCCATGGCCAGCAGCGCGAGCCCGGTGACGGCCACCGCCAGGGCGAGCAGCCGGCGCCGCGAGAGGGCGGGCAGCACCTTGTGGGCGCCGCGGATCCCGGCGGCCGTACCGCCGGTCAGCACGAACACCAGGAGCCCGAAGGTGGCAGGACCGGCGCTCAGGTCGTAGGCGTGCAGGACGGCCAGCGACACGGCCGCGGCGATCGCGGCGGAGACTGCGGCGCAGGCGAGCACCAGCAGCGGGATCGCGCCGGTGCGGCCCTTGTCGGCACCCGACCCGGCGTTCTTGGGTCGGCGCAGCCCCTCCAGCGGGGAGCGCGGCCGCGGCGTCTGCGCGTCGGGGAGTTCGATGAAGTAGAGGATCGACACGGAGGCGGCGAAAAGTCCGGCCGCCACGTAGGAGCCCAGGGCCGCCTGGTGGAGGTGGAACCAGTCGAGGCCGGTGCCCAGCAGCTTGCTGATCAGGGTGACGACCACCAGGGCGGCGGCCGCGATCGGCAGCGCGATGAAGCTGGTGCGCAGCGAGAGGCGGCGCAGGGCGTCCATGTTGTCCGGGAGCGGCCGGACGGCGGCGCCCTCCGGCGGGGGCGCGGGCAGCAGGGCGGGCGCCGCGCTCTCCCGCGCGACGGTCCAGAAGCGCTCGGCGACGCCGGTGACGAAGATCGTGACCAGCAGCCAGGCCAGTGCGTCGGTGGGTGTCCAGTCGATCCACAGGGGCGCGATGACCAGGAGCGCCAGCCGCAGGCCGTCCGCGCCGATCATCGTCCAGCGCCGGTCCAGCGGCCCCGAGGGCGAGGTCAGCGACGACAGCGGACCCAGCAGGACGGCCCCGAAGAGCAAGGTGGCCAGCATCCGGGCCCCGAAGGCCGCGGTGACCGCGAGGGCGGCGCCGCGATAACCGCCGCCGAAGACGGGCTCGCCGCCCATCGGTACGAACAGTGCCGCCTGAAGGGCGAGGAGCACCAGGACAAACATGGACAGGGCATCGCCGATACCCCCGACAAACTGGGCGCTCCACAGTCGCTTCAGCGGAGGGAAGCGCAGCAGGGCCCGTACGGCGCGCTCGCGGGAATCCGCGGCGAGGGCGTCTGAAGTGGGGGGCACGACCGTTGGCTGCTCGGCACGCGTCATCCTGCCAGCCTATCGGGACCGTCCGCACTACCGGACGCCTGCCCGAACAAACGGGCGGGCTCGACGGACCGGAGTCCGTCTTGCCCGCCCTTGTCCTGCGCGTCGGCGGCCCGCCGCCGCCCGGCGGTCAGTCCTCGGCCGACGCCGCCGTCTTCTTCGCCGCCGCCGTGGTCTTCTTCGCGGTGGCCTTCTTGGCGGTCGTCTTCTTGGCCGTGGTGGTCTTCTTCGCCGCGGTCTTCTTCGCGGCCGTCTTCTTCGCCGGGGCCTTCTTCGCCGGCGCCTTCTTGGCGGTCTTCTTCGCCGGCCCCTTGGCGCGCTTCTCCGCCAGCAGCTCATAGCCGCGCTCGGGCGTGATGGTCTCGACGTCGTCGTCCCGCCGCAGCGTCGCATTGGTCTCGCCGTCGGTGACATACGCACCGAACCGGCCGTCCTTGACGACCACCGGCTTGCCGCTGACCGGGTCCGTGCCCAGCTCCTTCAGCGGCGGCTTGGCGGCCGCCCGACCGCGCTGCTTGGGCTGCGCATAGATCGCCAGCGCCTCGTCCAGCGTGATGTTGAAGAGCTGGTCCTCGGTCTCCAGGGAACGCGAGTCCGTGCCCTTCTTCAGGTACGGGCCGTAGCGGCCGTTCTGCGCAGTGATCTCCACGCCCTCGGCGTCCTTGCCGACGACCCGCGGCAGCGACATCAGCCGGAGCGCGTCCTCGAGGGTGACGGTGTCCAGGGACATCGACTTGAAGAGCGAGGCCGTGCGCGGCTTGACGGCGTTCTTGCCGGTCTTCGGCGTGCCCTCGGGCAGGATCTCGGTGACGTACGGGCCGTAGCGGCCGTCCTTGGCGACGATCTGGTGGCCCGAATGCGGGTCCATGCCCAGCTCGAAGTCGCCGCTCGGCTTGGCGAGCAGCTCCTCCGCGTAGTCCACGGTCAGCTCGTCGGGCGCGAGGTCGTCGGGGACATCGGCGCGCTGGTGGCCCTCTTCGTCCTTCTCCCCGCGCTCGACGTACGGGCCGTAGCGGCCGACCCGCAGCTTGATGTCGTCGCTGACCGGGAAGGAGGAGATCTCCCGGGCGTCGATCGCGCCCAGGTCCTCGACCAGCTCCTTCAGCCCGCCGAGGTGGTCGCCGTCGCCGTTCCCGGCGTCCGCCGCGCCGCCCTCGCCATGGCCCACACCGAAGTAGAAGCGCCGCAGCCACGGCACGGACTGCGCCTCGCCGCGGGCGATGCGGTCGAGGTCGTCCTCCATCTTGGCGGTGAAGCTGTAGTCGACCAGTCGACCGAAGTGCTTCTCCAGGAGGTTGACGACGGCGAAGGACAGGAACGACGGGACGAGCGCCGTCCCCTTCTTGAAGACATAGCCGCGGTCCAGGATCGTGCCGATGATCGACGCGTACGTCGACGGACGGCCGATCTCCCGCTCTTCCAGCTCCTTGACCAGCGTGGCCTCGGTGTAGCGGGCGGGCGGCTTGGTGGCGTGTCCGTCGGCGGTGATCTCCCGCGCGGCCAGCGCATCACCCTCGGCGACCTGCGGCAGCCGGCGCTCGCGGTCGTCCAGCTCGGCGTTCGGGTCGTCCGCGCCCTCGACGTAGGCCTTGAGGAAGCCGTGGAAGGTGATGGTCTTGCCGGACGCGCTGAACTCGGCGTCCCGCCCGTCGGCGGCCCGGCCACCGATCTTGACGGTGACGGAGTTGCCCGTCGCGTCCTTCATCTGGGAGGCCACGGTCCGCTTCCAGATCAGCTCGTAGAGCTTGAACTGGTCGCCGGTCAGTCCCGTCTCGGCGGGCGTGCGGAAGCGGTCGCCGGAGGGACGGATCGCCTCGTGCGCCTCCTGGGCGTTCTTGACCTTGCCGGCGTAGGTGCGCGGCTTGTCCGGCAGGTAGTCGGCGCCGTACAGCTGCGTCACCTGCCGCCGGGCCGCCGTGACCGCGGTGTCCGAGAGCGTGGTGGAGTCCGTACGCATATAGGTGATGTAGCCGTTTTCGTACAGCTTCTGCGCCACCTGCATGGTCGCCTTGGCGCCGAAGCCGAGCTTGCGGCTGGCCTCCTGCTGGAGGGTCGTCGTACGGAACGGGGCGTACGGGGAGCGGCGGTACGGCTTGGACTCGACCGAACGGACCGCGAAGTCGGTGCTCTCCAGGGCGGCGGCGAGCGCGCGGGCGTTCGCCTCGTCCAAATGGAGTACGTCGCTGTTCTTGAGCTGACCGTTGGGACCGAAGTCGCGGCCCTGGGCGATACGGCGCCCGTCGACGGTGTTCAGGCGCGCGACCAGGGTGGCCGGATCGCTCGCGTCGCCCGTCCGGCCGGTGGAGAACGTGCCGGTCAGGTCCCAGTACTCGGCGGAACGGAAGGCGATGCGCTCGCGCTCCCGCTCGACGACGAGGCGGGTCGCCACCGACTGCACACGGCCGGCCGACAGCCGGGGCATGACCTTCTTCCACAGGACCGGCGAGACCTCGTAGCCGTAGAGGCGGTCGAGGATACGGCGGGTCTCCTGGGCGTCGACCAGCTTCTGGTTCAGATCGCGGGGGTTCTCGACGGCCTCGCGGATCGCGTCCTTGGTGATCTCGTGGAAGACCATCCGGTGGACCGGGACCTTGGGCTTGAGGAGCTCCTGGAGGTGCCAGGCGATCGCCTCGCCCTCGCGGTCCTCATCTGTGGCGAGGAAAAGTTCGTCGGACTCGGCCAGCAGCTGCTTGAGCTTCTTGACCTGGTCCTTCTTATCGCTGTTGACCACATAGATCGGCTCGAAGTCGGCGTCGACATTCACCCCGAGGCGGGCCCACGGCTCGCCCTTGTACTTGGCGGGGACCTCCGCCGCCCCATTGGGAAGGTCGCGGATGTGCCCGACGCTGGCCTCGACCACGTAACCACGGCCGAGGTAGCCCTTGATCGTCTTCGCCTTGGCAGGCGACTCGACGATGACAAGTCGGCGGGTGCCGCCCTCTGGGGTCTCGCTGGTCGCGGACAACTTCGCTCTTCTCTCCGGTCGACGCTGGGAATGTCCCCCGGCAGGACGCTGGGGGCCACTGCGGTGACGCTTGACGCTGCGGAGTGTGACGGTACCTCCCGCCCCCGTGTCAAACGGAAAAACCCCACAACGCCACTCGAACGGTAACCCGACTACATGTCTTCGTGCCGCCCCGGACCGCACACGGCGCTTCTCACGGGGCTTTGACGATCTTCACCATCAGGGCGGCACCCCTTCCGTACCCTGCCCCGAACCCGCGCCCGGCGCCATAGCGCCGCCGCCGGTGATCTCACACAGTGACGATCCCCACGGCGGGCGCCGCCGGATCGGCGCTGGCCGTGGGCCCGGCGAGGGTCACAAGGCTGCTGCGGAAGCCGCCGCCGTCTTGATACGGCCCGTCAGGCGGCTGGCAGGATGGACGCGGCACGGCCCACCGCTGCGCCCGGCAACTGCCGCCATCACACAGACTCGGGGGGTCAGAACACCTATGGCGAACCAGTACCCCGGACCGCCGCCGGAAGAGCCCGGCCACAATCCGCTCGCGAAGCCGTCGGCCGACAATCCCTACGCCGCTCCGCAGGACGGCGGCCCCGCCGCCGGGTACGGCTACCCGCAGGGCGGCGCCCCGGGTGCACCCGGCTACGGATATCCGCAGGCCGCGCAGACGCCGCCGGGATACGGCTATCCCCAGCAGACCCCGCCGCCCGTCGCGCCCGCCGCCGCGCCGGGCTTCCCGCCGGGCGCGCCGCCGCAGCCGGCGCCCGTCGCCGTCCCGGGACAGGCCATGCAGCCCGCCGGTATGGCGCTGTCGCTCGGCGACATAGCCGTGACCGGCGACACGATCATGACGCCGGCCGGTCCCATGCCGCTCAAGGGTGCGGTGTGGACGGCGACCGACATGTCGCGGACGGAGGAGAAGATCCAGACGGCCGGCATCGTGCTCGCCATCGTCTTCTTCTTTTTCTGTCTGCTCGGACTGCTCTTCTTGCTGATGAAGGAGCGCACCACCACCGGGTTTGTGCAGGTCACGGTCAACAGCGGCGGCCGGCACCACTCCACGATGATCCCGGTGCAGTCGCCCGAGCAGGTCATGTTCGTGATCAACCAGGTCAACTACGCCAGGTCGCTGAGCGTGTGAGTTCCGTGTCGCTCTCCGCCACCGCCATCCGCAGGCGCACCCTGCGCATCGCGGCCCTCGGGCTCGGCGTCGGTGCGCTGGGAGCCGTCTACCTCTGGCACACCGACCCGCACCAGCCCGGGCAGATCCTGCTCCCCTGCCCGTTCAAGCTGGCCACCGGGCTGCTGTGCCCGCTGTGCGGCGGGACGCGGATGGCGTACGACCTGATGCACGGCGATGTCCTGGCGGCCTTCCACGACAACATCGTGGTGCTCACGCTGGGTGTACCGGCCGTTGTGTGGGCCCTGGCGAGCTGGCTGAACGCGGGACTGCGCGGGCGGTACTTCCGGCTACGGCTCTCCGCCCGCGGCAATGCCGTGGCGCTGGGCATCGGGCTGGTGTGGATGGTCGCCCGCAATCTCGTCGGCTGAGCCGGGGCCGGACGGCGTCCTCCCCGGCCGATACCGGACGGGACGTCGCCCGGGGAGGACGCCGTACCGGACCGGACACGGGCCCGGGTCGGACACCGGCCCGGGCCGCCTTCGGCCGCCGCTCAGCGAACGGTGACGGTCACCACGGGCGATATCGCGCTGCCCGCGCCGATGCGGAGCTGATTGACGCCCTTGATGCCGAGCTTGACCCGCACCGAGTACGTACCCGTGGTGTGGACCGGCGCCTGGGCGGGCAGCGCGACCCACTTGGAGCCCTGCTTCTGCTGGACGGTGACCTTGCTGCCCGCCGCGATGCCCTTCGCCGTGCCGGAGATCCGGAACTCCTGCCAGGCGTTGACCGTGGTCGCGCTCGCCTTGGCGGTCAGCTGCGCCGTGGCCGGGGCGGTGGCCACTACGGGCGTCGGGGCGTGAAGCTGGCTCGGCGCGGCGAACGCGGCGGCCGATCCTCCGGCGAGCAGGGCGACGGCGACCACACCGACGGCGACGTAGCGAAGTGAACGGTTCATGGGGGTTCCTCACTGACAAGCCGATTCGTGACCTTCACCGAGAAACACGAGCGGCACGATACGGAGGTTCCCCGGCCCGCCGCGTGTCGGCCACCCCGAACACAACTGGCCGGAAGTGAACGACCGCAGCCCGGCGACCAGTTGACGCCCCCTCGGGAGTCCGCCGGCCCCGGCGTCCGGCCGGAGCGGCTACAGCGACGCCAGCATCCAGACCCCCGCGCCCAGGAACGCCACCGCGAACAGCAACGCGGTCACGGCCCCCACCGCCCGGCCGACGCCATCGGCGACCGGCGCCCCGGTCCGTACGCATACGCCCGTCCACAGCAGCAGTCCAGCGCCGAACAGCGCGAACGCCGCCCCCGCGAACGCCTCGGGTCCACTCTCCATACGCGCAGCGTGGCACCCGCGGGCAGCGCCCGGGAGAACGCCGGATGAACGACTTCCGTTTGGCCCGGGGAATGCGCCCGTACGGGTGCCCCGCGCGAGGACCCGCTATGGGAATCCGACCTCCCGCACCGGGAAACCGCCCCGGCCGTGCCGCCTCAGCCCCGCGACGCCACCGGCTCCAGGAACCCCTGCTCGATCAGCATCCGGATCGACTCCGGCGTACGGTCCCGCAGCAGCACCGGGTCCTCGCCGACGAGTTGGGCGATGGCGTCCAGGATCCGCCCGGCCGGCAGCGAGCCGTCACACACCCCGGCGAAGCCCGCGCCGACCGTGTCCACCTTCGTCGCCCGCCGCATCCCGCGGTGCTGACGCAGCACCACATGCTCCGGATCCTCCGCCCCGGGCAGCCCGACCTGCTCCTGCACCACCTCATCGGCGAGCCGGAAATGGCCGGCGAGCAGCGCCGCGTCATCCGTGGCCCGCAGATAGTCCTGGCGGTCGAAATGCCCCACGACCGACTCCCCCAGCGGCTGCTCCACCGGATGCGGCCACTCCTCGACCGTGATGGCCGGGCTGTCGGAACCGGACTTGCGCAGCGTGATCCAGCCGAAGCCGACGGCCTTGGTCCCGCGCGCCTCGAATTCGTCGAGCCAGGCGTCGTACCGCGCGGCATACGACTCGTCACCGGCGCGGTGGTCGCCCGCATCGCGCAGCCACAGCTCGGTGTACTGCGTGATGTCCTGCACCTCCCGCTGCACGATCCAGGCGTCACAGCCGCGCGGCACCCAGGAGCGCAGCCGGTCGTGCCACTCCTCGTCCGCCACGTGCTGCCAATTGGCCAGCAGCTGGCAGTACCCGCCGTCATTGAGATGCGCCGCGGACTGCTGGACGAGGGTCCGGCACAGGTCGTCACCGCCCATCCCGCCGTCCCGGTAGGTGAGCCGAGCTCCCTCGGGGCGGAGGGGCGAGATCACGAACGGGGGGTTGGAGACGATCAGGTCGTACTTCTCCTCCCCGACCGGCTCGAAGAGCGAGCCCTCCCTCAGGTCCGCCGGGCGCGCCCCGGAGAGCGCCAGCGTCAGCGCGGCGATCCGCAGCGCCCGCGGGTTGAGGTCCGTGGCCGTGACGCGGGTGGCGTGCTGGGCGGCGTGCAGTGCCTGGATGCCGGAGCCCGTGCCGAGGTCGAGGGCCTTGGCGACGGGCGTGCGCGCCGTGATCCCGGCGAGGGTCGTGGACGCGCCGCCCACGCCGAGCACCAGCTGCGCGCGGTCCTTGGCGCGGGCGCCGCCGATGCCGCCCGCACCGCCGACCGCACAGCCGAGGTCGGAGACGATCCACCAGTCCTGCCCCTCGGGGCCGCCGTACGGCCGTACGTCCACCGTGGCGCGCACGTCGTCGCCGTCCCGCTCCAGCCAGCCGTCGGCGAGGCAGTCCGCCACCGGCAGCGCGGCCCGGGCCCGCCGCTCCGCCACCGGATGCTGGAGCAGGAACAGCCGCACCAGGGTCTCCAGCGGGCCGTCGCCGCGCGTCGCCCGCAGCGCGGGGACGGTCTCGTTGCGCGCCAGCGCGGCATAGGCCGGCGCGCCGAGCAGGTCCAGCAGGCCGTCGGCGGTGAAGGCGGCGGCCAGCAGCGCCTGGCGCAGCCGCTCGGTGCGCGCGGCGCTCTCGGGGTCCTGGGCATCTGCGGTGGGGAGGTGCGTACTCACGCTCCTATTGTCAGGCCAACCACTGACAATCGGCGACGGCCCGGTGCCACGCCCCTCTCGGGCGCGTCGCCGGGCCGTTGCGGACCTGCGGACGTGGCCGGCTGTGCCGCCTACGACTTGGACGGCGTGGCCGGCGTGGCCGGCTTGGCCGTCGGGCCGCTGGACCCGCCCTGGCTCTGGCAGCCCTTCTGATTGGCCATCGCCTTGCCGACGTCGCCGGACTCCAGCTTCTTGAAGGCCTGCTCGCTCTGGGTGTTGAGCTTCTTGATGCCCTCGGACAGATCGCTCAGGCCCGCCGCGAACTTCGCCTTGTCCTGGGTGGACAGCGAGTCGATCTGCTTCTTGAGGCTCTCATAGCCCTTGGAGAGCGACTTGAGTTCGTTCACCGCGTTCTTCTGGGCGTCCTGGCCGCCGTCGCTGGGCGGGGCGCCCGCCTTGTCCAGCGAGGTGGCCAACGACGCGTAGGCCTGGGAGATCTTCTGGAAGGCCGCCGAGTCCGTCTGCTGGATCTTCTTGGAGTCGGTGCTGCCGCCTTCGGTCGCCTGCATGGCGGCGTTCGCGTCCTGGATCGCCTTGAACTGGGCCTGCGCGGGGTCGCAGAACTTCTTCGCCCAGCTGTCGAGTTCCTTGTTGCTGTCGTCGCTGCAGCCGGTCAGCGCGAGCAGGAGTGCCGCACCGCCGGACAGTGCAGCCACAAGCTTCTTGTTCACCGGATTGGTCCCTTCCATGGCTCTCGGCCCCGGAACATACACGTCCAAACGGCCTGGTCGATGGGTCGGGCATCCCGCCCGGCCCTCATTGCAGCCATTTGCACCAAGGAGCGCAGGGCCGGCCGAGCGCAACAACGGCGGGTGGCCGGCGCCCGCAAAATGCGCCGTCCACCCGCCCGTTGAGCCGCTGCGGGGCCTATTCCGAGAGGCCGTCAGCTAGGAGACGGGGGCCGTCTCTGTCGACTTGGCGACTTTTTCCGGATGTCCGGAGTTGGATTCGTCACCCACGGCGATTCCACGCCGCTTCGAGACGTACACCGCACCGACGATGACCAGGAGCGCCAGCACCGCGACCACGATCCGTACGCCGGTGTTCTTGTCCGCGCCGTACGAGAACTTCACCACCGCCGGGGCGATCAGCAGCGCCACCAGGTTCATGACCTTCAGCAGCGGGTTGATCGCCGGGCCCGCGGTGTCCTTGAACGGGTCGCCGACGGTGTCACCGATGACGGTTGCGGCATGCGCCTCGCTGCCCTTGCCGCCGTGATGGCCGTCCTCCACCAGCTTCTTCGCGTTGTCCCAGGCGCCACCGGAGTTGGCGAGGAAGACCGCCATCAGCGTGCCGGTGCCGATCGCACCCGCCAGGAACGAGCCGAGCGCGCCGACGCCGAGCGAGAAGCCGACCGCGATCGGGGTGAGCACCGCCAGCAGCCCCGGGGTCGCCAGCTCGCGCAGCGCGTCCTTGGTGCAGATGTCGACGACCCGCCCGTACTCCGGCGTCTCGGTGTAGTCCATGATTCCGGGCTTCTCCCGGAACTGCCGGCGCACCTCGAAGACCACCGCGCCCGCCGACCGCGACACGGCGTTGATCGCCAGCCCCGAGAACAGGAACACGACCGAGGCGCCGAGCACCAGCCCCACCAGGTTGTTCGGCTGCGAGATGTCCAGGCTCAGCCCCATTCCGCTCGCGGCACTGCCGATCTCGCGTACGGCGGTCCCGATGGCGTCCCGGTACGAGCCGAACAGCGCGGCCGCCGCCAGCACCGCCGTCGCGATGGCGATGCCCTTGGTGATGGCCTTGGTGGTGTTGCCGACGGCGTCCAGGTCGGTCAGGACCTGCGCGCCGTCACCGGTGACATCGCCGGACATCTCGGCGATGCCCTGCGCGTTGTCGGAGACCGGGCCGAAGGTGTCCATCGCCACGATCACGCCGACGGTGGTCAGCAGGCCGGTACCGGCCAGTGCCACCGCGAACAGCGCCAGCATGATGGACGCGCCGCCCAGCAGGAACGCCCCGTAGACGGCCAGACCGATCAGCACCGCCGAGTAGACCGCCGACTCCAGACCGATCGAGATACCGGAGAGGACGACGGTGGCCGGGCCGGTCAGTGAGGTCTTCCCGATGTCCCGCACGGGACGCCGGCTGGTCTCGGTGAAGTAGCCGGTCAGCTGCTGGATCAGCGCGGCGAGCACGATACCGATGGCGACCGCCACCAGGGCCAGCATCCGCGGGTCGCCGGACCGGCCGAGGATGTCCGCGTCGGTGACGCCCTTCAGGTCCTTGTAGCTGGACGGCAGGTAGGTGAACACCGCGGCGGCCACCAGGACCAGCGAGATCCCCGCGGAGATGAAGAAGCCGCGGTTGATGGCTGTCATGCCGCTGCGGTCGCTGCGCCGGGGCGCCACGACGAAGATGCCGATCATCGCGGTGAGCACGCCGATGGCCGGGACCAGCAGCGGGAAGGCGAGCCCGGCGTTGCCGAAGGCCGCCATGCCCAGGATGAGCGCGGCGACCAGGGTGACGGCGTACGACTCGAAGAGGTCGGCCGCCATGCCGGCGCAGTCGCCGACGTTGTCGCCCACGTTGTCCGCGATGGTCGCCGCGTTGCGCGGGTCGTCCTCCGGGATGCCCTGCTCGACCTTGCCGACGAGGTCGGCGCCGACGTCCGCGGCCTTGGTGAAGATGCCGCCGCCGACCCTCATGAACATCGCGATCAGCGCGGCACCGAGGCCGAAGCCCTCCAGCACCTTGGGCGCGTCGACCGCGTACACGAGCACCACGCAGGAGGCGCCGAGCAGGCCGAGCCCGACGGTGAACATGCCGACGACGCCGCCCGTACGAAAAGCGATCTTCATAGCCTTGTGCGCGACAGCCGTAAGATCTTTTTCTTTGGTATCGCCCTCGGCCGGTGTGGCTTCCCGGGCGGCGGCGGCCACTCGCACATTGCTGCGCACCGCGAGCCACATGCCGATATAGCCGGTGGCCGCGGAGAATCCGGCACCGATCAAGAAGAAGGCGCTGCGTCCCGCGCGCTGCGTCCAATTTTCCGCGGGCAGCAGCATGAGCAGGAAGAACACCACAACGGCGAATACGCCGAGGGTTCGCAGCTGCCGGGCCAGGTAGGCGTTTGCGCCTTCCTGCACGGCCGCCGCGATCTTCTTCATACTGTCGGTTCCCTCGCCGGCCGCGAGCACTTGGCGGACCAGCACCGCCGCGACGGCCAGTGCGGCCAGCGCGACGACGGCGATCACCAGCACGATGCCGCGATTGCCTGACGTCAGCGTCGGTCCGGCCAGAAATGAGGGGGTGTCCAGCAACTGAGGGGTGTAAGGCCCCGCCATTCGTCCTCCTTGACGTTTGGCACATGGGCGCGCGGAAGCACGCTCAGGCGTCCTGAGCAAGATGTGGACGGATTGTAGGGAGCCACACCTGATCAAAACAGTGCGCCTCAAAGGGAATTCGCCGGTAGCCGCGATGATCAAAAGGATGTCGGCCACAGAATTCGCCCGGACGGAGGAAAGCGGCGAATTCGCTGACCGGTGACAGATGATCTCCCTGTCGTACTGATCGCCGCTGTTCAAAGACGTTATGCGATCACCTGGGCCGGATGTGACCGGCGTGACGACAGAGATAATTGGTCCCCCCGGCCACCGCCGAACGAGTGACCCGGGACTCCCGACGCCCCCTCGATCACGATTGATGCCGCGTCACATCGGGTCCGGATCGGGTCCCGATCGGGTCCGGATCGGGACCCTGGGGGGTGGTGGCGGCCGCCGGCCGGCCGGCGGCGTCCCCGGCTCGTACGGCGGACGCACGGCCTCCTCGGCGCGAGCGCCAGGCCCGCGTCATCGGCGGAGCCGCCCGGCCGGGCCCGTCGGTGAGCCGGGTGGCGTAGTGGGCGCAGAGGGGCCGCCCAGGGGGCTCCGTGGGCGCGCACAACAAAGCGCGCGACGGCCACAAGGGCTCGGCACGCTGAAGATCGGCGCAACGAAGATCGAAGTGCACCCGTGCGCACCCGTGTGCACCCGAGAAGATCGGCGCGAACCGATCGGGTTGCGGCGTTGCGCTACGGCACGACCGCGGCCGATGGCGTCGGCCAGCTCATCCGGATCACACCGCCGCTTTCGCCGGTCGTCACCTCGACGTCGTCGACCAGCCCGCTGATGACCGCGAGGCCCATCTCGTCCTCGCCCTCGGGCTCGCCGTCCGCGCCGCCCTCGGCGCCGTCCGCGGCATGCGCCCCGGCCGGGCCGGCCCCGCCCGGTACCTCGTCGCCGACCTCGATCGAGAACTTCTTCTCGTCCTCGATCAACAGCACCCGCACCGGGGCCACGATGTCGTTACTGGTGTGCAGGCCCACGGCGCGGCTGCACGCCTCACCTACGGCGAGACGCACCTCGTCCAGCACGGCCTCGTCCACTCCGGCGCGCCTTGCCACGGCAGCGGCGACCAGACGCGCGGTCCGGACGTGCTCGGGAAGGGCGCTGAAGCGAAGTTCGACGGTGGCCATGCCATCCCCCTCGATATGCGGACGTGCAACGCAGGGGGCCGGACAGGACGTCCGGTACCCCCCACTACTTCCTTCCCCGCGCCTGGGGCGCGGGGCATCAGTCGGCCTCAGTCCGTCGCGGAGACGGCTTCGTCGACCGAGGTGTGAATCGGGAACACCTTGGTCAGACCGGTGATACGGAAGATCTTGAGAATGCGCTCCTGGTTGCAGACCAGGCGCAGCGAGCCCTCATGGGCACGCACTCGCTTGAGCCCGCCGACCAGCACGCCGAGCCCAGTGGAGTCCAGGAAGTCGACACGTTCCATGTCCACCACGAGGTGGTAGCTTCCGTCGTTCACAAGCTCGACCAGCTGCTCACGCAGCTTGGGCGCGGTGTATACATCAATCTCGCCACCGACCTCGACGACCGTACGGTCGCCAACGGTCCGGGTCGACAGGGACAGGTCCACGGATCCTCCAGCACCTTGCTATCGAGCGGTCGCCCCCCTGGGGCCTCCCCACCGAAGTAGGGGCGGATCTGGCAGCCGCGATGGCATTCAATCACTTACCAGCAGGCGTGCACGACGCCTTGTCAGCATTGTCGGTCAGTCCGGTGACACACTCGGTGCCGATGGCCTCCAATCGACTGCCGCAGGACGCGGGTGCGCGTCCCTCCCCAGGCATGATTCTCGACCGTCTCGCCCGGGGCGCGACCCGCGCTGCGCGCATCACTCATACGGAGCACTTGCCCCCGCGCATCGGCAGCCATGCCGACTGGCCGGAAGAGATCCGGCCGGAAGTGATCGACGCCATCCGTTCGGCCGGAATCGATCGTCCCTGGGCCCACCAGGCACGGACATCCGAACACGCGCTGCGCGGCGAATCGGTCGTCGTCGCCACCGGCACCGCCTCCGGCAAGTCCCTGGCGTATCTCGCGCCGGTCCTCTCCACGCTGCTGGACGGCTCCGAGGCGCCCAACGGCCGGGGGGCCACGGCCCTGTACCTGGCGCCCACCAAGGCGCTGGCGGCCGACCAGCGGCGCGCCGTGCGCGAGCTGGCCGCCCCGCTGGGCACGGCGATACGGCCCGCGGTCTACGACGGCGACACCCCGGTCGAGGAACGCGAATGGGTGCGCCAGTACGGCAACTACGTCCTGACCAACCCCGACATGCTGCACCGCGGGATCCTGCCGGCCCACCCACGCTGGTCCTCCTTTCTGCGCGCCCTGCGCTATGTCGTCATCGACGAGTGCCACTCCTACCGCGGCGTATTCGGCTCCCATGTCGCGCAGGTGATCCGCCGGCTGCGGCGGATCTGCGCCCGTTACGGGGCCGAGCCGGTGTTCCTGCTCGCCTCCGCCACCGCCGCCGAGCCCGGCGAGGCCGCCACCCGGCTCACCGGCCTGCCCGTGGTGGAGATCACCGAGGACACCTCGCCGCGCGGCGAGCTGGTCTTCGCGCTGTGGGAGCCGCCGCTGACCGAGCTCCACGGCGAGCAGGGCGCCCCGGTACGCCGCACCGCCACCGCCGAGACCGCCGATCTGCTCACCGACCTCGCCGTCCAGGGCGTGCGCACCGTCGCCTTCGTACGCTCCCGGCGCGGCGCCGAGCTGATCGCCCTGATCGCGCAGGAACGGCTGGCCGAGGTGGACCGCTCGCTGCCCGGGCGGGTCGCCGCCTACCGGGGCGGCTATCTGCCCGAGGAACGCCGCGCCCTGGAACGCGCGCTGCACCGCGGCGACCTGCTCGGCCTGGCCGCCACCACCGCCCTCGAGCTGGGCGTGGACGTCTCGGGCCTGGACGCCGTGGTGATCGCCGGGTATCCCGGTACCCGCGCGTCCCTTTGGCAGCAGGCCGGGCGGGCGGGGCGCTCCGGGCAGGGCGCCCTCGCCGTCCTGGTGGCCCGCGACGATCCGCTGGACACTTATCTCGTCCATCACCCCGAGGCGCTCTTCGACCAGCCGGTCGAGTCCACCGTCCTGGACCCGGACAACCCGTATGTCCTCGCCCCGCACCTGTGCGCGGCCGCCTCCGAACTCCCCCTCACCGAAGCTGACTTCCCGCTCTTCGGCCCCGCGACCGCCGGGCTGCTGCCGCAGCTGGAGTCCGCCGCGCTGCTGCGCCGGCGCGCCACCGCCTGGCACTGGACGCGCCGCGAGCGGGCCGCCGACCTCACCGACATCCGCGGCCAGGGCGGCTCGCCGGTGCAGATCGTCGAGGCCGGCACCGGGCGGCTGCTGGGCACCGTGGACGCCGGCGCCGCGCACGCCACCGTCCACGACGGTGCCGTCCACCTCCACCAGGGCCGCACCTATCTGGTCAAGCGGCTCGACCTCGACGACGACGTCGCCCTCGTCGAGGAGGCCAACCCGCCCTATTCCACGACGGCCCGCGACACGACCGCCGTCTCCATCCTCGAAACCGACACGGAGATCCCGTGGGGCGATGCCCGGCTGTGCTTCGGCTCGGTCGAGGTCACCAACCAGGTCGTCTCCTTTCTGCGCCGCAAGCTCATCACCGGCGAGGTCCTGGGCGAGACCAAGCTGGACCTGCCGCCGCGGACGCTGCGCACCCGCGCGGTGTGGTGGACGGTCACCGAGGACCAGCTCGACGCCGCCCGGGTCAATCCCCAGCAGCTGGGCGGCGCGCTGCACGCCGCCGAGCACGCCTCCATCGGCATGCTGCCGCTGTTCGCCACCTGCGACCGCTGGGACATCGGCGGCGTCTCCGTCCCGCTCCACCCGGACACGCTCCTGCCGACCGTCTTCGTCTACGACGGCCACCCCGGCGGCGCGGGCTTCGCCGAGCGCGCCTTCCACACCGCCGCCGACTGGCTCACCGCCACCCGCGGCGCCATCGCCGCCTGCGAGTGCGACGCCGGCTGTCCGTCCTGCATCCAGTCCCCCAAGTGCGGCAACGGCAACGATCCGCTCCACAAACGGGGCGCGATCCGGCTGCTGGGCGAGCTGCTGCGGGGCGCGCCCAAGGAGGCGTAGCGGGTGCGCCGGCACGGGCGCGGCCGGTCCGGCTCGGGCCCGTACCCGCGCCGTGTACGGCCGCTCACCCGCCTCGGCCGATACGTCGGCGACCGCCCCGGCCAGCGAGCAGCGCACCAGGCGCGTGTGCTGCGCGCGTGCCACCCGGCGGGCCGCCGCGCAGGCCGTGGCTCGCCCCTGTAGGGCATGGTCCGCGGCGGCCAGCGCCGCCAGGTCCGCGGCACCGCCCGCCCGGTGGCGCGCCGCGATGGCCTGGCCCACACCGATCAGGGCCGCGAAGACCACGCAGAGCGCCGCCGCCGCGAAGACCGTCCACACCGTCGCAGAGCCCTCATCGCCGCCCCACCGTCTCCTCAGCAAGAGCCACCGCCTCCCCTCTGACCTGCGCCGTCAGCCGCCCCACACCGGGCAGCTCGGCCGCGACCCGTACGCGTACGAGGTCGCCCTCCCGCGCCAGCTCGATCCGCGCGCCCCGCGGAGCCGCGCCCCTGGCCGCCTGGATCACCGCGGCCCGTGGTTCCGAGCGGGCCGCCGCCCGCGCCCCGGCCCGCGCCGCATCCAGGCACTCGATACGGGCGCAGACCGCCATCAGCCCCCAGACGAGCGCCGCCACCACGGCCACCAGCACCGGCAGCACCACGGCCGTCTCCGCCGTCACAAAGCCCGCGTCCCGGTCGGCCCGGCCGCGCGGCCCGGTCTCAGACCTGGTCACCGAGCGCCTTCTCCAGCACGCCTTGCAGCAGGTCCGCCACCACGCCGCTGGTGACGACCTTGTACAGGACCGCCGCCAGGGCACAGGCCGCGAGCGTGCCGATGGCGTACTCGGCCGTGACCATCCCCCGGTCCCGCTCCGTCGTGCGCAGCCGCATCCACCAACGTCGAAACATGTCATCCCCCTTGAATTCATGCGCATGAGTCATGGCCAACCGCGCATGACCCGCGACTCGTAGGTCAGTTGCGTCCCAGCAGTCCGCCCGCCAGGCCGATCAGCACCGGCGCCACACCGAGGATCAAGAACGCCGGCAGGAAGCACGCCGACAGCGGCAGTGTGACCAGCACCCCCGCCCGCCGGGCCCGTGCGGCCACCGCTCTGCCGTGCTCCGCGCGCAGCTCTGCCGCGATGCGGGCCACCGACTCGACGGCCGGCACGCCCGATATCCCGGCGCGCTCCAGGCAGCGCGCCAGCCCCTCGGCTCCGGGCAGGGCCGCCAACCTCGGCCATACGAGGGCTGGTTCAGCGCCGAGGCGGAGTTCCGCCGCCACCTGGCGCAATCGCTCGGCGACGGCCCCGTCCAGCGACCGGCCCACCACCTCGGCCGACTCCCGCGGACCGGCCCCGGCGGCGAGGGTGGCGGCCAACAGGTCGGCGGCCGGCGCCAGTTCGGCACGCACGGCGGTCTCCGCCAACCGTCCGGCTTCCGCGGCCCGTTGTCGTGCGAGCCAGAGCCGGGCACCGCAGCCCACGGCCAGCCCCGCCATGACTCCGGCCGCTCCGCCGACGAGAATGACCACGAACCCCGCCGCGCCCAGTGGTCCCGCCCACTCCTTCAGCCGACGCCTCAGCCGCCCGCCACTCCGCGCCCCACGCGCCCCAGACGCCTGGCGGCGCCGCACGGCCCGCCCGCCACCGTCCCCGAGCATCGCCCGGGCCCGTTTCCGTACGGCCCGTCCGCGGCGCGCCCGCCGCGCCAGAGCGATCGCGCACACCATTGCCGTCACGGCCGAAATCACCATCCCCAGCCTGTGGATAACTTCTGCGTCGACAACCCCCACGCTCACCGCGCTCCCCTCTCCTCGCCGGCGGCCGCGACGATCCCCGCCGTCCAGGCCACGCCGGCCCACTCCAGTAGTCCGCCGATCACCAGGCAGCCCCATCCCGCCGGGGTGTGCAGCAGCACCCGTAACGGGTCGGCGCCGAGCGCGCCGCCCATCAGCAGCCCGGCCACCGGAAGCAGCGCGAGCATCAACGCCGTGACCCGGGGTCCCGCCAACTGGGCGCGCAATTCCTCCCGTTGGTCACGTCGGGCCCTGAGCCCGGCCGCGATCCGCTCCAGCCCTGAGGCGAGCCCGGCGCCGCCCTGCACCGCGACCTGCCAGCACGCCGCCATACCGGTCAGCCCCTCGGCCCCGGGCAGCCGCGCCGCCCTACGCAGCGCCCGCGGGACATCGCCTCCGTAGCGCGCGGCCGCCGACACCGCCGCCCCGTCCTCGCCGAGGCCCGGCACCCCGGTGGCGAGCAGCGCCCGGTCCGGCTGCTGTCCGGCGCGCAGTTCGCCCGCCACGGCGGCGCACAGCCCGATCACCGCCGCCGTACGCCGGTCCCGCTCGCGCTCCGCGGCGCGGGCCGCCAGCCACCGGCGGACGACGAACGCGGCGGCCGGCGAGGCGAGCACGGGCACCACGGATGCGCCGGCCACGCCGACCCCGAGCCCCACCGGGACGCACCAGGCCTCCGGCCCGATACGCCCACGCCACCGGCGACCGGCACACCGCCACCGGGCCCGGCGGACCGCCGGCTCCGACGCCGCTCCACCGCCCCCGAGCAACGCCCGAGCCCGGCGCCGCGCAACGTCCCGCCCCTCAGCGGCCAGCCATCCGGCCGCCCCCGCGCAGAGCACCGCCATCAACGCCGCCACCGTCGCCCCCGAGCCCATCACCGCCCGCCGCCCCGCGCGCAGAGCTCCGCCAACCGCCGCCGGCCACGCGCCTCCTGGAATCCGCCCGGGCCCCAGAGCGCGGCCGGTACGGTCACCACGAAGCCGTCGCGGTCCCGCTCCAGGACATGGATCTCGGCGATCCGCCGGCGCCCGGACCGGTCGCGTACGAGATGCAGGACGACCGAGAGCGCGGCGGCCAGCTGGCTGTGCAGGGCAGCGCGGTCCAGCCCGGCCGTCGAGCCAAGCGCCTCCAGGCGGGCGGGCACATCGCAGGCGGCATTCGCGTGGACGGTGCCGCAACCGCCCTCATGGCCCGTATTCAGGGCCGCCAGCAAATCCGTGACCTCGGCGCCGCGCACCTCGCCGACCACCAGCCGGTCGGGCCGCATCCGCAGCGCCTGCCGTACGAGGTCCCGCAACGTCACCCGCCCCACGCCCTCCTGATTGGCGGGCCGGGTCTCCAGCCGCACCACATGGGGATGGTCCGGGCGAAGTTCGGCCGAGTCCTCGGCCAGGACGATCCGCTCGTTCGGACCGACCAGCCCCAACAGGGTGCTGAGCAGCGTCGTCTTGCCCGAGCCCGTTCCGCCGCTGATCGCGAAGGACAGCCGGGCCGCCAGCACGTCGGTGAGCAGTCGGTCGCCGCCCGGCGGGACCGTCCCGGCCGCCACCAGGTCCGCGAGGGTGAAGGCCCGGGGGCGGAGCACCCGCAGGGAGAGGCAGGTCCCGGCCACGGCCACCGGGGGCAGCACGGCGTGCAGCCGGGTGCCGTTCGGGAGCCGGGCGTCGACCCACGGGTGGGCGTCGTCGAGGCGACGTCCGGCCACCGCCGCCAGCCGCTGCGCGAGCCGGCGCACCTCCGCCGCGTCCCGGAAGCGCACCGCCGCACGCTCGAGCCCGCCACCCCGGTCCACCCACACCTCGTCCGGCGCGGTGACCAGGACGTCCGTGACGTCCGGCGCGGCCAACAGCGGCTCCAGCGGCCCGCTGCCCACCATCTCGGACCGCAACGCGGCCACCACGCCCAGCACTTCGGCGTCCCCGAGGAGCCGCCCCTCCTCCCGCAGCGCCACCGCCACCCGGGCCGGCGTCGGTTCCGCCCCGGCCTCGGCCAGCCGCCTGCGCACCACCTCCAGCAGATCCGGTGCGGTCATGCGCGGACACCGCCCCGGATGGCCGTAACGTCCGGCCGGCCCGCAGCCGACAGGGGCGGGGGCGAGCCCGGTGGTGCCAACACCCGCTCCCAGAACGCCGTACAGAACCGGGCCAGGGGCCGCCGTGGATAGGCCCCCGGCGGCACATCCCGTCGCAGATCCCCCGACAGGTCCGCTTCCCAGGGGAGTTCACCGGCCAGCGGAAGCTCCAGCAGGCGGGCGATCTCGTCCGGATCCAGCCCCGGGTCCGGTCCGGGCACTCCGCGTACGACCACCCGGACATCGCCGAGCACTTCGCGCACCCCGGCCGCCACCCGCCGCGCCGCCGCGACCGCGCGCAGCTCCGCCGGGACGATCAGCAGCCCCAGGTCCATCTGCGCCAGCGCCTCCGCCACCGCGTCGTCGACCCGGCGGGGCAGGTCCACCACCACGACGCCGCCGCGTCGGCGCGCCGCCGCGAGCACCGCGCGCATGGCCGGTGGCGGGATGGCGGCCTCGCCAGACCGGTCCCAGCTGAGTACCCGCAGGGAGTGCAGCCGCGGCAGCGACTCCGCCAGGACCCCGCCGGCCACCCGGCCGCGCGATTCGGAGAAGGCGGGCCAGCGCAGGCCCTGCTCCTTCTCCCCGCCCAGGAGGACGTCGATCCCACCGCCGAGGGGATCGCCGTCCACCAGCATGGTGCGCGCTTCCGTCCGGGCCGCCGTGACGGCGAGGGCGCAGGCCAGGGTGCTCGCCCCGGCCCCGCCGCAGCCGCCGATGACGCCGACCGTGCGGGCCGGTGGCCCGACGCCCTCGACGGCGTCGGCGATCCGGTCGGCCAGCCAGCGTTCGCCGTCGGGGAGCGCCAGCACCCGTTCCGCCCCGAGGGCGACCGCCTGGCGCAGGAGCGCGGGATCGTCGGCGTCGCGGCCGGCGACCACCACGCCCGCGCGCCGCCCGACGCCGCTCAGCCGGGCCGCGCAGTCCTCGCCGACGATCACCAGGGGCGCCGTCTCCCAGTGCCCGTTCCGGGCCGGCCGGCCGTGTGCCACTTCGGGTCGCGTGCCGGCCGCCGCACACAGCCGGAGTAGATCGTCGAGAAGGCCTTCGTCCTCGGTGATGATCAGCGGCGCGCCCCGCTCTTCGCTGTTTCCGTTCTCCCGCTGATCCGGTCGATCGGATGCCCTGGTTCCGGCCACGTTCCGTCCCCCTATCGCTACACAACTCACGCATCCGCGAACTCGCGGACTTTTACGATGCAGCGATCGGGAAAATCCCGTGGATCTTGACGCAAATCTGTGGACAACTCCCCGGCTGTGAATATCCCCGTCACCTATTCCAGCGATGAACGACTACTTCTGGGGGCACAGAGCGGGACGAAGACCGACAAGGAGATCGGAGACGAAGAAGAGCTTTCGCAGCGCAGCGCGGCGACTACAGGGAGTTATGGGTGGCGCGCGTCATCAAGGAGCCGCCGCGCGGGCGAAGGGGAAGATCCGGATCCGGGTCCGGCGGCGCAAAAGGCGTCCGGACATGCGACGACCCCCGCCGGGGGGGAGAGCGGGGGTCGTCCCCACGGCCGACTCGGGGGGGGAGGAGCCGGACCGGGTTAGCACGGTCGCGAACGATCCGTGACTTCCATGGTGTACCCGAGAGCCTTCTCAGGCAAACCCACGCGCCACACCTTACGCCGAATGGTTGCCCCTATGCTCGCCCCGTGGAAAACCACTCCGTGCCTCACTCGTCGCCCCGTACTGCCGCGTTCTTCGACTTGGACAAGACCGTGATTGCAAAGTCGAGCACGCTGGCCTTCAGCAAGTCGTTCTACCAAGGCGGCCTGATCAATCGCCGGGCTGTCCTGCGTACCGCGTATGCCCAGTTCGTGTTCCTCGCCGGCGGCGCGGATCACGACCAGATGGAGCGCATGCGCGAATATCTCTCCTCTCTCTGCCGCGGCTGGGATGTGGCCCAGGTCCGGGAGATCGTGGCCGAAACGCTGCACCGTCTGATCGACCCGATCATTTACGACGAGGCGGCCTCGCTCATCGAGGAACATCACGCCGCCGGGCGGGACGTCGTTATCGTCTCCACTTCGGGCGCCGAGGTCGTCGAGCCGATCGGTGAACTCCTGGGCGCCGACCGGGTGGTGGCCACCAGAATGGTGGTCGGCGAAGACGGGTGTTTCACCGGCGAGGTCGAGTACTACGCCTACGGGCCGACCAAGGCACAGGCCGTTCGGGAACTCGCCGCGTCCGAGGGCTACGACCTGGAGCGCTGCTATGCGTACAGCGACTCGGCAACCGACGTCCCGATGCTGGAAGCGGTCGGCCACGCCTTCGCGGTCAATCCGGACCGGGCGCTGCGCCGCGAGGCGGTGGCGCGCGGCTGGCCGGTGCTCTCCTTCAACCGGCCGGTCCCGCTCAAGCAGCGGCTGCCTGCGCTGACCTTGCCCCCTCGGCCGGTGCTCGCCGCCGTCGCCGCGGTGGGCGCGGCGGCCGCCACCGCGGGCCTGGTCTGGTACGCGAGCCGGCGCCGGACGACGACCAAACAGCTTGCCCGCATTGCCCATTTTTGAGGCCAAACGTAAATATCTGCGGCACGGGGTTCCGCTTGCCCCGCATCAGTAGTACAAAGGACTTAACGGCCCGCGAGACCAAGGACATCCGAGAGGACTACCTGAAAACGCAGCAAGGCCCACGGACCGATGCATGAAAGTCGGGCACCCACGCGACGCCGACCCGTCGATTACGGGCCAGCCGCACCAGGTAACGGACAAAGTTTCCGACCTGATCGGCAAAATATCGTGCACGCATGGTCACGCGACAGACATGCCAGCGGCGGTACCAAGCAGTACAGGTACCGCCGCAACCCCTTTTCAGGGCATGGATTTCGGCACTGCTAAAGACCAGTTAAGGGCGCCGCCCTTTGGGGCGAGCGCCCTTAGTCCTGCTTATGCCGCGGCAGACACGCGCGTGCGGCGCAAAGCCTGTGCCGTGCCTCGCCGGACCGGCCTTATGCCGCGCCTCGCTGCAGCGCCTCGCAGACCGCGGTGCTCTCCCGGGAGCCCAGGTCCACCGCGCGGCCGCAGTGCGCGATCCACGCCGCGACGCCCTCCGGGGTCCCCGAGGCATAGCCCCCCAGGGCCGCCACGTAAGCCGCGCGCCCCAGTTCGGCGTGTCCGACCTCGGCCGGGCAGATGGACTTCGGGTCCAGCCCGCTGCCGACCAGCACGATCCGCTCGGCGGCCCGCGCGACCAGCCCGTTGTACGAGCCGAACGGCCGCAGCGCCAGCAGCTCGCCGTGCACCACCGCGGCCGTCACCAGGGCCGGCGCCTCGGTGCCGGCCAGCAGCAGCCGCGCCAGGCCGTCCAGCCTCCCCGCGACCTCATCGGCGTCCGGCAGCGCCAGCTCGATGAGCGGCTCGTCCACGGGTTCGGCGCCCAGCCGCGGCCGCCCCACCGTCTCGTCCGGCGCCTCCCCGCTCGCCGCCACCAGATGCAGGCGCGCCAGCACCCGCAGCGGCGACTGCCGCCATACGCTCAGCAGCTGCCCGGCCTCGGCGGTCAGCCGCAGCGCGGCGCCGACCGTCCGCGGCTCGCCGTCGACGCCGAAGTCGGTGCGCCGCCGGACCTCTTCGAGCGCCCAGTCGGCCCCCGCGAGCGCCGCGGAACCGCGCGCCCCGCGCAGCGCCGCCTCCGAGGTGACCTCATTGCTGCGGCGCCGCATGATCCGGTGTCCATACACCCGGTCGACGCCCTTGCGTACGGAGTCCACCGCGTCGGCGACCCCCGGGAGCGACGCCAGGGCGGCGAGCGGATCGGCGCCGGCGTTCGGGGGTGCGGGGGTCGTGCCCCGGGAGTCTGCAGCCATGGGCACGACCCTACGCACCACCAGGCCGAACCCCTCGAAGGAGTGGTCTTCTTCACGTAAAGCTCTCACCCACCGCAATATGACGATTACCCTTGGTGAACATGAAGATCGCTTTCGTAGGCAAGGGCGGCAGCGGCAAGACCACCCTGTCCTCCCTGTTCATCCGGCATCTCGCCGCGTCCCGGATCCCCGTGATCGCGGTGGACGCCGACATCAACCAGCATTTGGGCGCCGCCCTCGGCCTGGACGAGGAGGCGGCCGCCGCGCTTCCCGCGATGGGCGCCCATCTCCCGCTGATCAAGGACTACTTGCGCGGCAGCAACCCCCGGCTCCCCTCCGCCGAGACAATGATCAAGACCACCCCGCCCGGCGAGGGCTCACGCCTGCTGCGGGTCTGCGAGGACAACCCCGTCTACGACGCCTGCGCCCGCACCGTCCCGCTGGACGACGGCTCCGTACGGCTCATGGCGACCGGCCCGTTCACCGAGTCCGATCTCGGCGTGGCCTGTTACCACTCCAAGGTCGGCGCGGTCGAGCTGTGCCTCAATCACCTGGTGGACGGCCGCACGGAGTATGTGGTCGTCGATATGACGGCCGGTTCGGATTCGTTCGCCTCCGGGATGTTCACCCGCTTCGACATGACCTTCCTGGTGGCCGAGCCGACCCGTAAGGGCATCGGCGTCTACCGCCAGTACAAGGAGTACGCCCGGGATTTCGGCGTCCCCCTGAAGGTGGTGGGCAACAAGATCCAGGGCCCGGACGACCTGGCGTATCTGCGCTCCGAGGTGGGCGACGATCTGCTGGTGACCGTCGGGCACTCCGACTGGGTGCGCGGCATGGAGAAGGGCCGCACGGCCCCCTTCGCACAGTTGGAGGAGACCAACCGTCGCGCCCTCGCGGCGCTGCACGGCGCGGCCGATGCCTCGTACGAGCGCCGCGACTGGGAGCGCTACACCCGTCAGATGGTGCACTTCCACCTCAAGAACGCCGAGAGCTGGGGCAACGCCAAGACCGGCGCCGACCTTGCCGCCCAGGTCGACCCCGCCTTCGTACTGCTGGAGGAGGTGGCTACTCCGCAGCCGGCCTGATGGGTCCGATGGGCCTGATGGGCCCGCTCCGCGCGTCCGCGTCGGCGGGCAGCACCGGCCCGTCCGGCCTGCCCGTCG
This sequence comes from Streptomyces sp. NPDC101227, assembly GCF_044767545.1. Lineage (NCBI taxonomy): Bacteria > Bacillati > Actinomycetota > Actinomycetes > Kitasatosporales > Streptomycetaceae > Streptomyces > Streptomyces sp. NPDC101227. Next base: position 399,113 of record NZ_JBIWOD010000005.1, on the reverse strand, counting down.
GGGCATACGGGGTGGCGTACGGGGTGCCACCGGCCGTATCGGGGACACCCGCCCTGCCGGGGGGACCGGCCGCGTCGGCGAGATACGACGCCCAGCCGCCCTTCGGGGACTCGCCCACCCGCAGCCCCCGCAGCCTGGCCAGTACGTCCGGCTGCTGCGCGTCCAGCCAGTCGGCCAGCTGTTTGAAGCTGACGCACCGGACGCCCTTTCTGAGGCAGATGGCCTTGATGGCCTTCTCGACGGCCGCCATGTAGGTGCCGCCGTTCCAGGACTCGAAGTGGTCGCCGATGAACAGCGGTGCGCGATTGCCGTGATAGGCCCGCTTGAAGCCTTCCATGACGCCGCCGAGCATCTGCCTGCCCCAGGCGGCGTGCAGGGCGCGGTCGCCGTGAGTGGTGCCGGACTGGTTGGCGAGGAAGTTGTAGTCCATCGAGAGGGTCTCGAAGCGCCGACCGGGCAGCGGTATTGCCTGCAGCGGGAAATCCCAGATGCCGCCGGCCTTCCGCGGCCAGGTCTGCCGCCCTCCCGGCGAGCTGGCGTCGTAGCGGAAGCCCATCGCCCTGGCGGCGCGCAGCAGATTGCGCTGCCCCTCCAGACAGGGGGCCCGCCCGCCGACCAGTTCCCGGGAGTAGTCGAACGGCAGCGGCCGCTCGGACGTCAGGCCCGAGTTGGTCTTCCAGCGCTTGACGAACTCCTCGGCCTGCTCGATCTCGCTGATCCATTCGGCCGGCGTCCAGACGCCGGCGCCCCGGGGGCCGCAGAAGTGGCCGTTGAAATGCGTGCCTATCTCGTGGCCCTCCTGCCAGGCGCCGCGTATCTGCGTCACGGTGTCCTTGATTCCCTGGACGTCGTTGAAGCCGATCGCCGAGGTGCCGGGGGCGTGCCGGGGCGGGGCGTACAGGTCCCGCTTGTCCTCCGGGAGCAGATAGACGCCGCTGAGGAAGAACGTCATGGTCGCCTGGTACTTCTTGCCGACCGCCCGGAAGTGCGAGAAAAGCCGCCGGCCGTCCTCACCCGCGCCGTCCCAGGAGAACACCACGAACTGCGGGGGCCGTTTGCCCGGCTCGAGGCGGACGGGGGTGGGCTGGTTGGGCTGCTCCCCGGTGTAGGCGGTGGAGCCGTCGCCGATGAGCCGGAGCGTCTGGGCGGGGGCATGCGGCGCGACCCGGCCCTTCTTCGTGTGCGGGGCCGGGCCGCCCCGGAGGGGCCCGGCACAGCCGGCTATCGCGGCCAGCGCCACCGCCGCCGCTATGGACGTCGTGACCTTCGCCGGTGCCGCCATCGGCCCACCTCAATCCCGGTGCCGCGGCACCTTCCGAGTGATTAATCGGAAGAACTACCCGTAATCCACGCGAAATCGAGGGAGTCGAGAAAAGGGACAGTCCAATAGTCATCCAAATTCACCCGATAGGTGGAATCACTGCGTCGTATGCCCGAAAAACCTTCCCTTTACCTTTACGTGTCATTACGATCCATTTACCGAAGCTTGAGAGTCGCCGGACCATCACCCGCACGAGGGCCACCCGGCCGGCTCGCGTCCCGCCGCAGTACACCGCCGCCCACGATCGCGCTCTTGCGCGACCGCGTCGCCCCGGAGGAGACGGGAATGTCGCAGATCGAGAAGTCGCCGCCGCCGAAGCCGCGCGCCCCGCACCCCGCCGAGATCCCGTCCGCGAGCCGGCCCGAGATCCTTACGCAGCCCGCGCCCGGGCCGCGCGCCGAGAAGCCCCGCAGCGCGACGCTGCGCCGGGACCTGTCCGCCTCGATCGTCGTCTTCCTGCTCGCCGTTCCGCTGTCGCTCGGCATCGCCCTGGCCACCGGCGCCCCGCCGCAGGCCGGCCTGGTCGCCGCGGTCGTGGGCGGCATCGGCGCCGGCCTGCTCGGCGGCGCCCCGCTCCAGGTCACCGGCGCCGCCACCGGCCTGCTGGTGATCACCGCCGATCTCGTGCAGCGCTATGGCTGGCGCGCCACCTGCGCCATCACCGTCCTCGCCGGCCTCGCCCAACTCGCCCTGGGGGCACTGCGGGTGGCCCGCGCGGCGCTGGCCATCAGCCCGGCGATCGTGCACGGCATGCTGGCCGGGATCGGCGTGACGATCGCCGTCGGGCAGCTGCATGTGGTGCTCGGCGGCAGCCCCGACAGCTCGGCGCTCGACAACGTCGCGGCGCTGCCCGGCCAGTTGGAGCACCCGCACGCCGCTGCCCTGCTGATCGGCGCCGTCACCGTCGCCGTACTGGCCGGCTGGAAGCGCCTGCCGGGCCGCGGCGGGCGCTTGGCGCGGATGATCCCGGCCCCGCTGGCCGCCGTCCTCGCCGCCACGGCGATCAGCGCCGGGATGGCGGTGCCGCGGGTCGATCTGCCGTCCTGGCGGCTGCCCGAACTGCCCGCGCTGCCGGACGCCTCCTGGCCGGCGGCCGCCGCCGCGGTACTGACCGTCACCCTGGTGGCCAGCATGGAGTCCCTGCTGTCCGCGGTGGCGGTGGACCGCCTCGCGGCCGAGCAGCCCGGCGCCCCCGAGGGCCGCTCGCAGCTCAACCGCGAGCTGGCCGGTCAGGGCGTCGCCAATGTCGTCTCCGGGCTGCTGGGCGGCATGCCCGTCTCCGGAGGCGCGATGCGCGGCTCGGCGAACGTCAAGGCGGGCGCGGCGACCCGGCGCGCAACGGTGCTGCACGGCGTGTGGGTGCTGGTCTGCGCGGGCCTGCTGGCCGGGACGCTGGAGCTGATCCCGCTGGCTTCGCTGGCCGCCCTGGTGATGGTCGTCGGCGTACGGATGGTGAGCTTCGCGCATATCCGCCATGTGCAGCGGCACCGCGAATTCCCGGTGTACGCCGCCACCTTGGGCGCGGTCGTGATCCTCGGCGTACTTCAGGGCGTGGCAACCGGCATCGCGGTCTCGGTGTTCCTGGCCCTGCGACGGCTGACCCACACGCGTATCGCGGTCACCGAGGAGGCCGACTGCCACCGGGTACGTGTCAGCGGGCAGCTGACGTTCCTGGCGGTGCCGCGGCTGACCCGGGCGCTCGCGCTGGTGCCGGCCCGCGCCAACGTGGTCGTCGAGCTGTGCGGATCGTTCATGGACCATGCCGCCTACGAGGCACTGCGGTCCTGGTCCGCCGGGCACCGGGCGCACGGCGGCTGGGTCACCCTCGGAGGCCGCTCGGGCCGCCCGATCGCCGAACCGGCCAGCGCGCACTCCTGCCGCCCCTGGACCCCGTGGCGCAATCACCACTGCACCCGGCCCGCCCCGGCCCCGGAGTCGGCGCCCCAGAGCAGCGGCAGCCAACTGCTGGGCGGGGTCAGCGCCTTCCAGCGCCATACGGCCCCGCTGGTGCGCGAGGAGCTGGCCCGGCTGGCGCGCGAGGGCCAGCGGCCCACCCAGCTGTTCCTGACCTGTGCCGACTCCCGGCTGGTCACCAGCATGATCACGTCCAGTGGGCCGGGAGATCTGTTCACCGTTCGCAATGTGGGCAATCTGATGCCGCCGCCCGGCTCGGACGCCTCCTGCGACTCGGTGGCGGCGGCGATCGAGTACGCGGTGGAGGTGCTGCGGGTCGGCTCGATCACGGTGTGCGGGCATTCGGGGTGCGGCGCGATGGGGGCGCTGCTGGCCTCCGCGGCACCGGACGAGGCCGAGCCGACCCCGCTCGCCCGGTGGCTGCGGCACGGCCGGCCGAGTCTGGCCCGTATGGCGCGCATCGGACGGCTGGGCCGGGGCGAGGTCTCCCTCAACAACCGGCCGGTGGCCGACGACCAGGAACGCCTGGCGCTCGTCAACGTCCTGCAACAGCTCGACCATCTGCGGGAGCACCCGTGCGTGGCCCGCCGGGTGGCGGAGGGCTCGCTCGCACTGCACGGCATGTATTTTCATGTCGGCGACGCGCAGGCGTACGTACTCGACGAGGCCACCGGGCGGTTCGCGGCGGTCTGCGGCGAGCCGGCGCCGGCCACGGTCTGACCTGCGCGGCATCCCCCGAACGGCCCTGGAACAGACCGCCATTCGACAGGTCTACACCAATATTTATCCACAGGCCTTGTCACGGCCGGGCGTGGGCTGATGAGCTATGGCCCGGGGACACATCGGACGCCCTGGGAATGGGAGATGTCGTGAGCAACGAAAGCCTGGCCAACCTGCTGAAAGAGGAGCGACGGTTCGCACCGCCCGCCGATCTGGCCGCGCATGCCAACGTCAAGGCTGCCGCGTACGAACAGGCCGCGGCGGATCGGCTGGGCTTCTGGGCCGAGCAGGCCAAACGCCTCAAGTGGGCGGTGGAGCCCACCGAGACACTCGACTGGTCCAATCCGCCCTTCGCGAAGTGGTTCGCGGACGGCAAGCTGAACGTCGCCTACAACTGCGTGGACCGGCATGTGGAAAACGGCCTGGGCGACCGGGTCGCCATCCACTTCGAGGGTGAGGGCGGCGACACCCGCACGATCACCTACGCCGAGCTCCAGCGGGAGGTCTCCAAGGCCGCCAACGCCCTGATCGAGCTGGGTGTCCGGACCGGCGACCGGGTCGCCATCTATCTGCCGATGATCCCGGAGGCGGTCATCGCGATGCTGGCCTGCGCCCGCCTGGGCGCGCCGCATTCGGTCGTCTTCGGCGGCTTCTCCGCGGACGCGCTGGCGACCCGTATCGACGACGCCGACGCCCGCGTGGTGATCACCGCCGACGGCGGCTACCGCCGCGGCAAGGCGTCCGCCCTCAAGCCCGCCGTGGACGAGGCGCTGACCAGGCCGGGCACGGAGAAGGTGCGCAGCGTGCTGGTCGTGCGCCGTACGGGCCAGGAGGACATCGCCTGGCACGACGGCCGCGACGTGTGGTGGCACGAGATCGTCGAGCGGCAGAGCGAGACCCACACCCCCGAGGCGTTCGACGCCGAGCACCCGCTCTTCATCCTCTACACCTCCGGCACGACGGGGAAGCCCAAGGGCATCCTGCACACCACCGGCGGCTATCTCACCCAGGTCTCGTACACCCACCACGCCGTCTTCGACCTCAAGCCGGAGACCGACGTCTTCTGGTGCACCGCCGACGTCGGCTGGGTCACCGGCCACTCGTACATCACCTACGGCCCGCTCTCCAACGGCGCGACCGAGGTGCTCTACGAAGGCACGCCCGACACCCCGCACCAGGGCCGCTGGTGGGAGATCGTCCAGAAGTACGGCGTGACGATCCTCTACACCGCGCCGACCGCGATCCGCGCCTGCATGAAGTGGGGCGACGACATCCCGGCGAAGTTCGACCTGTCCTCGCTGCGGATCCTCGGGTCGGTCGGTGAGCCGATCAACCCCGAGGCCTGGATCTGGTACCGCAAGCACATCGGGGCCGACGCCACGCCGATCGTCGACACCTGGTGGCAGACCGAGACCGGCGCCATGATGCTCAGCCCGCTGCCCGGCGTCACGGAAACCAAGCCGGGCTCGGCGCAGCGTCCGCTGCCCGGTATTGCAGCCACTGTGGTGGACGATGAAGCGAACGAGGTACCCAACGGCGGCGGCGGCTACCTCGTACTGACCGAGCCATGGCCGGCGATGCTGCGCACCATCTGGGGCGATGACCAGCGCTATCTGGAGACGTACTGGTCCCGCTTCGAGGGCAAGTACTTCGCGGGCGACGGCGCCAAGAAGGACGAGGACGGCGACATCTGGCTGCTGGGCCGGGTGGACGACGTCATGCTCGTCTCCGGGCACAACATCTCCACCACCGAGGTCGAGTCGGCTCTGGTCTCGCACCCGAAGGTGGCCGAGGCCGCGGTCGTCGGCGCCACCGACCCACAGACCACCCAGGCCATCTGCGCCTTTGTCATCCTGCGCGGCGGCGCGGCGGCTGAGACATCGGACGCTGACGCGTCGGGCTCGGGCCTGGTCGACGAGCTGCGCGCGCACGTTGCCCAGCAGCTCGGCCCGATCGCCAAGCCCAAGCGGATCCTGCCGGTCGCGGAGCTGCCCAAGACCCGCTCCGGCAAGATCATGCGGCGGCTGCTGCGCGATGTCGCCGAGAACCGCGACCTCGGTGACGTCACCACGCTCACCGACTCCTCGGTCATGGACCTGATCCAGGCGAAGCTGCCGAGCGCGGCCAGCGAGGACTGAGCCGTACCGCCCATGGAGGGAGCGCCGGGCCGCGCAGGCCGGGTGCCCCCTCCGTCGCACTCCGGCGGCCCTTCGCCCGATATGCCCGTAAGGTGAGGGCCACTGGATAGCCCCTTGCACCCGCCCGGTAAAGTGGTGAGCGCGCTAATGAAGCGCAAAGAATCTCAGGGTGCGCCGGGAAGTCTGGTCGGCAACTGCAACAGCCGTACTCAGCTGCCGAATTGACCGGAGGCCACCCGTGAGCGCGCCGAAGAACCGCCGTTCCATATTCCTCGGCCGGATGTCCCTGCCGGAGCGGAACTTCATCGCGGATGCGCTGCGCGCCGAGACCGTCGGCGGCGTCCTTCTCCTCGTCGCCGCCGTAGTGGCCCTGATCTGGGCAAACACCCTGAGCGGCAGCTATGCGTCGATCCGCGATTTCCACCTCGGCCCCGCCGCGCTGGGCCTGGACCTGTCCGTGCAGCACTGGGCCGCCAACGGCCTGCTCGCGGTCTTCTTCTTCGTCGCCGGCATCGAGCTCAAGCGCGAGCTGGTCGCCGGCGAGCTGCGCGACCCCAGGGCCGCGGCCCTCCCGGTGGTCGCCGCGGTCTGCGGCATGGCGATGCCCGCGGCCGTCTACGCCGTCGTCAACGGCATCGGCGGCGGCTCGCTACAGGGCTGGGCGGTCCCCACCGCCACCGACATCGCCTTCGCGCTCGCCGTCCTCGCCGTCATCGGCACCTCGCTGCCCTCCGCGCTGCGCGCGTTCCTGCTCACCCTCGCCGTCGTCGACGACCTCTTCGCGATCCTGATCATCGCGGTCTTCTTCACCTCGAAGATCAATTTCCTGGCGCTCGGCCTCGCCGTCGTCGGCCTGGCGGTCTTCTATCTGCTGCTCCGCAAGGGCGTCCGCGGCTGGTACTTCTACGTCCCGCTGGCGCTGGTCATCTGGGCGCTGATGGAGAACAGCGGGGTGCACGCCACGATCGCGGGCGTCGCCATGGGCCTGATGCTGCGCTGCCACCGCCGCGAGGGCGAGCGCCAGGCCCCCGGCGAGCACATCGAGCACCTGGTCCGCCCGCTCTCCGCCGGTCTCGCGGTGCCGCTGTTCGCCCTCTTCTCCGCGGGCGTGTCCATCTCCGACGGCGCGGTCCACGACGTGTTCACCCGGCCCGAGACGCTCGGCGTCGTCCTCGGCCTGATAGTCGGCAAGGCGCTGGGCGTCTTCGGCGGCACCTGGGCCACCGCCCGCTTCACCAGAGCGGAGCTCAACCCCGACCTCAAGTGGCCGGACGTCTTCGCCGTCGCCACCCTGGCCGGCATCGGCTTCACGGTCTCCCTGCTCATCGGCGAACTGGCCTTCTCCGAAGACCTCACGCTGGCCGCCGAGATCAAGGCAGCGGTGCTGATCGGCTCGTTGCTCGCCGCCGTGTTCGCGGGCGTACTGCTCAAGGTCCGCAACAACAAGTACAAGAAGCTGTGCGAGGACGAGGAGCGGGACGAGGACCAGGACGGCATCCCCGACATCTACGAACTCGACAAGCCGGAGTACCACCTGCGGATGGCCGCGATCCACGAGGCAAAGGCCGCCGAGCACCGCCGCCTTGCCGAAGTAGCCGCCGACACCCACGCCGGAGACGATGGTCCGGCATGATCTGAGAGGCTTTGCCATCCAGGCGAAGAGAAGAGGGAGACGGCGATGAGCGCAGCCGACGGCAGCACGGACCGCAGCCTCGGGCAACTGGTGGCCACGGCCACCGCCGAGATGTCCGCACTGGTGCACGACGAGATCGCGCTGGCCAAGGCGGAGTTCCGGCAGGACGCCAAGCGGGCCGGCATCGGCAGCGCCGCGTTCGTGGTGGCGGGTGCGCTGGCGCTGTTCGCGCTGCCGGTGCTGAGTTTCGCGGCGGCGTACGGCATCCACAACCTCGGCCTCGGGCTGGCCTGGTCGTTCCTGATCGTGGGCGGCGCCTTCCTGGTCCTCGCCGGGCTGCTGGTCCTCATCGCGATGGCCAAGATCAAGAAGATCAAGAAGCCGGAGCGGTCGATCAACTCCGCCAAGGAGACCGCGGCCGTACTGCAGAAGGCCAAGCCTCACCCGCGCGTCGCGGCGGACGGCCACCCGGTCCTGGAGTCTGTGACACGCTCGTCGGTATGACAGCTCCTGACAGCACCGCCTCCGTCGTACGACTCGACGTTCCCGGGGAGCGAGAGGTCTCGCACCGGGACGTCGCGGCGAACGGCGCGCGCTTCCACATCGCCGAGATGGGCGACGGCCCCCTGGTGCTGCTGTTGCACGGCTTCCCGCAGTTCTGGTGGACCTGGCGCCACCAGCTTCCCGCGCTCGCCGACGCGGGCTTCCGGGCCGTCGCCATGGACCTGCGCGGCGTCGGCGGCAGCGACCGCACCCCGCGCGGTTACGACCCGGCGAACCTCGCCCTTGACATCACCGGCGTCGTGCGCTCCCTGGGCGAGCCGGACGCCGCGCTGGTAGGGCACGATCTGGGCGGCTATCTCGCCTGGACGGCGGCGGTGATGCGGCCCAAGCTGGTGCGCCGGCTCGCGGTGTCCTCGATGCCGCATCCGCGGCGCTGGCGCTCGGCGATGCTCGCCGACGTACGGCAGAGCGCCCGCAGCTCGCACATCTGGAACTTCCAGCGCCCCTGGCTGCCCGAACGCCGGCTGACCGCGGACGACGCGGCGCTGGTCGGCCGCATGATCCGCGACTGGTCCGGTCCCCGGCCGCCCGAGGACGACGCCATCGCCGTCTATCAGCGGGCGATGAGCATCCCCTCCACGGCGCACTGCTCGATCGAGCCGTACCGCTGGATGGTGCGCTCGATGGCCCGCCCGGACGGCATCCAGTTCAACCGCCGCATGAAGATGCCGGTACGGGTCCCGACCCTGCATCTGCACGGCTCGCTCGACCCGGTGATGCGCACCCGCAGCGCGGCCGGCTCCGGCGAGTACGTGGAGGCCCCGTACCGCTGGCGGCTCTTCGACGGGCTGGGGCACTTCCCGCACGAGGAGGACCCCGTGGCGTTCTCCACGGAACTGATCAACTGGCTCAAGGACCCAGAACCGGACCGCTGAGCGGACGCCGTACGCCGCTGAGCGGGACGGCCTCGAAAGGCGTCCCGCGGGCTCGCCCGCGACCACCTCGAACATTCGTATGACGAACGGCCAATTGCCTGGCGCATAGGCCAATTGGCGGCTCCCCAGGCGGTTACGGACCTTGGGCCACGGGCAGTGTCGTGGGTATGGGCTGGACGCACGACTACCGTGACGTGGCACGCAACCGCCGCAGCAGTGCCGCTGCAGTGGGCACTCGGGAGAGGGAAACCCCGGACCTCAGGTCCGACGACTCCCCCGGTCCCGCGGACCCGATGGGCATTCCGCGCATCCTGCGCCGCAGAGCGCGCTGGATGAGCGCGCGCCTGCGCCATCCCCGAAGCTGAGCCGCCGCGCCCCGGCGCGCGCCCGGCGCGGGAAACCACCGTCTCCCGCGCCGCGTTCGGCGCCCGTCCGCCTCAGATCGCGCAGCCCTGGCTGTTGACCTGCCCCGTGGCCGTACGCCCCTTGGTGACGTCCTCACGGACCTCGTCGGCGGTCAGCGCATAGCCGGTGTGGGAGTCGTCCAGCGACTTGGCGAAGACGACGCCGTAGACCTCGCCCTTGGGGGTGAGCAGCGGACCGCCGGAGTTGCCCTGCCGGACCGTGGCGTAGAGGGAGTAGACGTCCCTACCGACCGTGCCGCGGTGGTAGATGTCCGGGCCGTTGGCCTGGATACGGCCGCGGATACGGGCCGCGCGGACGTCATAGCCGCCGTTCTCCGGGAAGCCCGCGACGATGGCGCTCTTGCCGCTGCTCGCGTCCTTGTCGGCGAACTTCAGCGCCGGGGCTTTCAGCGAGGGCACCTCCAGGACCGCGATATCGCGCCGCCAGTCGTAGAGCACCACCTTGGCGTCGTACTGCCGGCCCTCGCCGCCCACCTGGACGGTCGGCTCGCTGACGCCGCCGACGACATGCGCATTGGTCATGACGCGGTGCTTGCCGAAGACGAATCCGCTGCCTTCGAGGACCTTGCCGCAGCTGGGCGCCGTACCGACGATCTTGACGATGCTGCGCCGGGCTCCCGCCGCCACCGAGCCGTTGACCAGCCTGGGGTCCGGCGCGGGCACGGACGTGATCGGCTCGTTGGAGAACGGCGTGAAGACCTGCGGGAAGCCGTTCTGCGCGAGCGCGGCGGAGAAGTCCGCGAACCAGGTGTTGGCCGCCTGGGGCAGCACGCGGGACACCCCGAGCAGCACCTTGGAGTTACGGACCTCCTTGCCGAGCGTCGGCAGGGACGTGCCCGCCAGGGCGGAGCCGATCAGCCAGGCGACCAGCAGCATCGCCAGGACGTTGACCAGCGCGCCGCCGGTCGCGTCCAGCGCCCGCGCCGGTGACCAGGTGATGTGGCGGCGCAGTTTGTTGCCCAGATGGGTGGTGAGCGCCTGGCCGACCGAGGCGCACACGATCACGATGGCTACGGCCGCGATGGCCGCGAAGGTGCCGGGCGTCGCATCGCCGGTGATCTCGTTCCAGATCAATGGCAGCAGATAGACCGCGATCAGGCCGCCTCCGAGGAAGCCGATCACGGACAGGATGCCGACGACAAAACCTTGCCGATAGCCGACGATCGCAAACCACACGGCGGCGACCAACAGCAGGATGTCCAGGACGTTCACGCCGGACACCGTCTCACGAGCGCCAGTCGAGCGGGACCTGCTTGTCACGGTCCCAAGGAATCTCCCAGCCCGCGTAATGCAGTATCCGGTCGATCACACCCGCCGTAAAGCCCCAGACCAGGGCGTCCTGGACGAGGAAGGCCGGGCCGACGTGTCCACTGGGGTGACGGGTGGTGACCCGATGCCCCGGATCCGTGAGATCCGCCACCGGAACCGTGAAGACCCGTGCGGTCTCCGCCTGGTCCACCGCGCCCACCGGAGTCGGCTCACGCCACCAGCCCAGGACGGGCGTCACGACGAAGCCGCTGACCGGGATGTAGAGCCGCGGCAGCACGCCGAAGACCTGGACACCGGCCGGATCCAGACCGGTCTCCTCCTTCGCCTCGCGCAGCGCCGCCCGCACCGGGCCGTGCCCCTCGGGATCGCCGTCCTCCGGATCGAGGGCGCCACCGGGGAAAGAGGGCTGGCCGGCATGCGAGCGCAGGGTGCCGGCGCGCTCCAGAAGCAGCAGCTCGGGGCCGCGCGGGCCCTGGCCGAAGAGGATCAGCACCGCGGACTGCCGGCCGCCGCTCTCGGGCGGCAGGAAGCGGCTGAGCTGCCGCGGCTCGATCGTGGCGGCCGCGCGGGCCACCGGGGTCAGCCACTCGGGCAGGCCGTCGGCCGTGACGGCGATCTCCCGGCCGTACGCCGCCGTCCCCGCGCGGGTCCCGGTCTCCTCGCCGTACTGCTCCCGTGCACTCCTCATACGCGCCCCCTCAGGCCCTGGCATCGATGGTCGGTCCCCCGATCGGGGTCGCCCTGTGGTCACGCGGCTGCCGTCATGGGGCCGCCATCGGAGGCGCGGGCTGCCCCGGATAGTCGGCCGGCGGCTTCAGCCGCTGCCCCGGCTGACCGCCCAGCTCGTACTTCAGCAGCTTCTTCGCCTTCTCCGGGTCCGTCTCGCCCTCGCCGTACGCGGGGCACAGCGGGGCGATGGCGCAGGCACCGCAGGCGGGCTTGCGGGAGTGGCAGACGCGGCGGCCGTGGAAGACGACGCGGTGCGAGAGCATCGTCCATTCGCTCTTGGGGAAGATCTCGGCGACGTCCGCCTCGACCTTCTCGGCGTCCTCCGCGGTGGTCCAGCCAAAGCGGCGGGCCAGACGGCCGAAGTGCGTGTCGACCGTGATCCCCGGGACGCCGAAGGCGTTGCCCAGCACCACATTGGCGGTCTTACGGCCGACACCGGGGAGCGTGACGAGATCCTCCAGGCGGCCGGGCACCTCGCCGCCGAAGCGGTCGCGCAGCGCCGCCGACAGCCCCAGCAGCGACTTCGTCTTGGCCCGGAAGAAGCCGGTCGGCCGGATCAGCTCCTCCAGCCGCTCCGGCTCCATCGCCGCCATGTCCTCGGGCGTCGGGCAGACCGCGAACAGGCGCGGGGTGGTCTGGTTGACCCGCAGATCGGTCGTCTGCGCCGACAGCACCGTGGCGACCAGCAGCTCGAAGGGGTTGGTGAAGTCCAGCTCCGGGTGGGCGTACGGATACAGCTCGGCCAGCTCGCGGTTGATCCGCCGCGCCCGCCGCACCATGGCGACCCGCGATTCGGGCTTGCGGGCGGGGGCCTTCTTGGCGGGGGCGGCCTTCTTGGCCGGGGCTTTCCTGGCCACGGCCTTCTTCGCGGCAGCCTTCTTCGCGGCAGCGGCTGTCTTCTTCGCGGCGGGCGCCTTGGCCACCGCCTTCTCGGCCGTCTTCGCGGACTTCACGGTCTTCGCAGCCTTCGCGGACTTGGCGGCCTTCTTGGCGGTGCTCTTGGCTGCCGCCGACGTCGCGGGCGGGGTTTCCTTCACGCCGGCCTTCTTCCCTGCCGAGATCTTGTCTACCGGGCTCTTCGATGCTGAGGTCCTGACGGTCGCGCCCGCCGGTATCCCGCGCTTCGCCGTCGCGTCCTTCGTCATCGTGTCCGTCGTCGTGTCCGTCGCCTCGCCCGCCGTCGGCCGCGACGCGCCGGACCGCCGCGCAGCCGCCTTCCGGGACGCCGTCACCCTGGAGGGGGATTTGTTACTTTTATCCGCACTCGCCGCACCTGTGGACGCGTGTTCGCCCACAGCGGAATCGCCCACGGCGTTCACTCACTCAGCCCCCCAGTCCCTTGCTCTCACCGGCGTATTGGACACTCGGCCAGACTAAGGCCACCCACTGACATCCGCCCCGACCACTGTGATTCGTGACCCCAATCGGCCCCCTGCCTTATGGCTTGCGGCACCGGTCCGGCAAACTTGTGATTGATCGCACTGTTTTGCATTCCGGCATGATGGGGACCACAGTCCCCCGGAGCATGTCGACAAGGAGAGATCTCGTGGACGACGTTCTGCGGCGCGCACCGCTCTTTGCGGCGCTCGATGACGAGCAGGCGGCCGAGCTGCGCGCCTCAATGGGAGAGGTCACGCTCGCCCGCGGCGACGCCCTGTTCCACGAAGGGGACCCCGGCGACCGCCTCTACGTGGTCACCGAGGGCAAGGTGAAGCTGCACCGCACTTCCCCGGACGGCCGCGAGAACATGCTCGCCGTCCTGGGCCCTGGTGAGCTGATCGGCGAGCTCTCGCTCTTCGACCCGGGCCCGCGCACGGCCACCGCCTCGGCACTGACCGAGGTCAAGCTGCTCGGCCTGGGCCACGGCGACCTTCAGCCCTGGCTGAACGCCCGCCCGGAGGTTGCCACGGCGCTGCTGCGCGCCGTCGCCCGCCGCCTGCGCAAGACCAACGACCAGATGTCCGACCTGGTCTTCTCCGACGTGCCGGGCCGAGTGGCACGCGCCCTCCTGGACCTGTCGCGCCGCTTCGGCGTGCAGTCCGAGGAAGGCATCCACGTCGTTCACGACCTGACGCAGGAAGAGCTGGCCCAGCTGGTCGGCGCCTCCCGCGAGACGGTCAACAAGGCGCTCGCCGACTTCGCCGGCCGCGGCTGGCTCCGCCTGGAGGCCCGTGCCGTGATCCTCCTGGACGTCGAGCGACTGGCCAAGCGGTCGCGCTGACACCGGCACACCGGCTCCTCGAAGGCCTCACAAGGGCCCCGCTACGGCGGGGCCCTTCGCCATTGGTGCACCCTCGCCCACGCACCTCCGATGCCCCCCGCAGGCCAACGAGCCGCGGCCGCCGCCGGGCCACACCCGTGGCCTCCCCGGGCCGCAGCTGACGGGCGACCGGGGCCGGACGCGTACGGGCATGCAGGCGTGAGGGCATGCAGGCACGAGGGCATGAAAGCGTGCGGGCCTACTGGCCTACTGGCCTACTGGCCTACGGACACGATCCCGCCGCCCAGCCCCCCGCCTCCCCCGCTCCGCACGGAAAGCGCGCACCACGCGCCCGGTTTCACACGGGGTCAGATCAGCCCGTGCTCGCCCAGATACTCCAGCTGTGCCCGCACCGACAGCTCCGCGGCCGGCCACAGGGAACGGTCGACGTCGGCGTACACGCTGGCGACGATCTCGCCGGAGCTGCCATGGCCGGCTTCGACCGCGGTCTCCACCTGGGCGAGCCGGTGCGCCCGGTGCGCCAGATAGAACTCCACCGCCCCCTGGGCGTCGTTCAGGACGGGCCCATGGCCGGGAAGAACCGTCGAGACACCGTCGTCGACGGCGAGGGAGCGCAGCCGCCGCAGCGAGTCCAGGTAGTCGCCCAGGCGCCCGTCGGGGTGCGCGACCACGGTGGTGCCGCGCCCCAGGATCGTGTCGCCGGTGAGGACCGCGGCATCGGCCGGCAGGTGGAAGGAGAGCGAGTCCGCGGTGTGCCCCGGCGTGGGCACCACGCGCAGCTCCAGGCCGCCGGTGGTGATGACATCGCCGGCCGCCAGCCCCTCGTCGCCGAGCCGCAGCGCCGGGTCCAGGGCCCGTACGGCCGAACGGGTCAACGCGGCGAACCGGGCGGCACCCTCGGAGTGATCCGGGTGACCATGGGTCAGCAGGGTCAGCCCGATGCGCTTGCCGGCCCGCTCGGCGGTGTCGATGACCGCCTGGAGGTGGGCCTCGTCGAGCGGCCCGGGGTCGATGACGACGGCGAGGTCGGAATCCGGCTCGGCGACGATCCAGGTGTTGGTGCCGTCCAGCGTCATCGCCGACGGGTTCGGCGCCAGCACACAGTGGGCACGCGCGGTGGCCTGCCCCGAGATCACTCCGCCGCGTGGCTGGCCGGGAAGGGCGGCTGCTTCGGTCATCTGGGGGTCCCTCCCGCGGGGCTCGTGGTGCCGGAGGGGCCGTCGGACTCGCCGTCCCCAGGGCCGTCACCGTTCGTGATGCGCTTGGTGAACTCGTCGTGCCCCGGCCAGCTCAGCACGATCTCGCCGTCCACCAGGCGGGCGCGGGCCAGCACCGGCGTCAGATCCTGCGCCTCCGCCGCGGCCAGCGCGTCCGCGGCCGTGCCGTACGGCTGGAGTCTGCGCAGCATCGAGATGGTCGGCGGCATCATCAGCAGCTCGCCGCGGTCGTAGCCGGCCGCGGCCTCCTCCGGCCGGATCCACACGGTCCGATCCGCCTCCGTGGAGGCGTTGCGGGTGCGTTGGCCCTCCGGGAGCGCGGCGACGAAGAACCAGGTGTCGTAGCGCCGCGGTTCGAACTCCGGGGTGATCCAGCGCGCCCAGGCGCCCAGCAGGTCGGAGCGCAGGACCAGGCCGCGGCGGCCCAGGAAGTCGGCGAAGGACAGCTCGTGGGCCACCAGGGCGGCGCGGTCGGCCTCCCAGTCCTCGCCGGTGGTGTCGGCGACGACCGTGTCGGCCGAGGCGCCGGCGAGCAGCACCCCCGCCTCCTCGAACGTCTCGCGCACGGCCGCGCAGACGATGCTCTGCGCGGTGGCCGGGTCGACGCCCATCCGGACCGCCCACTGGGCGCGCGAGGGCCCCGCCCAGGCCACCGGGCGCTCGTCGCGCGGGTCGACGGAGCCCCCCGGATACGCGTACGCGCCTCCGGCGAAAGCCATGGAGGCGCGTCTGCGCAGCATGTGAACGGCGGGGCCGTGGGAGCCCGAGCCGGCGGCGGCGTCGCGCAGCAGCAGGACGGTCGCGGCCCGCCGGGGTGTGGCAGGTGTCAGCTCGCCGCTCGCGAGCGCCCGGATGCGGTCCGGCCACTCCGGCGGGTACCACTGGCCATTGGTCGTCGACGACATGGCCGGATGCTATGCGCTCGCGCGCGGATGTTCGAGGGCCTGTTGGTCCCCTTGGCCGCTATTCGACGTCCAGGGTCGTTATTCGGCGATCTCGACCTGAATCTCGACCTCGACCGGTGCATCGAGCGGCAGCACCGCCACGCCGACCGCCGACCGGGCGTGCACGCCCTTGTCGCCCAGGATCTCGCCCAGCAGCTCGCTGGCGCCGTTGACGACACCCGGCTGACCGGTGAAGTCCGGCGCGGAGGCCACGAACCCGACGACCTTCACGACGCGCTGGACCTTGTCCAGGTCACCGGTCACCGACTTCACGGCGGCCAGGGCGTTGAGCGCGCAGATCGCGGCGAGTTCCTTGGCCCGCTCCGGGCTGATCTCGGCGCCCACCTTGCCGGTGGCCGGCAGGGCGCCGTCCACCATCGGCAGCTGGCCGGAGGTGAAGACGTACGCACCGGAGCGCACCGCGGGCTGGTACGTGGCCAGCGGCGGCACGACCTGCGGCAGCTTCAGGCCGAGCGCCGCGATCTTGTCTTCCGCCGTGCTCACGCCTTCTCCCGCTTCAGGTAGGCCACCAACTGCTCGGGGTTGTTCGGGCCCGGCACGACCTGGACCAGCTCCCAGCCGTCCTCGCCCCAGGTGTCCAGAATCTGCTTCGTCGCGTGCACGAGCAGCGGCACGGTCGCGTATTCCCACTTGGTCATGGGCCGAGGGTAATACCTGTACGGGGCGGCGGCGGACGCCGTCCACGCGCGGTCCCGGGGGTGCGTTCCCGGCGTGACCCTGACTTGTCCCGGAAAAATGTTCAGCTGATCTCCGGGTCATCCCAGGCGTATCCCGTGCGTATCCGCGACACGGACTGGTTAGGCTCCTTGGCGTGAGCAGGCTCCATGTCGTCAGCGGCAAGGGCGGCACCGGCAAGACCACGGTCGCCGCTGCCCTCGCCCTCGCCCTTGCCACGGAGGGGCGCCGTACCCTCCTGGTCGAGGTCGAGGGCCGCCAGGGCATTGCCCAACTGTTCGAAACCGAGGCGCTTCCGTACGAGGAGCGCAAGATCGCGGTGGGACCGGCGTCGGAAGGTGCCTCGCGGTGGGGGTCCCCTCGGACAGAAGCCGCGGGAGACACGCCCGTCGGCGGTGGCGGGCGACGCGCGGGCGGCGGCGAGGTCCATGCGCTGGCCATCGACGCCGAGCGCGCCCTCCTGGACTACCTCCAGATGTTCTACAAGCTGGGCAGCGCCGGCCGGGCGCTCAAGAAGCTCGGCGCGATCGACTTCGCCACCACCATCGCGCCGGGCCTGCGGGACGTCCTGCTGACCGGCAAGGCGTGCGAAGCGGTCCGCCGCAAGGACAAGAACGGCAGGTTCGTCTACGACGCCGTCGTGATGGACGCCCCGCCGACCGGCCGCATCACCCGCTTCCTGAACGTCAACGACGAGGTGGCGGGCCTGGCGAAGATAGGCCCCATCCACAATCAGGCGCAGGCCGTGATGCGGGTTCTCAAGTCGCCCGAGACCGCGGTCCACATGGTGACCCTCCTGGAGGAGATGCCCGTCCAGGAGACCGCCGACGGCATCGCCGAGCTCCGCGCCGCCGGCATCCCGGTGGGCGGCATCGTCATCAACATGACCCGCCCCGCCCTGCTGGACAACGGCGACCTCGACATCGCCGCCCGCGAGGCGCGTACGGGCATCGCCAAGGCGCTCTCCCAGGCCGGCCTGGGCGGCGCGCGGCGCGGCGGGCTGGCGGAGCGGCTGATCGACCCGCTGCTGGAGCAGGCCCGCGAGCACGCCGAGCGGGTCGAGCTGGAGCGCACGGAACACGCCGAGCTGAAGGCGATCGGCCTGCCCACCTTCGAGTTGGAGCTGCTCCCCGAGGGAGTGGACCTCGCCGGGCTCTACCGCCTGGCGAGAGACCTGCGGAAACAGGGGCCCATATGACCTCGGACGACACGAACCTGGACGCCTCGGCCCCGTGGCTCGAGGTCGACGCGCTGCTCGACGACCCGCGCACCCGCATCGTGGTGTGCTGCGGCTCGGGCGGCGTCGGCAAGACCACGACCGCCGCGGCGCTGGGCGTACGGGCCGCCGAACGCGGCCGCAAGGTCGTCGTGCTGACCATCGACCCGGCCCGGCGGCTGGCGCAGTCGATGGGCATCTCGGAGCTCGACAACGTCCCGCGCCAGGTCAAGGGCGTCGACGAGGCCGCGGGCGGCGAACTGCACGCGATGATGCTGGACATGAAGCGCACCTTCGACGAAATCGTCGAAGGCCATGCGGACGCCGACCGGGCCCGCGCCATCCTGGAAAACCCGTTCTACCAGTCGCTGTCGGCCGGTTTCGCGGGCACTCAGGAGTACATGGCCATGGAGAAGCTCGGCCAGCTCCGCGCCGGCGACGAGTGGGACCTGATCATCGTCGACACCCCGCCGAGCCGCTCCGCGCTGGACTTCCTGGATGCGCCCAAGCGCCTGGGTTCCTTCCTGGACGGCAAGTTCATCCGCGTTCTGATGGCGCCCGCGAAGGTCGGCGGCCGGGCCGGCATGAAATTCCTGAACGTCGGCATGTCCATGATGACGGGCACCCTCAGCAAGCTGATGGGCGGTCAGCTGCTGCGCGACGTACAGACCTTCGTGGCCGCGATGGACACCATGTTCGGCGGCTTCCGCACCCGCGCGGACGCCACCTACCGGCTGCTCCAGGCGCCCGGCACGGCATTCCTCGTGGTCGCCGCGCCGGAGCGGGACGCGCTGCGCGAGGCGGCGTACTTCGTCGAGCGGCTGGCCGCCGAGCAGATGCCGCTGGCCGGTCTCGTACTGAACCGCGTACACGGCAGCGGAGCCGCCCAACTGAGCGCGGAGCGCGCGCTGGCCGCCGCGGAGAACCTCACGGACCACGCCGAAAATCTTGAACCGGACGGCATTGTCGATCATCACAACGGGCAGGCTGCTTCAGGAACCGCCGGCGGCCTCTCCCCCGCTGCCGCGGCGGAGCAGGTGCCGTCCACGTCGGCCTCAGCGGCGCAACTAGCCGCCCGGCTGCTACGACTGCACGCGGAACGCATGCAGGTCCTCGCGCGCGAACGGCGCACACGGGATCGCTTCACCGCGCTGCATCCCGAGGTCCCGGTGACCGAGGTCGCCGCGCTGCCCGGTGACGTCCATGACCTCGCCGGCCTGCGCGCGATCGGCGACCGTCTCGCGCTGGGCCCAGCCGAAACCGACGACTGACCACCGCAACGGGCCGCCCATAGCGGACCGTCCGCAACGGACCACCGGCAGCTGGCCACCGACACTCGGCCCGCGATCACTTGGACGAACCCACCGGCATGGTGGCTCACCGCCTCAGCGACCCGCCGGCCTCACGGCCCGCTGACCTCGCGACCCGTACACCTCGCGACCCGGAGGCCACTTCGGCTTCGACTTCGACTCCGGCTATCCGACCGCGGCGTACTCGTCGAAGGCCTCGTCCTCGCAGTCCACGGGCAGGATGCCCGTGCTGCGCTCGTATTCCGTACGCGCTGTCTCCAGCAGCCGGCGCCATGACGTCACGGTCGGCCGACGGCGCAGCAGCGCCCTTCGCTCCCGTTCCGTCATACCGCCCCACACGCCGAACTCCACCCGGTTGTCCAGGGCATCGGCCAGGCACTCCGTACGCACCGGACAACCGGTGCACACCGCCTTGGCGCGGTTCTGAGCCGCCCCTTGTACGAACAATTCATCCGGATCGGTAGTGCGGCAGGCTGCCTGTGCACTCCAGTCGGTTACCCAGCTCATGCTGGCGCCGTCCTCTCCCGAATCGAGGCTCCCCCACGGCGGCAAGCGGCATATTCACCGTTGCCAGTTGAGGACGTTACGGAAGGCAGGCAGGGCGCAACACCCCCTTCGGGCCCAATCTTGAATGGCCCGAACGGACTATGCGTACGCGGCAGATCACCCAACGGAGTGACCGGACGGCATACGTCGCTTTCCGTCCAAGTCCGGACACTTCACCGTGGACACACGGGATTTCTGGCGACAGAAGGGGGCAAGAGGGGCAGGGTCCGCACAGAGAGAGGGGGTTGACGAACCGAGGCGTAACCATCCCGCTGTGACAGGTGAGACCAGGCTAAGCGAACAGGTGCACCCCTGTCCGGCGATTCAGAACGTAGGGTTGTCCGCATGGCTAAGAAGCGCGATGGCGGAGGTCTGTCCAAAACCCAGACCGCCGCCAAGTTCCTCGGTGTCAGCGTCCTCGCCGGAGCTGTGCTCGCCGGCATCGCGCTGCCCGCCGCCGGGGCCCTGGGCCTGGCGGCCAAGGGCTCGGTCGAGGGTTTCGACGACATACCGGCCAACCTGAAGACGCCACCGCTCAGCCAGCGGACCACCATCCTGGACGCCAAGGGCGGCGAGATCGCAAAGGTCTACTCCCGCGACCGCACGGTGGTGGGCCTCAAGGACATCTCGCCGTACATGCAGCAGGCGATCGTCGCCATCGAGGACGCCCGCTTCTACCAGCACGGCGCCGTCGACCTGAAGGGCATCCTGCGCGCGCTCAACAAGAACGCGCAGTCGGGCGGTGTCGCCCAGGGCGCCTCGACGCTGACCCAGCAGTATGTGAAGAACGTCTTCATCGAGGAGGCGGGCGACAACCCCGACAAGGTCGCGCAGGCCACGCAGCAGACCCTCGGCCGCAAGGTCAAGGAGCTCAAGTACGCGATCCAGCTGGAGAAGGAGCTCGGCAAGCGCAAGATCTTGCAGAACTACCTCAACATCACCTTCTTCGGGCAGCAGGCGTACGGCATCGAGGCCGCCTCGCAGCGCTACTTCAGCAAACCCGCCAAGGACCTGAAGCTGGAGGAGGCGGCCCTGCTGGCCGGCATCGTGCAGTCGCCGAGCCGCTACGACCCGGTGAACGACCCGCAGGAGGCGACCCGGCGGCGCAATGTCGTCCTCCAGCGGATGGCCGATGTGAAGGACGTCACCCAGGCACAGGCCCACGCGGCCGCCCAGAAGCCGATCCAGCTGAAGGTCAGCCGCCCCAAGAACGGCTGCATCACCGCCGTGGACGGCGCGGGCTTCTTCTGTGACTACATCCGCAAGGTCTTTCTCAACGACAAGACTTTCGGAAAGAACCGGAAAGCCCGTTCCAAGCGCTGGGACGAGGGCGGCATGACGATTCGCACCACCCTCGACCCGCAGACCCAGCAGGCGATCCAGAAGTCGGTCAGCGATCACGTCAACGAGGACGACCCGGTCGCCAGCGCCGCAACCATCGTCGAGCCGGGCAGCGGCAAGATCCTCGGCATGGGCCAGTCCCGCCCGTACGGCCTGGGGCCGCACGAGACCCAGATGAACCTCTCCGTGGACCACGACATGGGCGGCGGCGCCGGCTACCAGCCCGGTTCGACCTTCAAGCCGGTGGTCGCGGCGGCCGCACTGGAGCAGGGCACCAGCCCGTACCAGAAGTACTCCTCGCCGTACCGGATGCAGTATCCGAGCCCGGTGCAGACGTGCAACGGCGAGTGGCAGGGCTCGGAGGCCACCCAGAACGAGAACAAGTCGGAGGTCGGCCCGTACGGCATGAAGGAGGCGACCGCGAAGTCGGTCAACACCTACTTCGTGCAGCTGATCAGCGACATGGGTATCTGCCCCGCGGTCAAGATGGCCCAGAAGATGGGCATCGAGCGGGCGGACGGCAAGCCGTTGCAGCAAGTTCCGTCGATGACGCTGGGCGTGCAAGAAATGTCGCCACTGACGATGGCCGCCGGCTACGCGGCGTTCGCCAACGGCGGCGAGTACTGCTCCCCCATCGCCATCGAGTCGATCAAGGACGCGCGGGGCAGGGCGATGGCCGTGCCGCAGAGCAGCTGCCGCAGCGCGATGTCCAAGAGGACCGCGGACACGGTCAACACGCTCCTCAAGGGCGTCGTCCAGGACGGCACGGGCCAGAAGGCGGGCCTCAAGGGCCGCGACAGCGCCGGCAAGACGGGCACCAGCGACAGCCGCTACGCCGCCTGGTTCGTGGGGTACACCCCGAACGCGGCCGGCGCGGTGTGGGTCGGCGACCCGCAGCACCAGCGCAAGATGTACAAAATCAACATCGGCGGCGTCTACCACGACAAGGTCTACGGCGCCGACACCCCCGGCCCCATCTGGCGCGACGCGATGACCGGCGCCCTGGCGAACCGCCCCGCACCGGCCCTGTCCACCGTCCCGATCAATGATCCGGACAAGGGCAAGGGCGACGGCGGTAAGGGCAAGGGCAGGCCCCGGCCCGGCCGGGGGCACGGCGGCGGCGACAACAAGCCGGGCGGCGGATGGCACATTCCGGGCTTTCCGGACGTACTGGGCGGCGGCAACGGCGGCTGGTAACTCCCCCGTTGGGCGCCCGGCGGCCGCCCGCAGAACGGACCGGCCGCCACGCCGACGACATGGAGAAGGGGCGCCCTCCCAAGGAGGGCGCCCCTTACTCATACGGTCGAGCGGGCGGCGCGGCCTCGGCCCGCCCCCGCCCCGCGGGCTCAGCCCGCCAGCAGCTTCTTCACCACCGCGGCCACCCGGCCGCCCTCGGCCCGGCCCGCCACCTGCGGGTTGACGATCTTCATGACGGCGCCCATCGCCCGCGGCCCCTCGGCACCGGCCCCCTTGGCCTCCGCCACCGCCGCCGCGACCAGCTGCTCCAGCTCGTCGTCGCTCAGCTGCTTGGGCAGATAGTCCGCGAGCACCTCACCCTCGGCGCGCTCCCGCTCCGCCGATTCGGCCCGGCCGCCCTTCTCGAACGCCTCCGCGGCCTCGCGGCGCTTCTTCGCCTCCCGCGTGATGATCTTCTCGACCTCGCCGTCGGACAGCTCGCGCGCCTCGGTGCCCGCGACCTCCTCCTTCTGGATCGCGGTCAGCGTGAGACGGAGGGTGGAGGAGCGCAGCTCGTCGCGCCCCTTGATCGCGGTGGTGAGGTCGTCCTGCAGCTTGGACTTGAGCGTGGTCATGCCGTCGAGTATGCCCCCACCCACCGACTACCGCCGCGCCTTTTCCCCGCGGGCCCCGCCCCGGCCACCTCCCGTTCCTCCATCCCGCCGCTCCTCTGCAACGATGGGTACATGCGCGCGCGATACGGAGTACCCCTGACCCTGACCGCAGTCGGCGCGGCCGGCCTGGCCTACGCCGCCGGCTTCGAAGTCCGCTCCTTCCGCCTCCGACGCGTCACCGTCCCCGTACTGCCCCGCGGCATGCGGCCGTTGCGCGTCCTGCAGGTCTCCGACATCCACATGGTCGGCGGACAGGGCAAGAAACAGCGCTGGCTGCAGTCGCTGGCCGGACTGCGCCCCGACTTCGTCATCAACACGGGCGACAACCTCTCCGACACCGAGGGCGTCCCGGAGACGCTGGACGCCCTGGGCCCGCTGATGGAGTTCCCCGGCGCGTACGTCTTCGGCTCGAACGACTACTACGGCCCCAAGCCGCGCAACCCCGCCCGCTACCTGCTCGAGAAGGTCCAGGGCCGGCACGGCCTCAACGGCAACGCGCCCGTCGTCGGTGCCGTCCACAACCCCTGGGAAGACCTCCGCGACGCCTTCGACGCGGTGGGCTGGGTCGGCCTGTCCAATTCCCGCGGCCGCCTCAAGCTGGAGGGCCTCGAGATCGCCCTGACCGGCCTGGACGACCCGCACATCAAGCGCGACCGCTACTCCGAGGTGGCCGGCGGCCCGGAATCCGGCGCCGACCTCTCGCTCGCCGTCGTCCACGCCCCCTACCTGCGCTGCCTGGACGCCTTCGCCGCCGACGGCTATCCGCTGATCCTGGCGGGCCACACGCACGGCGGGCAGCTGTGCATCCCCTTCTACGGCGCCCTGGTCACCAACTGCGACATCGACACCGGCCGCGTCAAGGGCCTGTCCACCCACACCGCCGGCGGCCGCACCTCCTACCTCCACGTCTCCGCAGGCTGCGGCACCAACCGCTACACCCCGGTCCGCTTCGCCTGCCCCCCGGAGGCGACGCTGCTCACCCTCACCGCGCGCGACTGAGCGGCGGGAGGGGCGCCGCCGCGCGGCCCCGCCCCTCCCCCGCCCGGGGGTCCGCCCCCTAACGTGGAGGAATGTCCGACCCCACCCGGACCTCGCAGTCCACGCGCCACGCGGCCGGCCCGGCCGGCGCCGCCGCCCGGACCCCGGCCGCGGCCGTCGCCCCCACCGTCCGCCGCCCCCTCGCGGCCGCCGTCCGCGCCCTGATCGCCGCGACCGCCCTCACCGGCCTCGCCCTCACGGCCGCCTCGTACTCCTACCCGCCGCGCCTCCTCGCCGACTTCACCGTCCAGGCCGGCCTCGCCGCGGCCCTCGGCTTCGCCCTCTGCGCCCACCGCGCCTGGACCGGCCGCCGCCCCGTGTCCCCCCGCCTCACCGGCGCCCTCGTCGTCTTCCTCTCCCTGGCCGCCCTCACCCACCACCTCACCCCACCCACCGACACCACCAACCCCCTCCTCACCACCGCCACCCCCCTCGGCGCCCTCATTGACTGGCTCCTCCTGACGGCGCCCCGCGGCTTCCGCCTGCCCTACGCCTGGCAGTGGCCCGCCTACCCCCTCCTCCACCTCTCCCTCACCACCCTCATCGGCTCTCACCCCCGCCCCCTCTCCACCACCCTCACCATCGCCGCGAGCGCCTGCCTCCTCCCCCCGATCGCCCTCGCGATCGACCAGGTCAGACCCGCTCCCCGGCTCA
This sequence comes from Streptomyces sp. NPDC101227, assembly GCF_044767545.1. Taxonomy (NCBI): domain Bacteria; kingdom Bacillati; phylum Actinomycetota; class Actinomycetes; order Kitasatosporales; family Streptomycetaceae; genus Streptomyces; species Streptomyces sp. NPDC101227. The sequence goes on along the minus strand of NZ_JBIWOD010000005.1, from coordinate 374,492 downwards.
ACAGGAACCGGATTTCGCCTACGGGGATCAGTCCGCTAAAGTAGAGCTCGTTGCTTCGGGGTGTAGCGCAGCTTGGCAGCGCGCTTCGTTCGGGACGAAGAGGTCGTGGGTTCAAATCCCGCCACCCCGACTGAAGAAACAACAGGTCAAGGGCCTGATCCTCACTGAGGATCAGGCCCTTGCTGTGTCTCCGGTGATCGCCATAGAGGGACCCGGGAGGGGATCTTGGTTGGGATTCTCCCGGGAACGGGCGGGCGGGCTCGCCGCTCGGCCGAGGCCGGGCGCGGACGGGCTTGAACGCCCACAGATCTGACGTAACGTCACCGCACCACCCGTCGGGGCGCCTCTTTCCCTGCCGAGATACGGACCGGCCTGCTGCCTTGCGCGGGGATTTGTATCCGGTGCGTATCAGGGAGCGCTTGGCTGTCCATCGGATCGGGGCGCCGGGCCACAGGGGAGAGGGTTTGCGGGGAGCCGCGGTGTCATGGGGCCGGCGCCCTTCCGAGCCGTGAGGCCCGGGCTGACCTGCATGTTCGTGACGGGAGAGGGTTCCTGGGCGGGTGCCGCGTGTCCCTCGGGCGACGCGGTCGCCGCGCGCGGTGTCTGTCGTATCGTTCGTTTCGGGTCGCCGGTGCGAGTGTGAGTGCCGGGACCGACTGGCATCTCGCCCGGATCGTCCGAACAGGAGTCGTCCGCCCGTGTCCTCGTCCGCCCCGGCTGGGGCCTCTTCGCGGCCCGTTCGCGTGTTGCTGGTGGAGGACGACGAGCTGATGCGCCGGTCCTTCAGCGTCGCTCTGGAGCGCTACGGCTACGAGATGACGGCCGCGGCCGACGGTCTTACGGGGCTCGAACTCTTCCGGGACGAGGACTTCGACCTGCTGATCCTGGATGTGATGCTGCCCGGTCTGGACGGGATCGGACTGTGCCGCAGGGTCCGGGAGACCAGCCTGGTGCCCGTCCTGATGATGTCCGCCCGTGGGGACGGGCTCGATGTCGTCGCCGGTCTGGAGGCCGGGGCGGACGACTACGTGGTCAAGCCCGTGGACACCTACGTACTCGTGGCACGCATCCGTTCGCTGCTGCGGCGGGCGACCTACGCGCCCGCCCCGGGACCCGAGCGCGCCGCGGACGAGGGGCCGCCGTCCGCGGGGGAGGTGCTGGCCTTCGGGGACCTGACCATCGACACCGGCGGCCTGGAGGTGTTCGTCTCGGGAAGCCCGGTGGCGCTGACCCCGACCGAGCTGAAGCTGCTGCTGGAGTTCGCCGCCCACCCGGGTGTCGTACTGGAGCGGCACACCCTGCTGCGCGACGTCTGGGAGTACGGCTGGGACGGCGACAGCCGGGTCGTGGACCTGTGTGTGCAGCGGCTGCGCAGGAAGCTGGGCCGGGACCGGATCGAGACGGTCCGCGGCTTCGGCTACAAGCTCAGGCGCTGACGCCGGTGCGCCCGCTTCACCGGCTGCGGCCGGCCCGCGCGTCCCTGCGCTGGAAGATCGCCGCACTGGCCGCGGCCACCGCCTGCCTGGTCGCGGCGGCGGTGGGGGTGCTGGTGCACCTGTGGACCGCGCAGGACATCCGCGACCGGGCCCAGGCGCAGGCCCTCAACACCCTCTACTCCGCGATGGACGTCTACCGGCGCACCGGAACGCTGACGGATGGCGCCGCGCTCGATCCGGCCGAGCTGCCCGCCGCGCTGCGGCACCCGCCCGACAGCAACCGGCATGCGGCCGACGACGGGCGCGTCGAGGGAAATCTGGGGCCGAGTGTCTGGGCGGCCCAGCGGACCGGCGGCCCGGGCAGCCGAGTGCTGGCCATCCGGGTCAATATGAGCCCGGAGCTCTACGGTCTGCGCCGGCTCGACGTGAGTATGGCGGTGGCCTCGCTGGTGGCGCTCGGGGCGGCCGTGCCCCTGGCGGCCTACGGTGCCGGGCTGCTCGGCCGCCGGCTGCGGCGGGTCTCCGAGACCGCGGGCCGGATCTCCGCCGGCGACCTCGACGCCCGGACCGGGCCCACCAAGGGCCACGACGAGGTGACCGACATCGCCGCCACCGTCGACCTCATGGCCGACAGCCTCGGCCAACGCCTGCGCACCGAGCGCCGGTTCACCGCGGACGTGGCCCACGAGCTGCGCACGCCCGTCGGCGGTCTGCTGGCCGCCGCCGACCTGCTGCCGTCCGGTGAGACGGAGGATCTGCTCCGTGCCCGGGTGCGCGATCTGCGCGGTCTGGTCGAGGATCTGCTGGAGATCTCCCGGCTGGACGCGGGCGCCGAACAGCCGGTCCGTGCCCGGGTGCCGCTCGGCGCCGTCGTCTCCGAGGCCGTGGCGCGTACCGGGCTCGACACCGAGGTCACGGCTGCCGAGACGGAAGCCGATCGGAGCGTGGAGACCGACCCGCGCCGCCTGGAGCGGATCGTCAGCAATCTCGTCGTCAACGCCCACCGGCACGGGCAGGCCCCGGTGCACGTCGCCGTCGAGGGCCGTACGGTCGTCGTGCGCGACCACGGCCCCGGCTACCCGGCGGACCTGCTGCTCCACGGCCCGCGCCGGTTCCACACGGGCGCGACGGAGCGCGGCTCGGGCCACGGCCTGGGCCTGACCATCGCGCTGGGCCAGGCCCGGCTTCTCGGCGCCGAGCTGCGCCTGGCCAACGCCCCGGACGGCGGCGCCGTCGCCACCCTGCGCCTGCCGGACTGACCGGCCGGAACGCGGCCCCTACAGAACTGCTACGAAGCGGCGCGGCCGCCGATACACAGCGGCCCAGGCCCCGATACGTTCCCCGGACACCCTTCGGAATGCACCCTTCCGCACCCGAGAGGAGTCCCCCGTGACCGCCAACTCCCTTGCCCCGTACGCGCCGCACACCACGCCCGGGATCGCTGCCGCCGCCACCGACCTGACGAAGACCTACGGCAGCGGCGACACCCAGGTCGTAGCCCTGGACCGGGTCAGCATCGACTTCCGGGAGGGCGAGTTCACCGCGATCATGGGGCCCTCCGGCTGCGGCAAGTCCACCCTGATGCACTGCGTCGCCGGGCTCGACTCGCCCGGCTCCGGCTCCGTACGCGTCGGCACCACCGAACTGAGCACGCTCAACGACCGGCAGCTCACCCAGCTGCGCCGCGACCGGATCGGGTTCATCTTCCAGGCGTTCAACCTGCTGCCGACGCTGACCGCGCTGGAGAACATCACACTGCCGATGACCATCGCCGGACGCCGGCCCGACCGGCAGTGGCTGGACCGCGTGATCTCCATGGTCGGCCTCTCCCAGCGCCTCGACCACCGGCCCGCACAGCTCTCCGGCGGGCAGCAGCAGCGCGTCGCGGTCGCCCGCGCCCTGGCCTCCCGGCCCGCGATCATCTTCGGCGACGAGCCCACCGGCAACCTCGACTCCCGCACCGGGGCCGAGATCCTCGGCTTCCTCCGCGACTCGGTGCGCGAACTCGGCCAGACCGTGGTCATGGTCACCCACGACCCGGTCGCCGCCGGCTTCGCCGACCGCGTGGTCTTCCTCTCCGACGGCCGCCTGGTCGACGAGATGGCGCACCCCACCCCGGACCGGGTCCTGGACCTGATGCGGCGTTCTTCCGGGGAGCGTTCCGGTGGGCCTTCCGGGGCGAGCCCCCAGGCCCCCCAGGCCCCCGCCGCCGACGCCCGCTCGCGCACCAGCTGACCCGCCCCGCCCCAGGACCGAACCCGCCACCCGCTCGCATCCGTCGAGCCCACGTCCCCGAAAGCTACCCATGCTGAGAACAGCCCTGCGCAACATCCTGGCGCACAAGGCCCGTCAGATCATGACCGTCCTCGCGGTCTGCCTGGGCGTCGCGTTCGTCAGCGGCACCCTTGTCTTCGCGGACTCCACCGCCGAGGCCCACCGCGCCGCCGCGTCGAAGAGCTTCGCCGACATCGCGGTCTCCGTGACCGCGAAGGAGCCCCCGCCGGGAGCCGCCGCGAACCGGCCGGCCGGCGTCCTCGACGACGCGCTCGCGCGAAAACTGGCCGGCGTACCCGGCGTCGCCGCCGTGCGCCCGTCGGCCGACGGCTCGGCCGCCCTGAACGCGGCGGACGGCACCCCGCTGCGGGTCAGGCCGGGGGCGAACCCGGCCGCCGGCTACGTACCGGGCAAGGACGGCAAGGACAGCCGCTACCCGCTGGCCGAGGGCCGCGCCCCGGCGCACAGCGGTGAAGTCGCCGTGGACAGCGGCACCGCCGCCGCCGGCGGCTTCCGTATCGGCGACGCCATCACGCTGGCCACCGACGGCCCCGTCATGACCGAGCGGCTCGTCGGCATCGTCACCACCAAGGACACCCGGGTGACCGCCGGCGGCACCCTCGCCCTGTTCGACAAGGCCACCGCCCAGAAGCTGTTCGCGTCCCCGGGCCACTACACCGGTATCGATCTGTCCGCCGCGCCCGGCACCGACCAGTTCGAGCTTTCCCGCCGGGTCACCGACGTGCTCCCGGCCGACCGGGCCGAGGCCACCACCGGCGCCGCCCAGGCCGATCAGCAGGCCATCCTCGTCGACACCCTGACGCGGGGCTACGAGAAGATACCGATGGTCTTCGCCGGGGTCTCGCTGTTCATCGGCTCGTTCCTCATCGCCAACACCTTCACCATGCTCGTGGCGCGGCGCACCCGTGAGATCGCGCTGCTGCGGGCGATCGGCGCCTCGCGCCGCCAGGTGGCACGCTCCGTCCTCCTGGAAGCCCTCCTGGTCGGCCTCGTCGCCTCGGCGGCCGGTTTTCTGCTCGGCCTCGGCATCGCCTCGGTGCTGCCCGACGTCCTGAGCACCGGCGAAAACACACTGCCGCACGGCCCCCTGGTGATCGGCCCGCGCTCCGTCGTGGCCGCGCTCGGCGTGGGTGTCGGCGTCACCGTGCTCGCCGCGTGGCTGCCGTCCCGCAGGGCGGCGAAGGTCGCGCCCGTCGAGGCGATGCGCACGGCCGAACAGCCGCCGTCCGCCGCCCGGTCCCGGATCCGCGCCGCGACGGGCGTTGTCCTCCTGGTCCTCGGCGCCGGTTGGCTGATCTCGCTCTCGGGGGCGAAGGACGCCTCGGAGCAGAACCTGCGGAGCGCGATGCTCGGCTGCGGTCTCTTCGTCGCCGCCCTGATCGTCCTTGCGCCGCTGCTCGCCGTCCCGGTGATCCGGCTGACCGGACGGCTGAGCGGCCGCTTCGGGATCACCGGCCGGCTCGCCCGGGAGAACGCGCTGCGTGACCCGCGGCGCACCGCGGCCACCGCCGCCACCCTGCTGATCAGCACCGCACTGGTCGCCGGCCTCGCCGTCATCGGAAACTCCACCGGACAGGCCCTCGACCGCCAGGCCGCGGCCGGCCTCGGCGCCGACTACGTGATCGGCTCCCGCACGCCCACGACCGGCGTCGACCCGGCCGCCGTACGACGGGTGGCCGGCACCTCCGGGGTGCGGACCGCGAGCGCCGTCACGGACTCCACCCTGTTCACCGGCGGCGGCACCGAGGACATCTCCGGCGTCGACCCCGACACCGTGAACGACGTCATGAAGCTCGACTTCGTCAGCGGCTCCGTCAAGGATCTCGGGCCGGGCCGGATCGCCGTCTCCCGCACCCTCGCCCGGGAAAACGGCGTGACCACGGGCGGCCGGCTCAACGCCCGCCTCGGCCGCGGCCAGGAGTTCAAGAAGTACACCGTCGTGGGCGTCTACCAGGACAACCCCATCGCCCACGACGCGCTCGGCGCCCGCAGCGAGGTCGCGAAGAACAGCTTCGTTCCCGGCTCCGTCCAGCGGATCCTGGTCCGCACCGACGGCGGCACGGTCTCGAAGAGCACCGAGGAGCGCCTGCGCACCGCCGTGGGCAACAGCCCGCTGCTGAAGGTGCAGGACCGCGAGGCACTCGTCGACGAGGCCGCCGGCACCATGGCCGACCTGCTGAACGTGATGTACGGGATGCTCGCCATCGGCACCGTGATCGGCGCGCTCGGCATCGTGAACACCCTGGCCATGTCCGTCGCCGAACGCACCCGCGAGATCGGCGCGCTGCGCGCCCTCGGCATGGACCGCGCCGGCATCCGCCGGATGATCCGTCTGGAGTCGGTGACCGTCGCCGCGTTCGGCACCCTCCTCGGCCTGGCGGGCGGGCTGTTCGGCGCCTGGGCGGTCGGCTCACTGGCCAACGGCGCGATGGAGCAGTACTCCCTGGCGCTGCCCTGGGGGACGCTGCTCCTCGTGTGCCTGGCCTCCCTCGCGATCGGCGCGATCGCGGCGACCGTCCCGGCCCGCCGGGCAGCCGCCCTGAGCCCGCTGGAGGCCGTCGCGGAGGCATGACGCGGGGGCATGACGCGGGGGTCGCGCTCAACGCATGTGCCGGGCCGGGCCTCGGAGGCTCGGCCCGGCACCGTTACGTCACCGCACCGACGCGCGCGACCGGAGACGCCCGCGCCCGGTCGGGCCGACCACCGGAGACCACCCGCACCCGGATGGGCGACGCCGCCTTCGCCCGCTGTTCGTAAGCTGGTGCCGCCTGGCCGGCGAGCCCGCCCCCGAGGCCTGATCGGCGCGTGCCGTCGGAGAAGGGCCTCGCGGCCGAGTTCGGAATTGCTGTTCACCCTCCCCTGGAAAAGTGGTGACGCCGTGCGTCGGCGCATCATCATCGTCACTGCCGTTCATGCGCCTTCGGCCCGCTTCCTGCCGGACGCGTACACGTCGTTGTGCCGGCAGGACCTGCCCGAGGGGTGGGAATGGCACTGGGTCATCCAGGAGGACGGGAAGAGCGATCAGGTTGCCCCGCACGTCCCGGAGGATGAGCGCGTGACCTTCCGTCAGGGGCGCCCGGGCGGGCCCGGCGTCGCCCGCACCATCGCCCTGTCCCAGGCGGACGGCGAATACGTCAAGGTCCTCGACGCCGACGATCAGCTGCCGCCCGGCGCGCTGGCCCGCGATCTGGCCGCGCTCGAGGCCGACCGGAGCCTCGGCTGGACGACGTCGCGGGTCCTCGATCTGCTGCCGGACGGTTCCACGGCCGGCTTCCCCGGGGACCCCGAGCCGGGGCCGATCGAGCGCGGGACCGTGCTCGACTTCTGGAAGGCGAACGGTTTCCGCGCCCAGGTGCACCCCGCGACCCTCTTCGTCCGCCGCGATCTGCTTCTTGCCCTCGGCGGCTGGATGGCCCTGCCGGCGTCGGAGGACACGGGGCTGCTGCTGGCGCTGAACGCGACGAGCCGCGGCCACTTCTCGCCCGAGGTCGGGCTCCTTTACCGGAAGTGGCCCGGGCAGGCGACCGCTCAGGCGTCACACACCGAAGCCGCGGAGCGCGAGGCGCGCATGGCGGTCGTGGAGGCACGGGCGCGGGAGCTGGCGCGCCTCCGGTGGAGCTACTCGGCAGCTTCGAACTGACGCGGGCCTCCGGGCGGTCGCCGTGGGCGGCCGGCAGCCGCTCCCGGGCGCCCACCGCACCCGGCGGCACCCCGCCGCTCCGCCCCCGGCTCAGCCGATGCCCGCCGTCCGGTCCCGGTCGAACGGCAGGTCCAGCATGCGAATGGCGTTCCCGCGCATCAGCTTGTACGTCACCTCGTCGGAAAGGCCCCCGACGTGCTCCGTCGCGACCTCCTTCGTGTGCGGCCAGGTCGAGTCGACGTGCGGGTAGTCGGTCTCGAACGTCGCGTTGTTCACCCCTACCGTCTCGATCGACTCGACGCCGTGCCGGTCGCGGAAGAAGCAGCAGAAGATCTGGCGGTAGTAGTACGTCGACGGCGGTTCGGGCACGAGGTCCTTCACGCCGCCCCAGGCCCGGTGCTCCTCCCATACGTCATCCGCCCGCTCCAGGGCGTACGGGATCCATCCCATCTGCCCCTCGCTGTACGCCAGCTTCAGCCGGGGGAACTTCACGAGCACGCCGCTGAAGAGGAAGTCCATCATCGAGGCCATGGCGTTGTTGAAGCTCAGGGACGCCTGCACGGCGGGCGGCGCGTCCGGTGAGGCCGCCGGCATCTGGGACGACGAGCCGATGTGCATGTTCACCACGGTGCCGGTGTCCTCGCACGCCGCGAAGAACGGGTCCCAGTAGCCGGAGTGGATCGACGGCAGCCCCAGGTACGTCGGGATCTCGCTGAACGTCACCGCCCGGACGCCCCGCGCCGCATTGCGCCTGATCTCGGCGACCGCGAGGTCGATGTCCCACAGCGGGATGAGGCACAGCGGGATGAGCCGGCCGCCGCTGTCCCCGCACCACTCCTCGACCATCCAGTCGTTGTAGGCGCGGACGCAGGCCAGCCCGACCTCCTTGTCCTCGGCCTCCGCGAAGGTCTGACCGCAAAACCGCGGAAACGTCGGGAAGCAGAGGGACGCCTCCACGTGGTTGACGTCCATGTCCTCGAGCCGCGCCTTGGGATCCCAGCAGCCGCGGCGCATCTGGTCGCGGGTGATGCCGTCCAGGGTCATCTCGTCGCGGGAGAAGCCGACGGCCGCGATGATGCGCTTGTACGGGAAGAGCAGGCCCTCGTACTCCCACCAGTCGGTGATCTGGCCTTCCGGGTCGGTGGTGAACCGGTACTTCCCGCCGACGTACTGCAGCTCCCCGATGCCGGCCGTGAACGGCTTCGGCCCCCTGTCCTGGTACTTCTTCGGAAGCCAGGTCTCGAAGAGGTGCGCGGGCTCGATCACGTGGTCATCCACGCTGATGATCCTGGGGAGCTCCGTCACGCCACTGCCGTTGCTGATCACGCTGTACCCCCAACTGCCCGCCGACTCGGCTGGGCCCTATCTGACGGTCCATCAGTTTTCAGGTTATGGGCCGACCCTCGTGACCACAAGAAGCGCGAGGAAACCGCACCCCTTGCCAGATCCGGGGAGTTCCGCTCAACTGACGTCCCGTCAGTTCATCACTGCGGCGAGGGGAACAGCATGCACACGATCTGGCTCGGCGGAGCCGAATGGCTCGCGGTCCTCCGTATCGGCCTTGGGCTCTGGTGGCTGGAGAGCTGGCGCCACAAGGACAAGAAGGACTGGTTCGCCGGCGGCGGCATCGCCTGGGCGGCGGGCGTCGCGGCGAAGCATCGCTGGTCCGTGGTGCGGACGGGTTTCGACCGCGTCGTGAAGCCCCGGCCGCGACTGATGGCGTACGTCGTCGCCTATGCGGAACTGGCCCTCGGCCTGGGCCTGATCGTCGGGCTGCTGACGCCCATCGCGCTGGTCTGCGGGCTCGTACTCAACCTGCTCTATCTCGTGCTGATGATCCACGACTGGGGAGAGCAGGGGCAGAACCTGATGATGGCGCTGATCTCCGCCACGGGGCTGATGGCCGTGTCCTGGCAGAGCTGGTCGCTCGACAGCGTCTTGGGGCTGTTTCCGGCGTAGGCCGTAGGGGGCCGGCGTGGTGGCGTTGCGCCGCCCGCGCCGGCCCGGCACCGCGCGTGGCTCCGCTGCGCCGGGCCCGGCGCAGCCCCCTACACCCACCCCGCCCGCGTCGCCGCCGAGACGGCCGCCGCCTCCGCGGCGTCCGCCTCGGCGTTCAACGCCGTATCCCTGCCCATGCCCTCCCGCCCCGCCGCCGCTCCGGCAGCGAGGGAAGCCGCCACCGCGGCGCGATGGGCGGCCTCGGCGAGCGCGCCGTCGCCGTCGTGGGACCGGGCCACCTCGGCGGCGATCGCCGCCGCAGCGGCGGCATTTCTTGCACCGCGGGCGTCGGCGGCGGGGTCGGGGGAACCCTCGGCAAGCTGCGCGAGCGCCTTGGCGGACACCCGCACGGCATTGGCCGCCTTCGCGAAGGGGCTTCCCGGCACTGACCGGGCGTCCTCCTCCCCGATGCCCGCGTGGCGGCACGCTGCCGTCGCGCGATGGATAGCGCTCCGGCCGCGAGCGGCGTGCCCCTCCCGGAAGGACCTCTCCACGTTTACCGCGACCTCCGATGCGGTCTGCCGGTCTCCACCACTGAGCTCGCCCAATGCCCTCGCCCCTCTCCAGGACGGCGTCGCCGACCGAACGAATGCCCGTCGCAGGCCTCCGGCCCCGCTCCGCGCGGGGGAACCTGCGGGCGCGGGCAGGGTGGCATGCCGGGCCCCAACAAGCCAGAGCCGCTCGCAATGTCACCGGCCCTCAGGTCATCGGGGGACGGCCAGCGCGCTCGCCCCGGGGGCGTCGGCGTCCTCGCTCCCGCTCGACCGTCATTCCGGCTTGCGGTTTCCGCTACGTCAACTCCTACTGTCATCCGTGTGGCCGGAGAGACCGGCCCGGCGGTGGGAGGCACGGCAATGGCCTGGTCGATCGCGGATGTGGCCCGGATGTCCCGGGTGACGTCCCGGACGCTGCGGCACTACGACGAGATCGGCCTGCTGCCCCCGGCGTGGATCGGGAGCAACGGGCACCGCTACTACGAGGAGGCCGATCTGCTGCGGCTGCAGCAGATCCTGCTGATGCGCGAGCTGGGCGTGGGACTGCGCGAGATCCGGGCCGTCCTGGACAGCCAGGTCGATCAGCTGGCCGTGCTCCGTGAGCACCACCAACGGTTGCTGGCGGAACGGGACCGGCTGGACACGCTCGCCCGCACGGTCGACCGCACCATCGCCGAACTGACGGAATCCAAGGAGAACAACGGCATGACAAAGATCAACAGGCCGGAGAACCTGTTCGACGGCTTCGAGCGCGCCTCCGAGGCCGACGCCGAGGTGCAGGAGCGGTGGCCGCAGGCGTGGGAGCAGACCCAGGAGGTCCTCGACACGATGACCGCCGAGGACACGGAGCGGTGGCAGCGTGAGGTGACGGCGCAGATGATCCGCCTGGCGGAGTTCATGGTGGCCGGTACCCCGGTTGCCGATCCCGCGGTGCAGTCCGAGCTGGACGCCCACTACCAGGGCATCTGCCGCTTCTGGACCCCGAACGCGGCCGCGTACAAGGGACTGGGCCAGACCTACGTCGATGACCCGCAGATGCGCGCGAACTTCGACAAGATCGCCGACGGGCTGGCCGTCTACCAGCGCGATGCGATGGTCGTCTACGCCGAAGCCCGGCTGAGCTGACCGACGGCTCACCCTGCCGGGGGGCTGCAGACCCCCGGCGGCCGGCAACTCCCCCCCGCCCTCGGCCCGTCCCACCGGACGGTGACCACTACCCCCTCAGCCGCTCCCGCAGCTCCTCGACGTCGGCAAGGAACCACGTCTGACGGCCGCGGTTGCACTCGCGGACGAAGTCCCGCAGCACCGAACTGTCCTCCGTGTAACGGGAGATATCGCCGAGGACGGCGATGCCGACGCGGTGGTTGACGAACTTCTGGATGATCTCGCCGGCGGATGGGGCCTCCCCTGCTCGAGCGACGCCGAGAGCTCGGGGAAGGGTGCGCAGCCGGAAGAACGCCTCGTCGAAGCGCCCGGCGGGGATGACGGCCCACTGGCCCCCCTGGCACATCGCAGCGCCGAGGAAATCCATGACGTCGCGTGCGCTGCCGATCGCCTCGCCCTCGGGGGCGCACATCAGGACGGGGACGTCATCGATCTTCTGCACGGCGCTCATGGTCGCCAAGGGTGAATCCGTGCGCCGAACGGGATCCCCCGCCTGCCCGGGGTCAGCCCCCGGCCTCTTCCCCGTCCCCCGCCTGCGGTCCCGGGGCACCCTTTCCGGACCGGGGCGGCAGCGCCGGCTCCCCGCGCCGGACGGAGCCCGGGGCGCGGACACTGGGGCGTTGGGGCTTGCGTTCGGAGCTGCTGAGCTGCCAGGGGACGCTGGTGACCATGACGCCGGGGGCGAAGAGGAGGCGGCTTTTGAGCCAGAGGGCGGACTGATTGTGGAGGAGGTTCTCCCACCAGCGTCCGACGACGTATTCGGGGATGAAGACGCTGATCACATCGCGGGGACTGGTGCGGCCGATGGAGCGCACGTACTCGACAACGGGGCGGGTGATCTCGCGGTAAGGGGACGCAAGAGTTTTCAGCGGGGTGTCGAAACCCGTTGCGTCCCATTGCGCGGTGAGGCTCTCGACCTCGTCGCGGTCGACGGCGACGGTCAGCGCTTCCAGGACGTCGGGGCGGGTGGCGCGGGCGTAGGCAAGGGCCCGCAGCGTCGGCTTGTGGATCTTGGAGACCAGGACGACGGCGTGGACGCGGGAGGGCAGGACGACCTCGGCCCGCGGGTCCACGACGGCGAGTTCGGCCGCGGTGTGGTCGTAGTGGCGCCGGATGCCGCGCATCATCACCCACAGCGCGACGGCCGCGATCACCGCCAGATAGGCGCCCTGGGTGAACTTCGTGAGCAGCACGATGACCAGGACCAGGCCGGTGACCACGGCGCCCACGGCGTTGATGACGCGGGCGATGTGGTGGCGCCGCCGCAGTGCCGCGACCGGCTCGGCGCGCAGGGCGCGGTTCCAGTGCCGGACCATGCCGGTCTGGGAGAGCGTGAAGGAGGTGAAGACGCCCAGGATGTAGAGGTGGATGAGGTTGGTGACGGAGGCGTGGAAGGCCCACAGGAGGGCTCCGGCCACCAGGGCCAGCGCGACGATGCCGTTGGAGAAGGCCAGCCGGTCCCCGCGGGTGTGCAGCTGGCGCGGCAGATAGCGGTGCTGGGCCAGGATCGAGGCCAGCAGCGGGAAGCCGTTGAAGGCGGTGTTGGCGGCCAGCACCAGGACCAGGGCGGTGGCGGCCTGGAGGTAGAAGAAGCCGACGCTGTGGGCGCCGCCGAAGATCGACGCGGCGAGCTGGGCGATGACGGTGCGCTGCGGGGTGGTCCGGCAGTTGCCGACGAAGCCGGTGAGCCGGCAGGTGTCGTCGGCGATGTGGACGTTCGTGATCAGGGCGAGGGCGGTGATGCCGGAGAACATCACGATCGCGATCAGCCCCATGGCGCCCATCGTGGTCGCCGCGTTCTTCGACTTGGGCTTGCGGAACGCCGGGACGCCGTTGGAGATCGCCTCCACACCGGTCAGCGCCGTACAGCCGCTGGAGAACGCCCGCAGGCCGAGCATGAGCAGCGCGAGACCGGCCAGGTGGGCGTCCCCGGGGGCGGGCTCGATGCCGTACGCGGCGGATTCGGCGACCGGGGCGTCGCCGATGAGCCAGCGGAACAGTCCGGTGGCGCACATGATGAGCACCCCGGCGATGAAGAGGTACGTGGGGGCGGCGAAGGCGCGGCCCGATTCGCGCACGCCACGCAGGTTCACGGTCGCGAGCAGGGCGACGAAGACGACCGCCATCACCGTCCGGTACTCGTTGAGGGAGGGGACGGCGGAGATGATGTTGTCCACCCCCGAGGCGACCGAGACGGCGACCGTCATCACGTAGTCGACCAGGAGGGACGCGGCCACCACCAGGCCCGCGGACGGCCCCAGGTTGGTCGAGACCACCTCGTACGAGCCGCCGCCCGACGGATACGCGTAGACGACCTGGCGGTAGGAGAGCACCACCACCGCCAGCAGGCAGACGACGGCGACCGCGGCCCAGGTGGCGAAGTGCAGATAGGCCAGTCCGCCCAGGGTGAGGACCAGCAGGATTTCCTGGGTGGCGTAGGCGACCGATGACAGTGGGTCAGAGGCGAAGATCGGCAGTGCCAGGCGTTTGGGCAGCAGCGTCTCGTGCAGGCCTTCACTGGGCAGCGCCCGGCCGATCAGCAATCGCTTGACTGCGTCCACGATTTTCGCCACGCGGGCGAGCGTACGGGCACGTCAGCGCGGAGCGGGGATTTGGCGTGACCGCCAGAAGGGCTAGGGGAATGGGGGCGGGGCGGGGGCGGGGACATCTGGCTCAGCGCGGTGCCGGTGATCCGGGCGATTGCCGTGGGCGGCCGGTGGGCGCGGCCCGGTGAGGCACGGAACGGGCCGAGCGAGGGCCCCTGCCCGTAGCGGCCATACCTCAGGGAGCGACGTAGAGCCAATCGTGGTGTCATCGAAGGCGGGGGAATCAACGCTCCGAAGGCGGGAGAAATCATGGCTATGACGCTACGAGCCCGAGACATCATGTCCGCCGGCGTGCAGTGCGTAGGCGCTCACCAGACGCTTCTCGACGCGGCGAAAATGATGCGCGACATGAATGTCGGTTGCCTCCCCATCTGCGGCGACAACAACAGGCTCATGGGCTTGATCACCGACCGTGACATCGTCATTCAGTGCTGTGCCGAGGGAATCGATCCGGCGACGGTGCAGGCCGGTTCCCTGGACGGGGCGCTGCACTGGATCGACGCCGAGGCGGGCGCCAACGAGGTCCTGGAAACCATGGAGACGCACCAGATCAAGCGCCTTCCGGTGATCGACGTCAAGGGCGGCCACCAGCTGGTCGGAATGATCACGGAAGCCAATCTCGCAAAGAATCTCAGCGACGAACAGATCGCGGAATTCGCCAGCCGGGTGTACGCGGGCGCGAGCTAGCCGTTCCGCCCCGGCGGGCAATGCGTCCCGCACGGCCGCGGCCGGGAGCCGGCGCTCTGATCGGAAATCCGTCGGTCGTCCGCCCCGGCCCGGCCCACCGGCTCCGAGCCGGACCGGAATGCGTGTGCATTCCTTCCCTTACGCATCGCTGACGCATACTCAGGTTCTCGTCGAGTCCCGTCGGTTCACATCGAGCCTCGTCGGTGCCCGCCGGGCCTCGCTACACCCCGTCCTCGGCGGACGATCCGCTGCGGCGCAACCTGGCGATTTGCGGGCTCGGCGGGCCGGTCGCGCCGTTCGCCGGCATCGAGCTCATCGACGTGGTGGTCTCGGGGTGCCGGGGCTGGGCGGCTGAGGGGCGAGGGGCGGTCACCGCGGTCGGCTCACCGAGGACGGGTCGCCTTCAGCGAATACATGAGGGGGATACGCGGGCGGTCGTCGGGAAACCGGTAGTAGCCGTCGTCGTTACGGCGCAGCGCCCTGAACCGCTCGAACATGGTCATGTCGTGTTCGTGCAGGAAGTCGATCCGCAGCCCGGCACCGGCCAGGGCGGTGATCACATCGCCGATCGGGTGCTGCCACTCGACCCGGCGGTTGTGGACCGTCGGCGCGCCGAAGTCCGTATACGTCCCCGGGGTTTCCTCCACCCACGCGTCGCGGCTGAAGTAGTCGTAGGTGATCCGCGCTCCCGTTTCCTCGTCCAGGGCGTCGCACAGCGGGTGGAATTCGGCGAGGTAGAGGAAGCCGCCCGGGGCGATGAGGGAGGCGGCGGTATCGGCCCAGCGGGTCAGGTCCGGGAGCCAGTTCAGGGCGCCGATGCCGGTGTAGACGATGTCGTACGACGAGTCGGGGACGGCCTCGGCGGCGTCGTAGACGTCGGCGGCGACGAAGGACGCGCGGTCGGGGCCGTAGCCGAGCTCGGCGGCCATCTCGCGGGCGGCCTCAATGGCGGGTTCGGAGAAGTCCAGGCCGACGACATGGGCCGCGCCGCGGTGGGCCCAGGAGAGGGTGTCCTGGCCGAAGTGGCACTGGAGATGCAGAAGGGTGCGGCCGGCGACCTCGCCGACCTCGGCGATCTCGAAGTCGCGGATCACGTCCCGGGCCCGGCGGAACCGGTCCTGGTCGTAATAATCGCTCGCGGTGTGGACAGCCACGCGTTCGTCCCACATCGCGCGGTTGGCCTCGCGCCAGTCGTCGGGACCGGTATGGGTGTGCATGCGGCGAAGTTATCCACAGGCTGAGGGCCTCGCCAACGCATTTGTGGCGCCGGGCGCAGAATGGGCCCATGACGAACGAGACCACCGGCTCCGCCCAGGCCCCCGACCCGAACAGTCCCAGCAGTCCAGACCCTCAGACCCCTTCGACCGGCTCCAGCAGCTCCGCCCCCTCGACCGACTCCGCGGGCACTACGGGCATCACGGGCTCGACCCTCTCCAGGGACCTCCCCGACTGGGAGAAGCGCTTCCGCGCGCCCAGGATCGGGCTGCCGGACTGGGCCGAGGACGCCCCGGACCGTTCCCTGTTCGTCTCGAACGCCACCGGCACCTTCGAGCTGTACGCATGGGACCGGGCGACCGGCGCCCAGCGGCAGGCGACGGACCGGCCGAACGGCACGACGGACGGGACGCTGTCGCCGGACGGCGAGTGGATCTGGTGGTTCTCGGACACGGACGGGGACGAGTTCGGCGTCTGGATGCGCCAGCCGTTCGAGGGCGGCCCGGATGAGCCGGCCACTCCGGGCCTGGATGCCTCGTATCCCGCGGGGCTGGCGATCGGCCGGGACGGCACGGCGGTCGTCGGGCGCTCCACCGACGAGGAGGGTTCGACGGTCCATGTCGTACGGCCCGGGGAGCCGCCGGTGGAGATCTACCGCCACCGCGAATCGGCGGGCGTCGGCGACCTCTCGCACGACGGCTCGCTGATCGCCATCGAGCACACCGAGCACGGCGACGCGATGCACTCCGCGATCCGTGTCGTACGGGCGGACGGCTCGACGGTTGCGGAGCTGGACGACACCAACGGCGGGACCGAGGAGCTGGGCCTGTCGGTGATGGGCTTCGCCCCGGTGGACGGCGACGCCCGGCTGCTGGTGGGCCATCAGCGGCGGGGCCGTTGGGAGCCGATGATCTGGGATCCGGTGACCGGGGTGGAGACGCCCCTGGCGATAGACCTGCCCGGTGATGTGGGCGCGGACTGGTACCCGGACGGGTCGGCGCTGCTGGTGGAGCACGAGTACCAGGCGCGGAGCGAGCTGTGGCACTACGACCTGGTCACGGCCGGCGGCGACGGTACGGCCGACGGGGCCGGGTCCGGGCACCCGCTCACCCGGGTGCAGACCCCGGCGGGTTCGGTCTCGGGCGCCACGGCCCGGCCGGACGGGACGGTGGAGTTCCTGTGGTCCTCCGCGGCCCAGCCGCCGGAGGTGCGGTCCACGAGCGGCAAGGTCGTGCTGGACCCGCCCGGGATGAAGGCACCCGGGTCGGTGCCCGTGACCGACACCTGGGTGGAGGGCCCCGGCGGCCGTATCCACGCGCTGGTGCAGCGGCCCGCCGGCGAGGGCCCCTTCCCGACGATCTTCGAGATCCACGGCGGCCCGACCTGGCACGACAGTGACACGTTCGCCTCGTCCCCGGCGGCCTGGGTGGACCACGGCTTTGCGGTCGTCCGCGTCAACTACCGGGGTTCGACCGGCTACGGCCGCGCGTGGACGGATGCGCTCAAGCATCGCGTCGGGCTGATCGAGCTGGAGGACATCGACGCGGTACGCAAGTGGGCGGTCTCGTCGGGGCTCGCCGACCCGAAGCGGCTGATCTTGGCCGGCGGCTCGTGGGGCGGCTATCTGACACTGCTCGGCCTCGGCACGCAGCCGGACGTGTGGGCCGTGGGCCTGGCGGCGGTCCCGGTCGCGGACTACGTCACGGCGTACAACGACGAGATGGAAGCCCTGAAGGCAATGGACCGGACGCTGCTGGGCGGCACGCCCGAGGAGGTCCCGGAGCGCTTCGCGGCGTCGTCACCGCTGACGTACGTCGACGAGGTGCGGGCGCCGGTCTACATCTCCGCGGGCGTCAACGATCCACGCTGCCCCATCCGTCAGGTGGAGAACTACGTCGAGCGGCTGCAACAGCGCGGACACCCCCACGAGGTCTATCGCTATGACGCCGGGCACGGCTCCCTCGTGGTGGAGGAGCGCATCAAGCAGGTCCGTCTGGAGCTCGAATTCGCGCAGCGGTATGTGACGGGGGAGGGCGAGCGATAGCGAGACGACTCGTGTCCGCCGGGCGGGGGTGACTGCGGACGGGTCACGTTGGCCGGTGGGGGCTGCGGCGGCGGCCGAGCTTCGCGGAGGGGCCCGCGCCCGGCCAGGACACCCGCCTGGCGGGGGCGTGGGTCCGCCGAGGGCGTCGGGCGGGGGCGTGGGTCGGGTCTGCTCGGGCTCGGGTCTGCTCAGGCTCGGGTCTGCTCAGGCTTGGGTCTGCGGGCTCGGGTCTGCTCTGGCTCGGGTGCGCGGGCTCAGGTCTCCGCAGGGTCGGGTGCGCAGGCTCTGGTGACTACGAGGTCCGAGTGACGGCGTGGGGGGTGGGAGGGCGGGGGGGGAGCCCCCCAGGCGCACCGTTCAGGCGTGGGCCACGGGCCTCTCCCCGCGCCCGTCCGTGCCGTCGCCCTCGCCGTCGCCGTCGCCGTCACCGTCGTCCCGCTGCGCCACCGCCGTGGTGTCCTCCGGGAGGATGCCCAGTGCCGCGTCCTTCGCCGCCTCGGCCTCGCGGCGGAAGAGGCGGAACCACATGAACACGACGAAGCCCGCGAAGACGAACCACTCGCCGGTGTAGCCGAGGTTCTGGAAGGCCTTCAGGTCCAAGCCGCTGCCCTCGGCGGCGGTCGGCGGAACGGCGCGCAGCGGGGCCGGGGCTTCGCCGAGCGTGATCCAGGCGTCGTAGACCTTGTACGGCACGATGTTCACCAGCGACGCCGCGCTGATCATGCCGAGCTGGCCCTGCGGCAGCCCGCCGTCGGCATGCACCCCGTCGGTGCCCTGGTTCTCGGACGCCTGCAGCGCCCCGGTGACCGTCACTTCGCCCTTCGGCGGCGCGGGCACCTTCGCCCGGTCGGCCTTGTCGTTCGCGTCGCCGGGCAGCCAGCCCCGTACGACGGGGAGGGCCTGGCCGGCGTCCGTACGCAGCAGGGTCAGCACATAGAAGCCCCGCCGCTCGCCCTTGTCGCTCAAGGTGCGGTCCGGTACGAGCAGTTGGTGGGCGGCGTCATAGCGCCCGCGGGCGCGGGCCTGGCGGCCGGAGGTGATCTGGTCGACCGGCAGCAGGCTCGCCAGCGGCCGGGCGGCCGCCGCCTTGGCCCGGGAGGAGCGGTCCTCTTGCCGGTGGTGCGTATCGACGCGGTCCTCGAAGCGGCCCAGCTGCCAGCTGCCCATGAAGATGCAGAAGGGAATCGCCAGCACGGCGAAGACGTTGATCCCCCACCACCGCGGGGTCAGCAGGAACCGATACACCCCACCAACGGTACGGGGCCCGAACGGCGGCACAGCACCGCCCCCTCCTCAGCCCACTTCCGGGCATACGGAGTCAAGCCGCGCACACCACACGCCCCCCACGCAACACCCCACGCGCACCACGCCCCCGTACCGC
The DNA here is from genome assembly GCF_044767545.1 of Streptomyces sp. NPDC101227. NCBI lineage: Bacteria > Bacillati > Actinomycetota > Actinomycetes > Kitasatosporales > Streptomycetaceae > Streptomyces > Streptomyces sp. NPDC101227. The sequence goes on along the minus strand of NZ_JBIWOD010000005.1, from coordinate 355,532 downwards.
ACACCCCAAGCACACCGCGGCCGGCAGCCGTAACTGCGTCACCGGCACCGTCACCGGCACCGACCCCCGTACCCGCACCCGCTACTGCGCCGCCAGCGCCTCGGTCCGGTACACCGTGCCGGCACACGCATCGGCGATCCTGGCGTCGGCCGCCGCGGGCTCACCGGCCTCCGGCGTATGGCTGAGGACCACGCCCCCGGGCGCCGCGCCCCCGCCATCACCGCCGCCCGTACCGCCGGTAGTGCCGCCCGTCTCGCCGCTTCCGGTGCCGTCACCCGCCGCCGCGGCCCCGGCGTCCGGGGACTCCCCGGCGCCCTTCGATGGCTCCGGGGTCGGCGTGGGTCCCGGATTGACGCACCCGGTCGGCCCGCCGCCCGCTTCCGGGATCCAGGCGAACTTGACCTCGTACGCCTCGCCCGGCTTGAGAACCAGCTGGTCAGGAGTGGTGGCCGGGTCGGGCAGGCCGGTGGCTTCGTCGCCCGAGGTGTGGTCGACGACATGGATACGGTCGGCGTTCGTGGCGCCCTGCGCGGTCACGCCGACATCGCCGCCGCCCTCGATCGAGCAGGCCGTGCCGGACGTGTTGACCACGCGGAACGACCCATAGACGCGGCCGGCCGAGTCCGCCGCGCCGACCGAACCGGTGCCCTGTCCGAGCTGATCACGACTGCAGGCCGGGGAAGTGACGTCCATCGTCTCGTCCGGGGCCGGGGTGCCGGCGTCGGCGCCGGGGCCCGCGCCGTTCTTGTCCTTCGGCCGGCCGTCCTTGCCCTTGGGCAGGTCCGTGCCCGGACGCTTGCCGTCCTTGCCGGTCGGCTGCGGGAAGGCGTGCTCGGTGCCCTCGCCGTGTGTGCCCTCCGTATCGCCGTGGGCGCGTTGGCTGCTGGCGGCATTGGCGGGCCGGTCCTCGGCGGAGCCGTCGAGGTTCGCTACGTGCACCATGGCGGGGATCGACGTACCGCCGAGCAGCAACGCGGCGGCCGCGCCCACGACGACGTGCCGACGGCGCTGACGGCGGGCCGGCACCGCGCGGCGCAGCCGTTGCAGCGCGTCCGGCGCGGGCTCCAGGTCACCGACCCGGGCCTGCAGCAGCCGGCGCAGTTCGTCCTCGCCGCCGAGACCGCCGCCGAGGCCGCCGCCGCCGGTTTCGAGCCCGCGGCCACCGCCCCCACCGAGTCCGCCACCGCTGCCCTCGTACGCGCGCCCACTGTCGGGGCCCTCGTCATCCGCGCATCCGGGACCCTCGCCGAACGGGATGCCGTCGTCGAACTCGGCACCCTCGCCGACCTCGGTCCCGCCCCCCGACTGAAGACCACCAACACCGGCAACCCCGCCGGCCTCGGCACCACCAGAGCCTCCAGAGCCCGCAGGCCCTCCAGAGCCTCCCTGGCTCTGCCCCTGTCCCTCACGCACCATGTACAACCCACGCACCACTTCACCCGGCACCCCGCGGCCACCACGTGCGCCGCCGACTGCCCCATACGAACTCGCCGCCCGAGACGACGGAACCGCTCTGCCCGGCCCCCGCTGCGACCCCCACCGCTCGAGCCGCTCGGGCCTCTCGGACCGCTCGAGTCGATCGATTCGGCCGGCCCGATCGAACCGATCGGCCGGTTCGTACGGACCGAACGCCTTCCCACTCATGCCGGAGCCTCCATCGCGACGCGAAGCGCCGCGATCCCCCGCGACCCGTACGCCTTGACCGACCCGAGCGATATGCCCAGCGTCTCGGCGACCTGCGCCTCGGTCATATCGGCGAAATAGCGCAGCACCAGCACCTCGCGCTGCCGCCGCTGCAGTCCGCGCATCGCCTGGATCAGCTGATCCCGTTCCAGCAGGTCGTACGCACCCTCCTCGGCGCTCGCCATGTCCGGCATCGGCTTGGAGAGCAGCTTCAGCCCGAGGATGCGGCGGCGCAGCGCGGAGCGCGAGAGATTGACGACCGTCTGACGGAGGTAGGCGAGGGTCTTCTCGGGATCGCGCACCCGCCCGCGCGCGGAGTGCACGCGGATGAAGGCCTCTTGGACGACGTCCTCGCAGGAGGCGGTGTCGTCGAGGAGCAGCGCGGCGAGGCCGAGCAGTGAGCGGTAGTGCGCGCGGTAGGTCTCGGTGAGGTGGTCGACTGTTGTGCCCGCTGCCATCGCGTCGTCAGTGTCCCCACGCTGAGAGGGAACCTGTGTGGGACGCGCGGTGGGCCAGGGAGCGATCACCGGCATGCCGCCGGACACACGGGAGCGCGGCGGGCGCACTGCCGCGCCTGCGCTGCCTCCTGGGGCGATGGTGAATCCGAGTACCTCTGCCACGCCTGTTGGACACGCTTCCCCCCACAAGGGTTGTACGCGCAAGGCACCGCCTTTGACGATGCATCAAATGTCCTCATGCGTACCAGCTCTTCCCCAATGCCCCATATTTCCGACGCATTTGCCCCGGCGACCGAGGGCCCAAGACGGCCCACGGGCACCCTCGAACCACCCGCACGGGATGGCCCCAAAGACGCTTCCCGCCCAGCCGCCGGTTGCAGTGTGACGGGGGCGAACAGTCGAGCGAATCATTAACCCGGACCAAGGGGTCCAGGCCGATGATTGTGCACAGGATCTTCACACGTCACACAAGGCATCCACAAAGTATCTCTGAGGGATCAAGCCCGCGACACCCGAACCCGACAAGTCAGCGAGACAAGCCTCGGGACACACCTCGGGAACAGCCCACGGGAACAGTCCGCGGCGGCAAAATACGGCGGCAACACCCACACCGGCACCCCAGGGCCCCGGAGTCACGCCCATCCCGGACGCACCTCCGCCCCCACTCCCGCCGTTACCCCAGCCCCCGCAGCTCCCCCGCCACCAACTCCCCCACCTGCGCCGTATTCAGAGCCGCGCCCTTGCGCAGGTTGTCCCCGCACACGAACAGCTCCAGCGCCCGGGGATCGTCCAGCGACCGCCGCACCCGCCCCACCCAGGCCGGATCCGTCCCCACCACATCGGCGGGCGTCGGGAATTCCCCCTCCGCCGGGTCATCGCTCAGCACCACACCCGGGGCCGCCGCGAGGATCTCGTGCGCTCCGGCGACCGTGACCTCGTTCTCGAACCGCGCGTGCACGGTCAGCGAATGGGCGGTGATCACCGGCACCCGTACGCAGGTCGCGGTCACCCGCAGATCGGGCAGCCCCAGGATCTTGCGGGTTTCGTTACGGACCTTCAGCTCCTCCGAGGACCAGCCGCCCTCCTGGAGCGACCCGGCCCACGGCACGACATTGAGCGCGATCGGCGCCGGGAACGGCCCCAGCGTGTCGCCGACGGCCCTCCGCACATCGCCCGGCGTCGTCCCCAGCTCCGTACCGGCCACCGCCGAGAGCTGCGCCCGCAGCGTGTCGGTGCCGGCCTGCCCCACGCCCGAGGCGGCCAGGTACGCGGAGACGATCAGCTCGCTCAGCCCGTACTCGGCGTGCAGCGCGCCCAGCGTGACGATCATCGAGAGGGTGGTGCAGTTGGGGATCGCGATGATCCCGCGCGGCCGCACCCGGGCCGCGCACGCATTGACCTCGGGCACGACAAGGGGCACGTCCGGATCCATCCGGAACGCGCCCGAGTTGTCCACCACCACCGCGCCCTTGGCCACCGCGACCGGTGCCCACTGCGCGGCGATCTCGTCCGGAACGTCGAACATCGCGACGTCGATGCCGTCGAAGACGTCCTCGCTCAGCGCGACGACCTCGACCTCCTCGCCCCGTACGGTCAGCTTGCGGCCGGCCGAACGGGGGGAGGCGATCAGCCGGATCTCGCCCCAGATGTCGGCGTGCTCGGACAGGATGCCGAGCAGCACCGAGCCGACGGCGCCGGTGGCACCGACGACGGCGAGATGCGGCTTGCGGGCCGTGCGGGCGTCCGCCCCCGCGAAGACCTCGTGGGACGGACGGCCCGCCTCGGCCGGAATCATCGTCCGGTACCGCTTATCGTCCGGCGCCGCTCAGCGACCGGTACCGCCGTAGACGACAGCCTCGTCGCTCTCGGTGTCGAGACCGAAGGCACTGTGGACGGCCTGCACGGCTTCCTTGACGTCATCGGCGCGGGTGACGACCGAGATGCGGATCTCGGAGGTCGAGATGAGCTCGATGTTCACGCCCGCGTTCGACAGCGCCTCGAAGAAGGTCGCCGTGACGCCCGGGTTGGTCTTCATCCCGGCGCCGACCAGCGAGATCTTGGCGATCTGGTCGTCGTAGCGCAGCGAGTCGAAGCCGACCGCGGCCCGGGTGCGCTCCAGCGCGGCGACGGCCTTGCGGCCCTCGTCCTTCGGCAGCGTGAAGGAGATGTCGGTCAGCCCGGTCGACGCGGCCGAGACGTTCTGCACGACCATGTCGATGTTGACCTCGGAGTCCGCGATGGCACGGAAGATCCGCGCGGCCTCGCCCGGCTTGTCCGGAACTCCGACGACCGTGACCTTCGCCTCGGAGGTGTCGTGTGCGACGCCCGAGATGATTGCCTGCTCCATCGGCTGGTCCCCTTGCGGTTCGTTGCTGACCCACGTGCCCTTCAGCCCCGAGAAGGAGGAGCGGACGTGGATCGGGATGTTGTAACGACGTGCGTACTCGACGCAGCGGTGCAGCAGCACCTTGGAGCCGGAGCTGGCCAGCTCCAGCATGTCCTCGAAGGAGATCCAGTCGATCTTCCGGGCCTTCTTCACGACCCGCGGGTCGGCGGTGAAGACACCGTCCACATCGGTGTAGATCTCACAGACCTCGGCGTCCAGCGCCGCCGCCAGCGCGACGGCGGTGGTGTCCGAGCCGCCGCGGCCCAGCGTCGTGATGTCCTTCTTGTCCTGGGACACACCCTGGAAGCCGGCGACGATGGCGATATTGCCCTCGTCGACCGAGTCCTTGATCCGGCCCGGCGTGACATCGATGATCCGTGCCTTGTTGTGCACGGAGTCGGTGATGACACCGGCCTGGCTACCGGTGAAGGACTGCGCTTCATGGCCGAGGTTTTTGATCGCCATCGCCAGCAGGGCCATGGAGATCCGCTCTCCGGCGGTCAGCAGCATGTCGAACTCGCGCCCCGACGGAATCGGGGACACCTCCTGAGCGAGATCGATCAGCTCGTCCGTCGTGTCGCCCATCGCCGAAACCACGACGACCACCTGGTGGCCGTTCTTCTTGGCTTCGACGACTCGCTTGGCAACGCGCTTGATGCCCTCGGCATCCGCAACGGATGAGCCGCCGTACTTCTGCACGACAAGGCCCACGTGCGCTCCTCGCAACTGTCTCTTCGGGAGTTTTCTCCCGGACCCCCGGAAATGGGGGTACTGCGGTCGGCTCAGTCTATCGAGCAAGCGGAGCCCGCCCCGTGAATACCACATCGTGAGACACGAAACTCAGTAAGTGATCACTCGGGGATCACCGTGAGCACCGCGTCCGGGGCGGATCCGCGGGCGCATCCTCACGCCCGCTCGGCCAGCACATGCCCGCTACGAGCCGGGGCACACGGGAACGTAACTCAGGTCACACGCCGCGAGCCGTCCGCCACACCCCCGGCCGCTCACATTCCCCGCAGCCCCAGCGGCCCGGCGATCTCCGCCGCCATGACCTTCCCGGCCTCCTCGGCCAGCCGGTCCTCGTCGCCGTCGCTGCCGCTGTCCGTGTCCAGGCCGTCCAGCTCGTCCAGCGGCTGGTCGAGGCGTACGTGGGCGACCAGCGACTGGAGGGCACGCAACGCGGCCGAGGCGGTCGGGCCCCAGTTCGTGAGGTAGGAGAACTGCCACCACCACAGGGCCTCGATGATCCGGCCGGCGCGGTAGTGCGCCAGGCCGTGCCGCAGATCGGTGATGATGTCGGCCAGGTCGTCGGAGATCCGGCAGGGCACCGGCTCCGAGCGCGGCACATACGGGTCGAAGACCTCGGAGTAGACGTCCACCGGGTCGAGCAGCGCGGCGAAACGCTCCCGCAGCTCGTCCACGTCCGCCTCCGGCCCGCTGTCCGGCTCGTAGCGCTCCTCCGGGACGATGTCCTCGTGGGCACCCAGCCGGCCGCCGGTGAGCAGCAGCTGCGAGACCTCCAGCAGCAGGAAGGGCACCGCGCTGTCCGGCTCGTCGCCCTTGGCGACCTCCGTCACCGCGACGATGAAGCTCTCGATCGAGTCGGAGATCGATACGGCGAAGTCGTCCGGGTCCTGTGTCGCGTTGTGCAGCGTGGCATCAGACATCGAGAAGTCTCCTCCCTTCGAAGGCCCGCCCGAGCGTGACCTCGTCTGCGTACTCCAGATCGCCGCCGACCGGCAGTCCACTCGCCAGTCGCGTCACTCTCAAGCCCATGGGTTTGATCATGCGGGCCAGATACGTGGCCGTGGCCTCGCCCTCGAGATTCGGGTCGGTGGCCAGAATCAGCTCGGTGACCGTGCCGTCCGCGAGCCTGGCCAGCAGTTCCCGTATCCGCAGATCGTCGGGGCCCACACCCTCGATCGGGCTGATCGCCCCGCCGAGGACGTGGTAGCGGCCGCGGAATTCCCTCGTCCGCTCGATGGCCACGACGTCCTTGGGCTCCTCCACGACGCAGATGACCGCCGGATCGCGCCGCGGGTCCAGGCAGACCCGGCACTGCTCCTCCTGCGCCACATTGCCGCAGGTGATGCAGAACCGGACCTTCGCCTTGACCTCCATCAGCGCGTTCGCGAGCCGGCGGACATCGGTCGGCTCGGCCTGAAGAATGTGGAAGGCGATCCGCTGCGCGCTCTTGGGACCGACGCCGGGCAGCCTGCCCAACTCGTCGATCAGATCCTGAACCACGCCTTCATACACGGAACGTCTTCTCTCTCTTCTGCCGTGCTGCGTACGCTAGTTGGCTACTCCTCAGAAGGGGAGACCGGGGATGCCACCGCCGCCACCCAGACCCTGGGCGAGCGGACCGAGCTTCTGCTGCTGCAACTGCTGGGCGCTGGCGTTGGCGTCCCGGACCGCCGCGAGGACGAGGTCCGCGATGGTCTCGGCCGTCTCCTCCGCGGAGTCGGTGTCGACCGCCTTGGGGTCGATGACCAGGGCCTTGAGCTCGCCGGAGCCGGTCACCGTCGCCTTGACCAGACCGCCGCCCGCGGAACCCTCGACGGGCGTCTCCGCCAGCTCCTGCTGGGCGGCCGCGAGATCCTGCTGCATCTTCTGGGCCTGCTGAAGCAGCTGCTGCATATTGGGCTGACCACCGGGGATCACGACGTGACTCCTGCCATACGACAACGATTGGTGCGGTAGCCCGAGCCTACGTGTTTCCCGCGCGCCGCGCCCTACGCCGTACGGAGGAGCCCGGATATGCCCCGCGGGCCCCCGCGCGCACGGGCATTCGCCGCTATTCCACGCCAATCGGGGCATCCGAGCGCCGGTTCGCACCGGCCGCCCGACCACCCCGTATGACGGACCGCGACCGCCCGCAACAATGCGTCACTCACGGGCCCGCGCACCTCCCCCTCAGCCGTCCATTCGCTCACTCGTTGTTGTCGAACTCTTCCACCACTGTTGCGCCCAGCTCCCGGACGATCAGGTCGTGGCCGCTGAGCGCGGAGTCGACGAGATCCGGGTCGTCCTCGGCCGGCATGTCGTACTCGATCGACATCGGCGGGGGCTCCGGCGGCGTGTACGAGGGCTCCGGCGCGGGCGCGCTCCGGCCGCCTCCGGCGGACGCCGCGGGGGCCACCGCCTCCCGCGCCATCCGCGCGCCCTGGCTCCCGCCGCCGGACCCGCCACCCTGGCCGTCCTGCCCGCCCTGCCCGTACTGCCCACCGGGGCCCTCGGGCGCCGCCGGGGCGCTCTGCCGGGGCGGCTGCGGCGCGGACTGCTGCGGCGCGGCGGGCGCCCCGCCGAAGCCGCCGCCCGCCCCGCCACCGCCGCTACGGGGCGCGCCACCGGCCGGGGGGTTGGCACCGCCCGACGGGTCGACGATCGCCTCGACCCGCCACTGCACATGGAACCGCTCGGCCAGCACGTCCTTGAGGACGTCCTCGCTGCCGCCGTTGGCGAAGCTGTCGCGCGCTCCGGCGTTGGGGAAGCCGATCTGCAGGGTCGTGCCGTCGAAGCCGGACACCTGAGCGTTCTGGCTCAGCAGGATCCAGGTGAACCGCCGGCGGCCCTTGACCGCGTCCAGGATGTCCGGCCACATCTGCCGCACCTGCGCGGCGCCCTGAGCGGCCCCGGCCCCCGACTGCTGCTGTACGGGCGCGGGCGGGCCGGCGGCCGGTCCGGTGGCGGGCGGCGCAGCGGCGGGCGGCGGCCCCGCGGGGGCGCCTCCCTGCGCCGCCTGGCCGCCCTGCCCCGGCGCCACGGCCGACGGCCAGCCGCCGGGCTGCCGTCCGCCACCGCCGCCACCTGCCCCCGCGCTGCCACCTGCGTTGCCGCCGGCACCGCCACCAGCAGCGCCGCCGGTGGCGCCGGGCCACGCCCCGGGCCGCGTCGGCGCATTCGCCGGTCCGCCGCCCTGCGCCGCCGCGCCGCCCACGTCGGCCCGCTGATGCTCGCCACCGGAACCGCCGGGCGCACACGCAGCGGCGGGCGCAGCCGCCGGCGGGGACTGAGCCGGGGCCTGAGCCGGCGGCACCTGACTTTCACCACCACTGCCACTGCCGCTGCCACTGCCACTGCCCGTGGCCCCCCGTACCGCGGCCCGCGCGGCCGCCGGCCCGGACGGTCCCCCGGGCGCCGCCACCGGATGGGCCTCCGGCCCCGGCACATACCCGGCCGCCGGCCCGCCCCCGGAGGAGACGACCGGCGCCCCGGCCCCCGAAACACCGCCACCGGCGGGCATCCCGCCGCTCATACCGACCGGCGCCATCGCGCCCGCGCCGCGCTCGAGCCGGTCCAGCCGCGCCTGCACCGACCGCTCGTCGTCGTACGCCGCGGGTAGCAGTACCCGCGCGCAGATCAGCTCCAGCTGCAGCCGCGGCGAGGTCGCCCCGCGCATCTCCGTCAGACCCGTATTGACCAGGTCAGCGGCCCGGCTGAGCTCCGCCGCCCCGAACACGGACGCCTGCGCCGACATCCGCTCCACCACATCGGCGGGAGCGTCGATCAGGCCCTTCTCCCCCGCGTCCGGCACCGCCGCCAAAATCACCAGATCCCGCAGCCGCTCCAGCAGGTCGGCCACGAAACGGCGGGGATCATTGCCGCCCTCGATGACGCGGTCGACCACCTCGAAGGCCGCCGCCCCGTCCCCCGCGGCGAACGCCTCGACGACGGAATCCAGCAGCGATCCGTCGGTGTACCCCAGCAGAGCCGTCGCCATGGCGTATGTCACACCGTCGGCGGCCGCCCCGGCGAGCAGCTGATCCATCACCGACATCGAGTCACGTACGGAACCGGCACCCGCCCGCACGACCAGCGGCAGCACGCCGTCCTCGACCGGGATGTCCTCCTGCCCGCACACCTGCCCCAGGTACTCGCGCAGCGTCCCCGGCGGCACCAGCCGGAACGGGTAGTGATGCGTCCGCGACCGGATCGTCCCGATGACCTTCTCGGGCTCGGTCGTCGCAAAGATGAACTTCAGATGCTCCGGCGGCTCCTCGACGACCTTGAGCAGCGCGTTGAAGCCCGCCGACGTGACCATGTGGGCCTCGTCGATGATGTAGATCTTGTAGCGGCTGCTCGCCGGCCCGAAGAACGCCTTCTCCCGCAGCTCACGGGCGTCGTCCACGCCACCGTGCGACGCCGCGTCGATCTCGATCACATCGATCGAGCCCCGCCCGTTCCTGGCCAGGTCCACGCACGACTGGCACGTCCCGCAGGGCGTGGGAGTGGGACCTTCCTCACAGTTCAAGCACCGCGCCAGGATCCGCGCGCTGGTCGTCTTGCCACAGCCGCGCGGCCCACTGAAGAGATACGCGTGGTTGACCCGGTTGTTCCGCAACGCCTGCTGCAGCGGGTCGGTCACGTGCTCTTGCCCGATGACCTCGGCGAAGGTCTCGGGTCGGTAGCGGCGGTACAGCGCAAGGGACGACACGCATACGACGATATCGGGCCGCACTGACAACCGGCCCTTGCCCGAACGCTCGACCTCTCCCCCGTGAGCAGGCCCGGCCCCGTGCCCCAACGCAAGCGCCCCCCACGCACCCGCCAGAGCCAACCTACCCTTGCTGCCTTCCGGCCCTGGGGGAGTTCAGTCAGATAGCGCCACGTGAGGGGCTGCGCTCCACACTAGCGGATCCCCCGCCCAACAATCGAACCCGGCTCCCGCCCCCACCCCCGCTCCGATCCTCCGCGGCCCCCTCCTCCGGATCATGTTCGCGAGCACTCCCCAACGTCTTGTATTGTTTGCGGCGGAGGATTCGCCTAGTGGCCTAGGGCGCACGCTTGGAAAGCGTGTTGGGGGCAACCCCTCACGAGTTCGAATCTCGTATCCTCCGCCATTGCTCTCACCGGGCAATACGTCGAAGGGCCCCACCGCTTGCGGTGGGGCCCTTCGGCGTTCCTCGGCCCGCGTCCCGTGCGGGAGGGGCGGACTACAGGTCGAGCTGGTACTCGTGGGCCGTGTGCGTCGGGAGGTAGCCGAGCTCGTCGTTGACGCGCCGCATGTGCGGGTTGTTGTCGGCGGTGTCGGTCAGCAGGCCGGCGAGGTGGGGGTGGCGTCCGCGGGCCTGGATGATCGAGGCGGCCTTCATCCAGCGGGCGAGGCCGCGGCCGCGGTGCTCGGGCAGCACCGCCGTGCCGTAGTGCTGGGCGTCGCCCGTCCCGCTGCCGGGGACGACCAGTTCGGTGAAGCCGGTGATGGCGCCGTCCTGCCGGTCGACGGCCGCCACGGTGTGGAGGATGTCGCCGCGTGCGGAGACGGCGGTCGCCGCCGCCCGTACCCGGTCGAGGTCCCAGACCACCGTGCCGTAGTCGACGGCGCCCATCGGCATGTCGTCCATGGCCCGGCGCGACGCGACGAAGGTGTCGGCGAGTTCGTCGGGCACCGTCCCCTCCCACGCCGTCAGCCGGTAGCCGGCGTGCGGCGTCTCGGTGATGGCGGTGAGAGCGGGGAGGTCCGCCTCGGTCAGCGGCAGCCGGGTGTAGGTGAGGGCCAGTGCGGCGCGAAAGCCCCTGGCGGTGAGGAAGGCGGCGCCGGGGGATCCGGCCGTGGCCTGGGAGATGACGGTGCTCCGGCCGTCCTGGCGGGCGGCGGCGACGGCCGCGTCGAGCAGCAGGGTGCCCGCCCGCCCGCGCCGTTCGGCGGGGTGGACCTGAACGTCGAGTTCGGCGAGGTGGCGCTGGCCCTGCCTGGTGAACAGGCGCAGGAAGGCGTACCCGGCGGGACAGCCGTCGGGGCCGGCGGCCAGCCAGGCCAGGCGACGGCCGGCGGAGGTCTCCTCGGGGTCGGTCAGGGCGGTGATGCGCACGGACAAGTTGTCTCCGTCAGGGGAAGGACTGCGTGGGAAGGACTGTGTGGGGTGAGATGAGGTGGGGTGGGGTCTGTGTTGCGTCGGGGCGGTCACTGGGCCCAGGGCAGGGTGCGGGTGCCCTCGGTGCCGGGCACGGAGGCCACGCCGTCCGCGCGCATGACGACGTGGGCCTCGGCGGCCTCCGGGGCGTGGACCCGGCGGACAACGTCCGGTGGCAGAACGACGGTCGTGCCTGCCGAGATCTTTTCGGTGCGGCCGTCGCAGGTGACCTCGAGGACGCCGCTGGTCACCGTCCAGACCTGTTCGCGGCTGATGACGTGCTCGGGGCCGGTCTGTCCGGCCTCCATCTCGACGGTCCAGGTGCTGAGTTCCGTGCTGCCCCGGCTGGGGGCGGCCAGACCGGTCATGCGGGCGTTCGGGGACTCGGTGACGTTCTCGGCGGTGGGGGTGATCACGAGCATGGCGGGCTCCTCGGGTTGTGCGGGCTCGTCCGGCGCGGCCCATTCGACGAGCTGGACGACGATGCCGTTCGGGTCGGTCAGCTGGAACAGCCGCTCGCCCCAGGGCTCTTCGCGCAGCGGCATGGTGATCGGGGCGCCGGCCTCGCGCAGGCGGCGCTCCTCGGCCTCGATGCCGGTGACGGTGAGCGCAAAGATCAGGCCCGCGGCCTGCTGGTCGCGCTGCTCGGGCGGGAGCACCTCGCTGCCGCGACGGAGCAGCACGATGTCTGCGGCGGCGTCACCGCGGGTCAGGGACGCGAAGCCGTCGGCGGCCATGGCGACCTGGTAGCCGAGGTGGGCGCAGAGGAACTCACGCGAGGCGTCCACGTCGACGACGGTGAGGGACAGGGTGGAGGCGGTGACGTTCAGGGCAACTCCTGGCAGGTGCGGGCGTGGCAGGGCGAGGTCGGGCGGTGCGTCGTGTGCGGGGCCTGGCGGGCGCGGGGCTAGTCGGACGCCTTGGCGTAGGTGAGGACGACGTTGCCGCCGTCGAACACGCGGCTCTCCGCGAGCCGGAACGCGCGTGGCGCGAAGTCGGCGCGGAAGAGCGGGATGCCGGTGCCGGCCACGACCGGGTACTGCTTGACGATCAACTCGTCGATCTCGGGCAGGAGTTGCCCGGCCAGATCGGCACCGCCGCAGAGCCAGATCCCGAGCCCGTCCTCCTGCTTGAGCTTGCGCACCGCGGTGAGCGGGTCCTCGTCGGTGACCTCGACGGCCGGGTCCGGGCTCGTGGCGAGCGAGCGGGAGAAGACGATCTGCCGCAGATGGGCGTACGGGCTGGTGAGCCCCACGGCCAGGCCCGGCTCGTACGTGCCGCGGCCCATGAGGACCGTGTCGAAGCGCGTGCGGGGCGCGTCCCCGACGCCGAGCGCCGCACGGCCGGGCGTGGCGAGGGTGTCGGCGAACTCAGTGGTCAGGAAGGGCAGGTAGTCCTCCGTGACGTGCGGGGTGAAGAAGTCGAAGTCGCCGTCGGGGGCGGCGATGTAGCCGTCGATGGTGGTGCCGACGAAGTACGTGAGCTTGCGCAATCCCAGTCCGTTCACTCGGGCGAATTTTGCGATGGACGTAACTTTAGCCAGGGCCACCCAGTCGGTCAAGACTATTTTTACGACGGATGTAATATTGGCCCATGACTACCGAGATGGGGCTCCGCGAGTCCAAGAAGCAGGAGACCCGGCAGCTGATCTCCGACTGCGCCACCAAGCTCTTCATCAAGCAGGGCTTCGAGCAGACCACCATCGCCGAGATCGCCGCCGCGGCCCGCGTGTCCAAGAAGACGGTCACCAACTACTTCCCCCGCAAGGAAGACCTGGCCCTCGACCACCACGAGGCGTTCACCGAGGGCCTGGCCCGTACCGTCGCCGGGCGCGAGCCCGGCGAGGAGCCGCTCGCCGCGCTGGGACGGACATTCCGCACCGCACTGCTGGAGCACAGCCCCGTCGTCGGCTTCACCGGCCCCGCGTTCGCCCGCATGGTCGCCGACAGCCCCACCCTCACCGCCCGGCTCCGCGAACTGCACGACCAGCGGGAGGAGGCGCTCGCCGCAGCGCTGACCGCCGCCGCCCCGGATCCCACCCCGGCCATCGCGCCCCGCGCCGGCGCCGCCCTGATCGCCGCGGCGGACCGTCTGCTGTTCCGCCGCATCCAGGAACTCACCCTGGCCGGCCGCACCGACGACCAGATCGAGGCCACGCTGATCCCGGAAGCCGACCACCTGCGCACCCTCCTCGCCGCCGCCTTCGGCACCCACCTCGACGCCGGGACCGAATGACCTCGTGGCGTCGTGGCGTCGCGGCCTCGTGGCATCGCATCAGGCCCGAGAGCGGACGACGGGGGACGAGCCGCCCGGCCACGGTTCTGGCTGCAGTCGCCCGGCAGGGCCCAACGAGAGGATCTGCTGTGGCGTGGGCGACGAAATGCGTCGGCAGTCCGACGGGCGCCATACCTCTGGGGAGGGCCAGGCACACCGCACCAGCTCCGTGGCACGCCGCGCCCCGGGCGCGCCTCTGCCTGTCCGACAGCCACCTACCCAGCTGTGATCCAGCAACTGCCAGCGGGCCCCGAGGGGAGATCAGCACCGGCCGGGACGGACGATCCGGCCAATCATGTCGGTGGCCTCTGCCATGCTGGCATGTCCCACTAGCAGGCAGAGAGCAGGACCGAATTGAGCACCCTGGGTAACTTCGTGTGGTCGATCGCTGACCAGCTGCGAGGCGTCTACAGGCCACACCAGTACGGCGGCATCGTTCTCCCGTTCACGATCTTGCGACGCCTCGACTGCCTGCTCGAGCCCACCCGTGACGATGTCCGCGCCCTGGCCGAGAAGTTCGACGGTGGCGCCCTGGACGTCCAGGTCAAGCGCAAGACCGGCCTGACCTTCTACAACACCTCGCAGTACGACTTCGCCCGGCTGCTCGAGGACCCCGAGGGCCTGCGCGCCAACCTGATCGACTACATCTCGCACTTCTCCGGCAACATCGACGTCTTCGAGCGCTTCGGCTTCGAGGCGGAGATCAACAGGCTCGAAGAGAAGAACCGGCTGTACCTGATCGTCGCCAAGTTCGCCGAGGTGGACCTGCACCCGGACACCGTCCCCAACGCGGCGATGGGCGACCTGTACGAGTACTTGATCTACAAATTCGCAGAAGCCTCCAACGAGGAGGCCGGCGAGCACTACACCCCGCGCGACGCGATCCGTCTCATGGTCGACCTGCTGTTCGCGGAGGAAAACGAGGCCCTGCTGGAGCCGGGCACCATCCGCACGATCTACGACCCCACCGCCGGCACGGGCGGCATGCTCTCAGTGGCCGAGGAGCGCTTGCTCGAGCGCAACCCGCAGGCCCGGCTGCGCCTGTACGGGCAGGAGATCAACGACCTGTCCTACGCCATCTGCAAGTCCGACATGATCGGCAAGGGGCAGGAAGTCAGCAACATCCGCCTCGGCGACACTCTGGCCGACGACAAATTCTTCGACAAGACCTTCGACTTCTGTATGTCCAACCCGCCCTACGGGGTGGATTGGAGGGCCTCGGAGGCCGGTGTGCGAGAGGAGCGCAAGAAGGGTGAGCCGAGCGGCCGCTTCGGCCCTGGCCTGCCGCCGGTATCGGACGGCCAGATGCTCTTCCTGACACATCTGGCCCACAAGATGCGGCCGGCCCACGAGGGCGGCGGCCGCGCGGGCATCGTCCTGAACGGCTCCCCTCTCTTCACGGGCGCTCCGGAATCCGGCCCGTCGGAGATCCGCCGCTGGCTGCTGGAGAACGACCTGGTGGACGCGATCATCGCGCTGCCCACCGCCATGTTCTTCAACACCGGCATCGCCACCTACGTCTGGGTCCTGGACAACCGCAAGAAGCCCGAGCGGCGCGGGAAGGTCCAGCTGATCGATGCTTCCGGAATGTGGACCAAGATGCGCAAAAGCCTGGGTTCCAAGCGCAAGGAGATCGACGCAGCCACGCGCGAGCAGATCGTGAAGCTGTACGACTATTTCGGCGAGACTGAACACTCCAAAATCTGCAACACCACCGACTTCGGGTACTGGCAGATCACCATCGAACGTCCGCTGCTCGGCAATGACGACGAACGCGTAACCGACCGCAAGGGAAACCCCAAGCCAGATCCCAAGAAGCGCGACACGGAAAACGTTCCGTTCAACTACGGCGGCAACACGCTAGGCGATGCGGGCCGCGACGAAGCCGCTCGGGCCTACCTCAAGGACGAGGTACTGCCGTACGTGCCGGACGCCTGGATCGACACCAAGAAGACCAAGGTGGGCTATGAGATTTCCTTCACCCAGCTCTTCTACACCTACACTCCCCCGCGCCCGCTGGAGGAGATCGACCGCGACTTGGATGCGCAGATCCAAAAAATCATGGGCCTCCTACGCGAGGTAGAGAAATGAGCAACGGCTGGATGCCCTTCGGGAGAGCCGTATCCCTCGTGAAGGAGAAGTCCGCCGACCGCGATTTTCGGATCGGCCTGGAAGCCATCGAGCCGAAGACCGGACGCCTCGTCGACTCTCCGGTCACCGACTATAAAGGCGAGGGCTCGGCATTCGAGCCAGGGGACCTACTTTTCGGCAAATTGCGTCCGTATCTAGCAAAGGCATGGCTCGCCGATTCCCCCGGCGCTGCGGTCGGCGACTTCCATGTCTACCGCCCGAATCTGTCGAAGGTGGTACCCGAGTACCTGAGATACGCCCTGCTCAGCAGGGCTTTTCTCGACCCGGTCGAATCCTCCGTGTTCGGCGCGAAAATGCCCCGGGCCAACTGGGACTTCATACGGAACGTCGAAGTGTTCCTGCCGGCGCTATCTGATCAGCGCGCCATCGCCGAGTATCTAGACCTTGAGATCGGCGGGATCGACACGCTCATCGCAGAACAACAGCGTCTCGTGGAAATGCTGAGAGAAAGGCGTGCCGCCGTACTGCAACGCGCGGTCCGCCAAGGGGTGTGTGGCGAGAGAAAGCTGGTGGACTCAGGGGATCCGGTGGTGGGTTCCATTCCGGAAGCCTGGTCCCTCACCACCGTGCGTCGCCTCGCTGATTCCCTCGACTCGCGCCGCGTTCCGCTCAGCAGTGAGGA
This sequence comes from Streptomyces sp. NPDC101227, assembly GCF_044767545.1. Taxonomy (NCBI): domain Bacteria; kingdom Bacillati; phylum Actinomycetota; class Actinomycetes; order Kitasatosporales; family Streptomycetaceae; genus Streptomyces; species Streptomyces sp. NPDC101227. The sequence goes on along the minus strand of NZ_JBIWOD010000005.1, from coordinate 339,104 downwards.
GCGAACAGGGAGGAAGGGGCCGTATCCGTACTACGGCGCCACCGCCGTCATCGACAGCGTCGATGAGTATTTGTTCGATGAGCCACTTGCCTTGGTGGCCGAGGACGGATTTGGCCTTCTTCTCAGGAGTAAGCCCATCGCTGTTGCCGTTGAAGGCAGGATTTGGGTAAATAACCATGCGCATGTCCTTCGCCCGAAGCAGGTGCCGCATACCCTTCTTGCGGCCCGTATCGAGGCCGAAAGCCTGGTGCCGTATATCTCCGGTTCGCGGCAGCCGAAGTTGACCGCCGATGCGCTCATGGGCATGCGGATCTCGTTCCCGCCCCCCGAGGAATGGGATGAGATCGTCTCTTATCTCGAAGAACAGACCACTCGGATCGACTCTCTGATCATTGAATCCGAGCGGTTGATCGAGCTTTCCCAAGAGCGTCGTTCCGCTCTCATCACAGCGGCCGTGACCGGCCAGATTGACGTCTGCCAGGAGGCCTGAGTTGGCACAGCACCACGAGACCGAGTTCGAGAAGGAGCTGTGCGAGTACCTGGCCGCACATGGCTGGCTGTACTCGAAAAACGACACCGGTTACGACCGCGAGCGTGCCCTGTTCCCCGCGGACTTCTTCGGATGGCTCAAGGACACACAACCGGACGAGCTGGCCAAGGTCGTCAAGGCCGGCGCCGCGGACGAGGCCAAGCAGCGCGAGCAGGTGCTGGACCGGCTGGTGAAGTTCCTGGCGATCGACATGGAGAACGGTGGCGGAACGCTCAACGTGCTGCGCCACGGGTTCAGGCACTTGTCCGCCAAGTTCCGCATGTGCCAGTTCAAGCCCGAGTCCACCCTGAACGCCAAGACGGTGGCGGACTACGAGAAGGGCCGGCTGCGCGTGATGCGGCAAGTCCACTTCTCCGCTACTGACCAGCGCAGCGTGGACCTGGTGTTTTTCATCAACGGCCTGCCGGTGGCGACGGCCGAGCTCAAGACCGACTTCACGCAGACGGTCGAGGACGCCAAGCGGCAGTACAAGACGAGCCGGCAGCCGAAGGACCCGGGGACCAAGCACGTACAGCCACTGTTCACTTCCGGGCGCGGCGCGCTGGTGCACTTCGCGGTGTCAAACGACGAGGTCTGGATGACCACGAAGCCGGCCGGCGAGAAGACATTCTTCCTGCCGTTCAACCGGGGCACCGAAGGCGGTGGGGCCGGCAATCCGCCCAACCCGGACGGGTCGCCGTCGTCCTACCTGTGGGAGCGCGTGCTGCAGCGGGAAGCATGGCTGAACATCTTCGGCCGGTTCATGTACATCAAGCACGACCGGCGCACCGACCCGATCTCCGGCAAGACGACACGGTCGGCGACGCTGCGCTTCCCGCGCTTCCACCAATGGGAGGCCGTCACCAAGGTCACCGATGCCGTGATCGAGGAAGGCGCCGGCCACCGGTACCTGATCCAACACTCGGCGGGCTCGGGAAAGACCGACTCGATCTCCTGGCTGTCCCACCGCCTGGCCCGCCTGCAGGCGGGCAACTCGAAGGTCTTCGACTCGGTCATCGTGGTCACCGATCGGACCGTGCTGGACGGGCAGTTGCAGGACGCGATCAAGCAGATCGACAACGACCAGGGCATCGTTCTGGCCATCGACCGCAGGCAGGCCGCCCGCGAGGGTTCCTCCAAGTCGGGGATGCTGGCCAAGGCCCTGGCGGACGGCAAGCTGATCATCGTCGTCACGATCCAGACCTTCCCCCACGCAATGGCCGAGATCCGGCAGTCGAAGGGCCTGAAGGGCAAGAAGTTCGCCGTCATCGCCGACGAGGCGCACTCCTCGCAGTCCGGGCAGGTGGCCGGCAAGCTGAAGGCCGTGCTGACCTCCGAGGAGCTCAAGGAGGTCGAGGAGGGCGGCGAGATCGACGTCGAGTCGATACTGGCTGCCGAGGCGTCCGAGCGGGCCGTCAGCGAGAACATCTCCTACTTCGCCTTCACCGCCACGCCCAAGGGCAAGACCCTGGAGCTGTTCGGCCGGGTGCCCGACGGCAAGGACCTGCCGCCGCAGGCGTTCCACGTGTACTCGATGAAGCAGGCCGTCCAGGAAGGCTTCATCCTGGACGTTCTGCAGGGCTTCCACTCGTTCAAGCTGGCCTTCCAGGTGGGTCAGAACGCCGCCGGCGGCCCTGAGGTCGACCAGAGCGAGGCGACCAAGCAGGTCATGCGGTGGGTGAAGCTCAATCCGCAGACCATCGCGCAGAAGGCCGCGATCATCGTCGAGCACTTCCGCGCCAACGTCGCGCACCTGCTGGACGGACATGCCAAGGCCATGGTCGTAGCCGACTCCCGCAAGGGCGCAGTGCGCTTCAAACTGGACATCGACGACTACATAGCCAAAAAGGGCCTGGACTACGGCACCCTTGTGGCGTTCTCCGGCAAGGTCGACGACCCCGAGTCCGGTCCGGGGGACTTCACCGAAGCCTCCATGAACCCGGGCATACGTGACCTGCGCAGCGCGTTCCAGGGCGACGAGTGCAAGGTCATGATCGTCGCAAACAAGTTCCAGACCGGCTTCGACCAGCCGCTGCTGTGCGCCATGTACGTCGACCGACTCCTGTCGGGCGTGACGGCGGTGCAGACACTCTCGCGCCTCAACCGCACCTACCTCACTCCATCGGGCGCCCAGAAGACCTCGGCGATGACCCAAGTCGTGGATTTCGTGAACCCCCCGAAGGCCATCCAGGAGGCGTTCGAGCCGTACTACACCGACGCGCACCTGGAGCAGTGCACCGATCCAAACCTGGTGCACGATCTTTCCGCCAAGCTGGACACCTCCGGGATCTACACGCCCACCGAGATCGATCAGTGCGCCGAAGCGTTCGTGAAAAGCAAGGGCAACAACGCTCTGACGGCCGCGGTGACCCCGGGCAAGCAGCGGTTCCAGGACCGGTACACCGCTGCCCTTGCCGCGAACGGCGGCGAGGGAGACCAGGCCGCTCTGGACGAGCTCGACACGTTCCGCAAGGATGTCAGCACGTTCGTGCGCCTTTACGACTTCATGAGTCAGATCGTCGACTACGGCGACGCGGACCTCGAAAAACGCAGCATCTACTTGCGGCTCCTCGCCCGCCGCATCCAGCCCGACAACTTCACCGCCCCGATCGACTTGTCCGACGTCGTACTGCAGAACGTCAAACATGCCGACAAGGGCAAGACCGACATTGTCCTGGGCGGGGAGGACATTGCGCTCAAGGCCATGACGGGCGCCGGGTCGGCAGCCAAGAGGGACCCGAAGATGGTTGCGTTCCAGGCGGTCCTGGATCGACTCAACGACCTTTTCGGCAACGAGGACTTCACGCCGTCCCAGAAGGTGTCCTTCCTCGAGGCGCTGCTGGGCACCCTCCTGGACGACGCGGACCTCGTACAACAGGCCAAGGTCAACAGCCCTACCCAGTTCGCCGAATCCCCGGACTTCGACGATGCCGTCACGGGTGCAATCGCCGACAACCAGGACGCACACCACAAGATGAGCGACTACTTCTTCACCAGCACTCCGGGCCGGGCGCAGCTGATCACCGAAATCGCCAAGTGGTTCTACTCCGTTGCCATCGACCAAGCGGCGAAGGCCGGTGAGGACACGGAGCCGGACCATGGGTGATGCGGAGACCGGGATGCCCGGCGGGTGAGCCGGCCTCGAACTCACGGGCCCTGAACGGCCATTGGTGATCGCGGCCGACGTTGCGCCCCGGCCCGCCCCTCGACTCCTGCCGGGTCTCCGCTGCCCTCGGCAGCCCGGGGGCGTCGCCACGATCGCCCGTCATGGACTGGCTGGAGCCGGACCGCGAAGCTGCGGCACTGGACCAGGAGCGGGGCGCGTGCCCCGCACAAGCCGCTGTTGTTTCTGTAGGGCCTCGGGCGGTTTCAGCGGGATGGCGAGGGTCAGCTGCGGTACAGCGCGGTGGAGGGGGACCTGAAGCGGCTGCCGGCCGAGTACGGGCCGCCCCACAGGACGACGCCGGCCCACCCGTTCCATCACCTGGTCACCGGCGGGGTGTGGTCTCGCAGCGCTTCGTCGGCCACAGCCCCGCCGCCGCGGCCCACCGCTCCTGGCACGCCGGTCAGGTCTTCCACGGCGGCCCGCGCCCCGCACCGGCCGGCTGACAGCCGGAGCCAGTCGGGCCGCCGATCGCGACGCCCGGCGCCCTCGTGACGGGGCTGTTGTGGAGGGATCAACTCCCCTTGATACGGGGGGAATCGCCGTGCCGTCGACGGAAACCTGAGTTTTCGCCAAGTCTCACTCGCCTGTCCGGATCCTTGCGCCGTGCCGCCCGCACCGTCGGGCGTGGGGGCTGACCTCAGGGTCGTCGTCGGGGGTGGGGTGCGGGGCGCGCCGGCTGGGGGTACCGCGAGCGGGGGCGGGCGGGGAAAGTCCGGGGAGCGCGCCGGTCGTTCGGGCGGTCTAGCTGGACGTTCGACAGATACCAGCCAGTACGCACAAGCTGGCGCAATTTGCTCCACCCAGAGCCTCGCTCTGCGAGCATCATCGCTACGAAAATCAGCTGTACGGAACTGCCGTGGGGGGAGTGGCCATGGGGCTGCTCGGCGATGAGCTGGCGTTCGCACGGGCTTTGACGACCCGGGAGAACGAGAGCGTGATGGCGCTCGGAAACCGGAAGCACTATGTGGCCGATGCTCCTCTCCTGACGGAGGGCGAGCGGTCCCATCACGTCATGATCATTCTTCGGGGGTGGGTGACCGTTTCCGTATCGACGGACCGTGGTGCCACCCGGCTGATACTCGGCCTGCGCGGTCCCGGTGAACTGGTCGGTGAGATGGCCGCGTTGGACAGCCATCCCCGCAGCGCCACCGTGCGCGCGCTCGGCCCCACGGAGGCCCAGGTCATCTCCGGGGACGCGTTCCGTCGCTTTCTCGCCCTGCATCCCCGGGTCAGCGGGCTGGTGATACGCCAGCTCACCTTCCGGCTGCGCAGCGCCGACCAGGAGCGGTCCGCGCTCGCCTCGCTCACCGTGCTGCAGCGCCTGGCCAGTCGGCTCACCGAACTGTCGCGGGCCGAACCGTCCGGTCCCTACACCCCTTCCGGCCCCTACACCCCTTCCGCACCGAGTCCCTCGCGCTCGGGCACCGTCGTGCATCTGGCGCAGGACGAGCTGGCCGCCACCGTCGGAGCCACCCGCGAGGCCGTCGCCAAGGCGCTGCGGCTGCTGCGCGCCCAGCACGTCGTGCGTACCGGCAACCGCATGGTGGAGATCCTCGACCCCGAACTCCTCGCCCTCCTCGCGGACGGCCATCACGACGCGGACGGTCAACAGAGATAAAGCTCCCGGCCTGTCGTGTGTAAACCGCTACAGACGGCCTTCGTCCCGGGCCCGAAGCTGATGGGGACGACAAGGGAATCAGGACAGGGGACAGGGGGCATGGGGTGGATCGCTCGATGGATGTCACCGAAGCGCGCTACGAGTTGGTGATCAGCGTCGACGCCCGGCGTTCGGGGGACTACGACGACGTGGACAAGCCGCGGATGCGCGCCCGGATCTACCGGATCCTGGAAGCGGCGTTCGTCGGCGCCAACGTGGCGCGGGACGCCGTGCACATGGAGGACCGCGGCGACGGTGTGCTGCTGTCGGTGGCGGGCCGGATCGCGGTGACCCGGCTGCTCGGCCTGTGGATGGTCGAGGTGCACGAGAACCTGCGGGACGAGAACCGCGCCCTGCGCGTCCCCCTCGGGCTTCGGGTGGGCATGCATGTCGGCCCGGTCCGGCACGACGACCGGGGCATCAGCGGGCGCGCGGTCGACCTCGCGTGCCGGCTGGCCGACTCGCCCGTCGCCCGGCAGCTGCTGGACGCCGAGCGGGCCGACCTCGTGCTGGTGACCTCGCAGTCGCTGTACGAGGACGTGGTCAGCAGCGGCGGCAAGTTCATCGAGCCCGCGCACTATGCCCCGGCCCGGCTGGAACTCAAGGAGGGCGAGGTCACCGCCTGGTTCCGGCTTCCCGGGCGAACGGCTCCGGTGATGCCGGTGGGTGAGGCGGGGGGTGCGGGTGCGGCGCAGGGTGCCGGTGAGGCGGCGGCCGTCGGTGAGGCGGCGCCGGCCGCCGGTACGCGGCCGCCGGTGGAGGGTGACGCCGGGGCCGGGGCCGCCGATACGGACGCCGACGACCGGCCCGGTGCCTCCGGCGACCGCTACACCGTGCACGGCGACATGTCCCGGCACAGCGGCAACGTCTACCAACAGCCCGTGCACATCGGGCGGATCACCGGCGACGCCGGGCCGCGGAAGGACTGAGCCACGTGGCAGACGAGCAGCAGGCGGGCGGTCCCCCCGAGCGCGCGGCCGAGAAGCCGGCGGCCGATCCGGGGTCTCCCGGGGGCGACGAGAAGGCCAGGGACGACAGGGCCCGGGGGGACGAGGGCAAACGCGACGGTGACGGGGGCTCCGCGGAGGGCAGTGACGCCGAGAAGGAGCGGGAGAGGGAACGCGAGCGGGAGCGGGAGCGGGCCGCGGGACGGTTCAAGGAGTACACCCGCGACCCGCTCGCGGAGGAGCAGGGTGACGACGGGGCCGGGGCCACCGATCTCGCCGCGGCCTCGCGGGCGCGGCGCTCCACCCGGATGCTGTTCGACACCGGCCGGGACCTGAACAGCTTCGACCGTTCGTACATCCAGAGCGCCCATATCGGCGACATCCATCTGCGGATGGGCGCCCCCCGGTCCGGTGCGGGGATCCGCGGCGGACCCGTGCCCAACGAGGAGCTGAGCAGGCTCCGCCGGGTCCATGTGGAGCCGAAGGGGTACCTGCTGCTGCGCAACGCGCTCAGCGCCCGCCGGCTGCTGGTGCTCGGTGCCGCGCCCGGCACCGGACGTACCAGCACCGCGCTCTCCCTCCTCGACGAGGTCACCACCCTCGCGGTGGACGGCAACGGCGCGCGGCCCGAATCCGGCTCCCGGGTGCGGCGGGTCGATCCGGACGGCGGGGTACGGCAGCTGGCCGACTCGCTGGGCGGCGAGGCCGGGGAGAACGAGCCCGGCACCGGGTATCTGCTGGAGCTCTCCCTCACCAGGCCCGGTGCGCTGCCGCCGGATGCGATGGACCTGGACGGGCTGGCCGCGGCCCTGGACCGCTGCACGTCCTTCGCGGTGATCGTCGTGGCGGTCGGATCGGCGGCGAACCCGCTGCTGACCGGGCGGTACGGCATGCTCTGCCCGCCCGCGCCCACCGAGGAGCTCCTCACCACCCGGCTGGAGGAGCAGCTGGAGAACCACGCCGCCGCGACCCCGGACGGCCCCGGGCCCGCGGAGCTCCTGGCGAGCGCGGAGGAGCTGGCGGACCGGCCGGAGGTCCGGGACGCCGTCGGGCTGACGGACCTGCGCCCGGCCGAGGCCGAGCTGCTCGCGTCGCTGCTGGCCGGGCATCTGCTGGGCGACGTCTCCTACGAGGAGCTGCTGGCCGGGTGCCGGAGCCTGGCCGCCGGGCAGGCCCAGGAGTGGTTCGCCGGCGTGGACCGGGCGCTGACCGCGGCCCCGGCCGATGCGGAGGGGAGCGCGGGGCGGCCGGGTACGGCGGCCCTGTTCCACCCGGTGGCGTTCCGGATCGCGCTCGCCGTGCTGGGCGGGGCCTCGCACAGCGCCGTGGCCGCCGCCGCCCACCTGCTGACCTGGGAACTGTCCGTACAGAGCGATCCGGACAACACCCCGGCCCGCCCGCTGTTCTGCGACGACCCGGAATCCGATCTGGCGCTCTCGCGCGCCGTACTGACCGACGGCCGGGTCGAGGTGGCCGGTACCGAGGTGCCCGGCCGGCTGATCTGGTACCGGGGCCCGGCCCTGCCCGCCGCGGTGCTGACCGAGATCTGGGAGCGGCACTTCCCCGTCCGGGCGCCGGTCGTGCGCTGGCTGCGGCTGCTGGCGGACGATCCCCGTCCCCAGGTGTGGATGCGCGCAGCGGTGGCCGCCGGGGAGCTGAGCGTACGGGACTTCGACCACGGTTACGCGGAGCTGATCCGGCCGCTCGCCGAGGCGGCCACCCCGCGCCGTCGGGTCTTCGCGGCCACCACGATGGACCAGGCGGCCGGCCATGCCTCGCACCGCAAGGCGGTGTGCAAGCTGGTCGACGACTGGAGCCGCTACGGCACCAAGTCGCTGCGCTGGACCGCGGCGATGGCGCTGGGCTACGGGAACGCCGCCACCACCACGGACGACACCCTGGACGCGCTGGCCCGGATCGGGGTCCGCGACGACGGCGAGCAGCTGGCGGTCGCCTCGTTCAACGTCGTACGGCTGCTGGCGCTCCCGGACAGCGCGCAGGTGCTGCGGCGGATGGCCGGCTGGACGCACCACAAGCGCGAGGAGTACCAGGACCTCGGCCTGGTGACCACCGTCCGGCTCGCCCTGACGCGGGTGGACGAGGTGCTGGACGACGAGCCGGGCTCCCCGCTGGGCGACCGCGGGGACTGGCCGCTGCCTCTGGCGCTGGCCGCCACCCGCCCCGAACTCGTCGGCCCGATGGCCGACTTGATGTGGACCGCGCTGAACACCCCGCGTTCGAAGGACGTGGCCATGGACGCGCTGGAGTCCTTGCTGCGCTCGGCCGTGCGCAAGGACGGCGCCGAGTGGACCCGGCCGGGCCTGGCGGCGCTGCTGCCCGCGCTGGCGGCCGCGGAGCACGACCGGCGGCGGCTGGACTGGCTGCTGCGCCGAATGATGAACGATCCGGAGAATCCGCTCCCCGACGCGCAGGCGCGCTCCTTGTGGTGGCTCGCCGTTCCGCCGCGGGACCGGACGGGCGAGATGGACGAGGAGGAGACGCATGGCTGAGGACGAGGGCGTGGCGGTGGACTGGGCCGCCGACCCCGGGCCCGCGGGCCCGTTCCTGCGGGAGTACACGCCGACGGGTCCGTTCCGGCAGGCGAGTGCCCGGATGGCCTTGGTGATGTTCTACCGGAACGGCGGCTACAGCGTGGCCACCGTCTCCGGTGTCCAGCACCACAACAAGCGGGCGCTGGCCCGGCCGCACACCATCTGCGAGATCGCGCTCGGCACCTTCGAGACGACGCTCCAGATGGAGCTGCCGGCCGCGGGCGGCACCACGTTCTTCAAGGCCGAGGTGGACATCCACTGGACCGTGACCGATCCCCATCTGGCCGCCACCGAGGTCGTCACCGACGTCACCAAACGGCTCACCGCCCCGACGCTGGAGCGGCTGCGCGAGATCTCCTCGGAATTCCCGGTGACCCAGGCCGAAGCGGCCGACCGCGCCATCACCCGGCACTGCGCCAGCGGTCGCTGGGACGACCTGGGCGCCGAACTCGGCCTGCGGGTACGGCTGTACGTCCGGGTGCGGGTGGACGACCGGACGATCGACCACATGGACGGCATCCGGGACGCACACGCCTCGGCCGAGGTGACCCGGGTGCATCAGAGCAAGTTCCGGGCGATGCTCCAGGGCGGGGAGCTGGACCAGCTCAGCTACATGCTGGCGGCCGAACCCGAGGCGGCCAAGGACTTCCTGGAGAAGATCCGCCAGGAGGGCAGGCAGGACGAGAAGGAACGCGTCGAGCGGCTCTTCGACATGGTCGCCGGCGGCCAGATCCAGTCCAACGACGTGGAGACGCAGGCACTGGAGCTCCTCAACCAGGGCCGCCACCGCGTCCAGGGCCCCATCGGCTCGCTGCCCGCCCGCCGGGACACCCCGCAGCTGGAGCCGGCCGAGCCCGAGCCGTTCACCCCGGACTGGGTGGCGGACGAGCCGTCCGCACGGGCGGAGCGGGCGCCCCACCGGCCGGGGGACGAGGACGCCGAGGCGCGGCCGCCGCGCCGCCGGAACCGTAGCCGGGACGACGGATGGTCCTGGGCGGAGGAGGACTGATGGCTGCCGACGGCGGGGCGCCCGCTTCCCCCGATCCGATAGTGCCGGTGCCGGACGGGGGTCGGCACGGCCACGACCGGACGGGGGAGCGCATCGCCGAACGGCTGCTGAGCACGGTCAGGGAGGACCTCGGCCGGGCCGACTCCAAGGCGGCCGTGCTGCTCTCCGGGGCGCTGGCGCTGCCCGCGTTCCTGATCGGGCGGCACGACGCACCCGACTGGCGCGGGCCCGCCGGTGCCACGCTGATCGTCGCCGCGGCGCTCTGGGCGGTCGCGGTGACCGCGCTGGTGCGGGCGCTGATGCCGCGCACCGGCACGGTCCGCAGCCGGGACGGGGTGACGTTCTTCGGCGATCTGCTGCCTCCGCACGACTTCGCGCGGCTGTCCGCCGAGGTCGCCGAGGCGGGGCGCGATCCGGCCGGCTGGCTGCTCGTCCAGGCCGTGGACGTCAGCTCGATCCTGGCCGCCAAATACCGGGCCATCCGCTGGGGGGTGGGCGCGCTGGCGCCTTCGGCGGCGCTGGCGATGGCCTGGAGTCTGACGGCGCGCTGACCCGCGGCCCGCCCGCGCCGTCGACGACGGCCCGCCACCACGCACACCACGCAGGAACGAAATAAGGGGACGGCTGTGGCAACAGTCAGGGCAAGACGGCAGTCAAGAGGGGGCTGGGCGCGCCGCGGTGTGGTCTCCGCGCTGAGCGGCGCCGCGGTGCTGGTGTCGCTACTGGCACCCGCCGGACATGACCCGGTGCCGGTCGCGGAGTCCAAACCGGCCTTCGCCTCGGTCAACTACGCGGTCGCCGTGGACGAGTCCGCCAGCCTCGCACCCGACGACATGAAGGCCGAGAAGGCCGCCGCCGCACGGATCGCGCTGGGCGACGTCTCCTCGTCCTCCCATGTCACGGTCTACGGTTTCGCCGCCGCCGAGTCCGGTGACCAGCGCGCGGTCGACCCGGTGTGCCCGCGGACCACGCTGGACGCGGCGGGGCGCGAGTCGATCGGCGGGTGCGTCGGCAAGCTGCGCAGCCGGAAGAAGAACGAGGGCACCGGCACGGACTTCCCCAGCGCGATACGCCAGGGCGTGCACGAGCTCAGCACCAATACCGACCCGTCGGTGCCCCGTGTGCTGTTCCTCCTCACCGACGGGGAGATGGACGTCACCGGCAGCCCCAAGTACGGCGACGCCGCGCACCGTAAGGCCGAGGGCGAACGGCAGTTGACGCAGGAGCTCAAGGCCGCCGCCGCCAAGGGCGTCCAGATCTGGCCGCTGGGCTTCGGGCCCGCCCCGGACAAGGCGCAGCTCGACCGGATGGCGGCCGGCGGATTCCAGAAGGGCTGTGTCGAACTGCCCTCCGCCCGCCCGAAGGCCGGCAAGGTCTCGGGGGCGAAGGACGTCGGCCCGATGCTGGAGAAGGTCTTCGCCGCCGCCCACTGCCTGCGCTACCAGCAGGGCACCAGCAAACGGCCGCCCGCCACCCTGGAGATCGGCATCTCTCCGCTGGCGACCGTGGGCAGCATCGTGGTCGACAAGAGCGACCCCGCGGTGACCGTCACCTACTTCGACCCGAGCGGCCACAAGGTCCCCACCTCGGGGACCTACAAGAAATCGCGGTTCGAGCTGGCGGGCGCCGGTCGCGCCGTCGAGGCGCTGAAGATCACCGATCCGGTGCCCGGCGTCTGGAAGGTGAAGGCCGAGGCCCCCGAAGGGCACCGTTCGCTGCCCGTCGGCGTCAGCGTGCTGTGGCAGGGCGAGCTGCGCGGCGCCATCACCATGGACCCGCCGTCACCGCAGGCCGGACAGAAGACCACGGTGACCATGCGGCTGCAGACCCGCGAGGGCTACGAGATCGAGGACCCGCGCGACTACGCGGGGCTGCGGGTCCGCAGCGAGCTGACCGGGGACGGCTTCGCGCCGGTGGCGCTGCGCCTCACCGACGACGGGAAGGGGCCCGATCCCAAGGCGAGCGACGGCTCCTTCACCGGTTCCGTGACGATTCCCAAGAGCGCCGACGGGGCGCTGAAGGTGAGCGGCACGCTGACGGCGTCGGGGCTGAGCGCCGACACCCGCAGCGAGGAGGGCGTGACCGCGCCCGGCGTGCTGCCCGTCACCACCGCGCTCACCCTGCCGCCCGCCGACGTCCACCCCGGCGCCACCGTCACCGGCACCCTGGCCGTCCACAACACCAGCGACACCCCGCACACCCTGAAGCTGTCCGTCGCCGACCTGCGGGCCGGACTGGTCTCGGTCAGCCCGGCCGACATCACGGTGAAGCCCGGCGAGTCCGGGACCCGGAACGTAACGGTCGAGGTCGGCCCCGCAGGCGTCTTCGGCGGCCGCCTCGCCGACGGCGAACTGCGGCTGGGCGGCACCGTCACGGTCGTCGACACCACCGACCACGACCGGACACTGGTGCGCTCCCCGCTGTCGGTACGGGTGACGCCGGAGCCCGGGTTCTGGGAGAAGTACTGGTGGGTGTTTGTGATCGCCGCCGCGGTGATCGCGCTGGCCGCCGTGGCGGTCCTCGCCTGGCTGCGGCAGCGCCGCACCCGCCGGGACCCGTACGGCCTGGTGCTGCAACTGGTCTCCGAGGACGGCGACATCGTCGGCGAGCACCCCGCCGGACACGGGCAGAAGCAGTGGTACGAATTCGCCGTCGTCGAACCCCACCGCAGCCCGCGCATCGAGCGCCGCAACAACGGCCCGTACGCCGTCCAGCGCAGCCCCGAGGGCGGCGCGGTCCTGCGCAAGCGCGGCGGCGGCCGCAGCCGGCTGCCCACTAGCGGCAGCGTGCCGCTGACCGACACGCTGAGCCTGTCCCTCGGCGAGGAGACCCGTCCCCCGAAGGCCCGCCGGACGCGGCCTTCGCGGTTCCGGTCACGCACCACCTCGGCCCCGACCACTCCCGCGGCCGGCGAGGGCGGCAGCGGGAGCGCCTACGAGTCGTACGAGTGAGGCGCGGGGCGGGCCGGTGCGTCGCCGGCCCGCCCCGCGCACCGCAGCGCGGCCGCCGTGCCGCGCGGAAACCACAGACGTATCGAGGAAGAACCGGCCGCCGGTACGGCCGCAACGGGAGGGAACCCATGAAAATCTTCCAGCCGATGCTCTTCGTCGGCCTCGGCGGCACCGGTGGCCTGGTCGGCGCCGAACTCGAGCGCAAGCTGCGCGCCGAGCTGTGCGGTCCGGACGGCGTCGCGCTCAGCCACCTGGGCGGTCACGCCCCCTACCAGCTGCCCGACTGCCTGCAGTTCGTGTACGCGGACTACAGCGAGACGGACCTCCAGCGGCTGCCGCAGTTCAACGTGGACCCGTCGCTGCGGGCCGCGTACGCCCGCACCTCCCGGGCCACCCACAACCTCCTGCCGAACTTCGACAGTTCACCGGAGGTGACCAAGATGCTCCGGGCGAGCCTGCGCGACGAGGTCGCCGACTGGCTGCCGCCGCGCACCGACGAGCCGAAGGTCACCCCGCTCCACAACGGCGCCGGCCAGCTGCCCACCGTCGGGCGCGCCGCCCTCTTCGCCACGCTCCGGCACAGCCTCGCCCCGGTCCTGGAGCCGCTGCTCCAGGCGATCGACGCGATCGCCAAGTCGGCCGGTGAGCTGAGCGAACTCGGTGGCGGCAAGGTCAACGGCTGCGATGTGTTCGTCTCGTTCTCGGTGGCCGGCGGCACCGGGGCCGGAATCTTCCTGGACTATCTGCACCTGATCAACCACGCCTTCAGGATGCGCCGGTTCGACGGGGTGAAGATCTACCCGCTGGTCGTCATGCCGTCGTCGTTCCCCTCGACCGCCGGCGGCGGGCGCGAGGCCGAACTCAACGCGGCCCGCGCGCTGGTCGACCTGTTCCGACTGGTCGACGACCAGAACGCACCGTCGGAGGACGAGGACTCCGGCGACCTGGACACCGGCCACCTGGACGACGACGCCGGGGCCGGCATCCGCTACCCGGGCATGACACCGATCCGGCTGCGCCCCGGCATCCTGCCCACGGCGTTCCTGTTCAGCCCGACCGCGGGCATCCGCCGGGACGATCTGCGCCGGTCCATGGTGTCGCTGGTGATGTCGCTGATCGGCACGGAGCTGGGGGACGGCCGCTCGCAGGGCCGTACCACCACCGCCGACGACGACTCCCAGACCTTCGCCGCGAGCTTCATCAACGGCGGGGTGCAGCGCGGCTCCGTGTCCCCCACCGGCATCGGCCGGCAGGGCGTCTCCACCAGTCTGGTGGCCTCCATGACGGCCCCGATGGACCAGCTGGCCGACCTGGTGGCCGGCCGGCTGCTGCGGGAAGCGGTCACCGATCTCGTGGAGCGGCCCCGTAATCTCCTGCGGGATTCCACGGTGCCGCTGGTCCGGCAGCTGTTCACCGACTCGAACCTCGAAGAGCTCTGGGAACGCCGTCAGTTGACCGTCACCGACCCCGAGCCGCTGCCCCGCGGCAGCAGGGCCATAGAGATGGCGCTGGGCGAGCGGCTCGCCGACATGCAGCGCCTGCTGTCCGACCTCCAGTCCGTCGCCACCCGGCAGGCCGCCTCGATGGCCGACCGGTTCTCCCCGCACCCCGCCATCGACAAGCTGCTGCAGAGCGTGGACCCCTTCCTCGCCGAACGGGTCGTCAGGGGCGTCCCGGGCAGCGACGAACCGATCGCGCGGCTCGGCTTCCTGGGCCTGCTGGGCAGCCGCGCCGCCACTCCCCCGCGCCCGCAGGGGGTGACCGAGCAGCCGCCCAAGATCCCGCGGATCAAGGGCCGGATGGCGGGCATGTCGCCGGCCCGCTGGGGCGACGCCGATGTGCAGGCCGCCCTGGGGGAGCAGGAAGCCTGGTACCAGTGGCGCAGCCGGTGCGTATGGCACGAGGCCTGGCGGGAACAGCAGCAACGCTGGCAGCCCCACGCGAACGCCGCCGGAACCGATCTCGGGCGGCTGGTGAACGCCTTCCTCAAGCACTCCGACCGGGAGCAGAAGGTCTCGGAGCAGAAGGCGCTCGACCTCTACGAGGACCGTACGGGCATCTCCTACCTGCTGCCGCCCCAGCGCACGATCAACCAGTTCTACGAGGACCTGGTCGACCGGCTGATCCGCCGGGAGGGCCTGCGCGAGCACGACGACGAGGCGACGCTCCTCCTCAAGATGGTCAACGGCGACCTGTGGCGCCAGGTGCACGCCACCAGCCGGCGCAACCCGGACGCCGCGGTGGCGGCCATCAAGGCGCAGCTGGAGGGCCGCATCACCCGGCTCTTCGCCGAGCACGGCGAACAGCTGGAAGAGCGGCCCCTGTTGCCCGCCATGAGCACCCTGCTGGCCGCGGCGGCGGGCGACCCGGACGCCACCGACCAGGTCAGCAAGGAAGCCCTCGATCTCTTCACCCGCAAACTCACCGGGCTGCTGCCGGTGGGCTTCACCCCGGAGGGCACCGGACCCCTGCGGGCCCTCGTCACCCATCCGCGCGTCAAGGCGGTGGACGAGGTGAAGGAGTACCTCGGCAAGGCGCTGCGGCTGCCCTCCGACGCCAAGAACTCCGTGGACTACCGGGGGGTGGACAGCGACTCGATCACCGTGGTGCTGTTCCGCAGCCAGATGAGCCTGACCCAGGTGCCCGAGGCCTGCAAGGTGCTGCGCCAGTGGGCCAGGGCCAAGGAGTCCGAGCAGCCCCAGGACGTGCTGCGGTGGCGGCAGCGGACCGGGTACCGGGACAGCTGGCTGGTGAGCACCGAGGAGGACCGCCGCACCATCCTGCACCGGCTGCTGTGCTGCATGTGGAACGGCCAGGTGGACGTGGTGGACGGCGACACCGCGTCGCCGGGCCGGGTACGGCTGCGGCTGTACGCGGAGAAGGGCGGCCAGGTGCCCGGCGTCCGGCTGCGGCTCGGGGACTTCCCCGGCGGCGTGTCGAGCTGGGCCGAGCTGCTGCGCTCGTACGAACGCTGGAACGTCCTCGACGACGAGCGGACCGTCGAGGTCTACTGCCGCACGCTGATGGAGGCCCGGCCGCTGGGGCTCTACCAGAACGGCAGCGAACCGCATCCGCTCTTCATCGAGCTGGTCGAGAAGATCGCGCCGCGTCAGCTGGAGCTGCTGGAGGACCGCCGGGAGCGCGGCGGCGAGCGGGTCGAGGGCTGGGTGCGGCCGCTGTGGGAGTTCTGGGCGAAGACGCTGCCGGCCGCGCTGGACATGGAGTTCGGCGGCGAGCGGGCCGTCCAGCCGACCCTGCGCACGCTGCTGGAGCACGTACGCGGCGGAACTCCGGCGCCGCGCCGCAAGGAATTCCCGGAGCCCCGGCGCGCCGTGGCGGAAGACGACGACTGGGGCACCGAAGGGGGCGCCGCCCTCGACGCGTACCGGGGCCGCGACACCGACGGGTTCACGCCGCGCGAGTCCGTGGACGACCGCGACGGCGGGTACGGCGCGGACGACCGCGGGACGTACCGCGACGGCCCACGCTCCTCCGGCGACCGTCTCAACGGGCACTCCGGCGGCGCCGACCGCCCGTCGGTGCCCTGGGACGACGCCGATGACCACCGCCCGTACGGCGAGGACGGCGACCGCTCCCGCCGCAACCCCTGGGACGGTGATGCGGAGTGATCACGTCCGAGGACATCGGCGCCGTCATTCACCTTGACCTGCGCGCCGGGGCGGCGGCCCTCGACAACGCCAAGGCCCTGCGGGCGAAGGTCGCCCGGCAGCTGGGCCGGGCCGGTCTGCCGGAACCCGACCATCCGCTGTTCCTGGTGGTCGACACCCCGGCCGGGCTGACCGACCATCAGCGGCAGTACGAACTGCTCACCGCCTACCGGGCCGTGGGCGAGGTCAGGATCCTGGTCCTGCTCGTGGGCAGCGCGCCCGGTTCGTACGCCGGTGAGGACGAGCCGTTCCAGCCGGACCGCCGGCTGGTGCGGCCCGCGGTGCTGCGCGCCCCCGGCACCGCACTGCTGTGGGCGGGCGATCTGCGCTCCGCCCGTACGGCGCTGGAGCAGCCGGCGCCCGACGACCCGGCGGCGCTGTCCGTGCTGGTGGACGTCCTGTCGGTCCCGGACGTCTTCCTCCGGGTGCTGGACGACATCGGGTCGCTGCCCGAGGCGGTCGCCGCGCCCGGGGTGCGGCTGCTGGAACAGGACCTGCCGCCGCAGGTGCGCGACCGGGCCTGGCGCGATGCGCTCACCCGGTTCGCGGGCGAGGACGCCGAACACGCGCCGGATCTGCCGGTCGCCACCTGGTCCGGCGCCGATCTGCCGGAGCCGCTGCGGGGGCTGGTGGCGGGCCGGGGCGGGCGCGATCAGCGGCACCGGGAGGCGGGCGGGGCGGCGGACGACGCGTACCGGGCGTGCGCGGACGCCCTCGCCGACGCCGAGGACGAGCTGGCCGGACTGCGGGGCCTGCCCGGGCTGCTGAGCACCGCCCGCCGGGCGACGTTCGAGGCGGACCTCGACCGGGCGCGCCAGGCGCTCGGCGCATACCGGGACCTCGTCGACACGGCGCTGCACGGCGGCGGGTCCGGCCCGGCGCCGTCCGCCGCAGAGGCGGCGGCCCGGCTCGCGGCGCTGGGGCTGCGGGTGCCCTCCGCCGAGGGCGTGGGCGAGCGGATCGGCGAGGGCCTGCGGGAGTTCGCCGGGAAGCTGCTGCGGCAGGGGCTGGCCCTGCGCGCGGTGGCCCAGCGCTTCACGGGGCTGGCCGGGCGGGTGGAGCCGGTGCCGGGTTCGGCGCTGCGGCCCCGGCTCGGCGAGTACTCCGCCGACGCGGTGGCCCGGCAGTCGGGGGCGGCGGGCGATCCGCTGCCGGTCTCGCTTGCCGGGCCGTCGGCGGCGGCCGTTGCGGGGCTGCTCGGCGCGCTGTGGCAGGGGTTCTTCCTGCCGCTGGCGGTCGTCGTCCCGCTGATCTTCTTCGGCGTGGCGCTGCTCGGCGCTTCCCGGCTGCGGGACGCGGGGCGCCGGGACCGCTGGCCCCTGGGCCCCCGGATCGCGGCGCTCGCCGGCGCCGCGGCCGGGGTGGCGCTGTCGTACGCGAGTGATCCCCCGGTCTGGATGAGCACCATCGCGCTGCTCGTGGGCCTCGGCGTCTCGGTGGAGACGGCGCGCCGGCTCTGGCGTGCCACGGCCGACCACTGGGCCGCGGCGCACGGGACCGCCGCGCTGCGCCGGGCCCTCGAAGGGCTCGACGGCCTGCTGGCCAAGGCGGTCCGGGAGCACTGGGCCGCCGAGGAACGCCTGTACTGCGCCGACGCGGCCCGGTCCGTCGCCGGCATGCTGCGGGCGACGGCGGCCGCCGCGGACGCCGAGGCGGTGCCCGAACCCGAGGCGGAACGGCTCACGGTCCCCGACGCGCCGGGCAACGACGCGTCCGGCAACGAGCCGGACGCCGCGGACGACTGGCTCTCCAGCGCCTCGGCCCTGGAGGGCGACGACTCGTCCGCGTCCGACGACGGGGACGGCGACTGGGCGAGCGCGTACGCCTGGCAGGACGAGCCCTCCGGGGACGAGTCCGCCGAGGAGAAGGGTTCCGCCCGGCCCGCGTGGGAGGACCGCGACGCCGGGATTCCGCGCTGGCTGGACCGCGAGAGCGGCGAGGGCGGGCCGAAGCTGGTCGCCACGCTGGCGGACGATCTGACGGACGCCGCGATGGCCGCGATGGCGCCCTACTGGGGTGCCGTCGAGCGCGGTCAGGCCGGCGCCCTCGCCGTCCGTGGCACCGAGGAACGGGTCCGCGAGCTGCTGTCGGCGGCCCGCCGGCACCTCCAGCTCAACGGGGTGCTCGCCCCGCCCCCGTTCGCCGCCGCCCACCGCACCCGCACCACCTCCGCGAACCTGCTGGGCACCGACCCGCACCGGGTGGCCGAGCTGGTCGGCGCGGAGGCCGAGCGGCAAGCCGTGGTGCAGCTGTCCTCACCCGAGCAGGGCGCGCTGCTCAGCCGCGACCCGGCGGCGGTGGTGTGGATCAGGTTCGCTCCGGAGCCCGTGCGCGGCGAGGTCGAGTCGGCCTGGCGGACGGGCGGTTCGGGCCAGCCGGAGGAGGCCCTGTGGACATCGTCGGGACGGTACGCCGGTCTGATCCGGCTCACCCCGCTGCGGATGGGCGTGGTGGACACCGTCCGGCCCCGCCAGAGCCCCGAGCCCGACTGGCCGGACGCGGATGAACGACAGGACGGCGACCGCTGGTGACCACACTCGCCTTCACGACCCCCTCGGGGCGGCGCCGCACCGCCCCGGTCCGCTTCGGCCGCGACACCCGCCGCGATCCGCTGCTGCCCCAGCGGATCCGCAACGGCATGCTCGACGACGAGCGACAGCAGTGCGTCCAGGTGCGCCTGACCGCCGCCGACGCGGCGAACCCGGCGGCCCGCGCACTGCTGGACGCGGAGGCGAGCACCGCCCTGCAACTGCACCGGGTCCTCGACGACACGGAGTACGCGGCGCTCTTCCCGCGGATCATCGGCTACGAGCTGGACACGGCCGAGCCGTTCCTGCTGTACGCCGCGCCGCGCGGCACCGCCGCCGTGCGCACCCATGTGATGTCCGCGACCGACCAGCCGGTCTTCGCCCGTGATCTGATGCAGGCCCTGTGCCTGCTGGAAGGGCAGGGCCTGGTGTTGCGCGGCATCTCGCCCGCCACCGTGCTCTGGGACGGCGCCTCGGTCCAGCTCTGGGGGCTGGAGGGGGTGGCCCGCGCCGGACGGCCGAGGTCCGCGTGGGGCCGGGCGCCCTACTGCCCGCCCGAACAGCGCCGGGGCGAGGGGCTCGTCGACTCCCGGGACATGGTGTGGAGCGCGGCCCAGGTGCTCTACCAGCTGGCCACCGGCCGGGCCGGTCCCAACGACCGGGCGCCCGCCGACCTCGCCGGGCACCGGGTGCTCGCCGAGACGCTGCGGGGCGCCTTCGCCCCGCTGGCGGCCGACCGGCCGACGCCCGCCCGGCTGCTGGACCTCCTCGCCCCGGGTGCCGCGCGGCGCATCGCGCTCACCGTGCCCGCCGACGAGTCCCGCCCGCACCGGGAGGCGTTCACGCAGGCGCTGCGCCTCAAACGGCAGGCGCCGCCCGCCGGTCCGCTCGACGGGCCGACGGGTGAGCGGGGCAACGGCGAGGTCCTCTGCCCGTACTGCCTGGAGACCATCCAGCTCGACCTCACCTCGCTGTACGACACCGACGCGAAGATGCAGTACCAGCCGCTGGACGTCACGGGCATCAGCAACGCCCTGCGCCTCCAGGACGTGATGCGCGGCGCCGTCCAGAAGTGCACGGCGGACCCGGACTTTCCCGAGCACTTCATTCCGGTGCCCTATCTCACCCACGGCCGGCCGCTGACGGTCGCGATGGTCGGCCAGTCCTCCACCGGCAAGAGTCATCTGCTGACCCAGATGATCGCGGAGATCACCGACGGCGGACTGGAGCCGTACGGCCTCAAGTGGCAGTCCGTCAACCCGGAGCAGCACGCGCGGTTCGTACGGGAACGGGTGCAGCCGCTGCGCAACGGCAAGGTCCTCGACCACACCGGCGCCCTCGGCCTGGACGGCTTCGCCCGCTTCGTGGAGTCCCTCCTGATCACCGACGCCCGCGGGCAGGTCCGCCCGGTCGCCTTCTTCGACCTCGGCGGCGAGGACCTCGTACGGACCGATGCGGCGCTGCGCTTCCTGCTCGGGGTCGACGCGCTGGTCTTCGTCGTCGACCCGGCGCTGGCGCTGCCGCTGCCGCAGCTGGACCACGCCAGGGAGCGCTGGGGCCTGGAGGTGAACCGGGACGGCGATCTCGCCTTCGGCACCGTCCTGGACCGGCTGCCGAAGAACGGCCCGTACCTGGAGGTGGCGGCCGCGATGGTGCTCGCCAAGGCCGACCTCCTGCGGTTCCAGCCACCCGTCGACCGCTGGCTGAACGCGGCACCGCCGACCGCGCTCGACCCCGCGGTGGTGCGCGCGGAGAGCCGGGACGTCTACGGGCTGCTGCGGCGGCACTCCGGCCAGGCGTGGCTGCGCCCCTTCGACGCGATCCGCCGGTGCACCCTGCACGTCGCGTCGGCCACCGGCGGCCAGGAGGACCAGGGCCGCTATCCGGCGGGTGCCAGGCCCCGGCGGGTGCTGGAGCCGCTGGTGTCGCTGCTGGCGATGCAGGGGCTGATCGAAGTGCCGGGCGGCGCCGAGGCGTTCGCCGTGGGAACGGCGCCCGCGAGGGACGCGGTGCCGCCGTCGCAAGCCAGGAGATCTGTCGGAGAGGACGCGATGTGAGCGACTTCCAGGGCTCGGTGCACCAAGTGGTCTTCCGATGGGACGGCAATCAGGGCCGCCAGGGCACCGGAATGAAGGCCGTGGCCCACTCCTGTTCGGCCGAGCGCGCCGAGGAACTGGGCCGGGAGCTGGGCCCGTTGCTGTGGGTGTCCGGTACGGAGGCGCCGCGCCAGAGCGTGGTCCGCACGCTCTCCCTCGACGGCGAGGTCATGCTCGTCCAGCGCTGGCCCACCACCGACCGGGGCGGCCGGCCCAGCACGGTCAGCCATGTGCTGATCGGGGACCCGCAGGCCCTGAAGACCCGGCTGTGCCTCGGGCTCGCGTACGGCGGCTGGGGCAAGCCGGAGTCCGCCGAGAAGGCCACCGGACCGCAGCCGATGGTGGAGTGCGCGGAGCTCGAGGCGATAGCAGGCCAGCGGCTGTTGGCCATGGAGGAGCTGTTGCCGACGGTCAAGCACGCGCTGTACAAGGTCACCGCGGAGTGGCTGCGCGATCCGGCACAGCGGGTGTCGCTGCTCACGGACGACGAGGAGCTGCCCGGCTGGCCGGACCGGGACGCGGCGCCGCTGGTGTACCTCGGGCTGTTTCTGCTCTTCGGCCGCTGGCTGGGGCAGAAGTGGACGTTCGCCACGTACGACACGGTCGACACCCATCAGCTGCGCCTGATGTGCGTCCCGCGCTGGGAGCCGGACGCGGGCGCCTCCGGTCCGCTGGCCCGGCTCACGGGCCGGCCGCCGGCCGAGATCCGGTTCGAGCACCGGGCGGCGGCCAAGCTGGTGGACCACCTCCTGACGCATCCGCCGGACGAGCCCGGTGTGCCGCAGCTGGTCGAGGGGCTCCGGGACGGTGCGGCGCTGGACTGGGCGCGGCGGCGCGACCTGCTGAAGGACGTCCTGAACTCCGACCGCTGGACCGACGCCGCGCCGCGCCGCCGGCCGGAACCGGAACGGAAGCCGGAACGGGAGGCGGCGCGGGAGGCGGTCCGGGAGACGACGCCGGAGCCGGAACGGGAAACGGCGTACGAACCGGTCCGGGGGCCGGTCCACGAACCGGTCCACGAACCGCCGGCTCAGGAGCAGGCTCAGGAACCGGCCGCCCGACCCGCGCACATGCCTCCCCCACCGACGACCGCTCCCTCGCCCCCGTCCTCACCCCCGCCCTCACCCGCGCCCGTCCCCGAAGCGGCGCCCCCGCCGCCGCCCCCTGAGCACCCCGCGCCCGCCCCCCGAGCGGCGGCGCCCGGTACCGGCCACCCGGCGGCGGACCCCCACGACGCGCGCGCGCTCCACGAGGACCTGCGGGTCCATCAGCGCCGGAACGCCACCCAGCGCGGCCTGCTGGCGGAGCGACTGCGCAACCAGTCCGACCGGCTGCTCATGGACGAGCTGCGCTCCGGCCAGCTGCCTCCGGAGTCCGTGGAGCTGCTGCTGGACGAGCTGGGGGACGAGCACCGCGTCCGGACGCGCGACACGGCGTTGCGGCACGAGCTGTGCGCCGAGGTGCTCCGCAACGGCCTGTACTTCACGCCGAACGGGCAGGGCGTGGACCCGTTTTCCAGGCCGGCCATGACCCGGCGGGCGGCCGACCTCTTCACCTGGGCCGTCGCCCCGCTGGCCCGGGACAAGACCTATCTGCGCGATCTGCAGGAGCTGCTCTACCGGATGGGGCGGGACCGCGGGCCGGCCAACGGCGGCTGGCTGTGGCAGAGCATCATCGCGCCCGCAAACGGCCAGGCGCCCGACCTCCCGCCCGTCCTGTGGCAGCAGATCCTGCGCGATGAGATCAACCGGAGCCCCGCGCCGACCGCCCCTTCCCAGGCGCCCCTCACCGCCCCGGTGTCCGCCCCTCCCCCGGAGCCCCCGGCCGCCGCGCCGGACCCGCCCGCCTTCGGCTCCCGGTTCTCCGCCCTCACGAACAGGCCGGGCTGCGTGGTGGGAACCGGCTTCGGGGTGATCGCCGTACTCCTGGTGATCGTGATCGTGGTGATCTTCCGCTGACGGACGAGGTCTCACGGGTGAGGGCCTGACCGACGGGGTCCTGACCGACCGGGCCCTGGCGGACGGCGGTGCAGGTCAGCTGCCCGGCGGACGGAAGTCGACGATCTTCTTGACCGCCTCGTCGATCTCCTCGACGGCCAGCAGCGGGGTCGCCTGGGACTGCACCGCGCCGGTCGCCCGGACGGTCATCGCCACGGCGGCCATCGACAGATGGTCGGGGAAGTCGACGATGCAGTACAGGTCCGCGTCCCCGTAGGCGAAGTACATCGCCTCCAGGCTGCCGCCGCAGGAGGCGACGACCCTCTCCACGGCGGCCCGCCGGGCGCTGCCGCCCTCGGCGAGCAGGCCCTTCGTTCCCTCGGGCGTGTAGGTCGTCTGGACCAGGTACTTCGGCATCCTGCTCTCCCGGGCTCCGTGGGCCGTCGCCGGTGCAGCGGCTGGGCGTCCACCTTCACCCGGTCCCGGGCCGGTCCGAATGTTTTGTTCCGCCGAACGGACCGCACCCCGCGCCGCGGCTACGGCGTGTCGGCGCGCAGTCCGCCCACCCCGCCGCCGTCATCGAGCCGGCCGATCCGCCGCTGCGCCGCGAACGCGGCGGCCGGGTAGCGGGGGTCGGGCCGCAGCGCGTACTCCCGCAGGCACGCCTCGGTGAACTTGATGACGTGTTCGTCGCCGTGTTCGGCGGCCCGCGCGCCCAGTTCGGCCATCGACGGCGGCTCCTCGGCGAACTCCGACCGCCAGACGTCCGTGCCCTCCCCGCGCCGGTCGACGGTGAAGGCCAGCAGGAACGCCGCCTGCACCTGCCACAGTCGGGCCACCGTCGGAAGGTGCACCTCGCTCGGCAGATGCGGGAGGACCAGGCGTACGGCGGCGGGCGCGGTGACGCCGTGGATCAGCGGGACGGGATAGACCTCGGGGTGGCCCAGGTAGACGTCGGCGAACTGGACCGTCATCTCGCTCAGCAGCCGGGGTGCCTGCTCGGGGGTCAGCGACTCCAGCGCCTCGTGGTAGCCGGGCATCCGGTCGAGGGTGTCCAGGCGTTCACGGACGATGCCCGGTCCCATGCCGCCCTCCTGGGGCATGCGGGGCAGCGCGGCGATCGCGGCGGACAGCTCGTGGCGGCCGCTCAGCCGCGGCCGGCCGGGAAGCGGGGCGTAGCGGGCGGCCCAGTACGACAGTCCCCGGGCCAGTTCGGTCAGTTGGAGGCGGGTCGGGTTCCCGCCGGCGGCGGACAGGCCGCGGACCGCGTGGCCGGTGCGGATGAGGCCGTGGGTCAGCCCGGCGAACAGGCCCGGGATCAGGCGCGGCCACCACCGGGCGAGGACGTCCCGCCAGTGCGCGTCGGCCAGTTCGCGCGCGAAGAGCCTCTCCCAGTCCCCGGCCCGGCGGAAGTCCCCGAGGGCGGGGCGCCAGGAGGACTCGTCCGCGGGGTCGAGGGCGAACCGCGCGGCGGGCGGCTCGTGGTGCTCCATCGCGCGCCGGTAGCGCTCCACCCACCGGGCGACCTCGTCCTCCTGCCCGAGCAGGGCGAGCGCCTCGGCACCCATCGGGCCGTGGTTGGCGAGGTCGACCCCCTTGCCCCGCTCGTATCCGAGGTCCTCCATCCGTTCCAGCGCATCGTTGACCGCGTCGCGGTAGCCGATCGATGACATGAGCAACCCCCAGTTCCCTTGCCCTGCGCACACAGCACCCCACTTCGGCTATCCAAACAGTTTGGATTTACGAAGCATCTACACTCGCAGTATGCACCACACCCCCGACGCCGGGAAAACACCCCGGGTGCCGACCCCCGAGGACCTCCAAGTCGTCGGCCTCGTCCCGCTGTTGGAACCGCACTTCCGTAAGGCCGTCGTACGGGACCTCATGCCGGATCCGCTGCGCACCGCGATGGAGACGCACGGGCTGACGCCGCGGCACGGCGCCGTACTGCCGCAACTGCTGGCCGGCGGGCCGCTGACGGTCGGCGAGATCGCCCGGCGGCTTCAGGTGTCGCTGCCCACCGCCAGCGAACTGGTCGGCGGGCTGAGCCGGGCCGGCATCGTGGAACGCGCCGAGGACCCGGCGAATCGCCGCCGGGTCCTGGTGTCGCTGGCCGAGGAGTTCCGCCCCGCGTTCGAGGAATTCGCCGCCCGGCGCAGCGAGCCGCTGCTGCGTGCGCTGGACGGTCTGTCACCGGGCGAACGTGCGGGGTTCCTGGCGGGACTCAGGGCCTGGGTGCGAGAAGTGCAGGGGTGACGACCGGGGCGCCGACGGCCGTCGGGCGACGCCCCGGAATATGGCGAGGGCCGCCGCCACCGCCCAGGCATCCGCCCCGAAGGCGGCGACCCGTTCCAAGGTGCCCATCCCGATTCCGGGGTCGTACTGCCCGAAGAACATCACCGCGGCGGTCAGCGCGCTGGCGGCGATCACGAACGTGACGGGGCGCAGCCCACCGAGCCGGGAGCCGCGCGGGAGAAATCCGGCGACGAGGAGCCCGATGCTCCCCACGCCCATGATGATCAATGCGCCCAGCACATGGAGGTTCTCGTCCGCATCGGCGGGGACCAGGCCCACGAGGACCCATGCCGCCGCATTGACCGCGAACACGATCCGGGCGGTCAGGGAGATCCCGCCGCGGCCCCAGCAGGCCCCGGTCAGCAGGGCCCCGGCCAGCAGCAGTACGCCATGGACGACGAAGGATGCGTTCATGAGGTCGTGCAGCGGTGAGCACACATACCGCGGGCGGGAGACGTCCCAGGTCCGGCAGTGGATGTTGCCCAGATCGCTGATGTTGTTGCGGACCCAGCTGTAGGGCGTGCGCCAGGCGGCGCCCGCGATCAGCTGGACGGCCAGAAACTGCGCCGCGGCGAGAATCCACAGCGCGGCGCCGATTCCTGTGCGCGGTGTGGTGCGGCTTTCCGGGTGCGGTGCCGGCTGTGGCCTCACGATCCCCCTCCTCGGTTCCGATGCGTCCCGATGCGTTCCGGTGCGGATCCGATGCGGATCCGACGGGCCGCCCCGGGAGTTGACGACGTCGCGTCGCGCGGCCCGGTCGGCGGCACGGGCTCATCGTCACAGCCGGCCGGGTGCGCGGTCATCGCTGTCCCGAGGGAATCGCAGTCCCTCGGGATCGGGATGCCGCCCTGGCTCTTTCGGGGGAGGAGCCGACGTGCCTACCGCCGGGGACCGCCGGGCGGCCGGCCCGAGGGCGCGGCGGAAGCGGCCGGGCCGACACGGGGGTGCACCGTGCCGTTGCGACCGGTGGGGTGGGCTTCGATGAGGGTGGCGTACAGGCCGCTCTGGTGCAGGAGTTGGGCGTGGGTGCCCGACTGGACCAGGCGTCCCTCGTCCAGCACGAGGACGCGGTCGGCGCCGGCGGCAAGGGCCAGATCGTGGGTGATCACGATGGTGGTACGGCCTTCGGCCAGGCGGTGCAGCGGTCCGAGGATGCGCTCGGCCGCCAGATGGTCCAGGCCGGTGGTGGGCTCGTCGAGGAGGAGTACGGGGGCGTCGCGCAGCACGGCGCGGGCGATCGCGACGCGCTGGAGCTGGCCTCCGGAGAGCCGAGCGGTCCCGGGAGCGATGACGGTCTCGTAGCCGTCCGGCAGGGCGGTGATGAAACCGTCGGCGTCGGCCGCGCGGGCGGCGTCCACCACGTCCTGATGGGTGGTATGGAGACGGCCGGAGGCGATGTTCTCCTCCACGGTGTCGTGCAGGACGAGCGTCTCCTGGGGCAGCAGCGTGATGTTCCGGCGGAGCTGGTCGAGCGGCAGCCGGTTCACGGGGATGCCGTCCAGCCGGATGCTGCCGGCGTCCGGGTCGTAGAACCGCAGCAGCAGGGCGGCCAGGGTCGACTTGCCCGCGCCGCTGGGGCCGGTGACGACCACCAGTTCCCCGGGGACGGCGGAGAACGAGAAGTCCTCGAGCACGTCGGTGCCGGTGCCGGGGTAGCGGAAGGTCACCCGTCGCGCCTCCACCTCGCCGACGGCACGTTCCGGGACCCGGATGATCTGCGAGGCGGGCGGATCGGTCACGGCGGGGCGGGCATCGAGGATCTCCAGCAGGCGGTCGGCGCCGGCGGTCGCGGCGGTGACCGTCAGACCCAGCTGACCGAGATTGCGGATAGGCGGGTAGAGGTAACCGATGAAGGCGGCGAAGGCCAGGAGCTGCCCCAGGGTCATCCGGCCCGCGGAGATCTCCCAGGCGCCCAGGCCGATGATCGCCAGGATGCAGATCGTTTCGAGGACCTCCAGCAGCTGCGCGTAGAACTCGTTGAGGCGGGCGCTGGTCACCGATGCGCGGAACCACGTACCCGACTCGCGGTGCAGCCGCTCTTCCTCGTCGTGCTGCCGGTTGTACGCCTGGGTCAGGACGACGTTCACCAACGTCTCCTCGACGACCGAGGTGATGGCACCGTCCGCCCGGCGTTCACGGCGCGCCACCTCTCGCAGACGGTCGGTGAACCGGCGGGTCACGATCCAGAACAGGGGCGCCGCGATGAAGGTGGCGAGCGCCATGTCCCAGCGCATCAGCAGGGCGGCGCAGGCGTAGAAGATGACGCTGAACAGGGCCGTTGCCGCCTGGACCAGGCCGGAGACCACCAGCTGTTCGATGGCGTCGACGTCACCGGTCAGCCGCTCCACCAGGTCGCCGCGCCGGTTGCGCTGGAAGAAGTGCGGCGGCAGCTTCTGGAGATGGGCGAAGACGCGGCCACGCAGCCGCACCACGAAGCGTTCGGCGGTCCAGGCGCCGAGGGAGTTGCCCAGGTATCCCACGATCGCGCCGATGACGGCCACCGCGAGCCATTTGCCGGCGGGGCCCCAGAAGGCGCTGACGGAGCCCTGCTGGAGGGCGTGGTCGGTGAGTTGGGCGAAGAGAAGGATGGCCACGGTCTCGGCGAGCGCGGCCACGACGGCACACAGCCCGACGCACAGCAGCCAGCGCCGGTCGCCCTTGGTCAGGGGCCAGAAGCGCTTGAACGCCACCTTGGCGCGGAAGTGCTGCGGATAGGGAAGCTGGCGGTCCGTCGTCAGCCCCCGGAGGTTCCGCGGCCCGGCGAGCGCGCCTTGCGCCCCCCATGGGTCCGGCGCCGGGGATGCGTCCGGCGCCGGTGGCTCTGCGGCAGGTGCTGCGCCGCCGTCCGCCGGTGCCTTGGCCCCAAACCCTCGCCGTTGGCGTTCCGGGCCGGAGCCTTGCGGCCCTGCGGCCGGAAGCTCTGGGGCTTGCAGGTCGGAGACTTGAGGCCCAAGGGGCTCGCTGCCCTCGTCATTTCGGAATGACATCGAGGAGGAGCGCGCTGGGCGCCGACGCGAGCGATGAATGCGCATTGCTACGTCAACCCGTCGTCCGGGAAATACCGGAATGGGGAATTGCTCGGAACGGTGTCCCGGACCTCGAAAGCCGGGACTCATGTGACGAGGCAAACCCGCGCGGTGCGCGAGCCTGCCTCGTTCTCAGGACATCTCATCAGGACTGCTGATCAGAAATCTGACTCAGCGATACCCGAAGAACCGACGCCTGCGGTGCCGACGGTGCCGACGTCCGAACCGACCGCGTCCGTAGCCTCCATAGCCACGTCCATAGCCGTACCAGTCGTCGTCCCAGCCTCCACCGTGCCTGCGCCTGCGGGGGAAGACGTTCCGGAAGCTCATAGTCGCCTCCTGTTTCCGTTCGGTCCCGTCGTGTCTTGTCTGACTACGACACTTTCGAGGCTACGACGCCCGGTTCGGGTCAACAAGGACTTATGCGTGAATTTTCACGCAAAACGGAAATATGCCATTCCGTGTCCGGTCCGCCGCACAGTGTGACCTTTCGGTGCCGAATGGCCCCGCGGCGGGAATGGCCGCATCATTCCGCCCGAGCGGGCGGGCAGCGGGAGGCCGGGCGGGGCGATCACGGGGCCCGAGGGGGCGCTTCGCCGCCCTCGGGGCGCGCCGATGGCACA
This sequence comes from Streptomyces sp. NPDC101227, assembly GCF_044767545.1. Classification (NCBI taxonomy): domain Bacteria; kingdom Bacillati; phylum Actinomycetota; class Actinomycetes; order Kitasatosporales; family Streptomycetaceae; genus Streptomyces; species Streptomyces sp. NPDC101227. Next base: position 310,120 of record NZ_JBIWOD010000005.1, on the reverse strand, counting down.
TACCGGATAAACCGATGGCGGTTGAGGGGTACCCGGCGCATCCCGTTCGTGGCGAAGACCACTCAACTCGCGCCCCCCTCAACTAGCCTCTTCCGCAGGCGAGTTGAGAGAAATCCGAGTGAGCGTCAGGAAGTTTCAGCGCGCGGGAAGTTGGCCGTCCGCATCGGCGAACGGCCCGTCCGGCCCCGCCGCGCGAGGGCGGCGCGCTCAGCGGGTGGCGTCCGGGCCGCAGTGCCGACCGTAGAAGTGGGCGAACCGCTCCAGCGGATCGCCGTCCGCGCTCCACGGCCAGGGGGTGGCCACGCCCTCGGTGGCGCGCAGGGCGGTCGCCGCGTCGGCGAGGCGGGTGGATTTGAGCAACGCGTAAGCCAGCAGGTTGAGATCGGCCACCGCGGCCGCGTGCTGGAGGAACCCCGGTGCCGGCCAGTCCCGGGCCGCCTGGTCGAGGGCCTTGGCCGCGTCGGGGCGGCGCCAGATCTCCGCCGCGCCGAGGGCCATCAGGCCGCCGACGGAGACGGCGCGCTGGTGGTTGCGCACGATGGCGGTGAGTTCCAGGGCGGCGGCGGGGGCGTCCGCGGGCATTTCGGCACGCATGCCGTCGAGCAGGTCCAGGACCAGGACGCTGGAGCCGCACTCTTCCGGCGACAGATAGCCCAGGGCCTGGAGGTGGGCCTCCCGGTTCCAGGGGTCGCGGGCCTTGATCTCGCGCCAGATGGGCGACAGTTCCCGGGTGGGGCGCCGCTCCAGGCGGAGCGTGGCCAGGTGGAGGGTCCACGGTATGGGGTCGGCGGGCACCAGATCGGCGGCCAGCCGGCAGGTCTCGCGTACCGCGCTCAGGTCACCGATGGAGTCCTGCTGCCGGGCCTGGAACAGTTCGGACCAGGCATGGAGCAGCAAAGCGCCCTGATGGTTCGGCTTGTGCTCGCGCCAGATGCCGGGCAGCGCCCGCCCCGCGGTCGCGGCCAGCACCTCCAGACGGTGGGCCTTGCGGTCCCAGTCCTGGCCGGCGTCGTCGATCACCTGCGACAGCAGGGCCATGACGGCCGTGTCCAGCGAACCGCGGTCCCAGCAGCTCTGGACGCGCCGCCGGACCTTGCCCAGATCGCGGTCGTCGAGCTCGGGGGCCAGTCGGGGGGTGTTGCCTTTGCGGCGGCGTCTTATGAAGGCGGGCATTCTTCGCGAGCGGCCTTCCGGGTTGGGGCGTAGCGGTGGGGACGTCGCGCCGGGTAAACGAGGGGTACGGGTTTAAACAGCTGTACGGGCGGCAGCGTGCCATGCACACCGGCGCCCGTACAGCACGTTCGATTAACGAGATGAAACGGATGTCTTCCCTGCGGTGGTGTCGTTGCGGCCGAGCCGGTCGCGGACCAGGGAGATGCCGACGACCACCACGGCCAGCAGCACGGACAGCAGGACCTGGATCCGGCCGCCGCCGTCGCTGTCGTCGGTGAGCATGTAGGCCAGCACGAACGTGATCATCGCGATGGTGGCCCAGGTGAGGTACGGGAAGAGCCACATGCGGACGACGAGCTTGTCCGGGTTCTCCCGCAGGATGATGCCGCGCATCCGCAGCTGCGAGAAGCAGATGACCAGCCAGACGAAGAGCGCGACCGCGCCCGAGGAGTTCAGCAGGAACTGGAAGACGGTGTCCGGCCACACGTAGTTGAAGCCGACCGCGATGAAGCCGAAGAGGACCGAGGCGACGATCGCGGCCTGCGGGACACCCCGGGAGTTCGTCCGGGCGAAGGCCTTCGGCGCGTCGCCGCGCTGGCCGAGGGAGAAGGCCATCCGGGACGCGGTGTAGAGGCCGGAGTTGAGGCAGGAGAGCACGGCGGTCAGCACGATGACGTTCATGATCTGGCCGGCGTGCGGGATGCCGATCGAGTCGAGGGCGGCGACGTAGGAGCCCTTCTTGGCGATCGAGGGGTCGTTCCACGGGAGGAGGGAGACGACGACCAGGATCGAGCCGAGGTAGAAGATGCCGACCCGCCAGATGACGCTCTTGGTGGCCTTGGTGACCGCGCGCTCCGGGTCCTCGGACTCACCGGCGGCGAGGGTGACGATCTCGCTGCCCATGAAGGAGAAGACGACCATCAGGACGCCGGTGAGGATCGCGCTGGGCCCGTGGGGCAGGAAGCCGCCGTGCGAGGTGAGGTTGGCGAAGCCGGTGGCGGCGTTCTCGGAACCGGGCAGGACGCCGAAGATCGCCAGACCGCCGAGGACGATGAACGCCGCGATGGCGACGACCTTGATGCCCGCGAACCAGAACTCGAACTCACCGAACGAGGCGACCGAGGCGAGGTTGGTGGCGGTGAGGACGATCATCACGATCAGCGCCCAGGCCCACTGCGGGACGGCCGGGACCCAGCTCGTGAGGATGGCCGCGCCGGCCGTCGCCTCCACGGCGAGGACCACGACCCAGAAGAACCAGTACAGCCAGCCGATGGAGAAGCCCGCCCAGCGGCCGAGCGCCCGGTCCGCGTAGGCGGAGAAGGAGCCGGACGTCGGGTTGGCGGCGGCCATCTCGCCGAGCATCCGCATCACGAAGACGACGAGCGCGCCGACCAGTGCGTACGAGAGCAGGATGCCGGGGCCGGCCGCCTTGATACCGGAGGCGGAGCCCACGAAGAGACCGGCGCCGATGACCCCGCCGACGGCGATCATGGACAGATGGCGGTTCTTGAGGCCCGACTGAAGGCCTGACTGCCGTGGGGCCTGGCCGCTACCGGGAGGAGCGGGCGGCGCGGCCACGCGGCCGGGGGGAGGTGTAGTCATCGTGACATCCATGGAGAGTTGAGGGGTCATGCACGGGGTGACTGCTGGGATCGCCTCGGTAGCTGGCTGCTCGACAGGTGTTCTCGGTGGCTGCTCGGACATCCGGACGCGCGAAAGGGCCTGGGTTGGCAGGTGGCGATCGTGGCCCTGACGCATATCGGCCGCGGCAATGAGGGCCGCGGTCTTCTGATGCCTGCGTGGGTGGGGAAGCGCTACCGCGCGGCCACGCTATGGCCCGTGCTCCTCGTGAGAGGTGAGCCGCATCACGTCCGGATGGGATTTGCGCAAGCGTATGCGGCAATGCCCGGCTGCGTATTTGTGCGGCCCGCCAAATTCGCCCTCGATGGCTGTGCGGTCGGCCAAAGCGATTCGCGGGTGGCCGGGCCCGTGGCCTGTCCGTTCGCGCACCGGCCCGGCGTCCGGCTGCCGCATCCACAGCACACCAGCGGTACCCGACAACGGCGGGTCGAGCGGCGGAACGCCAGGTGAATGCGGTCGGGAAAGATCGCGGGTCAGCGCGCGGCGCCGGGGGAATCGCCCCTGGGCCCGGTCGCCTTCTGCTCGGTCCAGATGATCTTCCCCGTGGGCGTGTACCGCGTCCCCCACCGCCGGGTGAGTTGCGCCACGATGAACAGCCCGCGGCCGCCCTCGTCCGTCGTCCGGGCATGGCGCAGCCGCGGCGAGGTGCCGGCGGCGTCGAAGACCTCGCAGGTCAGCACGTCCTGCCGGATCAGGCGCAGGGTGAGGGGTCCGGCGGCGTGGCGGATGGCGTTGGTGATCAGTTCGCTGACGATCAGTTCCGTGGTGAAGACGAGGTCGTCCATGCCCCACTCCGTCAGCTGCCGGGCGGCGAGCGCCCGGGCGCTCGCGACCACGGCCGGCTCGGCGGGCAGGTCCCAGGAGGCGACCTGCTGGGCGCCCAGCGCGCGCGTACGGGCGAGCAGGAGGGCCGCGTCGTCGGACGGCGGGCCGGTCAGCAGGGCCTTGACGACGTTCCCGCCGGTCTCCTCGAGCGTCCGGCCGGGCGCCGCGAGGGCCTCGCCCAGCCGGGACAGTCCGACGCCGATGTCCTGGTCGCAGGCCTCGATCAGACCGTCGGTGAACAGCGTGACCAGGCTGCCCTCGGCCAGTTCCAGCTCCACGGACTCGAAGGGCATCGCGCCCAGGCCGAGCGGCGGCCCGGCGGGCAGCTCCGGGAAGTCGACGGCGCCGTCGGGGCCGACGAGCGCGGGCGGGAGGTGGCCGGCGCGGGCCATGGTGCACTTCCTGCTGACCGGGTCGTACACGGCGTACAGGCAGGTGGCGCCCGTGAAGGTGGCGGCCACGCTCGCGTTCTCCGCCTCCACGGACGCGTCCGCGCTGCGCGTCTCCACCAGGCCGATGACCAGGTCGTCCAGCCGGGCCAGCAGTTCATCGGGCGGCAGGTCCAGGTTGGCGAGGGTACGGACGGCGGTGCGCAGCCGGCCCATGGTGGCCGCGGCGTGGATGCCGTGCCCGACGACGTCCCCGACGACCAGCGCGACCCGGGCGCCGGAGAGCGGAATGACATCGAACCAGTCGCCGCCCACACCGCTGGGGGCGTCCGCCGGGAAGTACCAGGACGCCACCTCCAGCGCGGAGCCGCCGGTCAGCTCGTGGGGCAGCAGATTGCGCTGCATGACCCGCGCCGCGGTGCGCTCGCGGGTGTAGCGGCGCGCATTGTCGACGCAGACCGCGGCGCGGGCGACGAGCTCCTCGGCGAGCCGCACGTCGTCCGCCACGAACGGGCCCAGCCGCCGCGAGCGGACGAAGGTGGCCGCGCCGAGCGTGATGCCGCGCGCCCGGATGGGCGCCACCATCACCGAGCGGTAGCCGAAGGCGCGGATGATGGCGGCCCGCTCCGGGGTCTCGGTGACCCAGCCGCTCTTGTCGAGGTCCAGGGCCGCCTCCACCAGGGACTCGCCCGTGAGCAGGCAGCGGGCTATCAGCGACGAGGGCGCGCGCTGGACGGCCTCACCGACGGCGAGCGCCGCCTCCGGGCAGCCTTCGTGGACGGACTGCTGCCCGGCGCGGCGCAGGGTGGGCGTGCCGCCGACCGGCCCGGGGACCGGCTCCTCGCCCCTGATGACGGAGTCGAGCAGGTCCACCGCGGCGAAGTCGGCGAGCGGCGGCACGGCGACATCGGCGAGTTCCTGCGCGGTGCCGGTGATGTCGAGCGTGCTGCCGATGCGGGCGCTGGCGTCGTTGAGCAGGGCCAGGCGTTCCTGGGCGCGCCAGCGTTCGGTGACGTCGATGACCATGTACCAGATGCCGACGCGGCGGCCCTGCGGGTCCGCAAGGACGAAGAAGGACGCGGAGTAGGCGCGCTCCTGGTCGGGGTCGGCGTAGGTGGGGCTGCGGAACTCGTAGTCCAGCACCGGGGAACCGGTCCCGAGGACGTGCAGCATCCGCTCCTCGAACGCCTCGGCCTCCAGCTTCGGCAGGACCTCGTGCACGGTGCGCCCCAGCCGCCGCTCCAGGGGGATCAGCCGCTCCAGTACGTCGTTGACCCAGACGAAGCGCAGGTCGGTGCCGAGTACGGCCATGCCGACCGGCGCATGCGCCAGAAACGGCTCCAGCATCAGCTGGTTGACGCCGCCGCCGGGCAGCCGCCACTCCTGGAGGGCGAGCACCGACCACCGCTCGCCCTCCGCCGCCTCGCCGGCTCCGTCGACGACGAGCGTGACCTGCACCGCCAGCTGGACCTCCCGGCCGTCCCGGTGGCGCACCGCGACCGAGCCGCCCCAGCCGGCACCCGCCCGGCACCACCGGGCGACCGCGGCCACCCGCGCCGCGTCCCCGGGCACCGCCAGCAGCTCCGCCGCCGGATGGTCGAGGATCTCCGCGGCCGGATAGCCGAGCAGCCGTTCCGCCGCCCGGGTCCAGGCCACCACCCGTCCCCGCGCGTCCAGTTCGGCCGTCGCGGCCTTCGCTATGTCGCACGCCTGGCCGGCCCCACCCGGCGGGGCGTTCCCTGAGGTCATCATCGCCGGCCCGTCACCACCCCTCGGCCCGCAAGTCACTCAATGGGGCTTATTACCCAGTTTAGGAGCGTTTGCGCGTTCAAGGACCGCCGCGGAGGACTCGTACGGGACCGGGCCGGTGGGACCGGCTCAGACCGCGGGCGGCAGCCGCAGCTGGAGCATCGCCAGCAGCCGCTGATCCGGGCGGCTCAGATCCAGCCCGGTCAGCTCCTCCGCCCGGCGGAGCCGGTAGCGCAGCGTGTTGGGGTGCACATGCAGCCCGGTGGCGGCCGCCCGGACGTCCCCGAAGGCGTTCAGATACGCGAGGACGGACTCGGCCAGCCGGCCCTGGCCGCGGCTGTCGTGCGTCACCAGGGCGGTCAGCCGGGGGTCGCGCAGGTCGGGGTGCGCGGTCAGCAGCGCCAGCAGTTCGCTGACCAGCACCTCCGCCTGGATGTCCGGCAGCGCGGCGACGGTGGTGGCGACGCCGACCCGCACCATGGCGTCCAGGATCCGGTCCGCCTCCCGGCGCGACTCGGGAACGTCCCCCAGAGCCGGCACGATGCAGCCGACCGAGCCGCGCAGCGGCAGCCCCAGATGACGGCGCGCGGCCTCGCTGATCTCCTGGCCCCAGCCGCGCAGCGTCCCCAGGTCGATACTGCGCGGCAGCTGCGGCAGCAGCACATAGATGCGCGCGTCGACCTGGGCGACCAGGGCACTGCGGTGCCGGGCGGCGGTGTGCACCGAGATCAGGTTGCTGACCTCGGCGCGGGTCAGCTCGGAGGCGGACGCGGTGGCCTCGGCGGCCCCGTACGCGAAGCCGAGGACGGCCGCCGGGCGGGCCGCGTCCAGCCCCAGATGGTTCGCCAGCGGCTGGGGACCGGTGCTGCCTTCCAGCAGTCCGGCGGTCAGCGTCCGGGTCAGCACCAGGTCGGCGGAGAGCTCCCGGCGGCGGCGTACGAGATGGAGCGCGGCGACCCGGGCGGCACCCAGCAGCGCCTGGTCCGCGTGCTCGGACAGCGCCGCCGACCCCTCCTGAACCCAGATGGTGCCCAGCTGCCGCTCCCCGGACCGGATGGCCACCGCGAGCCGGCGGCGGATGCCCAGCTCGGGATGGCTGTCGATACGGATCACCTCGTCCGAGGCGCGCAGCCGCTGGAAGACGCCCCACTTCCGCAGCCGCGCCAGATACGGCTCCGGGCCCTGCCAGCCCAGGATGGACAGCCGCCGCAGATCGTCGACCTCGTCGGATTCGGTGGAGCGGGAGTAGGCCAGGACGCGGTTGGCGGTGTCCTCGATGCTGACGATCCCGCCGGTCAGGACGGCGGTGGTCTGCGCCAGCGCGAAGAGGTCACCCTCCTCGCGGCCCTCGGCGTTGCGCCCCGGCGGCGTGTCCTCCAGCGCCGCGCGGGCCAGGGCGTCCACCTGCTCCCAGCGCGCCTCGCCCCGTACGGAGAGCAGCGCCACCCCCGCCTCGACGGCGGTCTCGCTGAGGGCGGCGGCCTGTCCGGGGGCGGCCAGCTTCACGGCGACGGCGGCGGCCCCGTCCCGCCCGCCGGCCCGCAGCGCGGGGAACGCGGCGCGGCCCCGCGCGCCGATGGCCAGGACCAGCGCGCCGGGACGGGCGGCCGGCGGGTCCTCGGGATCGAGCAGCGCCACGCTGCGGATCTCCACATCCAGCCCGGCGGGCGCGGCCTGCAACTCCACCAGGGGCTCGCCCAGCGACATCAGCAGCTGGCGCAGGCTGATGCCGGTGCGCGGTGGCGGTGCCGCGGCGGCTGAATCCATGATCGGCGCCTTTGGTGGGGTCGTGACCTGCTTCTGATGCTATCCGCCGGGAAATCGTCACCGCCGTCGCGCGGTCAGCCGAAGACGCTGCGCACCGTCTCCGTGGCGCCGTGGCCCGCCCCGGAACCGGACTCCTCGTCGTCCGCCTCCGGATCGGTCAGCGACAGCGTACGGGCGGTGCCGAGCAGCACCTCGCGGCAGTCGTCGGCGAGTTCCACCGACCCGGTCACCAACTGCACGGTGATCACCGACGACGAGACGCTGTCCGGGACGGCCACCAGCCCCTGCCAGACGGCGCCCTCAAGGGGCTCGTCCGGGCCCTCGGCGGGCGGTTCCGGCGGCGCGGCCCGCCGCTCCGACTCGACCAGGAAGCCGGTGCCGACGGGCAGTTCCACCGGCCGCAGGCCCTCATCGGTGCCGGCCCCGGCGGAATCGGCCAGCATTTTGGTGAGCACGGCCGCGGGGTTCACGCCGGGCATCGGGAGCCGGGAGACCGTGATGACGGACAGCGGGCCGGCCCCCTCGCCCTCGGGGTGCACCGCGAACGCGGAGTCCAGCACCTCGTGCTTACGCAACTTCAGCTGGGCGAGCGCATAAAGCCGCACCAGCCGGTCGGCGCTCTCGCCGCCCTCTTCTTCGGGCAGTTCCCGTATCTGCCGGGCGACCGCTTCGAGCCCCTCGGGCGAGGAGTCGAGGTCCACCCGCCGATATCCGTCCGGAAGCGCGTACCAGAAAAGCGGTTCGGACTCGGTCGCCACACCATTGAATGGGTCGTTCACAGCCGAATTCCCCTCACCATTTCGCCGGCATCGGCCGCAATTGCCGCGGCCGCGCCCTCAATGCCGGCCGGCGCCACACCCGCCCCGTCGGCCAGCGGGGGCCTGCGCAGGGGCCCTGGCGCGGACCTCGGCGATATTCCCGGTGAGCTCTTCTTTGCGCATGTCAGGCCCCGATGCGACGAATCCGCCCAACTGATCCACATCGGCCTTGAAATGCCCCCCATGAAAATGCCCCTCCGTAACGACAGGCGAAGCGAATAACCGCACATGCAGGACAGAACAGGCATTGTTTCACGGCGCCGATCGGCGGCAGTTTAATGTATGAGTAAAGGCTGGGATGAGGAGGACCGGTGGACGATGCCCGGATTCGGGCCGCCCGGGAGAAGGCCGGGCGCGCGGCGGCCCAGAAGGCCGGGGTGCGGCAACTCACCCCGGGCGAGGCCGCGTTCGACCATCCCGCGACCCGCGCCGCCTGGACGAAGGCCCGCCGCCGGGTGCGCCGGAGCCTGGCCCTCTGGTCCGTCCTGTGGGCGGCGCTGTTCGTCGGCGTCAGCATGCTCGGCGAACTCGACCTCTCCCCCAAGGCCGAGCACAACCTCGTCGGCGGCCTCGGCGCCCTGCTGTTCCTGTCCTACCTCTGCATCCTCTACCTCCGCCTCGGCTCGCTGAGCTGCCTGCGCCGCATCCGGCACATCCTGCGCCGCGAGCCGTGGCGGCCGATCGCCGCGGCACGCCGGCGGGCCGGCGTCACGGACTCGGTGGGGGTGCCCGTCGAGGTGGACCTCGTCGCGCGCGACGAGGGGAACGAGCGGGCGGACGGCTCACCGGCCCGGAAGGCGAAGCGCCCGCCCAAGATCCTCTCCGCCCGCAATCCCGTCCACCGGCGCCGCTGGCACGAGGCCATGGAGCGGGGCGCGCTGCTCGCCGGCGGCAGATCGCTCGGCGTCCTCGCCCTCCCGGACGGCACGGAGCTGATGGAGGTCAGACAGCGGGGCAACGGCTAGCGGCCGGAGCAACGGCTCACGGCCCGGGTGACGGCCGGCCGGCCCGGATTTCGTCCAGGGCCCACGCTGCTTCCTCCCGCACCCGGGCGTCGGCGTGGCCCAGGTGAGGCCGCACCAGCGCGGCCGCCGCCGGATCCTGCGTAGAGCCCAGGATGCAGAGGGTGTGTACGAGCAACTCCGCCTCCCGCTCCGCCATGCCCGGCACCAGAGGCAGGAAGAGCGCCAACGGGAACGGGTACTGGGGAAATGCCTCGCTGACGGAATGCAGCGCCGATTCCCGCACCCCATGGTCGTCGTCCGGCTCGTCGACGACGAGAGCGACGAGCCGGGTGACGACCAGCTCGGCGGCCGCCCGGTCCAGGGAACCCCCGCGCAGCCGGTCACCGAGCTCGGCGGCGGCGACGTCACGGGTACGGGGGACGGAGCCGACCAACGCCGCCAGGGCACCCCGCAGATGCCCGTCCGGACCGCCGTGGCCGTCGTCGCTGCGGTCACCGTGGTCGCCGTCGTCGCCGCCCTGGGTGTCATCGCGCGGGTCGCCGCATACAGCCGTCATCCCGCGCACCCTACGACCGGCGCCCCGCCCCGGGCGGCCCCGCCGTCACCCCCAGCCGGGCCCCCGTCTCGTCGTCGTACTCCTCGCAGAACGGGCCCAGCACATCGGTCAGATGCCGCATCGACCGGGCGCTGAAGAGCACCGGCTGGTACCCGGTGACGTCGTACGGGGTCCGCATCATGTCGCGGATGTCCAGCTCCCGGATCTCGTTCCGCGCCAGCTGGGTGATCTCCGCGTACGAGGACAGCAGCGCCGCACCGTACGCCTTGACCGCGCCGCCCTCCGCCATCACCCCGACCTCGAGCGTGAACCAGTACACCCGGCTGAGCAGGTCCAGGGCCGCCTCGGTGCGGGCCTGCCCGGCGGCCCGCCCGATCAGCCGGTAGAGCACCGCGAACTCCTCCGACGCCAGATGCACCCCGTGGCCGAACACGTCATGGATCACATCCGGCTCGGGCGTGTACAGCGGCACGGCCGGATGCCGCACGAACTGCACCGCATGGAAGAAGCTGCGCTCCATGGTCCCCAGGAACCGCCGGTTGGGCACGAACCCGCCGGCCGGGGTGAAGTCGAAGCCCGTACGGGTCCGCAGATGCGCGCCCACCTCCCAGTGCTGCGGGACCCGGTCGGCGGGGATCGCCGCGTCCTCCCGGGCCTCCAGTACGGCGCGACACGCATGCTCCCGGTGCGCGGGCCCCAGCGCGGCATGGACCGTGCGCCAGGTCCGGTGCTCCTCCTCGGTGTACGTGACCGGCGGGGAGGCATCCCCCGGCGCATGCTCGCTGGCCAGCGCGGCGACCGCATTGCGGCGCGCCAGATAGCTGCGGTCCCGGAATCCGGGGTGGCGGCTGACGGGGCCCAGCCTCCCCTCGGAGTTGATCGGAATCTTCGGGCTGTACGGGCTCTTCGAACTGTCCGGGATGTTTGCGTTGATATCGGCCATATCGCTAGCGTGCCCGCCCCGGGCGAGAGATCAACACCGCCGCGACCGATCAGGGCGCGCGGCGCCCCGCCGGCCCCGCCGTACGGTCAGATGCCGTCCACTTCCGCGACGGTGAACGGCGTCTGCGGCGTTCCGGGCCCCATCGGGCCGCCCTTGTCGAACTGCGAGCGGACGACGAGCGTCCGGCCGCCGCTGCGGACGAGGGTGGTCGGGATCTGGAGCGCCGGGTCGGAAACGCGGCGCTCCATGCGGGCGGATGCGCCGTCGCCGCCGAGGCGCCACCGGCTGATGGTGTTGGTCGCGTTGTGCACGACCCAGAGGGTGTTGCCGCGCAGCTCGAGGCCGTCGCCGTGCAGCGCGTCCCCGCCGTGCAGGGCGACTTGGCGCACCGCGCCCGACGCCAGGTCGATGCGGTACAGGGCGCCCGCGGTCATGTCGACCGTCAGCAGGTAGCGGCCGGAGGGGTCGGCCACGATGCCGTTGAGCCGGACTGCGTCGGGAGGATCCGCCGGCAGCGCTCCCCTCAGGTCGTACGCCGTGGTCAGCGCGGCGCGCCCGCCGTGCGCGGCGGCTCGGGCCAGCTGCCGGGGCGTGACGCGGTAGACGACGTTCCGCTTGCTGTCGGTCAGATAGGCGCTGCCGTCCGGGGTGATCGCCAGGTCGTTGACGAACGGCTCGGCGCCGCCGGGGACGTCGAAGCGGGCGATGAGGCTGCGGTCGCGCAGGTCGTAGACGGCGACCCCGGCCGTCGAGTCGATGACCCACAGCCGCCCGGCGCGGTCGACCTTCAGGCCGTTCGCGGTGGTGCGCCCGTCGGTGCCGGACGGCAGGAAGACCCGGGCGGCGCGGTGTCCCGGCGCGGCCCGGTAGATGGCGCCGGTCGCGTAGGAGCCCACATAGATGTCACCGGTGCGCGGGTCGGCGGCGATGCCCTCGGGGTAGACGCGGTCGCCCGGCAGGTCGTACGCGGTGGAGATCCGGGCGCCGGCCTCGTGTCGGACGGCGGCGCCCGGGGCGGTCGACTGCGCCTGCGCCGGGGCGGCGGGCGGGACGGCGAGGGCGGTCAGGGCCAGGGTGGCCGCGGCCAGTGCGCGGCGCGGGATCGCTCGGGACATGGGTGGATGCCTCCCCGTTCTCGGATGCCCGCGGAAGTCGTCCACGGGCCATCGAATGAGCACGAAGGTAGATTAGAGTTCTAATGGAAGTCAAGGTTCTAATTTTCATATGCATCCTCATGACCGGGAGGGGTGCCGTCCGCCATCCGGCCGTTACGATGCGGAGGTGACCTCCATGCCTGCCTCCGAGCGCCTCGGCTCCTCCATCAAGCGCGCCGAGCAGGCCCTGAACGGCGCCAAGAACGCGGCGCTGAAGCCCGCGGGCCTGACCGTTCCGCAGTACGCGGCCCTGCTCCACAGCTCCGAGCAGCCGGGCATCTCGGCCGCCGCGCTGGCCCGCGCATGCGGGGTGACGCCGCCGACCATGAACACCGTGCTGAAGAACCTCCAGGAACGGGGCCTCATCGAGCGCACCCCCCACGAATGGCACAAGAACGTCCTGGAGACCCGGCTCACGGCCGAGGGCCGGGCCGTCATGGAGAACGCCGACGCGCGGGCGGTGCGGGTGGAGCGGGCGCTGGCCGCGGAGTTCACGGACGAGGAAAGGGCCTCGCTCGTCAGCCTGTTGGGCCGCTGCGCCGCCCTGCTCGACTCCGTGCACCCGGACGCGTCCTGAGGTCCCGGCCCTGATCCATCGGGCAGGCCCTCGGACACGACCTAAGCCGCCGGCGCCACATTCTGGTTGGCGTGGAAGAAGTTGTCCGGGTCATACGTCCGCTTCACCCCGGACAGCCGGCCGTAGTGGTCCCGGTAGGTGGCCCTGACCCGGTCCTGCCCCTCCCCCGTCCCCATGAAGTTCACATACGCCCCGCCCATCGAATGCGGGTGCAGCTCCTCCCAATAGTCGACCGCCCACTGCCTGATGGACTCCGCGTTGTCCGGGTCGGGGTCGATGCCCGCGATGACGCCGGACCAGACGGCGTCCCGGTAGGCCCAGGCGGTGTCGTCCCTGCCGACCCGCGCCGCCGCGCCGTTGACCGGGTAGAGGTGCATCGTCGACAGATCGGTCGGGAGGTTCTCCCCGTACTTCAGATGCACGCCGATGGCCTCGTCGGTGATCCGGTCGAAGAACGCGCCGCGCCAGTACCACTGCAACCCGGGCGGCATCAGCTCGTCGAACATGCCCTGCAACGCCGGGTACGGCATCGGGGCCGCGAAGTGGAAGGTCGGCGCGCCGGGCCCGTCGGGCGGCGCGAGCACCGTCTCCACCGCCGCCAGATCCCCGGTCCAGCACCACACCACCCCGCACATCTTCTGCCCGTGGATGTCCTCGGGGAACGGCGGCGCGGGCGGCACCGACAGCTGGGCGAAGAAGCCGTTCAGGTCCTCGGGCGCCGCGGGCAGGAACTCCCGGTACCACTCCAGCACCTGGCGTGCCTGGTCGACGGGCCACAGGGTCACCCCCACACCCACCGTATGCACCGGCCGCAGCTGGAAGTTGAAGGACGTCACCACCCCGAAATTCCCCCCGCCGCCGCGCAGCGCCCAGAAGAGGTCCGGGTGCTCGGTCGCGCTCGCCGTCACGAAGCTGCCGTCGGCCAGTACGACGTCCGCCCCCACCAGACTGTCCACCGTCAGGCCGTATTTGCGCGTGAGGTGACCGTGCCCGCCGCCGAGGGCCAGGCCCCCGACGCCCGTCGTCGACACGATGCCGGACGGAATGCCCAGTCCGAAGGCGTGCGCGGCGTGATCGACATCGCCGAGCAGACTGCCGCCGCCGACCCGTGCCGTCTTCGCCTTGGGATCGACGCGTACCCAGCGGATCGGCGTCAGGTCGATCGTGACGGCGTCGTCCTGTACGCACAGGCCGGCGCCGCTGTGTCCGCCGCCGCGTACCGCCGCTTCCAGGCCGTGCTCGCGGAGGAAGTCGACGGCCGCCATGACGTCCGCCGCGTCCGAACATCGCACCACGGCCGCCGGACGGCGATGGATCATGGCGTTGTAGATCGTGCGGGCCTCGGGATAGGCCTGGTCGTGGGGGCCGATGACCGGGCCGCGCAGCGCGGTCCGCATCGCTTCCAAAGTGGTGCCGTCCATGGCGCACCTTCTCCTCGGGGAGATGCCGGTCGACCGCAACCCGCCCAGGCTTTCCGGCCCTTACGGCCGTGCCGCGTCCGCCCCGCCGCTACGGCGCCGCGACGGCAGGGCCGAGCCCCGCAGGGCTGCTGTCTCCAGCGTCGCGCCGGCCGCCGGGCCGCGCAATTCCACGGCGCGGGACGGACGCGGGACGGGCGCGGGACGGGCGCGGGGCACGAACGGCCGGATACGGAACGGGCGAGCACCATGGAGACATGGGCGCGCACCACGGGGGCGCGGGCGCCGGGCGCCCGGCGGACCGGGGCCACCCCGCCCGTACCGCCCCCCTCTCCGACCTCAGCCCACCCGGCCGCCTCGCCGCCCCCGACGAGGCCATCGGCCAGGACGAACTCGCCCTCGCCACCCGCAACCACGGCCTGCCGCTGGAGGCCCTGCGCTACGCCGTCACGCCCACCGGCCTCCACTACGTCCTCGTCCACTACGACATCCCGGCCGCCGACCCCGTGGATTGGCGGCTGACCGTGGGAGGCCTGGTACGCACCCCGCTGGCCCTCGACCTGGACGCCCTGATGTCCCTCCCCGCGGCCACCCACCGCGTGACGATGGAATGCGCGGGCAACGGCCGGGCCCGCCTCTCGCCGCGCCCGGTGAGCCAGCCATGGCTGGTCGAAGCCGTCGGCACCGCCGAGTGGACGGGCGTACCGCTGCGCACCCTCCTCGCCACCGCGGAGGTGGCCCCCGATGCCGTCGAAGCGGTCTTCACCGGCGCCGACCACGGCATCGAGCGCGGCATCGAGCAGGACTACCGGCGCAGCCTGCCGCTCGCCGTCGCCACCGCCGCCCGCCCCGAAGTCCTGGTGGCGTACGCCATGAACGACGCCCCGCTGCCGCCCCAGCACGGCTATCCGCTCCGCCTGATCGTCCCCGGCTGGTACGGCATGGCCCAGGTGAAGTGGCTGCGCGACATCACCCTCACCGGCACCCCCTTCGCCGGCTTCCAGCAGGCCGTCGCCTACCGCTACCGCCAGGGCCCCGACGAGCCCGGCGAACCCGTCACCCGGATCGCCCCCCGCGCCCTGCTGATCCCCCCGGGCTTCCCCGACTTCATGTCCCGCACCCGCGTGGTACGCCCCGGGCCGGTCACCCTGGAGGGCCGTGCCTGGTCCGGCCACGGCCCCGTCACACGGGTGGACCTGAGCTGCGACGACGCCACCACCTGGCGCCCGGCCGACCTCGCCCCGCCGGACCCCGCCCACCCCTGGTCCTGGCGCCGCTGGCACACCACCTGGACCGCCACCCCCGGCACCCACTTCCTCACCCCCCGCGCCACCGACGCCGAGGGCCACACCCAGCCGACCACCCAGCCCTGGAACCGCGGCGGCTTCGGCAACAACCTGGTGCAGCGGGTCGAGGTCGCCTGCCTGCCGGCGTGAATCTCCGACGCCGGGGCCCGGCCTTCCCGCCCCGCCGGGTCCGGGGCGGGAACGCCGCGTTGCCGCTCTCCTGGCGGCCTACCCCGCGACGGCGACCGCCTGGCGGATCCGCGCCGCCGCCGTGCCCAGCCCCGTCGGCACCCCGAGGCGAAGCGGCGAGCCGTTGGGGTAGCGCAGGTCCTGCTCCCGGTAGCGGCGGCAGCCCTGGTGCCAGGTGAGGATGGCGGCCATCCAGTGCTCCAGCTCCCGGACATAGCCGTCGAGAGACGCCCGCCCTTCGGTCGAGAGGCCGAAGTCGTCGTAGAGCACGGGGAGTTCGTTGGCGGCGACGTGCTGGAACTCGCTCATGCGCGAGGTCATGAGGTCGTTGATGATGGCCAGCGCGGCCGGGTAGTCGCAGTCGAAGAAGTTCTGGACGACCAGGATGCCGTTGTGGATCTCGCCCTCGTACTCGATCTCCTTCTGGTACGAGAAGACGTCGTTCATCAGCATCCCGTAGTCGGCGGCGGCGTTCTCCAGGGAGCGCACGGTCCCGCTGCGGTAGATCTCCGGCGGGATCTCCCGGCCGCGGCCGAGGCGGCCGAGCGCCATCGTGAGGTCCGAGCCGAAGGTCGCCCGGCGCATTTCGATGTAGTCGACGGGGTCGGGGATACGGTTCTGCACCTGGTTGTCGAGCTCCCAGAGCCAGCCGGCCGTCATCGTGTCGACGGCGGCGCGGAAGGAGCGGCGGGCATCCGGCGTCATCGGGCCCGCGGTACGGGCCCACAGGTCGGCCAGGCCGCGTTCCATGGCGGTGACCGGTTCGGGGGCCGGCGTCGGGGGGTCGACGGGCATGAGGGCGGACAGCCGCTCGTTGGTCGCCCTGGCCCCGGCCAGATCGCCGGTCCGGCCGAAGACCGCGGGGTAGTAGTCGTCCGCGTAGGTGCCCCAGGACAGCCACTGGGAGACCAGGTCGAGTTCCTCGGCAGTGGCGTCCGGATGGATACCGGCCGCGCACAGCGGGAAGTCGTATCCGGCCAGCGCCCGCTCGTCCCAGATGTCGGAGAGCGGCACGCCGGGCTGCGGCTCCAGCAGGCCCATACGGCGGGACCAGGCGATGCAGTTGCGGCGGGCGCCGTCCAGGTGGGGGCTGAGGACGGTGGTGAACGGCATGGCGAAGTCGGGGATGCGGGACGGGCCGACCTTCTGGTGCGGAGTGTGGGTGTAGCGCCGCACGCGCCGCATCTCGGAGGCGGTGAGCGCGGCCTTCAGGTCGGCGGCGGAGGTGCCCAGGCCGCCGAGGGCGAACGGCGACCAGGAGGCGTCGGCGGCGGCCGCCGCCCCGCCGCCGTTCATATAGCGGCTGGAGCGCAGATGCCATTCATGGCCGCCGGACTGCCAGTCCTGAAGCCCCTTGGCGTAGGCGAGGACGGCCGCGCAGGCCCCCGGGTCGAGGCCCTTTTCCGCGAAAAGCACCGGGAGTTCCGTGACGACCGTGTTCTCGAATTGCTGAAGCCGGGAGGTGATCAGCTCGTTGACGGCGTCCGCGGCCTCCTGCGTCGTGCAGCCCAGGAATGTCTCCAGGACCAGCACGCCATTGCTCATCTCCCCTTCGTCCTCCGTCTCCCGCTGATAGGAGAAGAGGTCATTGCGCAGATGTACGCCGTCGGAAAACGTTTCCTTGAGGACGCGCAACGCCCGCGAACCGGCGACGACGGCCGGGACTTCGGCGCCCGCCGCATACTCCACCAGCCCCGCCGACCACGGCGCACCGCCCACCTTGCGGCGCATTTCGATGTACTCGACGGGATTGGGTACCCGGTTGATGTTGATGTTGGAGAGTTCCCAGAGCGACTCGTTGAGAAGATTCTCGGTGCTTTCCCGGAATCGCGCCCGCCATTCCATCGACATCGCCGGAACGGTGCGCGCCCACAGGTCGGCCAGCCCCGCCTCCACCGGGTTCGTCGGCTCCGGTACGGGCGTGGCCAGGTCCATCGGCATAAAGGCCGGGAGCCGGTCGAGGCATTCCTTGCCGCCCTTGCGGTCCAGCGTCCGTTTGAACCTCTCCAGGAAGTGATCGTCGAAGAAGAAGACCCAGACATACCAGTCGGTGACGAGCGAGAGCGCCGCCGCGGAGCAATCCGGGTGGGTGTAGGAGCACAGCAGGGCATAGTCGTGCGCATCGAGATCGCTTTCCTCCCAGATACCCGAACCCTCCAGCATGTGCATGCCCCTGGCCCATTCCTTCGAGTGCCGTCGGGCCTCAGCCAGATTCGGGTTGAGCCGCGCCGGATACGGCGTGTAGAAGTTCGGCAGTTCGAATGGCTGTGTCATTGCCGCTCGCCTCTCCCCATAGGTGCACTTAACGGCACAGCACTACCCGGGGACGAAGCGGACTAGGCTTTTTCCGGCATTAACTTGCGCCTGTGGGCGTGGTGTTGGTAATGGGCGCCGGGATACGCGCAAGAGGCACGGGCGCCGGGTCCGGCTTCCGCCGCGGCGCCCGTCCGGCCGCCCGACCGCCCGCCCGTAGCGCCAGTTCCGCCAGGGCGTTCGGCGCGCCCGCCTGGCCGCGGATGCCGGGGAAGGCATTGATGTCGACGATGAGCGGCGCACCGCCCCCGGTTTCCAGGATGTCCACCCCGTAGACCTCCAGGCCGAAGACCTCGCCGACCCGCAGCGCCGGGCCGGTCCAGGCCGCGGGCAGGTCGGTGACCGGCAGCGGCAGCGTCGGCCCGCGCCCCTCCGGTGCCAGTTCCGAACGGCGCCGGGCGGCGAAGAGCCGCCCGGCGACCACCCACAGCTTGAGATCCCAGCCGCTGTTCGCGGTGAACTCCTGGACGACCAACGGTTCGTCGGCCCAGTCGGCCGCTAGCGCGTGCAGCCGTGCGGCGCTGTCGACGCGGGCCACGAGGTCTTGGCGGCGGCTGTGCCGGCTCTTGATCACCAGCGGGGCGGACGGTTCACCGTCCGCCGCCAGCTGCGCCAGCGTGGGTACGTACCGCGTCCCGGCGAACGGGAGGCCTGCCCCCCGCGCCAGCTCGGCCATCTCGACCCGGTCCTGGCACCGCGCGGTGGCCGCCGCGGAGTTGATGACCACCGCGCCGCGCTCCTCCAGGACGGCCGCGAGGGCCAGCGCCCGCGGCGTACGCGCCTTGAGGAGGTAGACATCGGCGAGGTCACCGGGCGTGGCGTCGAGCGCCTCGGCGGGGCAGGCCCAGCGGTCGTCGCGGGGATCGAGGGACTCCACCCGGTGGCGAGGCGCCAGCAGCTCGGCGGCGGCGGCCAGCAGCGGGTGCTCCGGGTCCGCCGTCAGCAGACAGATCCTCATCGCGCGCCGTCCAGCGCCGCCCCGGACCCGGCCTTGGCCAGCACGACGCGGGGCCGTCCGGCGGAGGCGCGCCCGGCGGGGGCCTGTTCGTCGGCGGCCGGAACCGTCGCCACCGCCGGGACCACAGCGACGTCCGCGGGGCCGCCCGGCGCAACACCCAGGGGAATCGCCGTGTCGGCCGCCGTGCGACCGCCCGTACGCGCGAGCCGCAGCACCGCCTGCGACACCCTGGCCACCGCATCCGGCACCTGACGGAAGCTCGGGAAGTCATTGACGTCGACGACCACCGGCCCGTCCGGCCCGAGCAGGATGTCGGCCCCGTACAGATCCAGCCCGAAGACCTCGCCGATCTCCGCCGCGATCCGGGCGACTTCGGGTGTCAACGGGACCTGCCGTTCGAGGACGGTGTGCGCCGGATGCAGCGGTGAGCAGCGTTCGGTCGCATAGATGTCGCCGGCGACGCTGTAGACCTTCAGGTCGGTACCGGAGTTGGGTACGTACGGCTGCGCGATGAGCAGACCGCCGCCGGCCTCCTCGAAACCCGGATCCAGCAGCCGGTCCGGCGACGCGACCAGCCGTACCGCGCGCCCGGAACTGCCGTCGGCGGGCTTGACCACCAGCGGGTATTCCGTCTCGGGTATCTCGGCGAACTCCTCGGGCCGGGCCGCCGCGTAGGTCACCGGAACGGGCAGTCCGCCGCGGCGGGCGAGCACCGCCGCCAGCGCTTTGTCGCGTACGCCCCGGATCGCCCGCGCGTCGTTCACCGTGGTCAGGCCGACGGCGGCGGCGGCTTCCAGAAGCGTGAGCCCGGGGCCGCCGGAGACGGTCTTGAGCACCCAGGCGTCGTGGCCGCCCGCCTCTATCGCCTCCGATATGCGCAGCAGCGACCGGCCGGGCCACACCACATCCACCTCGTGACCCCAGGCGCCGAGTTGGCGGATCACATCCAGGGGCATGCCGTCGTGGCGATACTGCTCCTCCACCAGGAAGCACAGCTTCATCAACACACCCTCAAATGCCCTCGTGATCGCCGCATGACACACCAGGATCCCATGTGCCTCTTGGGCAACGGGCCGTGGCCCGTATCCGGCAACGGGCCGTGGCCCGCATCCGGCGCCGGGGGCGCCCGCGGTGTTTCGGCGAAGTTACGCCACCAACGGCACCCGGTGCGCGCGCCATGACCTGGGCTTTGCCCTACGCGGCCGAGGGCTCCGCCACCAGCCCTCCCACCTGCTAAATCCCGGATGTCGGAAGTCTTGTTCCGCTTCTGGCGCGGTCCTAAGGTCGGGCCACCCGGCGCGGCTGACCTCGTTCACGGGTGCTTTCTGGCGTCGACGCGCGCGCGGCACACCCCGCCGCTGCCCGTGTGCGGACGCGTACCAACGGCGGATTCACGGGAAGCAGGCGAGCGGGTTGGCGAACGAAGAGCAGGACCAGCAGCAGGACCAGCAGCAGGAGGCCACGGCCCCCCGGAACGACGGCCAGGACAGCGGTCAGGAAAGCGGTCAGGAAAGCGGCCGGGCCGGTGTCGCGCGGCGGGGCTTCCTCGTCAAGGTGGGCCTGACCGGCGCCGGGGGACTCCTCGGCGCGGCGATAGCCGGCGGCGCGGCCCCCACGGCCCAGGCCGCCTCAACGGCACCGGCGGCACCGGCCACCGGCGCGGCGGCAGCGGCAGCAGGCGGGAAGAAGAACGGCCCGCGCCCCGAGGACTTCGGCGGCGCCCAGCAGCTCCTCGTCCCCGAGCTGCTCCTCCTCCCGGACGGGCCGGTCCGGGACCACGCCGTCCTCGTCGACGGCAGGAAATTCCGCGCGATCGGCCCCGCGAAGAAGCTGATCGCCGCGCACCCCCACCTCGACCCGGTGCGGCTGGACGGCCATCTCCTCATGCCCGGGTTCGTCGACGCCCACCATCACCTCACCCAGAGCTTCGGCAAGGCCCAGTCGTTCGGGCAGCCTTCGGAGATCTTCAAGACCATCTGGGAGCCGCTGGAACATGCGCTGGACGAGGAGACCGCCTACCTCTCCGCGAAGCTGGCCGCGCTGGAGGCGCTGCGCGGCGGCTTCACCACCGTCGCCGACGCAGGTACCCGCGCTCCGGTCGATGTGGCGGCGCTGGCGAAGGGGACCGAGGAAGCCGGCATCCGCTGCGTACTGTCCAAGATCGTCTCCGATGGGACGGGCGGCCCCGCGCACCTGGGGCGGTGGGAGAAGCACCCGCTGATCCACCCCTCGCTGGCGATCGCCGTCGCCGAGGACGCGACCCCCGCCGTCATCAAGCACACCGGGGACCTCTGCCGCGAGGCCGGGGCGATCCTCCAGATCCATGTGAACGAACATCTCGCCTCCGTGGAGCGCTCGTTGAAGAGCGTGGGCCGCCGGCCGGTGGACTATCTGCACCACATCGGCGCCCTCGGGCCGCACGTTCTCGGCGCGCACGCCACCCTGCTCACCCCCGCCGAGATGCGCATGCTGGCCGACTCCGGGGCGGCGATCAGCTACAACCCGGTGGCCAGCGCCTGGAAGGGCAACGCCGTCGCGCAGGCCGACATGCTGGCGGCGCTGGGCGTGCGGTTCGGGATGGGTACCGACGGCACCCGCGGCGACGGCTTCCGGCTGCTCGACGCGGCCGAATCGGCGCAGCGGCTGACCAGCGGCCTGGCGACCGGGGACTCGGTGTGCGGGGCCGGGCGGCGGTGGCTGGAGCATGCGACGTCGCGGAGCGCCGATGCGCTCGGGCTGGGCCGCATCACCGGCGAGATCGCGGTCGGCAAGGCGGCGGACTTCCTGGTCGTGGACATCAACGTCCCCGAACTGACGCCCTCCTACGACCTGCAATGGGAACTTGTCCGCCTGGCGAACCGCGATCTGATCACCGCGGTGGTCGTCGACGGCCGGCTCCGGCTGTGGGAGGGCTGGCCCACGGACTGGGACGCCCGCGCGCTGGTGGAGCGGGCGGCGAAGGTAGGGCCCGAGGTCGTACGGAAGGCCAACATCCAGCGCGTCGAGCCGAGATAGCGGGCCACGGCCGGGGCGGTGGCCGCTCGTCGGGAGCCGGTCACCGCCCCTCGTCAGCGCCCTTTGCCTCCGTCCCGGGTCACCGTCTCCTTCGGGATCCACCGCGCGATCAGCAGCGCCGCGAGGACAACTCCCGCGGCCAGCCCCAGCGTCGCCATGTGCAGCCCGTCCGTGAACGCATCGACGACCGCCGCCCGCACCCGCCCGTCCGGCGTGCGGGCCTCGGCGGCCGCCACCGTCGTCGGACGGCCAGGACCCGACAGCGACGCGGGCAGCCGCGCCGTGAACACCGCCGTCGTGATCGTCCCCGTCACCGCGATGCCGAGGGCGCTGCCCAACTCCCGTGCCAGGCTCTGGAGTCCGGACCCGGTGCCCGCCCGGTCGGCGGGCAGCGCGGCCATCATGGCGTGCGAGAGCAGCGGGGTGGCGATGCCGCAGCCGAGCGCGGTGAGCCCGGCGCCCAGGGCATAGAGCGCGTACGGGGTACGGGCGTCGGCGGCGGACACCGTACCCAGCCCGCCCGCCAGCACGAACATGCCGACGACGACCGTGCCGCGCCGCCCGCACACCCGCTCCAGCAGCAGCCCGCAGCGCGGCCCGGCCAGCAGCGCCGCCGCCATCGGCAGCAGCCGCACCCCCGCTCCCAACGGCCCGTACCCCTTGGCGTACTGGAGGTACTGGCCGTTGAGGTAGAAGAGCCCGAACATGCCGGTGAACAGCGCCGCCATGCCTACCGCCCCCGCGCGCACGCCCGGCCGCGCGAACAGCCGCGGGTCGAGCAGCGGCTCGGCGGCCCGCAGTCCGTGCCGCGCCCAGGCCGCCAGCAGCACCGCCGCCACGGCGAGGGCGCCCAGCACCGCCGGGCTCCCCCATCCGGCCTGCGGCCCCGACACGATCCCGTACAGCAGGGCGAGAAAGCCGCCGGTGAGCAGCGCGCTGCCGAGCGGCGCGGCCGGACGGGGATGGCGGGCGGTGACGGGGGTGACCGCGGCGGCCAGCAGCAGCGCGCCCAGCGCCGGCGGGACCACGGCCCAAAACAGGGTGCGCCAGGTGCCGTACTCGATGGCCGCGCCGCCGCCGACATTCCCCAGCACGGCGGCGAGGCCGGTCATCGACGCCCAGATGGCGATGGCCTTGCGGCGCGGCCCGTCCGGCAGCCCCTCCACCAGCAGGGCCAGGGTGGTGGGCAGCACGGCGGCCGCGCCCACCCCGCTGATCATCCGTCCGGCGATCAGCGCGCCGACCCCGGGCGCCGCCGCGCACACCACCGAGCCGGCCGCGAAGACGCCCATTCCGCACAGCAGCGTGCCCTTGCGCCCGCGCCGGTCGGCGAGCGCCCCCGCGGGCACCAGCAGGCAGGCGAAGACGACGACATAGCCGTCGACGACCCAGACGACCGCCTCCGCCGAGGGATGCAGCGTCCCGGCGGAGAGGTCCGGGATGGCCAGGTTCACGGCGGAGACCATGCCGACGACCAGCGTGACGCAGAGACACATGGCGACGGTCATCAGGGCGCGGGGCCGGCGCGGCCCGTGCGGCCCGTGGGACCCGCGTACCCAGGCGCGCCCGGCGCCGGCCCTCTCCGCGTCGCCGCGCGCTTCCGCCGTCCGCTCGCCGTCCTCCGTCTCGGAGCGCCTCAACGGTCCGGCCTCCTAGGACGGGTCGGGGAGGCCGTCGACCGCGCCCCGCGCCCGGTCGAGCGTCGCGTGCAGCGTCAGGCGGTCCCCCCGCAGATGAATGAACTCCAGGTCGGCGGGGCGGCCGTCGGCGAGCCGGGTGAGCCGTTCGACGGCGAGCACCGCACCGCCCTCGGGCATCGCCAGCACCGCACACGTCGCCGGATCCGCCACCACGGCCTGTACGGAGACCTCCGCGCGGCCCAGCGGCATCCCCACGCCCGTCTCGATCAGCTCGAACACGTCCTGCTTCTCCAGGGCTTCGCGCCCCAGCGCCAGCAGCGGCTCCCCCACCTCGGCGAGGAGATAGGTGCAGTCCAGGGACAGCGGCGTGCCGTCCACCCGCCGCAGCCGCTCCACATAGACGGCCGGTGCCCCGTCGGCCAGGCCCAGCCGCCGGGCGACCGAGTGCGGCGGCCGTACGGTCCTGGCCTCGCGCACCTCGTTGGCGACCGCTCCGTGCCGCTGGAGCACCTCGGCGAGCCCGGAGAGTTCCCCGAGCGGATGCTGATACGCCCGCCCGACCACCACCGTGCCCACACCCCGCCGCCGCGCCACCAGCCCCTCGTCGCGCAGCAGCCCCAGCGCCTCCCGCACCGTGTTCCGCGAGGTCCCGAATTCGGCGATCAGCGCCCGCTCGTCCGGCAGCACCCCGCCCAAAAACGCCCCCCGCAGCACCTGCCCGCGCAGCACGTTCGCCACCCGCCGGGCCCGGTCGGCCCGCGTCAGCGACTCCCCGGCCGCCCCACCGGCCCCCGGCTTCGGATCCCGCACCGCGCCACCTTTCCGAACGGACGCCGGAGCGCTCCCCCGGACGCACTCCGAACCCACGCCCGACGCCGCGTTCCCTTCCGCCGCCGGACCCGCCCGACGCTAGGCGCCAGATGTTGCGGCGAAGTTACGCCACCACATCTGACCTGCATCGATGTCTGACCTGGGAATTCCGGCACAGCGGCCGCGGCAACGCCACCACCGTGGCCCCGCGCGCCGGCGATCGCTACGGTGGGGCCATGAACAAGGCCGCCCCCTTCGACGCACTGGACCGCAAGATCGTCGCGGCCCTGATGGAGAACGGCCGGGCGAGCTTCGCGGAGATCGGCTCGGCCATCGGGCTGTCGTCCACCGCGGTCAAACGCCGCGTCGACCGGCTCCGCGAGAACGACGTGATCACCGGCTTCACCGCCACGGTGCGGCCCGCCGCGCTCGGCTGGCTCACCGAGGCGTACGTCGAGGTGTACTGCGACAGCGCCGCCCCGCCCCGCCGCCTCGCGGAGGTCGTCCGCAACCACCCGGAGATCGCCGCGGCGATGACCGTCACCGGCGGCGCCGATGCCTTGCTGCACGTGCGGGCCACCGACGTCGAGCACTTCGAGGAAGTCCTGGAGCGCATCCGCACCGAGCCGTTCATCCGCAAGACGATCAGCTACATGGTCCTGTCCCATCTGCTCCCGGACAGCCCGGACGCGGGCACGGACCGCCCCTCCGCCGCGATGGGCGCCCCACCCCGCGCAGGAAACCCGCGCTAGCCGCCCCAGATACGCAGCATTCCTGCGCAAACAAGCAGCCTTCGGTCCTTGTGGCCGGAATCCGGTGCTCCGTACCGTGTGAACTGCGACCGAGTGACGATCACTAACCCTCGGTCACCCCGCTCACACCGGTCACCCCGGCCACCCCCACCTGCCCTTGCAGGAAGCGAAGGGATGCTTCTGTGCCAACGAGTCGTATCTCGCGCGCCCGGCGCTATCTGGTCTGCCAGCCCCGGCACTTCGACGTGCACTACGCCATCAACCCCTGGATGCGTGACGACGCGCAGGTGGACACGGCCCTCGCGGGCCGCCAATGGCAAACCCTGATCGACGCCTACCGCGACCACGGCCACGAGGTGGAGACCGTGGCCCCCGTCCCCGGCCTCCCCGACATGGTCTTCGCGGCCAACTCCGCGCTCACCCTCGCCGGCAAGGTCTTCGGCTCCCGCTTCCACGCCCCCCAGCGCCGCCCGGAATCCACCGAGTACGAGACCTGGTTCAAGGCGGCCGGATACGACGTCTACCAGCCGGAATCGACCTGCGAGGGCGAGGGCGATCTCGTACCGGCCGGCCGCTACATCCTCGCCGGTACGGGCTTCCGCACGACCCGCGAGGCGCACGCCGAGGTGCAGGAGTTCTTCGGCGTACCGACCATCGGCCTGCGCCTGGTGGACCCGCACTTCTACCACCTGGACACCGCCCTCTTCGTCCTCGGCGCACCCGGGGAACCCGAAGAAGGGCGAGAATCCGAAGAAGCGGCGGAACCCACCCTCGCGTACTACCCGGAGGCGTTCTCCTCCGGCAGCCGCGAAGTGCTCCGGCGGCTCTTCCCGAACGCGATCCTCGCCACCCGCGACGACGCCATGGCCTTCGGCCTCAACTCCGTCTCCGACGGCCGCCATGTCTTCATCGCCCCCCAGGCGACCGGCCTCATCGACCAGCTCACCGCCCGTGGCTATGTCCCCGTCCCCGTCGACCTCTCCGAGTTCCACAAGGCCGGCGGCGGCATCAAGTGCTGCACTCAGGAGATCCGCCCGTGACCGCACCCGCGCGCATCGCGCCCCCTCGCACCCCCCGTTCCCCCCGTTCCTCGGATGACCTCATCCAGGCCGAACGGCCGGTCCTCGCCCACAACTACCACCCCCTCCCCGTCGTCATCGCCCGCGCCGAAGGCGTCTGGGTCGAGGACGTCGAGGGCCGCCGCTACCTCGACATGCTGGCGGGCTACTCGGCGCTGAACTTCGGCCACCGCCACCCCGCCCTGATCGAGGCCGCCCACCGCCAGCTCGACCAGCTCACCCTCACCTCGCGCGCCTTCCACCACGACCGCCTCGCCGAGTTCGCCGCGAGCCTGGCGGGCCTCACCGGCCTCGACATGGTGCTCCCGATGAACACCGGCGCCGAAGCGGTGGAGAGCGGCATCAAGGTCGCCCGCAAATGGGCCTACGACGTCAAGGGCGTCCCGGCCGACCGGGCCACCATCGTCGTGGCCGCCGGCAACTTCCACGGCCGTACGACCACCATCGTCAGCTTCTCCGACGACGACACCGCCCGCACCGGCTTCGGCCCCTTCACCCCCGGCTTCCGCGTCGTCCCCTACAACGACCTCCCGGCCCTCGAAGCGGCCATCGACGACACCACGGCCGCCGTCCTGATCGAACCCATCCAGGGCGAGGCGGGCGTCCTCATCCCCGACGACGGCTACCTCACCGGCGTCCGCGACCTCACCCGGCGCACCGGCTGCCTCTTCATCGCCGACGAGATCCAGTCCGGCCTCGGACGCACCGGCCGCACCCTGGCCGTCGACCACGAATCCGTCGTCCCGGACGTCCTGCTGCTCGGCAAGGCCCTCGGCGGCGGCATCGTCCCGGTCTCCGCCGTCGTCGCCCGCCGCGACATCATGGGCGTCCTCGGCCCCGGCCAGCACGGCTCCACCTTCGGCGGCAACCCCCTCGCGGCCGCCGTCGGCTCCGCCGTCGTCGACCTCCTCAAGACCGGCGAATTCCAGGCCCACGCCGCCGACCTGGGCGAACTCCTCCACAGCGGCCTCGCCGCCCTCACCGGCAAGGGCGTCACCGGCTTCCGCACCCGCGGCCTGTGGGCCGGCATCGACATCGATCCCGCCCTCGGCACCGGCCGCGCCATCAGCGAACGCCTGCTCAAGGAAGGCGTCCTCGTCAAGGACACCCATGGCTCCACCATCCGCCTCGCTCCGCCGCTGACCATCACCCGGGAGGAACTGACGGGCGCCCTGGAGGCCCTGGAACGGGCGCTGTCGTAGACAAGCGCCCGCCGTCAGTCCTCAGGGATCCGGCTCCGGGCGTCGCGTCCGGAGCCGGACCAGGGCCTGTCCGCAGTGGTGATCGCGGGCAGGAAAAAGGGCTGGGCCCGATGCCGACCTGGCTGGTACCTTCCAGCTGACCGCGACACCGCCCGAGGAGGTGAGACCCATGAACGCTGTATCGACGTGGGTGCTCCCCCTTCCCGTCACGGCCGGCGACTGACGTAGGTGTCGCCGGGAGCGCCTCGACAACAAGGCACTCCCGAAAGGCCACACTTATGTACTCTCTGCAATTCACCGCCGAGTCGTCGTCGAACGGCATGATCGAGCGCGACTTCACCGTGGGCGACGTCCCCGGAGTCCTCTGGTCGCCGCCCTCCGGCGCCGATCGCGCGCCCCTGGTCCTGATGGGCCACGGCGGCGGCACCCACAAGAAGCACCCGTCGATGGCGGGCCGCGCCCGCCTTCTCGTGACCGGCTGCGGCTTCCATGCCGCCGTCATCGACGCGCCCGGTCACGGCGACCGGCCGCGCACCGCGCACGACGAGCGGGAGATCGCCGAGCTGTACCGGGCGAGGGCGGCCGGCGAGCCGGAAGGCCCCGTTGTCGTCCGTTACAACGCCCACCTGGCGGAGCTCGCCGTGCCTGAGTACCGCACGACCCTGGACGCCCTCCAGGAACTTCCGGAGATCGGCGCCGATGGGCCGGTCGGCTACTGGGGCATCAACATGGGCACCGCGATCGGCGTGCCGTTCGTGGCGAGCGAACCCCGGATCACGGCCGCGGTCTTCGGCCAGCACTGGCCCGAGGCCCTGGCCGAGAAGGCGAAGGGGATCACCGTCCCGGTCGAGTTCGACCTGCAGTGGGACGACGAGCACATCCCGCGCGAGGCCGGTCTCGCGCTGTTCGACGCCTTCGCCTCGAAGGAGAAGTCGCTGCACGTGAACTCGGGCAGGCACAAGGAGCTGCCCCGGTTCGAGGCCGACAGCGCGGCCCGGTTCTTCGCCCGGCACCTTGGCGGCCGGGCGGTCACCGCACCGGCCTGACGTGCGCGATCGCGGCGCCCGGCGCCCGAGCCGGGCGCCGCGGCGCGACCCCTGACCGGCCCTAAACGACGTCGAGTTCGGCGAACTCCGCCTCGGTCAGCTTCAGGTCTGCCGCTGCCGCCGAATCGCGGATGGTCGTCGGCCGGGACGCCCCCGGGATCGGAACGACGACCGGAGACTTCGCCAACTCCCATGCCAGACACACCTGTTGGGGACTGACGCCACGCTCCGCCGCGATCCGGGCGAAGGCGGCGTGCGACGAACCCAGGTCACCCGCCCGGGAGATACCGCCCAGCGGGCTGTACGGCAGGAACGCGATGCCCAGCTCGGTGCACAGCCGCAACAACGGCTCACTGTCACGGACGGCCGGCGAGAAGTTGTTCTGGACGGACACCAGCCGCTCGCCGAGGATCGCATGCGCTTCGCGCAGCTGCCCGGAGTCCACGTTCGAAATGCCGACCGCGCGGATCTTTCCCGCGTCGTACAGGTCGCGCAGCGCGCCCACCGAGTCGGCGTACGGCACGCCCGGGTCCGGCACATGCAGCTGGTAGAGGCCGATGGTGTCCCCGCCCAGCCGCTTGAGCGAGCCCTCGCAGGCCTCCCGCAGCGTCGCGGGATCCCCGTTGAAGGACCACTCACCGTCGGCGCCGCGCGCCGCCCCGCCCTTCGTGCCGACCAGCACACCGGAGGTGTCGCCCCCGTACGCCGCCAGCGCACGGGCGATCAGCGACTCGTTGTGGCCGGTCTCGGAGGAGTTCAGGCAGTACGACATGGCCGTATCGATGAACGTGATCCCCGCGTCGAGCGCGGCATGGACGGTCGCGACCGCGCGCTCCTCGTCCGGCCGCCCCTCGATGGAGAGCGGCATCCCGCCGAGCCCGATGGCGCTGATCGCGGCGCTGCCGATGCGGCGACTGTGCATGTCCCTACCCCCTGGAGTGACGCGTGCGACGCCCGAGACCCTACGCGTCCGGCCCCCCGCCCACCGCCGTTCCCCGGAAATGCCCGGCGGCCTTCCCGCGCCTACCCGGGCTGGGAAATCCCGGGCACGGTCTTCTTCACCGCATCGGCCAGATCCATCAGCGCGCCGACGTCGCCGTACTCCGCGGGAATGCTCACCTCGACATACGCCTTGCGCAGTGCGGTGGTGCAGCGATGACCGCCGCCTTCCGCATTCTCCAGCAGCCAGCGCACCCCACGAATTTCGCCACCCGGCGCCTGGGCGTTGAGCATTTCCGCCGGCCGTACGACACCACAGCGGAGCACGATGGCGGAATCGCCCCATGCCGCCGTATACGGCGACGAGGGGTCCGTGTCCCTCCGCTTGCCCCCGGCCACGGAATCCGGCAGGGCCTCGATCAGCTTCTTACACATCCGCTTGGCCTTCGCCTCCGGGACGGGCGCCGCCACCGGCACCGCGTCCCCGGAGAAGACGAACACCGCGGCGATGGCCACCAGCACCACCGTGACCGAAACCCCACCCACCGCCGCGCGACGAGAATTCATATCCCGACGATATCCGCCGCCCCGCGGCCCGGATGACGCGGCGGCCCTAACTGCGGCCAACCGCACGGCGAAGCTCCGGCCGCCCCTGCGCATTCCGGACTCCCCATCAGGACCGACGGCCGGAACATTGCCCGGAATCCCCAAGTCCCTTTCTCCCGCGCCCGGTTCTGCATTGCCCCCAAGACCCCCTTCCCGCTCGGCTCTCCGGTTCTTGGGTAGCCTTCCCGCCATGACGGTGAACGGGGGAAACGGGTTCGACCTGAGCGGCAGCGGCGCCGAGCCGCTGGCGGCGGAGGACCCGCGGCGGATCGGTTCGATACCGCTGGTCGGCAGGCTCGGCTCGGGCGGCATGGGGCGGGTCTATCTGGGAATTGCTTCGGGGCGCTATGCCGCCGTCAAGCAGGTCCTGCCGTACCTCGCCGAGGACGAGGAATTCCTGCGCCACTTCGGGCACGAACTCGACAACCTCTCCCGGCTGCCCGTCGAGGTCACCGCGCCGCTGCTCGCCAGCGATCGCGCCGCGCGGCCGCCGTGGTTCGCCACCTCGTACATACCGGGCCTCCCCCTGAGCGAGGCCGTCCGGATACACGACGACCACCTGCCGGCCGACGCGCTGTGGCTGCTGCTGCGGGAGGCGGCCGCCGGCCTGAAGGCGGTGCACGCACTGGACATGGTGCACCGGGACCTCAAGCCCTCGAACGTCATGCTGACCCTCGACGGCCTCACCCTCATCGACTTCGGAGTCGCCCGCGCCGCCGACCAGAGCCGGCTGACCAAAACCGGCATGATCGTGGGCACGCCGGCCTATATGTCTCCCGAACAGGCCGCGGGAAAACGCCAGTTGAGCGGCGCCACGGACGTCTTCGCCCTGGGGTCCCTCGTGGCCTACGCGGCGGGCGGCCGGCCGCCCTTCGGTGACGGCGGCGGGCTCGACATGCTGTACCGCATCGTGCACGACCAGCCCGATCTCCAGCCCGTACGCGATCTGGACCCGGACCTCGCCGCGGCCGTCGCCTCCTGCCTGGACAAGGACCCCGAGGGCCGCCCCACAGCGGCCGAACTCCTCGCACTCGCCACGGACCGCGGCCCGTCCGCGACCCGCTCCTGGCCGTCGGCCATCAGCGACCTGCTGTCCGCACGCGCCACCTTCGCCGCAACGGTGCAGCCGGCCCCCGAGCCGGAAGCGCCACCCGCCCGGACCCTTCCCGCCCCACCACCGGAACCGGCACAGGGCGGGAAGGACGGGGATGACAGGGATGCCGGGAAGGGCGGAAAGGACGCGGAAGCCACGCCACCGGCCGCCCCCGCCCCCACCACGGCCCCCGCCGCACCCGAACGGAAACGCCGCCGCACCCTGCTCGCCGTCGTCCCCGTCGTCGTCGTGGCGGCCGGTGCGCCCCTGGCCATGCGCCTCCTCCCCTTCACCGCCGCACCGCAGGACAACCCACAGGCCAATCCGCCCAGTTCGGCCACCGCACCCCTCCACCCCGCACCGTCCTCGTCCGACGCGGCCGCCTCGGGTGGGACGAAGCCGGGTAAGTCGCGTAAGCAGGAAAAGCAGGGCAAGCGGCATTCCGCGTCGCCGGACCACGGAAAGGACGGTTCCCCAGCCGGGAACGGGGGCACCGGGGCGTCCTCGGCCTCGGGCGGCGGCTCCGACGCACACGGCGGCACCGACGGCTCCAGCGGCAGCTCCGGTTCGAGCGCCTCAGGTGGTTCGGGTAGCTCGGGCGGTACGTCACCCAAGCCCCCCGCCTCGGGCACCTACCGCCTCAAGAACGGCAACAACGGCGACTGCCTCACCGTGCTCGTCATCGGCAACGCCACCGCCTACCGCAGCTGCGCGGACGACTCGTCCTCCCGGTGGACCTTCAAGCCCGCGTCGAACGGCACCTACACGCTGGTCAACGAGCGCACCGGCGGCTGTCTGTCCGGCGGCATGCCCGGCAATGACGTCATGACCGTCACCTGCGGCCAGGGCGACCAGAGATGGGACCCCGGCTCCGGCGGCACCCTCCGGAGCACGTTCAACGACCAGTGCCTCGATCTGGGCTCCCAGGGCAGCGTGACGACGGCGACCTGCGACTCGGGCAAGGCCTCGCAGCGCTGGTCGAAGCTGTGAGCCGGCCCGGCGGCCCGGCTCAGGGAGTCCGGGGCGGCGCAAGCCGCCATTCCCCGGAATGGCCGGGTGGGAGCGCCAGGTCACGCCGGACGGCCGCGTAGTACCCCTCACGTGCGGCGCGTTGGCGCTCGAGCAGGGCCGACCACGCTTCCGGGTCATGCGTCCGGTCCCGCAGGAACCCTTCCATGTCCATCACCGCGACGACCCATTTCCGGGCCTTCTCGACCACATCCGTAGTGCCGAGCATCAACAACGCCTCGCCGGCCGGATCCCGGGCATCGGTGGCATCGGCCAGGTGAGGCGCCGCTTCCTCGGGTGACAAGGGGTGCGGGTGAGGGTCGTTGCCGAGGTGGGCCGCGATCCGGTACGCCAGGGTGACGCTCTTCTTGAGCGTCCTGGCGTACTCGGCGTAGGCCGTCAGCCGCCGCTCCTCCCAACGCGCCGCCTGCTCCCGGCGGAAGCGGGCCTGATCGCCGTGCGTGGTCGCCAAGTACGACCCCAGGGCGCCGATCACCACGCCGATCAGGGCGGGAAGTTGTTGTATGAACGCCGACATGGCCAAACCGTATAGCTCGGATACCCGCGCGGCGCGGTCTCTAGTGACCGTCGCCCGGATCGGTCCGGAACGCCCTGCGGTAGGCGCCCGGTGTGGTGCCCACGGCGCGGAGGAAGCGTCGGCGGAGGTTGGTGGCCGAGGAGAGGCCGACGCGGCGGGCGACGGCCTCCAGGGGGAGCGCGGAGGATTCCAGCAGCTCGCGGGAGGCGGCGATGCGCTGGGCGAGCAGCCACTGCCCCGGGCTGACACCCAGCTGGTCGGCGAACCGGCGGGCGAGCGTACGGGCCGAGAGGCCCGCGTGCGCGGCCAGTTCTTCGACGGAGAGCGGTTCGTCGAGGCGACCGGTCACCCACTCCAGCAGCGGTGCGAGCGACCCGTCGATCTGGACGGGGTGCGGCGGCGCCGAGTACTGCAGCTGCCCGCCCTCGCGGTGCGGCGGCATGACCATGCTCCGGGCGACCTGCGCGGCGTACCCGGCGCCCTGGTCGCCGCGTACCAGGTGCAGACACAGGTCGATTCCGGCACCGGAGCCCGCGCTGGTGGCCGTATCGCCGTGGTCCACGTACAGCACGTCCGGATCCACCTGGACGTCCGGGAAGCGGTCGGCCAGCTCGCCGGCCCGCGCCCAGTGCGTGGTGGCCCGACGGCCGTTCAGCAGCCCGGCGTGCGCCAGCGCGAAGGCGCCGGAGCAGATGCTGACCACCCGCGCGCCGCGCTGGTGCGCGCGGCGCAGGGCCCGGACCACCGCGGGCGAGGGCGCCTCCTCGGTGGGCAGCCACCCGGGGACGACGACGGTGTCCGCCCGGTCGAGAGCGGCCAGTCCGTCGGTCACGAGCATGTCGTACCCGGCGAGCGTCGGCACCGGGCCCGGGTGTTCGGTGCAGACCCCGAAGGCGTACCGGGCGGGAATCCCCCGCCGCTCGATGCCGAACACTTCTGCCGCACAGCCGAGTTCGAAGGTGGACTGCGGAGGGTGGACGAGTGCGACCACGCGATGCATGGCAGGAAAGTACCTCAACATGTCTCTTCCGACACTCGGCCGGGCAGGAGCCGGCGGACAAGCTGGCCTCATGACAGCGAAAGAGCAGTCCGCAGCGCCGCAGACGACCGACCGGCACCCGGCACCCCGGACCCCGGCACCCCGACAGACACCCGGCTATGTGTGGTCCGCCGTGCGCGACGCCCCCGTGCGCGAACTCTTTCCCGGCATCCGGGTGCGCCCGCTGTGGACCGGGGACAACGGCGCGAAGGCCCAGGTGCTGGAGATGGACCCGGGCACCTGCTGGGAAGGCATCGACGTCCACGAACCGGGCCCCGAAGAGGTCTTCGTGGTCTCGGGCGAATTCCACGACGGCGAACGGGCCTATCCCGCGGGGACGTTCGTCCATGCCCCCGCGGGTTCCTCGCACGTCCCGCAGACGACGACGGGCTGCACGCTGTTCGTCTTCTATCCCGAGGGCTAGGGCGTGTCCGGTGGCTGGGGCCCGCACGATGGCTCGGCCCGTCCGGCGGCTCATCACGCGCGGACCGTGACGGCAGGTGAAACCCCACCCCTCGCCACTCTCAACGTATAGCGCACTGGGGGGCTTGCGGCAAGGCCCCGGTCGTACCGCAGAATCTCTGGCCTAGGCCCGTGACCTACGGAAATGTGAGATTCGCGAAGTGCATTCATTGTTGTTCGCTCATGAGGCGTGCGGTGGCGTCGGGCCGGTGGCGGGGCTCGCGCCGCGGGCGCTCGGCGCCGGGGCGCGGGGCTGCGCGTCGTCGGACTTCGCGGTAACGATCTCCGATGAGAGGCGATGACATGAGCTCCCTGACCACCAGCGCGTTCGACCTTCCCGATCGCCTCTCCGCCAAGGCCGACCCGACGCTGATCGCCGGCGACGAGGAGCACTTCGCGGCCATAGCGGAGTGCCTCGCGCAGACGATCGCCGAGCTGTCCGACAGTCTCGACGTCCTGCACAAGGCGCCCGGCGGCCTGGGCCGGCAGGCGATGGACCGGGACACGGAGATCCGCCGGCTGACCACCCGCCTGCGCACCCTGCGGCGCTTCGGTCTGGACCTGTGCCTCGGGCGCATCGTCGGCGCGGGGGACCACCCCGAGCCCGCGTACATCGGACGGCTCGGCCTCACCGACGCCGCGGGCCGTCGGCTGCTCATCGACTGGCGCTCCCCCGCGGCGGAGCCGTTCTTCGCGGCGACCCACGCCAACCCGATGGGGCTGGCGAGCCGCCGCAGGTATCGCTGGGCCAGTGGCCGCATCAGCGACTACTGGGACGAGGTGTTCACGGCGGACGGGTTCGAAGGGCATGCCGCGCTCGACGACCAGTCCGCCTTCATCGCCAGCCTGGGCGGCAACCGCTCGTCCCGGATGCGCGACGTCCTCGGCACGATCCAGGCCGACCAGGACGCCATCATCCGCGCGGGGTCCCGCGGCGCTCTCGTCGTCGACGGCGGCCCGGGTACGGGCAAGACCGTCGTCGCTCTGCACCGCTCCGCCCACCTCCTCTACTCCGACCCTCGCCTCGGTCACCGTCGGGGCGGCGTACTGTTCGTCGGTCCGCACCGGCCCTACCTGGCCTATGTCGCCGACGTCCTGCCCAGCCTCGGCGAGGAGGGCGTGCAGACCTGCATCCTCCAGGACCTCGTCGAGGAGGGAGCCACGGCGACGATCGAGACCGACCCGGACGTGGTCCGCCTGAAGTCGACCGCGGACATGGTGAAGGCGATCGAGCCCGCCGTCGGCATCTACGAGGAGCCGCCCACCAAGGGGATGACCGTCTCGACCCACTGGTCCGACATCTGGCTGAGTGCCGACGACTGGGCCGCGGCGTTCGAGGCCCCGGACCCCGGCACACCGCACAACGAAGCGCGCGACCAGATCTGGGAAGAGCTGGTCACGATCCTGCTGGACAAGCACGACGGCGACGACGTCCCGCCCGAACTGTTCCGCAGGTCGCTGCGGCAGAACCGGGAGCTGGTCGAGACCCTGAACCGCGCCTGGCCGATGCTCGAACCGACCGACCTCGTCGGAGACCTGTGGACGGTACCCGCCTACCTGCGCAAATGCGCTCCCTGGCTCAGCCGCGACGAGATCCGCAAGCTGCAGCGCGCCGAGCCCCAGGCCTGGACGGTCTCCGACCTGCCGCTCCTGGACGCGGCCCGGCAGCGGCTCGGCGACCCGGAGGCATCGCTGCGCAAGCGCCGGCACGCCGTCTCTGTCGCCGCCGAACGCGCCCGCATGGAGCGCGTCATCGACGAGGTCCTGTCGGCCGCCGACTTCTCCTCGGCGGGTGACGACAGCGAGGGCGCGGTGCGGATGCTGCGCGGAAAGGACCTCCAGGACACCCTGATCGACGAGAGCGCCCTGCCCACCGCCGAACCCGACCGGCTGGCGGGCCCGTTCGCGCACATCGTCGTGGACGAGGCTCAGGAACTGACCGACGCCGAGTGGCAGATGCTGCTGCTGCGCTGCCCGTCGCGGAGCTTCACCATTGTCGGGGACCGCGCCCAGGCGCGGCACGGCTTCACGGAGTCGTGGCGGGAGCGGCTCGAACGGGTCGGGCTCGACCGGATCGACCTGGCCTCCCTGAGCATCAACTACCGGACGCCGGAGGAGGTCATGACGGAAGCCGAGCCGGTCATCCGGGCCGTGCTCCCGGACGCCAATGTGCCGACCTCCATCCGCAGCGGCGGCGTCCCCGTCGTCCATGGATCCGTTGCCGATCTGGGCTCGGTCCTCGACACCTGGCTCGCCGCGCACGACGAGGGGATCGCCTGCGTCATCGGCGCCGGCGGCATCGAAGAGGGCGCGTTCCGGGCGACGTCCCGCGTCCGGTCGCTGACCCCGGAGCTGTCGAAGGGGCTGGAGTTCGACCTGGTCGTCCTCATCGATCCCGAGGCGTTCGGCGAGGGGATCGAAGGAGCGGTCGACCGCTATGTCGCGATGACCAGAGCGACTCAGCAACTGCTCATCCTCACCAGCTAGCCGGCCGGCCGGCTCTCCGGTGTCCCTCGGCAGGCCCGAGGGACACCGGAGTGAGGCGAGGTGCTCAGCGCATGGCGTTGAACTCGCGCACCACCTGCGGCAGGGCCTTGAGCACCGTCGTGCTGTGGTCGACGTCCCCGACGTCGCTGAGCTCGTGCCCGGCGCCGTGGGCGGTCAGCTGACGCCCGCAGTGCTCGGAGTTCGCGAAGGAGACGTCCTTGTCGCCCCTGGCGTGAAAGAGGTGCACCGGGACTTCCGGCTTCCAGTCACAGGTGGTGTCCAACACCCGGAGCTTCCGCCGCAGTTCTCCCCTGGGGTTGCGCACCTTGTTGAGGAACTCCTCGGTGAACAGCTCCTTCGACGTCCTCGGCAGCGCGTCGGCGATCTCCTCCCCCGTGTGGTAGCCGTCGAAGAGCTTCTCCACCTTCTTGTCGAACGGGGCGCGAAATGCCTGGCCAGGCGTGTCGTACAGGCCGTACATCCGGTTCCACGCCGTCGCGAAGTAGGCAAGGTAGAGCGATGACCGGTTGACCTTGTCGTCCGCCGCGGCGGCCTCGAAACCGCTCAGGTCGAACGGGCCGGCGATCGGGGCGAGGGCGCCCAGGCGGAAGTACCGGTCGGTGCCCTGGTGCAGGGCCCGCCCCACCATCATCGTGGCGGGTCCGCCCTGGGAGAAACCGCTGATCAGTACGCGCCGGTCGAGGTCGCGGCCGTCCCGCCGAACGAACGCGCGCGCCGCCCGCAGCGCGTCCACCGACGCGGTGACGGTCGCCCGGGGATGCCCGTACGGATGGGTTCCGGGCCCCTTGCCCAGGCCGAGGTAATCCGGGGCGGACACCGCGAGGCCGGTCGAGGCGAACAGCAACGCCGTGGTCCGGTCCGGGGAGCGGTCGTTGACCGAGGCCACTTCGCCCCGGTACACCTCGGTGCCGTGCAGCCAGGACACGGTCCGAAGACGGTTTTCGCCGTTCCTGGGCACCGCGATCAGCGCGCTGGCCGTGGTGGGCCGGCCCTTGGTGTCGACCGTGCGGTACACGATCCGGTGGGCCCGCACGCCGTAGCGGGCCTGTGCCGCATCGATACCCGCCTTCTTCAGGCGGGCCGCGACCTCCTTGACGTCCAGGTCCGCCACGAGGGTCGCGGAGACCACCGAGCCACGCGCCGCAGTCTGCGCAGCGGCGGCCCGGGCGGCGGGCGCAGCGGAATGCCGCCCACCGGCAAGTCCCGTTCCCGCCAGTACGGTCGCGGCGCACACCAGGGCGAGCGCGCCGGACGCAGTGAACCTTCTCTGTAACCGAGTGAAAGCCATGGCTGGACTCTGCCGTTCCCGGCGCACCCGGCGCATTGGGGCAGCCCCCCGTCTCGGTGAGGGGGTTTGCCACCGCAGCCGGTCCGCGAACCGCCCGTCACACTCGCGCCCCGCGCTACGTCAGGTCAGTGACGGGCTCACCAGGCCCGGCCGGTGCAAGTCCGCACCGGCATCCTCCCGATGAGGAGCATTTCGATGTCCATCGCCTACGTCGTCGTCACCCTCCTGGCCGCCGCCATGGCGGGCTTCTCGGCCGCCTCCGTCTTCCTCCGCGCCAAGTGGGTGGTGGAGCCCCTGGCCGACTACGGCGTCCCCCGCTCGTGGTGGACCTTGCTCGGTTCGGCCAAGGCCGCGGGTGCCGCGGGCCTGCTGGTCGGCCTGCTCGTGCCGGTTGTCGGTCTGCTGGCGGGGGTCGGTCTGGTGCTGTATTTCGCCGGGGCCGTCATCACCGTGATCCGGGCGCGCTCGTACGCGCACATCCCGTTCCCGCTGGTGTACGCGGCGCCGGTGGTCGGTGCGCTGGTGCTGGGAGCCTGAGCGACGAAGCGCGTCGGCAGGTCACCGAGGGCGTGCGGCGAGGGCCAGGGCGCCGCACGTCAGGGCTTGTTGAGGTAGGCCAGGACGGCGAGGACGCGGCGGTTGTTGTTGTCGTCATCGGTGATGCCGAGTTTGCCGAACATCGAGGTGGTGTACTTGCTGATGGCGCTGTCGCTGAGGAAGAGCCGCTGGGCGATGGCCTGGTTGGACAGTCCCTCGGCCATGAGGGCGAGCACGGAGTGTTCGCGTTCGGTGAGCCCCTCGAGCCGGCGGTTCGAGGACCCGGCGGAGAGCAACTTGGTGATGACGGCCGGGTCCATGGCGGTCCCGCCTCCGGCGACGCGTTCCAGGGCCTCGATGAACTGATCGGCGTCGAAGACGCTCTCTTTGAGGAAGTAGCCGATGCCGCCGGCGCCGTCGGCCAGGAGTTCGCGGGCATAGAGCTGTTCGACGTGCTGGGAGAGGATCAGGACCGGCAGTCCGGGCAGTTCGCGGCGGGCGGCGAGAGCCGCCCGCAGGCCCTCGTCCGACTGGGTCGGCGGCATGCGGACGTCGACGAGGGACACATCCGGCCGCCATGTCAGCAGCGCGTCGAGCGTCTCGGGTCCGGTGGCCGCCGTCGCCACCACCTGGTGTCCGTATGCCTCGAGGAGACGGGCCATTCCGTCGCGCAGGAGATAGAGGTCTTCGGCTACAACGATTCGCATGGCATCACCATTCTCGCCCGGGTCGGGCCGCCCGCCGGACTGTCGATCTCCAGGGTGCCGTCGAAGACCGTGAGGCGGCGGCGCAGCCCCGCAAGTCCGCCGTCGGCGCGCTCGGTGGCTCCGCCGCGGCCGTCGTCCTCCACCTCGGCGACGATGGCGTTGTCGTCCCGGGTGAGGGTGATGTGTGCCCGGGTCGCGCGGGCGTGCTTGACCGCGTTGGTCAGCAGTTCGGCGATCCCGAAGTACAGGGCGGACTCGATCGGCGGGTCCAGGCGGAGCCGGAGGTCGGCGCTGACGGCCGCTTCGAGCGGGCTGTCCAGGGCGAGGGCGCGGACGGCGTCGATGAGCCCTCGTTCGTTCAGCACCGGCGGGTTGATGCCCCTGACCAGTTCGCGGAGCTCGGTCAGTGACGTGGCGGCGCCGGTCCGCGCTTCCCGCATCAGCGCCTTGGCCCGGTCGGGGTCGGTTTCCATCAGCTTCTCCGCGGTCGCCAGGGAGAGTCCGAGCGAGACCAGGCGTGCCTGCGCCCCGTCGTGCAGGTCCCGCTCGATCCGGCGGATCTCGGCGGCCTGCGCGGCCGTCGCATCCGCGCGCTGGGCCGTCAGCTCATCCACCCGGTCCGCCAGCGCCATCGCAGGAGACGCGCCCAGGAAGCGGACGGCCACCGGCTCGAGGGACCGCCAGGCGTACGGGGCACAGGCGACGGCCACGACCAGGGCGAGCACCCCGAGGGCGCGCGCGGCGAGCGTGGGCTGGGAAAGGCCGATGACCGCCGCCGCGACGCCGGCCGGCGGGACGGCCGCGATCACGCCCACGGTGAGCGGTGCGATCGCCGTGAAGCGCAGGTCGCGCCAGCCGGCCGGATCGCTCCACCGGATCCGCATCCGCTGCTCGCGGCGGGCGTCCCGGCTGCTGCGCGTGTAGGAGAAACCGTTCCACCAATACCCGGTGGACATCCGCACCACCGGGCCGGGCTGCCGGTATCCGGCGGGAATGACGGTGCCCGTCCACTGCGCGACGAGGCTGCGGAACATCCGGCAGACGGGGCGCGACAGGGCGAGCGTGCCGAGGCAGGCCCACACGAATTCCGGGATCCACGACCAGGGACTCCCCGCCCACCAGATCCCCAGCACCACCGCGGCGGCCCACACGGCCGGCACCAGCATGCTGACGACCAGGACCATGCTCGCTCGTACGAAACCCACGCCGGCACTCGTCACCCACGACACCAGCTGTCGCATGACCATTCTTCTCGCTTCCTCGCTTCCTCGCTTCCGCACGCTGCCGCACCGCGCTGCTCCGCCGCCCCGGTCCGGCCGGTTCGACTTGGTGCCTCCACTGTGCGCCGCGGGGAGTCCGATCTCCGCCGGATCGGCCCGGAAGTGGGTCTGGCCCCACCCACCTGTGCGTCCAGGCCCATACCGCGCCGCGCAGGCGCTTCCTAGCGTCGACACCACAACGACGGCACGAAGGAAGCACGAAGGAAGAAGGACCAACGACATGGGAACCACCCACCACGCCACCGCCCCCGCCGCCCACCGCACCACGGCCGGCGCGGCCCGCCTCCACCACCCGAGCACCCAACGGGCCTTCGGCAAGGCGAAGATCCTCATCGCGGCCTACGGTGCGCTCAGCCTCGCCGTCCTCATGACGGTCGCCGTCCTCGCTATCACCGGCCACTCGGCGACCTCGTTCATGTGGGGCCGGTCGGGCGGAGTGCTCGCGAGCGCCGCGGTGCTCTACTGGCTGACCGTCCTCGCCTCACGGGGAACGCGATGGGCCTACCTGCGGGTGCGCATCCTCTCGGTCCTCATGCCGTTCGTGATCACCGCCGTCGACATGATCCCCGGCGTCTGCCCGTTGTGGTTCGCCCTGGCGCAGGCCACCTGCGCCGTCCCCCTCCTCGGGGCCGCGTTCATCAGCAACGGTTCCGGTCTTCGGGCCGCTCTCCCCAAGACCCCCCGGTCGTGAACGTGCCCGATGGACGTGTCCGACCGGGTCACGGCGACCGCCGTATCACCCCGCGGGACTTGCTTCCGCCGCGACCAGGACGCGCGCCGCCTGCCGGGCCCACCGCGCCGCGTCCGGGCTCCCGGACAGCGCCGCCGAGGTGATCGCGCCATCCACCAGAAGCGCCAACTGGCCGCCCAATACGTCCGGTTCGGGCGCCCCGAGGTCGCGCGCCAGCCCGGTGAGGTAGTCCAGCAACGCCTTCTTGTGCCGCCGGGCGGCGGACGCCACGGCCTCCGAGGTGGCACCCAGTTCGCCGAAGGAGTTGATGAAGGCGCAGCCGCGGAAGTCGGGGGCGGCGAACCAGGTGTGGAGCCAGTCGAAGACGGCGGACAGGCCGTCCTCGGGGGTGGCGGCGCGCTCGCCGACATGGGCGGCGAGGGCGGCGCGCCAGCGGAGGTCGCGGCGCTCGAGGTAGGCGGCGACGAGGTCGCTCTTGGAGGGGAAGCAGCCGTAGAGGCGCTTGAGGGAGACCCCGGCCGCGGTGCGGAGTTCGTCCATGCCGACGGCCTGGATGCCGCGGTCGTAGAACAGCTTCTCGGCGGC
Source organism: Streptomyces sp. NPDC101227 (assembly GCF_044767545.1). Lineage (NCBI taxonomy): Bacteria > Bacillati > Actinomycetota > Actinomycetes > Kitasatosporales > Streptomycetaceae > Streptomyces > Streptomyces sp. NPDC101227. The sequence continues at coordinate 268,574 of NZ_JBIWOD010000005.1, read as the reverse complement.
GTCGAGTATCCGCGTGCGGGGCTCGTCCGCGGTGGGTGCCCCGCCCGCGCCGCCGTCGCCGGTCGCGACGGCGTCGACGGCCTTGTCCTGGCGCATGTGTGACTCCCACTTCCGTCCGGCGCGTACATCGAGCACGTGCAATCGAGCGCTTCCCTTGAGTGCTTCCCTTGAGAACGCGCGTTCTCTAGACTAGCCGGGACGAGCGGAGAACGAGCGTTCTCCGATGGGGGTCGTCATCAGGACGTACGGATGAGAAGGAGACGGAAGACATGACGTCACGGCCACCGTTCCCGCCCTTCGACGGGCCCGGCGCACGGCAGAAGGTGCAGGCCGCGGAGGACGCGTGGAACACCCGCGATCCCGAGCGCGTCTCGCTCGCGTACACCGAGGACTCGGTCTGGCGGAACCGGGACACCTTCCTCACCGGCCGCGACGAGATCGTCGCCTTTCTGCGCCGGAAGTGGGAACGGGAGCTGGACTACGCGCTGCGCAAGGAGCTCTGGTCGTACGACGGGAACCGGATCGCGGTGCGGTTCCAGTACGAGTGCCGCGACGCGGCCGGGCAGTGGTGGCGCAGCTACGGCAACGAGCTGTGGGAGTTCGCGGAGAACGGGCTGATGCGGCGGCGGGAGGCGAGCATCAACGACGTCGCGATCGCGGAATCGGAGCGGCGGATCTTCGGGGCGCGGAGCGCTCAGCGCAGCTGACGGAGGGCCTCGCCGAGCAGGGCCACGCCCTCGGCGATGGCCGCCGGGGAGCTCGCGGCGTAGCCGAGGACGAGCCCCGGCGGATGGGGGCGCTGGCTGTGCCAGGAGAGGGGCTGGGCCTTCACCCCGGCGGCTAGCGCGGTGGCGGCGAGGACGGTGTCGGAGATGACGGTGCCGGAGAGGTCGGGGACGGCCGCGCCCGTGGCCCCCGTCGCCGATCGCTCTGCGGATCCCTCTGCCGATCGCTCGAAGGTGATCGTCAGATGCAGCCCCGCCGCCGCCCCGTGCACCACCGCGCCCGGCAGGTGCGTACGGATCGCCTCGATCATCGCGTCCCGGCGGCGGCGGTGGCGGGTGCGCAGCAGCCGGAGCCGGCGCTCCAGTTCGCCCGATTCCATCAAGCGGGCCAGCACGTGTTGCGGCAGTACGGCGTTCCCGAGGTCGGCGAAGCGCTTGGCCTCGACCAGGGCGTCCCGGTAGCGCGGCGGCGCGAGCAGCCAGCCCACCCGGAGGGCGGGCGCGAGCAGCTTGGACACGCTGCCCGCGTAACAGACGTGCTCGGCGAGCATGGCGCGCAGCGCGGGCACCGGTGGGCGGTCGTAGCGGTGCTCGGCGTCGTAGTCGTCCTCGACGATCAGGCCGCCCTCGCGCGCCCAGGCCAGGAGCTCGCGGCGCCTGCGGCCGCCGAGCACCACACCGGTGGGGAACTGATGCGCCGGGGTGAGCACGACGGCGGGCGCGCCGGCGGCCCGTAGGGCATCGACGCGTACGCCGTCGGCGTCCACCGGGACGGGCGGGGTCTCCAGTTGCCGGCTTTGCAGATGCTGGCGTACGCCGAGCGATCCGGGGTCCTCCACGGCGATCGCGGACATGCCGTCGCGCCGCAGGACCTGGGCGATCAGGCCGAGCGCCTGCGCGGTCCCGGCGACGATCAGCACCTCCGCCGGATCCGCCCTGATCCCGCGGTTGCGGGCCAGCCAGTTGGCGACGGCGAGGCGGAGGGGCGCCGCGCCGCGGGGGTCGCCGTACCCGAGGTCGGAGGCGGGGACGGTGCGCAGTACGGCGCGTTCGGCGCGCAGCCATGCCGCGCGGGGGAAGGCCGTCAGGTCGGGTTGTCCGGGCGAGAGGTCGATGCGGGCCGGTGCGGTGCGCAGGGCGTCGAAGACGTCCGGGCCGGGCGGCGCGGTGAAGAGGGTGTTCGTGGGCGGCGGCGGCGTCGCGCCGGGTACGGGCGCGGGCGCCGCCAGGGGCGCGGCGACCACGACCGTACCGGCCCGCCCCCGCCCCGCCACCTGGCCGTCCTCGCTCAGCCGCTGATACGCCTCGGTCACCACGCCGCGGGATACCCGCAGGTCGGCGGCGAGCGCCCGGGTGGCGGGCAGCTTGCTCCCCACCGGGAGGCGGCCGTCGGAGATCGCCAGCCGCAGCTGCCGGACCAGCCAGTCGGAGCGCCCGCCCGTGGGCGCGTCGGCGATCGACAGCTGGAGGAAGTCGGCGCCGGTGGAGGCGGAGCCCGGCCGGGCGGCCTCGGGGGCGGGGGCGTCCGGCGGGGTTATGGACCGGTCGACAGGGTCATCTTTGGACCTGTTCACGGGTCCATTCTCGCGACACGGTGAACTCATGTACAGCGAGCGCGAGTTGATGACGAACCAGGTGCACACCCACATGCGCGCGGCGGACCCGGGCGGGGCCGGCCGCGGGTACGTCCACGGATATTCGGAGCGGGAAGCCCGCCGGCTCGGCGATCAGGCCGACACCCTCGCCGCCCTCCTCCACTCCGGAACCTCGTACCCCGCGGGCAGCCGCGTCCTGGAGGCCGGCTGCGGGGTCGGCGCACAGACCGTGCATCTGGTCGAGAACAGCCCGGGGGCGCGGATCGTCGCGGTCGACCGGTCGGCGGAGTCGCTGGCGCAGGCCCGCGCGCACCTGTCCGCGCAGGGGACGGCCGGGCGCGTCGACTGGCAGCGCGCCGACCTGCGCCAACTCCCTTTTGGGGACGCGACGTTCGACCATGTCTTTGCCTGCTTCGTGCTGGAACATCTCCGCGACCCGCGGCAGGTACTGGCCGAGCTGCGCCGCGTACTGCGCCCCCAGGGCACCCTCACCGTCATCGAGGGAGATCACGGATCGGCGCTCTGCCACCCGGACAGCCGCTACGCGCGGGACGTGATCGGCCACCTGGTACGGCTCCAGGCGGACGCCGGCGGGAACGCCCTGATCGGCCGGGAGCTGCAACCGCTGCTCGCCGCCGCGGGATTCCGTGACGTGGTGGTCCGGCCGCGCACCGCGTACGCGGACGGGACCCGGCCCGAGCTGGCCGACATGCTCACCCGGCGGACGTTCATCGCCATGGTCGACGGCGTACGGGAGGAAGCGCTACGGGCCGGACTGGCCACCGCCGCGGACTGGGACCGGGGGATCGCCGACCTGCGGCGCGCCGCGGAGGATGACGGCAGCTTCCACTACACGTTCTTCAAGGCCGTCGCCGTCAAGGGGGACGGGACGGACGGGACGGACGGGGCGGACGGGGCGGACGGGGCGGACGGGATGAGCCCGGGCAGCTTCCGGGTCGTCTCCGCGTCCGCCGGCATGCAGGCGAACAGCTTGACGCCGGGCGCGTCCAGCGCGGCGAGCTTCACATAGTCGAAGGTCAGCGGCCCGACCGCGGGGTGGTCGAACTCCCAGCGGCTGCTGTCGAAGTCGGCGAGGTCATGCGCCTCCCACCAGGTGCGGAACTCCGGGCTCAGCCGCCGCAGTTCGGCCGTGAGCCGCTCGAAGCGGGGCGCGCCGAACTGCCCGCGCGCGTCCGCCCGGAACTGGGCGACCAGGTTCCGGGCCTGCCCGTTCCAGTCGACGAGCAGCGTGCGCAGGGCCGGATCCGTGAACACCAGCCAGAGCAGGTTGCGTTCGGCGGGCTCCAGCTGCGACGGATCGCCGATCAGCCCGGCCTCGGCGCGGTTCCAGCCGACCAGGTCCCAGTTGGCGTCCAGGAGGTAGGCGGGGTGCGGTTCGAGCGCGTCCACCAGACGTTGCAGGGCGGGGCCGGGCCCGCGACCCGGCGGCTGGTCCGGGGGCCGCTCGTCGGCCAGCGCGAACAGATGGCGGCGTTCGACCGAGCTGAGCATCAGGGCGCGCGCCAGGCTGGTGAGGACCTGGCGGCTGACGGTGATGTCCCGCGCCTGTTCCAGCCAGGTGTACCAGGTCACGCTCACCCCGGAGAGCTGCGCGACCTCCTCGCGCCGCAGCCCCGGCGTACGCCTGCGGGGGCCCGCGGGGATGCCCGCCTCGCCCGGCGTGATCCGCTCCCGGCGCGACCGCAGGTATTCGGCCAGGCGGCGCCGTCGCTCAAGGTCGGCCATCGCACTCGATTGACGTAGGGGGTGTGGTGCAGGGGTGTGGTGCAGCGGGGGTAGTGCAAAGGGGCTGGTGCAGCGGGGTTTGACGTGAGGCGGGCATGCCGTGAGGGGTAGCCGGAACACCAGCATAATCGGTCTCTGTATCTCTGTTCGGGCCTCGCCGACGCTTACCGCATGACCCGGACCACGCCCTCGGGCACCCCCGAACAGCGGGCCGCGAGGCGGCACACCGCAATGCCACACCCTCCGGCACGCCCCGCCGCCTCCCCCTGGCAGGCGCTGGCCATCGTCCTGGTGGGGGCCTTCATGGCCGTGCTCGACACGTTCATCGTGCTCGTCGCCGCGCCCGCCATCCAGGCCGATCTGCACGCCTCCGCCGCCGACATCCAGCTGATCCTGGCCGGTTATCAACTCACCTACGCCATCGCCCTGATCACCGGCGCCCGCCTCGGCGACCGTTACGGCCGCAGGCGGCTCTTCCTGATCGGCATGGCCCTGTTCACGCTGGCCTCCGTGGGCTGCGCCGTCTCCCCCGACCCGGGCAGCCTGATCGCCGCGCGGCTGGCGCAGGGCCTGACCGCGGCCGCGATGTTCCCGCAGGTCTTCGCGATGATTCAGGTGCTGATCCCGGCGGCGCAGCGGCCGAAGGCGTTCGGTGCGCTCGGTGCGGTGATCGGCATGGCCACCATCGTCGGCCAGCTGCTCGGCGGCGTACTCATCTCCACCGGCTTCACCTCCGCGCTCTCCGCCGGCCTCTTCGGTTCCTCCTGGCGGTCGGTGTTCTGGGTCAACGTCCCCATAGGGCTGGCCACTCTCCTCCTCGCCGTGCTGCGCGTGCCCGAGTCGCGGGCGCCGGACGCCAGACGCCTCGACCTGCCGGGCGCCGTGGTGCTGACCGTGGCCCTTTTCCTCCTCGTGGTACCGCTGGTCGAAGGGCGGGCGTACGGCTGGCCGGCGTGGACCTGGCTCAGCCTGGCCGGCAGCGCGCCGGCGTTCGCCGTATTCGCCTTGGTGGAGCGGCGGGTTGCGACTGCCGGCGGCGCTCCGCTCGTCCATCCGGGCCTGCTCCGCGCGCGTCCGTTCGCCGTCGGAACCACCCTGGTCGTCGTCGCGTACGCGGGCATCAACTCCTTCTTCCTCATCCTCTCGCTCACCCTCCAGGACGGCCTGGGGATGGACGCGCTCGGCGCCGGGCTGGTCTATACGCCGCTCGCCGTCGCGTTCTTGGGTGCCAGCATCCTCGCCGGGCGGCTGGCCGGATTCGGGCGCCGCGTGCTCCAGGCCGGCGCGCTGGTGGGCGGGCTCGGGTACGTCGCCGCGATCGTGCTGGTCAGCACGGCCGGTACGGGGCTGACGGCCTGGGCGCTGGCGCCGCCCCTGGTCCTGGTCGGTGCGGGGAACGGGCTGCTGGTCACGCCGCTGCTGAACGCCGTGCTCGGCAACGTCGGAACCGAAGAGGTGGGGATGGCCTCCGGCGTGCTCTCCACCTGCCAGCAGGTGGGCGGCGCGGTCGGCGTCGCCGTCGTCGGCGTCCTCTATTACCACTCGCTGGGCGACGCCGCGCACAACGACACCGTCGTCTACGGACACGCGCTGACCACGGCCGTCGTCTTCAACCTGGCGCTGGCGGCGGCGATCTCGGCCCTGCTGCCCTTCCTTCCCGACACCGCGGCGGCGCGCCCCCACGCGCCCGCCGGACACCCCAACACCCCACCCACTTCGGGAACTTAGCCGACCGTCGCCGAAAACCCCTTGGCAGCCGCCCGTAGTTGACTTAACTTGGACTGAACGTTCCAAGATTCACGGGCGCGTCCCCGGGCGCGTCCATGGACGCCCTCGCCCTCGCGAGCACAGGGAGGCTCCGTGTCGCCGGACATCAAGCACTTCAACCCCGATGTCGTACTCGACGACGCGGTACGCGTCTTCTGGCGCCAGGGCCTGCCCGCCACCGGGATACAGGCACTGGTTTCCGCGACGGGCCTGAGCCGCTCCAGCCTCTACGCAACGTTCGGCAACAAGGACGGTCTCTACGCCGCCGCCCTGGAGCGCTATATAGCCCAGCACTCCACACCCGCGTTCGCCGCGCTCGCCGCCGACCCCTCGGGGCTGACCGCGATCGAGGACTTTTTCACGGGCCTGATCGGGGTGCGCTGTTCCGGTCCGGTCGCCGGCTGGGGCTGCATGGTCACCAACGCCCACGCCGGGCCGGAATGCGCCGCTCCCGAGATACGCGCTCTGCTGGACGCGCATCACCGGTCCCTGCAGTCGGCCATGCGCTCCGCGCTGAGCACGGCCGCCCGGCTCGGGCAGCTCGACGCGGCCGTCGAGGTGGACGCCGCGGCGGCCGTGCTCGCGACCCTGGCGTACGGGGTCAATCTGCGCTCCCGCGCGGGCGCCGTCCCCGACACGCTGCGGGAGTCCGTGGCGGGCGCCCTGGTCGCCCTGCGTGCCCGCCCGGCGCCCGCCCCCTCCCCCACACCCACACCCACACCCCAGGAGGTACCACCGCAATGAGCCTCAACGATGAGCTCAAGGCCTTCTACGACGCCCGCAAACACGAGATCCCGGCAGCCGCACACCAGATCATGGGGCGAGCAGCATCCGAGCTCGCCGCTTCCGGCCAGGCCGCCCGCGCCCTGAACGTCGGCGATCCCGCCCCCCGCTTCGGCCTCCCCGCCGCGAACGGCACCACCGTGACCCTGGACGCCCTGCTGGCCGACGGACCGGTCGTGCTCACCTTCTACCGCGGCGCCTGGTGCCCGTTCTGCAACCTGGCGCTCCGTGCCCTTCAACAGCAGCACGGCGAGATCACCGCCCGCGGCGCCCAGCTGGTGGCCGTATCGCCGCAGATCCCCGACGAGTCCCTCTCCCTCGCCGAGAAGCACGCGCTGGCCTTCCCGGTCCTCAGCGACCTCGGCTGCGACACCGCCAAGCAGTACGGCCTCAGCTTCGGCCTCACCGAAGACCTGGCCGCCGTCTACGACTCCCTGGGCTTCGACCTCGAGCGCGTCAATGGCGGCCATCCGCACACGCTCCCCATACCCGCCACCTACGTCATCGACCGCGACGCCGTCATCCGGTGGGCCTTCGTCGACACCGACTACAAGGCCCGCGCCGAACCGTCCGACATCCTGGCCGCCCTCGACGCCCTGTCCTGACCCGGCACCCGGGCCCGTACACCGGCCCGCTCACCCTCCGGAACGCCCCTCCGACGCGCCGTCCGGCACGCCCCACCGGCCCACCCATGACGGGCGCCGGTAGCTCGAAAGCCCCCGAGGATAGGCCCCCGGCCAACGGAGCGCTATGGTCGGATTTCCAGGAACGTAACGGGGAAGGCAGCCGCCGATGGCGCAGGATGAGGCCGTGATCGGCTGTACGGGGGTGCTGTTGATCGGCACTCGTGGGGCCGCCGGCCCCGGTGAGGTTCTGGTGTCGGTCAGAGGTGGCTCCGAGGCCTTCGTCGCCTGGTCGGCCGAGCCCCTCCCGGTGGGCGCGACGGTGCTCGTGATCGAGTCGCGTGGCGCGCGCCAGGTCGACGTCATTGAGTGGGCTGATCCGTTGGAGGCGTTGTCCGGCGATCCCGGCAACGCCGGTTGAGGAGTCAAAGGATGTTCGGATACCGCGTTCCTGCCCCCGATCAAGCCATGCTGATCTCGGGAGGCAAGCGTGGGCAGGGGGGCGCACCGTTCCGGGTGGTGACCGGTCATGGCAAGTTCGTGCTGCCGGTCTTCCGCAAGGTCCGCTTTCTGACGCTGGCGATGTGCGAGGCGGAGGTCGCGGAGAAGTGCGTCACCCGGCAGGGCATCGCGCTGACGGTCCGCGCCGTGATCGCGTTCAAGGTCGGCAATGACACGGAGAGCGTGGTCAACGCCGGCCAGCGCTTCCTGTCCGACCAGGACCAGATGGCGGTGCTGACCGGCCGGATCTTCGCCGGTCATCTGCGCTCCATCATCGGTTCGATGACGGTCGAGGAGATCGTCACGGAGCGCCAGAAGCTGGCCACCGAGGTGCTGGAGACGTCCAAGACGGAGATGGCGAAGATCGGCCTGATCGTCGACTCGCTGCAGATCCAGTCGATCGACGACGGTGACACCGGCTATATCGCGGCGATGTCGGCCCCGCACAAGGCAGCCATCCAGCAGAAGGCGCAGATCTCGCAGGCCCAGGCCACCCAGGCGTCGGTCGAGGCGCAGCAGGAGGCCGCGCGTAATCAGGCCGAGTACCAGCGCCGGACGGCCATCGTCCAGGCCGAGTACGACGCCGAGGTCGAGCGCGCCCAGGCCAAGGCCGCGCAGGCCGGTCCGCTGGCGCAGGCGCATGCCCAGCAGGAGGTGCTGGCCGCGCAGACCGAGCTCGCGGAGCGCGCCGCCGAGCTGCGGCAGCAGCAGCTGGTCGCCGAGGTCGTCAAGCCCGCCGAGGCGGAGGCCGAGCGCATCCGGCTGCTGGCCCTGGCCGAGGCCGAGCGGATGAAGATCCAGGCCGAGGCCGCCGCGTCGTACGACCGGGTGGCGCTGGACCGCATGGTGATCGACCAGCTCCCGCAGATCGTCAAGGAGGCCTCGGCCGGCCTCCAGGGTGCCAACGTCAACGTCCTCAACGGCGCCGACGGCCTCGGCGAGATCGCCGCCGGCCTGGTCGGCCAGGGCCTGACCATCCTCGACTCGGTCCGCCGCAACCTCGGCGCCACCGATGCCCCCGAGAACGGCACCGGCAAGAACGACACCACCGGCTCGGCCAACGGCCAGGGCCACACGGGCCGGATCGAGATCGAATAACCACGAGGCGGGGGGAGGGAAACGGCGGCCCCGCCGCGCCCCTCCCCCACCCGGGACCGTTCCGCGGCCGATCGCCCGCGGAGCGGGATGCGGGAAGCCGAGAAGCATCCGGCTGGGACCTCGCGCCGCCGGCAGCGCCACCAAGCCGTCAGCGCCCGGGGCGGCGACTGGGGTCGGGGCGGCCGAGGTGACCGGATTCGCGCTGGACCTCGCCCAGCCACAGGTGCGGCGGGGCGTACTGCCGGACGGCCGCGGTCACCTTGTCCTGGCTGCCCGCCGGAAACGCCAGCCGGTAGCGCAGGCGCGGCAGGCCGGGCGCGATCGGGTCCTCGTCACGGACCAGCGCCCAGAGCACCGGATCGCGGTCGTCGATCGGACCGCTCGGGCAGAGCTCGACGGAGTACTGCTTCGTCCGCCCCAACTTGCTCCAGTACACGCCGACTCCGGCCAGCGCGTCCCAGGGGACGATGCCCCGCGCCGTGCCGTTGTCCAGCCACACTCCGGCGCGGTCCACCAGGACCGCCGCGCGCCTGGCACGCCACACCGGGATCCCGAGCAACACGCCAACGGCCCCGAACGCCAGCATCATCACCATGCCGACCAGGCCCTTTACCGAGAACTCACCCTTCGCCGTGCCGGTGAGCAGCATGACCAGTCCGACCACCCCGAGCAGGCCCAGCGCGATCAGCACCAGGCAGACGGGGAGGGCGGTCATCGCACGACGGCGGCCGGTACGCACCACGGTCGCGTCGGGGGAGGGGGAGGGAAAGAGGGAGGGGGAAGGGGAGGAGGAAGACTGTGGCATGGACATGATGCAGCAGTCTAGGCAAGCCACTTAGCGAAGATCTCCGCAGGCCGCGCGCCCGGCCGCCTCCGCGCGCCCGTAAGCTTCCGCCCCATGACGGAACTTGGAGACGACGCCGGCCGAACCGAGCAACTGCGTGCCGGCTTTCAGCAGCAGGGCGTGGCCGCGCTCGCCCAGGACGCCGGACGCGAGCGGGCGCAGAAGCGCCGGGCGCACACCGTGGTTGCCGTGGCAGTGGCCGTCATCGGCGCGGTCCTGCTCGCTTACCGCCTCATCCGCGGCGATCACGCGGGCGCCTGGACCGCCCTCATCGCCGCGGGCATCTGCCTTGCCGCACTGGGCGCCTTCCTCGCCAGGCGCGACCTGCCCCGTCTGGCGTTCACGGCCACCCTCATCGGCCTTGCCGTGATGTCGGCGAGCGACATGGTGACCCACGCGCCGTAAAGCCGCCGCCCCCGCCGCCGGCCCCCTACGCCCCCCGCCCCCGGTGACGGTCCTCCTGCGCATGCTTCTCCCGGGCGTAGGCCACCAGGTGGTTGAGCACGGCGACGGTGGTGGCGACATCGGCGTCGTCGAAACCGACGAGGGCCTCATGGAGGCCGGCCTGACCGGTCTCCATGACGCTTTTGAGGACGGCCCTGCCGCGCGGGGTGATCGCGACCTTGCGGGCACGCCGGTCAAGGGTGTCCGCGGTGCGTTCGACGAGGTCCTGGGCTTCCAACTGGCCGATCTGCCGGGTGACATGAGGGGGCTCGACCATGAGCAGGGCGGCCAGGTCGCCGACCCTGCTGACGCCGCCGCCGTCCTCCAGCGCCATCAGCAGCCACAGGTCGGAGCGGGCCACCGTGACGCCCGCCCGGGCCGCCTGGCGCTCATGCGCCCGGGAGCGGGTCAGCAGGTAGGACAGCGTGGCCAGCACGCTCTGCAGCGCGGCGGTGGAGTCCCGGCCGCGGTCCCGCGCGCAGTCCTGGTCGTGCGTCTGTTCTCTTGCAGGGTCCGGCATGGGGCGACTGTAGCGGCCACGCCGTCGACCTCGTAGCGGTACGGACCGGTGGCAGTCCGTGCACGACGGCGACCGCTTTGAGCCAACCTCGTACGGAACGTGATCAACCCTTCCCTCCCCGGTCGAACCGGAGTTACCGTGAGGTACATGGTTACTTAACTTTGGTAACTAAGTAGCGAGTGTCGGCACATGCAACTCCTGCGGCAGCGACGCCGCATCCCGAACGTGGAAGGACAGCCGCATGACGACCGCACAACGACCCCAAGAAGCGCGCGTGGCGCACCCCCACTCCCTGGCCGTCCCGGCCGCACGCGCCACCGGCTGCCCCTTCGACCCGGCCCCCGAAGTGGCGCGCGCCCGGCGCGAGGAACCCGTCACCCGGGCCACCCTCTGGGACGGCTCCACCTGCTGGCTGGTCACCCGCCACGAGGACGTCCGCACGGTGCTCGGCGACCCCCGCTTCAGCGCCGACGCCACCCTCCCCGGCTTCCCCTTCCTCACCGCAGGCGCCCGCGAACTCGCCACGAGCAACCGGACCTTCATCCGCCTGGACGACCCGGAACACGCCCGCCTGCGCCGGATGCTCACCGCCGACTTCATGGTCAAGAAGGTCGAGGCGATGCGCCCCGAGGTGCAGCGCATCGCCGACGACCTGCTGGACACGATGACCGACGGCAAGACCTCGGCCGATCTGGTCGCCGAGTTCGCGCTGCCGCTGCCGTCCCTGGTGATCTGCCTGCTGCTCGGCGTCCCCTACGAGGACCACTCCTTCTTCCAGCGGCACAGCCAGGTCCTGCTCAGCCTCCGGTCGACCGCCGACGAGGTGCGCGCCTCGTCGGACGAGCTGCTCGCCTATATGAAGCGGCTGGCCGATGCCAAACGGCAGCAGCCGGACGACGGGATCTTCAGCCGGCTGGTGGCGCGCGGCGAGCTGGACTCCGTGGACATCGCCGCCATGGGGCGGCTGCTGCTGATCGCCGGGCATGAGACCACCGCCAACATGACGGCCCTGTCGACGCTCGCGCTGCTGCGCAACCCCGGCCAGCTGACCCGGCTGCGCGAGGAGCCGTCGCTGATCAAGGGCGCGGTGGAGGAGCTGCTGCGCTATCTGACGATCGTGCACAACGGCGTCCCGCGGGTCGCCACAGAGGACGTCACCATCGGCGGCCATACGATCCCCGCCGGCGAGGGCGTGCTCTGCACGATCAACACCGCCAACCGCGACGACGATGTCTTCCCGGCGGGCGACACCCTCGACGTCGGCCGCGACGCCCGCCGCCATCTCGCCTTCGGCTTCGGCGTCCACCAGTGTCTGGGCCAGCCGCTGGCCCGGGTGGAGCTGCAGATCGCGATCGAAACGCTGCTGCGCCGGCTGCCCGGCCTGCGGCTGGACACCCCGTTCGAGGACGTCCCGTTCCGTCACGACATGGGGATCTACGGGGTCCACGCGCTGCCGGTGGCCTGGTAGCCCCACCCGCCTTTCCGTCCGCACCACTTGGGAGAACAACCATGCGTATTCACGCCGACCAGGAGAAGTGCTGCGGCGCCGGAAGCTGTGTGCTGGCCGCGCCGGACGTTTTCGACCAGCGCGACGAGGACGGCATCGTCGTCGTCCTGAACGCCGAGCCGCCCGCGGAACTCCACGACGCGGTGCGAGAGGCCGCGGCCATCTGCCCCGCCGCGGCGATCTCGGTGACCGGCTGACCTACCGACCGGCTGACCGGCACCGGCCGAGCCACCGGGCGCCGGCCCCCGCAGACGCTGCGGGGGCCGGCGCCCGTCGCGCTATGACTGCGGCACGAGCCCGTCGGCCACCAGACCGGCCAGCACCGCCTCGCTCAGCGCGTGCACAGCGGACTGCGGCCGCACCATCACCGTGAACTCCTTGATCCGCCCCGACTCGTCGAACTGCAGCAGATCGATGCCGTGGATCTCCTTGCCGTTCACGGTGGCCCGGAAGATCAGGATCACCGAGTCGGCGGCCCCCGCCTCCGGCCCCGCCGCCGTCTCCGCACGGCCGGCCAGCTCCCCCACGTAGCGGAAGTCCTCGAAGGTCCGCAGCAGCACCCCGAACAGGCCGAGCACCATCGAACGGCCCTCGAAGGGCGTGAACTTCACCGGGCTGTAGAACCGGATGTCCTCCGTGAACAGCCCTTCCAGCACGTCGAGTTGACGCGTCTCCACCGCTGCCCGGAAACGGTCCGCCGCGCTCGTGGCCCCAGTCGTCGTCATGCTGCCCTCTCCTCGTCCCGTCTCCTACGCCTACTCATGACTATGATTAGTCAGATTCTTGATTATGGGAACCCCGGGGACAGGGCGGACCGGACCCGTGGCCCTCCAGCTCGCGGCGCCGCCGGACCGTCGCCACCGCAGCCGCCACCGCCCTCAGCGCCCTCGCCCTCGTCCTGACCCTGCCCGGCCTCGGCGGACGCCGCCACGGGCTACTTCACCTACGTCGTCGACGACGCCCCGCAGCCCCAGGCGCTGGCCGACCCGCCGGGCGGCGAGTGCATCGCGCTCCCCGAGACCACCGACCCCGAGGCGCCGCCCGCGCACTCGCCGCGCAACGACACCGACGCGACCGCCGTGGTCTTCACGGGCCCCGGCTGCACGGGGAACGACTTCAGCCTCCGCCCCCACGGGGGCCATGGCCCGGAGCGGCTGAAGCTCCGGTCGGTGCTCTTCTACTGAGAACCATGAGAAGCATGAGGGCCAGGAGAGCCCTGAGGTCAGGAGAGCCGTGAGGCCATGAGGCCGTGGGCCCCTTGACACCGGGGCGGGGCGGACGGGCGTCCGTCCGCCCCGCCCCGGTGGGTGGTTCTGCCGGAACCAGGCAGGCCGGACCTACGCACAACGGGGCACTGGTTACCGGCCACGAACCGGCGCAGTCTCGATCTCATGACCACCCACACCTCTGTCGCCGCGTACGCCGCACCCGCCCCGAAGGCTCCGCTGGAGCGGACCACCATCCCGCGCCGCGAGCTGGGTGCCCACGACATCCTGATCGACATCAAGTACGCCGGCATCTGCCACTCCGACATCCACACCGTCCGCGCCGAGTGGGGCGACGGCGGGAACTTCCCGATCGTCCCCGGCCATGAGATCGCCGGCGTGGTCGCCGAGGTCGGCTCCGCGGTCACCCGCTACCGGGCGGGCGACCGGGTCGGCGTCGGCTGCTTCGTCGACTCCTGCCGGGAGTGCGAGAACTGCAAGGCCGGCCTGGAGCAGTACTGCACCGGCGAGTCCGGCAACGTCGGCACGTACAACGCCATCGGCCGGGACGGGCAGCCCACCTACGGCGGCTACTCCACCCACCTGGTCGTCGACGAGAACTACGCGCTGCGCATCCCCGAGTCCATCCCGCTGGACGGCGCCGCCCCGCTGCTGTGCGCCGGCATCACCCTCTACTCCCCGCTCGCCCACTGGAAGGCCGGCCCCGGCAAGAAGGTCGCGGTCGTCGGCCTCGGCGGCCTCGGCCACATGGGCGTGAAGATCGCGCACGCGATGGGCGCGGAGGTCACCGTCCTGAGCCAGTCGCTGCGCAAGAAGGACGACGGTGCCCGGCTCGGCGCGGACCACTACTACGCGACGTCCGACCCGGCCACCTTCGAGGCGCTGGCGGGCTCCTTCGACCTGATCCTGAACACCGTCTCGGCCGACCTGGACATCAACGCCTACCTCGGTCTGCTGCGCACCGACGGCACCCTGGTCCAGGTGGGCGCGCCCGAGAAGCCGCTGACGATCGCGCCGTTCGCGCTGATCCCGGGGCGGAAGTCGTTCTCCGGCTCGATGATCGGCGGCATCCCGGAGACCCAGGAGATGCTCGACTTCTGCGGTGAGCACGGCCTGGCCGCGGACATCGAGGTGATCGGCGCGGACCGGATCAACGAGGCGTACGAACGGGTGCTGGCGAGCGATGTGCGCTACCGGTTCGTGATCGACACCGCCACGATCTGAGGCCCCGGACACCTCGGTGACCCCGGCCCGGGGCGGCCCCGCAGCGGCCGCCCCGGGCCTTGGCGTGCCCCCGCCACCGCCGCGCCAACCGCCCCGCGGGACCGGGTCACCGACGCGTCAACTCACCGTGCAAGACTGCCGAGATGAGCGCCCCACCTGCCCGCCGTGCCGGCTTTCGTCGTACCGGCCTTCGTCGCACCGCCGTGCTCGCGGCGGCGGCCGTCTGCGCCTCGGTCCTGAGCGCCTGCGACCCGGGCGGCTCCCCCGATGGCTCCGGCGTCACCCGGAACACCAACGCCACGGTCGCCGTCCCCGTGGCCGAGCGCAAGGCGGCACCGGACCTCTCCGGTACCACCACCCGCGGCGCTCGCCTGGACTTCGCCGACTACAAGGGCAAGGTCGTGGTCCTCAACGTCTGGAGCTCGCTCTGCGGCCCGTGCGCCGCGGAGGCGCCCGGTTTCGCCAAGGTGGCCCGGAGCACCGGCGGCGCGGGCGTGCGGTTCGTCGGCATCAATACCCGCGACCCGGACACGTCGCAGGCCGTCGGCTTCGAGGAGCGGCACCACCTGCCGTATCCGAGCCTGTCCGACCCGACCGGCAAGCTGCTGCTGCGGTTCCCCAAGGGCAGCCTCAACCCGCAGCTCATCCCCACGACGCTCGTTCTCGACAGGAAGGGGCGCCTCGCCGCCCGGCTTCTCGGACCGGTCGACGAGGACGCCCTGCGTGCGGTGATTGATCCCGTGGTCAGAGAGAAGTGAGCGCGCTCACCGGAGAGTTGCCGGCCGGCACGGCGCCCTCCTGGGCCCGCCGCATTCCCCGCGACGGCCACCAGGTCGCCCCGCCCAGCAGCGTCAGCGCCGCCGGCAGTACCAGGACCCGGATGACGAAGGCGTCCAGGAGGACGGCCACCGCGAGGCTGAACCCGATCTGCTTCATCTCGGCGAGGTGCAGCAGCGTGAAGCTGGCGAACACCGTCACCATCACCACGGCCGCGCTGGTCACGACCTTGGCGGAGGTGACGGTGCCCTGGAGTACGGCCTGCCCGGTCGGTACGCCGGTGAGCGCGGCCTCGCGGATCCGGCTGACGACGAAGACCTGGTAGTCCATCGACAGCCCGAAGAGGATGACGAAGAGGAAGAGCGGCACCCGGGAGCCGATGGCGTTGGTCGCCGCCGGATCGAAGCCGAACAGAGTGCTGGCCAGCCCGTGCTGGAAGAAGACCACGACCAGGCCGAACGCCGCCGCCGCGGACAGCAGGTTGAGCAGCACGCCGATCAGCCCGAGGACGAGGGACCGGAAGGCCAGCGCGGTGAGGACGAAGGTGAGGAGCAGGAGCATCCCCACGACCAGGGGGAGCTTCTCGTCCTGGTGGGCGAGGTAGTCGGTGTCGTGCGGGACGTCGCCGGTGACGGCGAAGCGGGCTCCGGGGATCTTGCCGACGGTGGACGGCAGATAGTCCTTGCGGAGGTGGTCGAGCGAGGCGAGCGCCTCGGGCGAGCTGAGCCTGTGCGGCACGGCGAGGTACATGGCGCTGGTGCGGCGGTCCTCCGAGACCCGCACGGTCGGCCGCACGCCCTTGGCGTACAGCGGATCACGCTCGGCCTTGCGCTCCAACTCCCGCAGGGCGTCCGCCACTTCACCGGCCTCGGCGGGCGCGGCCCGCACGACGACCTGGTGCTGGATGCGCAGTTCGGGGAAGGCCGCGGTGAGCCGGTCGTACGCCTGGAGTGCGGGGATCTCGCGGGACATGCTGTCCTTGTTGAGGACCCGGAGCTGCATGCCCAGGGCGGGCGCCGCGAGCCCCAGCATCAGCAGGACCGAGAGGCACAAGGTGATCGCCGGGTGCTTGCTCGCGGGGCGGAGCAGCGCGGTCCAGACGCGGCCGGCCGCGGCGCGGTCCTTCACGGCTCGCCGGTTGCCGGTCCTGGCGGCGCGGCGTTCGGCGCGCCGTCCGATGGTGACCAGCAGGGCGGGCAGCGCGGTCAGCGAGCTGAGCACGGCGGCCAGGACGACGATGATGGTGCAGGTGGCCAGGGACGAGAAGACGATGTCGGTGGCCAGGTAGAGGGTCGCCGTGGAGACGACCACGGCGAAGCCGGAGACGACGATCGCCCGGCCCGAGGTGGCGGCGGCCAGTTCCACCAGCGCCTCGGGGCCGAGCCGGCCGCCCGAGCGGGCCCGCTCCTCGCGTTCGCGCTTGAGATAGAAGAGCGTGTAGTCCACGCCGACGGCCATGCCGATCAGGATGATGACGTTCATGCCCACGCCGGCGTCCGGCAGCACATGCGAGACGATCATCGACAGGCCGAACGAGGCGGCGATGGAGGTCAGCGCGAGCAGCAGCGGGACCGCCACCATCACGGCCGATCCGAAGACGGCCAGCAGCGTCAGCAGCGTGATCGGCAAGGTGATCGCCTCGGAGAGCGCCAGGTCGTCGCCGCGCTGGGTCTCCACACCGACGCTGACGGACGGACTGCCGGTCTCCTCCACGCGTAGCGCCGGATGGCTGCGCTGCACCGCCTCGGCCTGTGCGGCGAGCGGCGCGACATGCTTCTTGGCGTCCGCGTCGGCGCCCTTCATGGTCACCTCGATCCGCAGCGTGCCCCCGTCGGCGCTGCGGACCGCGGACGCGACCCGCTTGACCTCGGGGAGCTTGCGCATCCGGGCGGTGACGTCCCGCGCGGCCGCGTCGGCGGCGGCAGCATCCAGCGGGCCCGACCGGGCGGAGATCAGCACCTGTTCGACCGGCTCGTGGTCCAGATGCCCCTCGGCCGCCATCGTCTCGGCCCGGCCCGCCTCGCCGGTGCGGTAATCGTCCGCGGTGGCGCTGTGGGTGCCCATCGCGCTGCCCACCCCCAGGGACAGCACCACGAACGCCAGCCAGACGGCCAGCCCGCGCCAGGGATGCCGGGCGCTCCAGCCCGCCATCCGTACGGCGATCGGCCGTTGTGCCATGGCCGCATTCCCCCTCGCCTTCATGTGCCCAGCTCCTTCGACGTGATGTCGCGCCCCCCACCGGACGCAAGAAGTCATGCGGACGAGCGGCACAACCGGTGCCACTGACGCATGTAAGTCGAGAATTACAGGTGTCCGTGTAACGCGTCAACCGTAAGATCGGAGTGGGCGAGCCCGGCGGACTCGCTTGACAGCCCGTCCGGGCATGCGAAAACCTCCGCTGACAGGCGTCCGGAACGGCAAGAACGGCAAGAAGGTGGGCCATGAACAGCGAGGAGCTGCTGGCCCTGCTGTCCGCCGTGGGGCATGCGCAGCGGTTGCGGGTGATCGGCGAGCTGGCCGAGGGCCGGCTGTACGTCAGCGAACTGGCCCGCCGGCTGGAGATGTCCCGGCCGCTGCTCTATATGCACCTGGACCGACTGGAGAAAGCCGGCCTGGTCGAAGGCCGGCTGGAGCTGTCCGACGACGGCAAGGCGCTCAAGTACTTCGAACTGACCCCGTTCGAGCTGAAGCTGAACGTGGCCACCGTCCTCACCGCCCTCCAGGAGGACCGGTCGGGACCGAACGACCTTGAGGGAACGCGTGCCTGACTCCTCCCCTCAGCGGGAGGGCACCGGTCGGTCGGCGGCGGCAGTGCGGCGCCGGCCTCGCGCGGGCGACCGCCGCGCCTCACCCGCCGATACGTCAACTGGCGCCTCACTGTGGGCAGTTGACGGCGGACGGTGCATCGCCCCGGCGGCGCATCGCCCCTCCCCGCCCCGTTCCCCACACGTCCGTTTCCCCTCTGCCCTGAAGGGCGGAACATTCACGGAGGAATTCCGATGGGCAGCACCATCATCCCGATTGCCGTCCTCACGATCGTCTTCGCCTCGGTCGTGACGATCGTGGCGTCGTACTTCAAGCTCCAGCGGCACCGCGCCGACGCCGCGGCGCTGGCGGAGTACCGCAAGCTCGCCGAGCAGATCGCCGCCGGCCAGCAGGCGACGAACGACCGGCTGACGGAGCTGGGCGACCGGGTCAAGGCCGTCGAGAAGCTGCTGCAGAGCGTGGGCTGACGGCCGCGGGAGGGCCGGCCGAGAATTTTCCGCACCGGTCGGCAACCCCCGCCCCCGCCGCGCGTCGTGACGGGTGAAGGCGCCATCAGGCGCCGAACCGTCGAAGAACGTGGAGCCCGTTGTGAAGTCCACTCGCACCACCCGCAGCCACCGGCCCGGCGCCGCCCGCACCCGCCTCCGGGGCGTCTCCGGCGCCGGGCTGCTGGCCGCGCTCGCCCTCACCGCACTGCCCGCGGCCACCACCGCGCACGCCGACTCCCCGTCGCCGCGCCCCACGGCCCCGGCCCCCACCGCGCCCCCGTCCGCGACCCCCTCGCCCGCCCCGGACGGCAGCAGCACCCCGGCACCCACCGCACCGCCCAGCGTCCCGCCCACCGCCCGGCCCACCGAGGCCCACCCCAAGCCGACCGCCTCCCCCTCCCGCCCCGGCCCCGCGCCGAGCCGGGCCCCGAAGACCGGCGCCGAACCGGCCCGCAAGGGCAAGGAGCTCGCGCACACCGGCGCCTCCCCCGCCACCACCTACGCGCTCGGCGGCGGCGCCGCGGCGCTGATCGCCGCGGGCGGCGGAGCGGTCTACGCGGCCCGCCGCCGGCGCGCCTGACGCCCCTGATGGAGTTCGCCGCCCCACGCATCGCCCCGGTACGGCGCGCCGTACCGGGGCCGCGGCATGCCCTGTGGCGGTGGCTGCTGCGCACCGCCCGCCCGGCGCCCGCCCGCCGCGCGGCGCCGCGCCACGGCTGCCCCCGCCCCGAGTACGCGGATGCCGGGCCCACGGCCCCCCGGTACGCGGACCCGGGGCAGACCGGCGCCGAGTACCCGCCCCACCACCCGACGATCAGCGAGCTGTACCACGCGCACCGCCTGAACATGGTCCGGCTGGCCGTCATGCTCGTCGACGACCGGGCCACCGCCGAGGACGTCGTCCAGGACGCGTTCACCGCGCTCTACAAACGCCACGGCGAACAACTCGGCGAGGTCGACAACGCCCTCGCCTACCTGCGCACCGCCGTCGTCAACGCGGCCCGCTCGGTGCTGCGCCGCCGCCGTACGGCCCGTGACTACACACCCCCGTACGAGACGGACGCCCCGTCCGCCGAGGAGCGCATCGTGCTGGACGAGGAGCACCGCGAGGTGTTCGCCGCGCTGAGCGGGCTGACCGCGCGCCGCCGCGAGGTCCTCGTCCTGCGCTACTGGAGCGATCTCACCGAGGCCCAGATCGCCGAGACCCTCGGCATCAGCCGCGGCGCGGTGAAGTCCCTCGCCAGCCGCGCCCTGGACTCCCTGGAGAAGATCTTGGAGGCGAGGTCATGAACGGCACCGGCAGCGAGCACGGGCGTCCCGTCGAGGACCGGCTGCGGCGGGCGTTCGCGGCGCGCGCCGCCACCGTCGACGTACGGGATCTGCGGCCCGCCGAACCGCCGGGGCCGCATCTGCGCCGCCGGACGGCGCTCGCCCGGCCCTGGCTGCGGCGCTTCGGGCTGCCGCTGGCCGCGGCCGCCGCGGTGGCGCTCGGGTATCTGGCCCTCACCCCCGAGGACCCGCCCGTACGCCCCGCGCCCCGGCCCGCCCCCGCGGCCCCGCCGACCCCCGTCGGCCCCACCCCCTCCCCGACCACGCCCCCCACCGGGTCGCCTTCCGCCACACCCACCCGGCGCCCCTCCGCCACGCCCACTCATCCGCGCCCGCACCGCACGGCCGGCACCCCGTCCCCCGGGTCCCCCAGCCCCGATCTCCCCCCTGACCCCGAGGAAACGGGAGGTGCCCCCACGGCCGCCCCCTCCTCCACACCCCGCACCCCCACGACAGGCAGCCCCTCAGGCAGCCCCAGCCCCACCGGACTCCCGCGTTAGCGGCGCGTTAGCCGATCGCCAGTGCCCCCGCCGAGGATCGTGTCCTCATCACCCAGCTGCGCCCGCCCCGGGGGACCTCTATGCCGTATGCCGCCACCACCGGGCGCAGCATCGCCGCCGTCACGCTGATAGCGGCCGCCGTCCTGCCCCTCACCGGCTGCCACCACGGCGGCGGCAGCCGGCCCGGCGCCCCCACGCGGCCCTCCGCCGCGCCCCGGCCGCCGGCCCCGGGCGACCGCACCGCCTGCACGCCCGAAATGCTCCGGTTCCATGCGCGCGGGGTCCGGCACCCGGCACACCGCATGCTGCTGACCGTCACCAACTACTCCGACCGGCCCTGCGATTTCGCCGCCCAGCCGTATCCGCTGCTGCGCCTCGGCCCCGGGCAACGGGCCGTCACCCCGGCGATCGGCCCCAGCGACCCGGGCACCGTCATCACCCTCGCCCCGGACGCGACCGCCTACGCCGCCGTCACCACCGCCGCCGACGGCGCATCCGGCAGGGGCGAGAGGATCTCCCAGTTCGGCGTCGCGCTCGCCCCCCACACCGCCCCGGGCCAGGTCGGCCTGGACAGCGGCCCCCCGGTCCGGGTGAACCCGCGCACCGCCAGGGTCACCTACTGGCAGAGCCGCCGCGAGGCCGCCCTGAAGTGGTGAACGGCACGAACACCCGCCCGCACAATTCCGCCCGCGGCACCCCTTTCGGGTCGATTTCCGGTAACCCGAAGAACAGCCCCGTGCAGGGCCGTCGCTCATGATCACTCCTGTTTTGCGGCTATTGATCGCCTTTACGCCCCTGCGGCATGGCTGCGCCCGCCACCGCTCGCCCGGTAGGCTTTCCGTGTGATCTTCAAGCGCATCGGAAATGGGCGGCCGTACCCCGACCACGGCCGGGAGAGCACCCGCCAGTGGGCGGACGTCGCCCCGCGCCCGGTACGCCTCGACCAGTTGGTGACGACCAAGCAGCAGCTCGACCTGGAGACGCTGCTCGCCGAGGACTCGACGTTCTACGGCGACCTCTTCGCGCACGTCGTGAAGTGGGAGGGCGATCTCTACCTGGAGGACGGGCTGCACCGCGCGGTGCGCGCCGCCCTTCAGCAGCGTCAGGTGCTGCACGCCCGGGTGCTCGAACTGGACGGCAGCACCGAGGCGTACTGACGCCCCTCGCGTCGCCGCCCCGCCCGAATTGACCCGTTCACCCCAGGCCACATTGACCCGTTCGGGTTGCCTCGCACACCACCGGCTGATCATCTAGTAGGCATGGCTGCCCGCCCGCACTACGCTGCGGGCATGAGCATGCTGACGCCCCCTGGCATGGGCGGTAAGAAGTACCGCATCACGGGCGACAGGTACCCGCGGATGCGCCGTCCCCGACACCGTCGCCGCATCGTCCTCACCGTTGTGGCCGCGGCCTGTGCGCTCGGCCTGGCCGGCTGGGGATCCCTGCAGCTCATCGACGTCTTCGGCGGCGAGGGCAGCACGGCCCAGGCCGCCCCGGGCAAGAAGAAATGCACTCCCCAGGCGGAATCGGCGAAGCAGGCGCGCGCCAGGGCCGCCGCCCGCAAGCCGCTGCCCGAGCCGGGCACGCTGACCGTCAATGTTTTCAACGCCACCCCGCGCTCCGGGCTGGCCAAGCGCACCGCCGACGAGCTCGAGAAGCGCGGCTTCAAGATCGGCAAGGTGGGCAACGCCCCGGCCTCCTACGACAAGCAGGTCAAGGGCGCCGGGATAGTGCTGGGCCCGAAGGCCGCGGCGGAAGGCCCGCTGAAGGTGCTCGCCACCCAGCTCGCCGGCGCCGCGCAGAAGACCGACAACCGCAAGGGCGCCGATATCGACCTGATCATCGGCACCGCCTTCAAGGACCTGACCACGGCGAAGGACGCCGAGAAGGCCGTCGCCCAGCTGGCACGGGCCTCGGCGCCGCCGCGCGTCGCCGCCAAGTGCTGACGCTCCTACCCCTCGCATCACTCGGGCCCCTCGCCGGCGATCGGCGAGGGGCCCGAGTGGCGCAGTGACCGGGGCGGACGGTCAGCCGGCCGTGCCGTACATCCGGTCGCCCGCGTCGCCCAGGCCCGGCACGATGTAGCGGTCGTCGTTCAGCCGCTCGTCGACCGCCGCGGTGACCACCGTGACGGGCGTGCCGGCCAGCTCCTTCTCCATGACCTTGACGCCCTCCGGCGCGGCCAGCAGACAGATCGCGGTGACATCGTCCGCACCGCGCTTGATCAGCTCACGGATCGCCGCGACCAGCGTCCCGCCGGTGGCCAGCATCGGGTCGACGACGTACACCTGGCGGCCCGAGAGGTCGTCGGGCATCCGCGTCGCGTACGTGTGCGCCTCGTACGTCTCCTCGTTGCGGACCATGCCCATGAAACCGACCTCGGCGGTCGGCAGCAGCCGCACCATGCCGTCCAGCATGCCCAGGCCGGCCCGCAGGATCGGTACGACCAGGGGGCGCGGGTGCGACAGCCGTACGCCGGTGGTCGCCGTCACCGGGGTCTCGATGTCGACCCGCTCGGTGCGCACGTCGCGGGTGGCCTCGTAGGCGAGCAGGGTGACCAGCTCGTCGGCGAGCCGCCGGAAGGTGGGGGAGTCGGTGCGCTTGTCGCGCAGCGTGGTGAGTTTATGCGCCACCAACGGGTGGTCGACGATCTGCAAACGCACAACATCCTCCATGGGCCTGAACTGCAACAACGGCCGCAGTGGCGGCCCGCAAAATAGGCTACCTGGCGTCACAGGTCGGACAAGTCCGCCGACCGGAGCCATCCGGTGGAGCCGACGGAAGCCCGTGTGACCTCCCCCGGTGCCACCGCCAACCGAGGAAATCGGGAGAGACGGGGGAGACGGGGGAAACGCCAAAAACGGGGAAGACTACGGCGTAGAGGCGATTTCTCCATCCGTTGAGGTGCAGAGATGCGAGGGGGTGGGCCGTGTTCGACCGTCAGCCCGCAGCCGATGACGACGCTCGCGATATCGAGAGCGAGGTGGCGCGCCGCAGGCGCCGGGCGCAATTCCTGCGCGAGCGGCAGGACGCCAAGGAGCTGAGGGAGCGCGTCCAGCCGCGGCGCGCGCGGGCCGCCCGAATGCGTCAGGCCATGCGGATGCGCACGTTCCGCGGCTAGTCCACGCCCCGCCCACCCGTCTGCGCTGCGGCACGTGAGCGACATCTCTCACAACCTCCGCACGACGCAGCGTCGAAGACCCCGCGCGAGCGCGATGTTTCTGCCACGATTCCGAGGGGGCGGGACCCGCGGCGCACCAGCGCCGTCCCCGCCCGGCCCGGACGCTATGACAGGTGGGAGAGTCACGGTGTATTTCGCCGCACTGCTCGCGCGCACCGAAGACGGGTGGGAAGCGAGCGATACGGAGCTCGACAATGTGGAGACCCTCGCCGATCTGGCCGATCTGGCCCGAGAGGCGGCGGTCGACGACGACACGGTGGTGGCCTTCATCGAGCAGGAGGACGCCTGGTTCGGCGTCATCCGCGTGGACGGCGAGGACGACCCCCGGGTCTTCCTCTCCAATGCCGCCGCTGCCGCCAGGAGCTCGTACGGAGCGATGCTGACCGACGAACTGCTCGGCCGCGACGACGATGACGAGGACGACCTCGACAGCCTCAATCTGGACGGCACGGAGGACGGCGAACCGGAAACTGACAACGACGTTGACGACGACACGATTGAGGCGGTGAACGGCTCCGAGAACCACGCCACCATCGGCCCCCTCGGCGACGCCACGCTCCTGGCCGACCTGGGCGTCGGCGAGAAGGAGCTGCTCGCCCTGAACGGCGACGCGCTCGGCACCATCGCCGAATCACTGGGCTGCACGGAAGTCCTGGAAGCGGTGCGCTGATTAAGGCCGGGCCCGGCACCGGGCCCGCCCCAGATCACGTACCCGACACTGGGGACATGACCGTCCCGCCATCCACCCCTGATCCCTCCCCCGCGCCCGACCCGCTGCGCGATCCCTGGATCGCCCCGATGCGGCGGGCGCTGGACGAGGCCGCCCGCGCCCCCGGGACGGGAGACGTCCCGGTGGGCGCCGTTGTGCTGTCCGCCGACGGCACCCTCCTCGGCACCGGCCACAACGAACGCGAGGCCACCGGCGACCCGACCGCGCACGCGGAGGTCCTGGCCCTGCGGGCCGCCGCGCGGGCCCTGCGCGAGGAAGCCTCGTCCGGCGATTCCGGCCGGGGCGGCGCCGGGCGACGCGCGGGAGAGTGGCGGCTGACCGGCTGCACCCTCC
Organism: Streptomyces sp. NPDC101227; assembly: GCF_044767545.1. Classification (NCBI taxonomy): domain Bacteria; kingdom Bacillati; phylum Actinomycetota; class Actinomycetes; order Kitasatosporales; family Streptomycetaceae; genus Streptomyces; species Streptomyces sp. NPDC101227. Next base: position 243,867 of record NZ_JBIWOD010000005.1, on the reverse strand, counting down.
TCGTCACCCTCGAGCCCTGCACGATGTGCGCGGGCGCGATCGTTCTCTCGCGCGTCGACCGCGTCGTCTACGGCGCCCGCGACGCCAAGGCCGGCGCCGTCGGCTCCCTCTGGGACGTCGTCCGCGACCGCCGCCTCAACCACCGCCCCGAAGTCATCACCGGCGTCCTCGAAGCCGACTGCGCCGCCCTCCTCACCGCTTTCTTCCGCGACCGCTGACCCGCGGGCCCGGTCCCCCGTACGGGCCCCGTCCGCCGCTCGCCCGTAATCCGATTTCGGCGCACGGGCACCCTTGGGCTAAGCTCTCTCTCGGTAGCGTGTCCGAGCGGCCGAAGGAGCTCGCCTCGAAAGCGAGTGTGGCGCAAGTCACCGAGGGTTCAAATCCCTCCGCTACCGCCAGAGACACCCCTCTGAGCTGCGGAAACGCGCTCAGGGGGGTGTTTTCGTGTGGCCACGGGGCGGACGCCTTCCCACGGACGGGGGATCCCGGATCGTCAATGCGCCTCAGGTGTCAGGGGTTTGCGCGGCACCGCACGCGAACGGCGCTGCGCCCCGCCCCTTGGGCGGGGCAGCGGTCAACTCGGCGTATTTGACGGGGTGCTCGGGGGCTTCGCGGCCGCCTCGGCGGTGATCGGGCGGCGGTTGCGTTCGGCCCGGCGGACGGCCGCCGGGGTGAGCAGGCCGGTCACCGCGAACAGGGCGCCCACGAGCCACCAGCCGGGCATTCCCCACTCCACACAGAGTGTGATCAGCACGACCGGGCCCAGCGCCACGCCCAGGCCGGAGCCCATGCCGAACAGGCCCTGGTACTGGCCCACGGCGTGCGAGGGCGCGAGGGCGAAGGAGATCTCGAAGCCGCCGGCGACCTGCCAGAGCTCGCCGAGGGTGTGCACCACGACCGCCGCCAGCAGCAGGGTCAGGGTGAGCCCCGGGGGCAGTCCGGACAGTACCGAGAGCAGCACGCAGGCCGCCAGGAAGGCGAAGCCGGCGCGGCGGAAGGCGACGCCACCCGTGCGGGCGGTGTCGATGCTCCGGCTCATCCGGACCTGGAAGAGCACCACCAGAGCGGTGTTGACCAGCATCACGCCCGAGACCGACCAGCGGGGTGCGGAGGTCTCCTCGACCAGCCAGAGCGGTACGGCCGCGGTGAGCACGCGGTACTGCATGGCCATGATGCCGTCGAGGGCGGTCAGCAGCAGATAGGGCCGGTCGCGCAGGGCGAGCCAGCGCGGCCCGGCCGCGGAGCGTGCCGGCGCGGCCCTCGGCAGGAAGAGCACCAGCGCCGCGCCGGCCGCCCAGGAGGCGGCGCTGCCCACGATCAGCAGCAGATAGGCGCTCCGGGTGTCGATCTGGGCGCCCCAGCCGGCCAGCAGGGCGCCCACGGAGATGCCGATATTGGCGACCGAGCGCAGATAGGCGCGGAACTCCGCCGGCCGCTCGCCCCCGTACCGCTGGATCAGCGGCCCCCGCGCGGCGGGGCCCGAGGTCTGGGCGACGGCGACCAGCGAGGCGCAGAGGAGGAACGACCAGAAGGTCTGTGCCAGGCAGAGGCCGGCCGTGGCGACGGCGCCGAGCGCCAGGGTCCCGGCGTAGACGCCGCGCGCCCCCCGGCTGTCGGCGAGGTGGCCTACGGGGACGCCGGCGGCCAGGGCCAGGCCGCCGGCGACGCTCAGCCCGACGCCTACCTGGGCGGCGGGCAGCTGCACGGACCGGGTGAAGTACAGGACGCCCGCCGTCAGATAGATCCCCCAGCCGAGCATGTTGATGAGGATCGACAGCGCCATCAGGCGGCGGGGGCCGCCGTCGGGCAGGAGGGCGGGCATCCGGAGGGCGGGCACTTACCGGTACCTCGCCAACGGCACCTCGCAGGCGTCCTCCATGTCGGACAGCAGCTCCAGCCCGCGGGCACGGGCCTCGTCGGCGGTGGCCGCGGACAGGCAGAAGTAACCGAGCGCGCTGAAGTTCCCGGCCATTTGCCGGATGGGCCCGCCGTTGCGGAGACCGACCGCGTACCGCAGCGGCCGGTAGGCGTCCCTGATGCGCTCGACCCGCCGCTCGATGTCCGGCGGGGCGACCCCGCCCGCCACGCTGCCGAACACGACGACGATGCCCGCGCGCCCGAAGGGCGGGGCGGGGGCCGCGCAGGGCTCGCCGAGATGCTCGCGGATCAGGATCTCGAAGGGGTCGGCCCGGGTGACGTGCTGGTAGATCGTCGGGGACGAGCCGCCCATCATCCGGGAATTGATCTCGACGAGGGTCGGGCCGTCCCCGGTCATGATGAATTCGACGTGGTAGACACCGACGGTCAGCCGCAGCTCGCGGAAGATGTCCCGCATATAGCGCTCGACGTCCGCGGCCCGTTCCTCCGGCAGGCCCGCCGGCATCAGGGCCGCCACCTCGAAGAGTTCGTTGTGCACGGCCCGCTCCCGACGAGTGATCATCAGTAGCCGGGGGTCGCCGCCGTGCGCCACGACCTCGGCGGAATAGAGGTCGCCTTCGAGATAGCTCTCCATCAGCAGATCGGCGCCGATGAAGGCGTCCAGGGCCTTGCTCCTGACGGCCCGTGAGGCCTTCAGTCCGGCGAAGTACGCGTCGAGCTCCTCGTCCGAGCGGACGATTCCCGCCGCCTCCTTCGCCACCCCGCGGCTGGGCTTGATGACCAGCGGGAATCCCAGCTCCCGCGCCGCGAGCCGGGCTTGTCCGGCGCTCGTCACCGTGGCGTGGCGGGGCGAACGGATGCCCGCCTCGTGGAGCCGTCTGCGGCACTCGTCCTTGCGGGCCGCCTGGGCGAGATGGCGTACGGGGGTGCCTCTGGCGCCGATCGATTCCGCGGCCCGCGCCGTGGGGAGCACGGCCAGCTCGGACGTCGTCAGGAGCGCATCGACCGGACGGGCGCGGTGGATCCGGCCGATCGCGGATTCCAGCTCCGCCGCCAGCTCATCGAGGGTGACGACCTGGTCGACGCGCTCCAGGGCCTCGGCGATGCGCTCCTCGGAGGTCGAGGTCTCCTGGAGCATGGAGATGTCGCGGGCCCGTACGAAGGTGACGTGGTGGCCCAGCTCCTTGGCCCGTGCGAACGCCGGGAGGTAGGCCGGACCGCTGTCGACGAAAACGACGTGCGCCATGCTCAGCCCCGCGGCAGCTTCTCGAAGGCGGTCACGGACGAGTCCGGCGCGCCGAGCTCCTCGCAGGCCCCGAGGTATTCCCGCAGCAGGGTGATGCCGGCCCTGGTCCGCTCCTCGGAGAGCGGGGTGAGGGGTTTGCGCAACCGGCCGGCCGGCAGCCCCGCCGCGTTCATCAGGGATTTGATGCCGATCGGGCTGCGGACGCCGTACAGGAAATTGATCAGCGGGATCAGCCGGGAGTGCAGCTCGCGGAACTCCTCGACGCCCTGGAAGTCCTTCCAGGGCCGCGACAGGGCGGCGAGTTCGCGCGGCAGCAGATTTCCGGTGGCGTTGGCGATGCCCTGGGCGCCCCGGGCGAGGGACGGCGTGAGGATGTCCTGGTCGGGGCTGTCGTCGGCCAGGAAGCAGACATCGCGGCCCGCCGACAGGAGGGCGCCGATCTGGCCCGTGCGCGGCGAGCCTTCCTTGTGCAGCACGATCCTGGGGTGTTCCAGGATTTCCAGCAGCGTCGCGGTGTCCAGGTCGGTCAGCAGCCGCGCGGGGTTGTTGAAGGTGCCGATGGGGATCGTGCTGGCGTCGGCGATGTCCAGGAAGTAGCGGGCCGCCTGCTCCTGGTTGGGGCCCATGTTCGCCGGGACGGTGAGGATGGCTCCGTCGGCGCCGTGCGCGGCCGCTATCTGCACGCGGCGCAGCGCATGGCCGGTGTAGGTGCCGGTACAGCCGATGAAGTACGGGAGGGTGCGGTCCGCCTCGAGAACGGTCTCGGCGAAGGTGGCGAAATCGCCGTCGTCGAGGGTCGCCCCCTCACCGGCGACGCCGAGGAAGAAGATGCCCGCCGTTCCGTTCCGCTCCTGCCGGGCGATGAGCTCGGACAGGGCGCCGTAGTCGATGCTGCCGTCCTGGTTGAACGGGGTGACGAGGGCGACGAGTGAGCCCGTGAAGGAGCGCGCCGCCTCGAAGGGGTCCTGGTCGTTGCGCTGGTGGTGCAGCTGGTCGTTCCGCCGGTCGTTCCGCATGAGTTCGCCTTTCTCGCCGATTCCGTGCCGTGCCGTGCCGTTGGGGTGGTGCAGCGCGTCCGTGGATCAGAGGCAGGACTCGATCACTCCGCCGAGGCGGGCGACCATTTCCTCGATCTCCTCGGCGTCGGCGATGAACGGCGGCGCGAGCAGCACGTGATTCCCCCGCTGCCCGTCGACGGTCCCGTAGCCGGGATAGAGCAGCACGCCGCGGTTCAGCCCCTCCCGTTTGATCGCGGAGGCGAGCTTTCCGCCGCCCTCGAGCGGCGAATGGCCGTCCCCGGGATCCACGAACTCGACTCCGACGAACAGCCCGCGCCCCCGGATATCGCCGACGGCCGGATTTCCGGCGAACCGTTCGGCGAGCGAACTCCGCAGCTGCTCGCCCCGTTTGCGTACGGAGTGAAGCAGGTTCTCGTCGTGAATGGTCCGCTGGACCTCCAGGGCCACGGCGCAGGCGAAGGCGTGGTTGACGTTGGTCTGACCGTTCTGCAGGACGCCGGACCCGTCGCCCAGCGCCTTCAGGACCTGCGGGGAGACCAGGACGGCCGAGATCGGGGCGTATCCCGCGGCCAGGCCCTTTCCGACGGCCACGATGTCCGGGGTGACCGCGTCGTCGAGGTAGGCGAAATGCTGTCCGGTACGGCCGAGGCCGGCCATGACCTCGTCGAGAATCAGCAGTACGCCGTGGCACCGGCAGACCTCCTTGATCCGGCTGAGGTATCCGGGGACCGCCGGTACGGCGCCATTGGTCGACCCGACCACCGTCTCCGCCGTGAATGCGGCGACCTTTTCCGGGCCCACCTCAAGGATTTTTGCGTCGAGTTCGGCGGCCAGCCGCTCGGCGTAATCCTCGGTGGATTCGCCGGTGAGCCGGTCGCGGTACTCGTAGCACGGCGAGACGAATTCCGCGGGGCCCAGCAGCGGTTCGAAGACGGAACGGCGCTGGATGTTGCCGGATATGGCGAGCATGGCCATGGTGCTGCCGTGATAGCTCTGGCGGCGGGAGATGACCAGGGTGCGGTCCGTGTCGCGGCGCTCGGCGTGGTACTGGTACGCGATCTTGAGGGCCAGTTCCATCGCTTCGGAGCCGCCGGACAGGAACTGTGCATGCGTCAGCCCGCCGGACCAGCCGGCCAGCAGTGCCGCCAGCTCCTCGGCGGGCGCGGAGGTGAAGGCGCCCGCGTGTGCCCAGGCCAGGTCGTGTGCGGAGCGCTCCACGGCCTCGATGATCCGCGGGTGCCGGTGCCCCAGGCTGGACACCCCGACGCCGCCGCAGGTGTCCAGATAGCGCTTGCCGTCGCGGTCTTCCAGCCACACCCCGGTGCCGCCGCCGGCCCACGCCGGCTGTTGGTCGATGGTCTTGTAGATGACGCTGCTCGCGGCCATGCGGAGCATTCCTTCCTGGTGGTCAACAATTCCGGAACCGCTCCGGGTCGGTTCGGTGGTCAGCTGCGGGTGAATTCCCAGTAGGTCGCCGCCCGGGAATTCCACCGGCGCTTGAGCGGATCGCGTACCGCGCAGACGATCGGGCCGACCAGAGCCACCGGCCCGTAGACGGCGGCGAGCAGCGCTCTTCGTACGGTGCGCATGGATATTTCCTCCTCATTACGGCTTCGCCGGGCTTCTTCTCCGCTCAGTCCAGCGGGATTTCGGTGCGCCAGTCGCCGTCCTCGCGCCACTCCGGCTGTTCCTCCTTGCGGAGCAGAAAGCCGCCGATCGCGAGCAGGTCGATATGGGTCCGCATGAAGCAGGTGTAGGCATCGCGCGGGGTGTGCACGATCGGTTCGCCGCGCACATTGAAGGAGGTGTTCACCAGCACCGGGCAGCCGGTCTTCTCCTTGAATGCGGTCAGCAGCCGGTGGTACCGGGGGTTGCCGTCCTCGGTCACCGTCTGCACCCGCGCCGAGGAGTCGACATGGGTGACGGCCGGAATGGTCGAGCGCTGCACGCCGAGCCGGGCCAGGCCGGCGACCTCGTCGGTGTCGCCGTCCGCCAGCCGCTGAGCGGCCGCGATCCTGGCCACCACGAGCATGTACGGGCTTTCCTGCGCCAGCTCGAAATAGTCCTTGGCGTCCGCGGCCAGCACGGAGGGGGCGAACGGGCGGAAGGACTCCCGGAATTTGATTTTGAGGTTCATCGCGGACTGCATCGCCGGATCCCGGGGGTCGCCCACGATCGAGCGGGCGCCCAGCGCCCTGGGGCCGAACTCCATGCGCCCCTGGAACCAGCCGGCGATCTTCCCTTCGGCGAGTTCGGCCGCCACCGCACGGTCGAGCTCGTCCTCGTCGAGCCGCGTATAGACGGCGCCCTGGGCATCCAGGGAGGCCGCGATTTCGTCGTCGGAGAAGGCGGGCCCCAGCAGCGCGCCGGACATCGCGTCCGCGCCGGTGCCGGCCTGCGGGCGTACCGCGCCGCGCTCCGCCGTCACGGCCAGCGCGGCGCCCAGCGCGCCCCCGGCGTCACCGGCGGCCGGCTGGATCCAGATCTCGTCGAAGAGCCCTTCCTCGATCACCTTGCCGTTCGCCACGCAGTTGAGGGCCACGCCGCCGGCCAGGCACAGCTTCGACTCACCGGTGATCTCGCGCGCGGTGCGGGCCAGCCGGATCACCACCTCCTCGGTCACCGCCTGCACGGAGGCCGCCAGGTCGAACTCCCGCTCCGTGAGCGGGCCTTCGGGGGAGCGCCGCGGCCCGCCGAAGAGTTCCTCGAATGCCCGGCCGGTCATGACCTGGCCGCGCAGGTAGGCGAAGTAGCGCATGTTCAGCCGGAAGGAGCCGTCCGGCTTGATGTCGATCAGTCTTTCGCGGATTACCGGTGCATAGCGGGGAGTTCCGTACGGCGCGAGCCCCATCAGCTTGTACTCGCCCGAGTCGACCTTGAATCCGCAGAAGTAGGTGAAGGCGGAGTAGAGCAGTCCCAGGGAATGCGGGAAGCGGATTTCGGCGACCGGACGCAGCCGCTTCCCCTGCCCGCGCCACAGCGTCGTGGTGGCCCATTCGCCGACTCCGTCGATGCACAGCACGGCCGCCGAGGCGTACGGGCTCGGGAAGAAGGCCGAGGCCGCGTGCGATTCGTGGTGCCGACGGACGACGATCTCGGGTACCGGCCCCAGATCCAGCTCCGCCAGCCGGCGCGCCAGGGTTTTGGGGGTGCGCGCTTTCCAGGAGAGCCAGGAGGGGAGGGTGTCCCGGAATGAGGCGTATCCACGGGGCGCCGCGCCGAGGTAAGTGGCCAGCACCCGACGGAACTTGAGCACCGGATCCTCGTAATAGGCGACCGCCGATACGTCGCCCAGTCCGGCCCCGGCCTCGCGCAGGCAGTATTTCACCGCCTCCGCGGGGAACGCCGGGTCGTGACGGACCCTCGTGAAGCGTTCCTCCTGGGCGGCGGCCACCACCTCGCCGCCGTTCACCAATGCCGCCGCGCTGTCGTGGTAGAAAGCAGAAATTCCCAGCGTCAATTCAGACATGAACCTGCCCGCCGCTCCGTCGTGTTCGCGTGGTGGTTGATGACATGACCTCAGAGCGCCTCAGCGCGCCTCAGCGCGCCCGGACGGTGCCCCACACCCGGCGTAAGGCCCGGCGCGCCAGATATCCCGAGGGGGGATTGAGCGAGCGGTAGCCCGTACGCACCCGCTCCCAGGCCCGGGTGCGCGCGCCGTTGCCGTGCGAGGCGGACAGCGTGGCCATATAGGCGTCGATCGCGTCGGCGGCCCAGGCGGAATGGCCGGTGGCGACGTTGTCGATGACGTTGTGGATGTCCACGAACCGGGTGCTGAATCCGTATTCCTTGAGCGCGAGCCGGGCCCGCCGGTAGCTGCCGCCCACCCCGGACAGTTCCATGGCCAGGTTCAGCCCCAGCACCTCCGGCATGAACGTCCGCGGGAAACGGCCCACGCTCAGCCAGTACACGGGAAGTTCGAAGGAACGGTCCTCGAACCCCGGCCACCGGGCGAATGCGGCGGATCCGGTGGGCGGCAGCACCACATCCATCTCCGCGAGCACCTCGCGATAGATCAGCGGGTGGTTCAACCGGGGTTCGCCGTTGCCCAGTTCGTCCCAGTAGGTCTCGAAGAGGGAGAAGCCGATCTCGGAGGAGGCATGGTCGTAGTCGGTGAATCCCTGGAGCCAGCTTCCGTCGATCAGCGTCAGCGGCGCCAATTGCACGGTGGAATCGATCAGCGCCTCGCGCGAGGGCAGCGGGGCCCGGGAAGTGCCCTCGAACTCCACGCTGTGCCGGTCGTGCTGGTCGGCCAGCCAGGCGCGCAGCGTCTGCGGTTGCCACGCTTCGGGCAGCGGGTGCTCGCTGTGCTCGATGCCGTACCGGGAACGCGCCAGCCAGCCCCGTACGTATGCCTCGGCGAACCGGCGCAGCGCGGGCGTGTCGGAACGACCCTGAAGCAGGGGGTACGCCTCGCGCAGATCCGCCGGCGCGGTGCCCTGCCCGGCCGGGTCCTGGAGGATGCGGGCGGGTACGGCCCGCGAGGGGCTCGGCGCGGCACCGGCGTCCGGCACGGTGGCGTCCGCGGCATCCGGCAGCGCGGAGATCCACCGCCGGATGACCGCGAGGTCCTCCTCGGCGAACACCCGGAACATCGGGCCGCTCTCCCCGACCAGGCCGTTGACCAGCGGGCTCGTCTCCGGCTTGCCGGGTCTGACCAGCCGGCTGGCGGCGAGGACGCGCAGCAGCGGTCCCGGGTCGGTCCTGGCCTCCGTCAGCCATGCGGACAGCGGACGGTCCTGGAGGACGAACGACTGGTGGTAGACGGCGCCCTCCCGGGCGCGCAGCCGGATCAGCTCGGCCATCTCGTACGCGGGGTCGAGGGCGGCGACGAGCCCGGCGTACAGGTCGTCCGTGGCGTGCCGCAGCTCCGTCAGCGCCCAGCGGAATCCCCTGGCGATCCGCCGTTCGCCGTCCTCGAGCGTGGCGGCCAGCTCGTCGACCGCGGCCCGGCACAGCGCGGCCCCGGAGGGCTCGCCCGGCTGCCGGGCGGCACCGGGGTCGATGGCCGACCAGTCCGCGGACTGTGGGAACAGCTCCCGCAGTGCGGCGAGGGCCGGCAGCAGTCCGACGGTGCGCAGGCACAGGTCGGCGCCCAGGATTTCCGGGGTGAAGGCGTCCGGGCGGCGGCTCATCGCCAGCAGCAGGCCGGGGAAGTGGAACGCCGCGTCGTTGACGGAACGCTCTCCGCCGAGGCGGCCGGCCGGGGTCGCACGGTCCGCGAGGCGCAGGGTGCGCAGCAGCGCGGTGTAGGCGTTGCCGCGGGATATGCCGGGGTGTCCAACGCCGACGTCGGAGGCGTAGAGGCGGAGGATGCGCAGGATGGCGTGCTCGTCGGCGTTGCCGGGGGCGCTGAGCCACTGCAGCCAGGCGCCGGAGATCAGGGCGAGCGGCGCGCAGCCCAGGGCGGCCCGGCGCACCAGCACGCGGCGGGCGTCCTCGGTGCCCGCCTCGGCGAACAGCGTGCGGTGCCGGCTCGTTTCGGCGGCCGACCAGCGCGCGGCGTCCTGCCGTAGCTGCGCCGGTCCGGCGGGTTCCTCGGATGCGTCGCCACAGCCGCCGAGACCGGCGCGGATCGCGTCCTCGACGCCCGGTCCCGCGAGCAAGGCCTCCGGGTCGCTCGCCCGGACGTACACCTTTCGTGATGCGGCGGCGTCCGGCCGTAATGCGGCCGGCGCTGCCTGCTTCACCGCCATCTGCTCCTGCAAGCTGCTATCCCTTCACGCTTTCCGGGAACGGCGCGATCCCTGGCCCGTGTCAGAACATCGGGTAGATGGATGCGTCATCCCGTTTCTTGGGTTTGCGCCGGAATATCTTGTCCAGGATTCTCTTCAGAAACGACATCGTCCTTCTCCCTCTTCTGCGGGTGCCGGGCCGGGAGCGCGCCGGTCAGGAAATCTCCAGCAGGTCGGCCAGTGCGCCGGCCACCAGGTCGTGCCCCGCATCCGTGAAATGGATACGGTCGACGAACAGCCAGTCGTTCTGCGTCACCGCTTCCGACAGCGCCGGGCTCAGGTCGAAGAAACGCATGCCGAGCTTTTCGCAACCGCGCCGCAGGGAATCGGCGTAGCGCCGGCCGGATTCCATTTTCGCGATGTCGCCGTAGACCGTGCCGAAATGAGAAATCCGGTCGAGTTCGTCGAACAGCGCGGTCTCCTGGGGCGCCGGCCGTTCCCGGACCCAGGTGGCGAGTGGCTGCAGGACATAGGTGATCCGGGCGCCCATCGCGTCGGCGAAGAGCCGCCAGGTGTCGAGATGGCGGAGGGTGAGCTCCGCCGCCGTGGCGATCTGCTCATCGAGGGTCGGCACGGCGGGCGCCGGCGTCCCGGGGCCTGCCGGGCCCCGTAGCCACCCGCGCTTGCGGGGCCCGGCCGGGCGGCCGTCGTCCTTCGGGGTGCCCATCCGGGAGAAGAAGTCGCCGCAGTTGAAGAACGCGCCGTGGTCCCCGCGCAGGCTCTCCGGCAGCCGGGCCAGGCCCAGGTCGTTGAAGCCGGAGAAGATGACGATCTCGTCGATCTCGGGCAGCAGATGCCGGTGGAGGGTGAAGAGCAGAAGTTCCTGGGTGGAATTGAAGCTGCGGCCGCCGAAGTTGAGCCAGGGGCGGGACGGAGCGTGCTGTGACCACAGCCTGGACGACAGCGTCGCCGCGTCATTCGTCGCCCCGATGCCGAACACCGTGGAGCTGCCGACCAATAGCCTGACCGGCCCCTGCGCCTTTCTCCCGCCCACCGATGCATGGGTATCCACGCCATGGGATAACCGAAAACCGAGCTCGTCGGTATTGACGACCTCGGAGACATGGTTCACCGGATGGAAATACATCAGATACGGCAGCCAACGGATCTGACCGCGGTCATCGAACTTCTCCTCGTACTTCAACATATGAGGAGTGAGCGTTGCTCTGTCGGATTTCATAGGTGCTCGAGGGATCCATTCTCTCGTGTGCGCCGTGGGGCAACGATAGATCCGACCGAGGTCCGGCACAAGAAAAATATTTATGCGCCAACTAAAGGAAGATGCCCGCATTGGCTCAATACATTGTTGACAGGGCTCGTCAGCTTCCTGCGCAAGCGCGAATTTCATCCATGAATGATCAATCTCGCACCGTTCTCCCGTTTTCCCGTTTTCGCCGTACCAGGCCGGCACGATGCGCCGCGCCCCCAAGGCCAGACGCTGCTCGTAACCTGGACCGCGCGAGGTCCGCGACGTCGCGGCAACTCCCCCTGTTCTCAAGTGTGTTCAGTGTGTGAACTCACCCCCTGCTACGAACCGGCCACCGGAGGATCCCCACGATGTCCGAAGCCCCGACCGATCCGGTCCCCCCGCGCCTGTTGCTCGTCGGCGGCGCGCGGGCCGTGTCCCTCAGCGTCGACATGCTGGAGCAGGCCCTGGCCCAGGCCCGGGCGCGCGGCCTCGCCACGCATGTCACCGGCCCGGCCGAGGCGCTTGCCGCCACCGGGTCGGCGCTCGCCGCGGCGGATGCGGCGTCCCCGGTGGACCACGCCGCGCCGGGCGCGACCGCCGAGTGGGCGCGCCGCCGGGCGGCGCAGGGCGAGCGTTTCGACGCGGTCTTCGCGCTCCAGGAGATGGCCCAGGTGGCGGTGGCCGAGACCGCCGAGGCCATCGGTGCGCCGGGCAACCCGCCCGAGGCGATCCGCCGTATCCGCACCAAGGACGCCTGCCGGCGCGCGCTCGCGGCGGCCGGGTTCGCCCAGCCCGAGGTCAGGCTGTGCGCCGACGCCGCCGAGGCCGGGGCGTTTCTGCGGGAGTCGGCCGGTCCCTGGATCGTCAAGCCGCGCGATGCGATGGGGAGCATCGGGGTGAGCCTGCTGTCCGTGCCCGCGGAGCTGCCCACGGCCCTGGAACTGCTGCCCGACACCAAGCCGTTCCTGGTGGAGGAGTACGTCGAGGGGCCGGAGTTCAGCGTCGAGGGGGCGTTTCTGGACGGTGTTCCGAGGGTTCTCGCCATTACCGCGAAGGAGAAGGTGCCGCCGCCGCACTTCGTCGAGGTGGGGCACGTCCTGCCCGCCGAACTCCCGGAACCGGCACGGAACGAGATCGAACGTCAGGTGGCCGCCGCGCTGACCACCCTGGGGCTGCGCACCGGGGCCTTCCATGTGGAGCTGTGGCTCACCGCCACCGGGGTGGTGCTCGGCGAGGTGCACGGGCGGTACGGCGGGGACTGGATCCACCGGATGCTGGCCTACGCCATCCCCGGACTGGACGTGTACGGGCTCCTCTACGACGACATGCTGGCCGGCGCCCCGCGGCACGGCGCCCCGCCGGCAACCCGGGGCCCCCTGGAAGCGGTGCGCGGCGCCGCGGTCCGCTATTTCACCCCACCGCCCGGCTGGCTGGTCGCGGTCGAGGGCTGGGAGGAGGTGCGGGCGCATCCGGACGTCCTGTACGCCGAGCTGACCGTCGCGGCGGGAGACGTCATCCGGCCGCTCCGGCGGTCCGGCGACCGGGTCGGCTTCCTGGTCGTCGGCGCGCCGGATGCCGCCGAAGCGCGCCGCCGGGCGCGGGAGTTGACCGATGCGGTGCGCTTCAGGACGGTCCCCTAACGAGGCGTCCGCGGGGCGCGCTCCCGGCCGGGCGGGGACGAAGTCCGGGACTTTGCCGTGAGATCGCAGGTGAATGGAGCGTTACGGCGGCATATCAATGGCGATTGTGAGGGACGCCACAATGATCACACTGGGTTGATGCCGCCGCGCTTCACGCCCCCGACTTTTACCGATCATTACCCGTCTGCGATGCGCCGATCATTGACACGCTCCCCCGGACCGCTCATACGTTGCGTGAAAGCGAAATGGCTCATTCCGCTTCCGTTCACAATCGGCGCCTGCAAAGATCGCCGAGGCCGGTTAAAGTCGTGAACGGTCACCCCGGGGTTCGACCAGAAGCGTGTCGGATTATCCCCGGGAGTTACTCCCTTTCCTTCGGACCGTCCATGACCGCCGAGATCGAGCCAGTGACGTCCCGATAGCGGACGCATTGAGCCAAGAGCCACCACACCGTAGACCACCAGCGCACCGGGGTGACGTCTGCCCCGGCTGAATACCCATTGGGGAAATTCAATGCCGACTGCGTTATCGCACGGGAAGACTCTGATACTTGGCTGCGCCTCCACCGGCGCAAAATTCACGCCGAACAATCACCGGCTGACCGGCGACAGCACGCTGGACAGCATCTGCACCGGAAAAACCATCAAAACGTCGGCCATGGCCTCCATCGCCGAGGCAGAGGCGCTGTACGGCATGGGCTGCCGCTACTACCACTACCACGCCAGAAATCCCCTGACACACGAGCAGACCACCGACAACGAGATCTACCAGGAGATCAGCCGGGGCGTGCAGCGCCGGTGCAAGGACCTCCTGATCAGCTTCGGTGCCAGCCGTAACGGGGGTGAGGTACGCGAGCGCATCCGCGCCTTCGGGGAGTGGGAACGGGTGAGCCAGTGCGCCATCCCGCTCCATCTGGGCGGGGCGCATTACGTCACGATTCAGGCCGCCGTCGAACTCCAGATCATTTGCGAGCTGGAACGGCAGCTGGAGAAGCAGGGCCGGGTACTGGACCTTGACTTCGTCGCCGGCCCGGAATTCCTCGAGGCCCTCGACACATACGAGCCCTCCGACCGGGTGCAGGACGCCCAACTGGACACCCACTCGACGAGCAAGGGCGCGGACTACGGCAAGACCTCGCCGCTGATCCAGTTCCAGGTCTACCGGAATGCCATTCGGGCCCGGCAGCAGCTCGTCCTCTTCCACGAGATCGAATGGGTGCAGCTGCTGCGCAGCTATGCGATGACCCGGTACGCGGTCGAGCACCCGGCGATGCGCCTGGGCAGTTCCGGACAGCTGAACATCACCCTCCTCTTCGGCTTCTCGCCGCGGCTTCCGTTCCCGGAGAACTACGCCGAATTCAAAAAGGTCGTCGACGCGGCGAAGAGCCTCGAATACGACCTCGCCGAGCCCGGCGTGAAAAAGCGCAAGGTCACCATCAGCGTGGGCGCCGCCGTGCTGCCGCAGCACGCGGACCAGCACTTCAAGGAGCTGGATGTCGGCCCGCGACGCGGCACAAAGGCCTGCGCGGTACGCCGCCTCGCGGCCTGGGCGTCGCAGCCGGACAGTCGGGTCGACATTCTGCGGGTGGGAATGGAGGACACGCCCTACCTGGTCGACGGCGCCGGACAGGTCCAGCTGGCCGACAACATCCAGCTCATCGGCCAGGCCATCGAGGAAGTGGACGCCAACGGCGCCGGCCTCGAGCTCGACCACGATGCGATCTTCGCGCGGATGGGTCTGCTGGGCGTCCAGGACGAGCTGCTGTCCGTACAGCGCGAACGCCCGCTCGGCGCGGCCCTGCCCGAGGCCGCACCAGAGGTCACGTCCGAGGCGGCACCGGAGGCCGACCCGGCCGTCCTGGTAACCGTCGGATGAGCGCGGTCACGGTCCCCGTACGCGCGCAGAGCTATCGCTGGGTGATCCTGGGCATCGCCACCTTCGCCCAGGCCAGTGCCGCATTTTTCGTCCAGGGCATCGGCGCGATCAGCGTCTATCTCCAGCGTGATCTCCATCTGAGCACCACCCAGATCGGTCTGCTCATTTCGGCGGCGCAGCTCGTGCCCCTGGTCGGACTGCTGGTGGCCGGCGAATTGCTGGACCGCTACAGCGAACGCTGGGTCGTGGGAATCGGGACCCTGCTCGTGGCGCTTTCCCTGCTCGGCGGCAGCCTGGCGACGGGCTATGTTTCCCTGCTGCTGCTTTTGATCGTCGTCGGTACGGGCTACAGCACGGCCCAGCCGGGCGGCAGCAAATCGGTGGCCCAGTGGTTCGATTCCGCACAGCGGGGATTCGCCATGGGAATCCGCCAGGCGGGCCTGCCGCTGGGCGGCGCGCTGGCCGCCGCATTGCTGCCCTATCTGGCGAATGAGCTGGGCTGGCGGTCGTCCTTCGTCACCGGCGGCCTGGTGGCACTGCTCGGCGCCTGCGTCTTCATGAGCTTCTACCGGGCGCCCGGACCGGCCGGCGCGCCCCGCCCGAAGTCCTCGGGCACATCGATCGGCGCGGAACTGAAGTCCCGGCTGAAGATGCTCCGCGAACCGGCCATGGGCAAGATCATGCTGTCGGGCGTGAGCCTGATTTCCGTGCAGTACGGAATTCAGGTGCTCACGGTGCTCTATCTGCACGACAAGGCAGCGTTGAGCATCGGCACGTCGGCGCTGCTGCTCTTCGTCGCGCAATGCGGCGGCGTCGCGGGGCGGATCGTCCTGGCCGCGTGGAGCGACCGCTGCAGGTCCGGGCGCTATCTTCCGGTACTGGTCTGTATGAGCGCGGTGATCGCCGGCCTGATCGTGCTGGTGGTCGTCCCGCTGCATTCGGCCGTCCTCGCCGGAATCCTGGTCGCCTGGCTCGGCTTCTTCGGATTCGGCTGGTACGGCCCGTGGGTGGCCTATGTGGCCGAGTCGGCGAGCCCGGAAAAGACCGGCTTCGCGCTCGGCCTGGCCATGGCCGTCAATCAGATCGCGGTCATCGCCGTTCCCCCCGTACTGGGCCTGCTCAAGGATGCGACCCACAGCTACACGCCGAGCTGGAGCCTCTTGGCGGTCATGACGCTGGTGGCACTGGTCGCCACGTCATGGGGCGCCCGCAGGACCGCGGCCCGATCGCGGCCGTAACCCCCGACCCGGCCCCAACTCCCCTTTGGCAACGCCCGATTCCCCCTTCCCGACCGTGCTGCGAGATCCCTCTTTCCCGACCCGGTTTTCTTGACGCAAAGACAGGAGTCCCGAATGGCGTACGTGGTCGCCGAGCCCTGCGCGGACGTGCTCGACCAGGCATGTGTCGAGGAATGCCCGGTCGACTGCATCTACCAGGGCGAACGCATGATGTACATCCACCCGGAGGAATGCGTGGACTGCGCCGCGTGCGAGGTCGTCTGCCCCGTGGAGGCCATCTACTTCGAGGACGACGTTCCGGACAGGTGGTCCGCCTACACCGGTGCCAACGCGGAATTCTTCACGGAGATCGGCTCGCCCGGCGGAGCGATCACCGTCGGAAAGCTCGGCCATGACGTCGAGCCGGTCATCAGCCTGCCGCGCGACGCCGGACGGCAGGCCGCCGTGGACAAACCCCCGGCCCGATGAGCAGCCCCTCACCCCCCGGCCTCGCACCCGGCCGGCCGGGTGCCGCCGAAGGCGCCCGTCCGCTGACCGTGATCCGCCTGATGGGCCCCGCGTTCGTGGCGGCCGTCGCCTATGTCGACCCCGGCAACGTCGCCACGAACATCACCGCGGGCGCCCGCTACGGCTACCTCCTGGTCTGGGTGGTGGTCGGCGCCAGCGCCATGGCGATGCTGGTGCAGTACCTGTCCGCCAAGCTCACCATCGCCACCGGCCGCACCCTGCCGGAGATGTGTGCGCACCGCTTCGGCCGTGGCACCCGGCTGGCGCTGTGGGCGCAGGCGGAGATCGTCGCCATGGCGACCGACCTCGCCGAGGTGGTCGGGGGCGCCGTCGCCCTGCATCTGCTCTTCGGGATTCCGCTGCTCCCCGGCGGGCTGATCACCGGGCTGGCCTCGTGGCTGGTGATCGTGGTGCAGTCGCGGCGCGGTCAGCGGCCGTTCGAGGCGGTCGTCGCCGGGCTGCTGGCGGTGGTGCTGATCGGGTTCCTCTACGACGCGTTCAGCGGCGGGTTCTCGGCCGGCGGCGTCGCGTCCGGGATCGTGCCACGGTTCGCCGGCGGCGACAGCCTCCTTCTCGCCTGCGGGATCGTCGGCGCGACCGTCATGCCGCATGCGATCTATCTGCACGGTGCCCTGGTCCGCGACCGCCACGGCGATTTCCTGGGCGCGAAGCGGAGACTGCTCGCCGCGACCCGGCTCGATGTGACGGCGGCCATGAGCACCGCGGCGGTGGTGAACCTGGCGATGCTCGTCGTCGGTGCCGCCACCCTCGGTGTGGGGGCGGGCGACTCGATCGAGGCGGCGCACGGCGGGCTGGCCGCCGCGCTCGGCCCGCTGCCGGCGATGCTCTTCGCCGTGGCCCTGCTCGCCTCGGGGTTCGCCGCCACCTCGGTCGGCACCTACGCCGGGGCGGTGATCCTCGAGGGGTTCGTCGGGCGCACCTTTCCGCTCGCCGTACGCCGTCTGCTCACCCTCGTCCCGGCGCTGGCGGTGCTGGCCCTCGGCGCCGAGCCCGGACGGGCCCTGGTGCTCTCCCAGGTCGTGCTGAGCTTCGGCATACCGTTCGCGCTGTGGCCCCTGGTGGCCTTCACCGGGCGGCGCGAGGTGATGGGCGACCTGGTCAACGGCCGCGTCACCACCGTCTGCGCGGTGGTCGCCGCCTCGGTCAGCACGCTGCTCAACGCCGCGCTGCTGTGGCTCACGGTGGCGGGGTGAGGCGACGGCGCGCCGGGTGGCCGGAGAAACCGCGCGGCGGCGCCCCGATTCGGGGCGCCGCCGCGGAACACCATCCGTAGCCGGCCGAACGTCGCCGGACCCGGCCGTACGGGGCGTCAGTCGTTGCGACGGCCCAGCGCGCGGCGGATGAAGTGGACGATCAGCCAGATCACCACGACCGCGATGACCAGGAAGATCACGAACAGCACGATCGCGATGATGCCGAGCTTCTTGAAGAAGCTCTTCGACTTCTTCTTGACCTTCTTCTTCCACTTCGACGTCTTCTTCCCCTTCGAGACGAAGTGCGAAGCGTGGGTCGTGTGGTGCGAGAACGAGCTGTGGCCGTGCCGCCCGAAGGCCGGCGAGGACGCGGGGGCGGCGGCCGCGACGCGTACGGAGCCGTCGGCGGCGCTCACCGCGGCGCGGGGCGCGGCGGCGCTCTCGGCGGCCACGGCCGGCCCGGCAGCCGCGGCCAGCAGGCCGAACAGCAGCGCCAGGATGACGGCCGGCCGGCGCCGGCTACGGACGCGGGACGCCGGGTGCGCGGCGGCCGTAGTGGATGTGGGTGTGGACATGCTTGATCCCCCTCGGGTCGTGGCGTCAGCCATTATGGGCGGGGGCGGGAACCCCTGCCGAGGTTTCGACCTCCATGAGGGAGGCGCTCTGGCGCTCCTCGTCGAAGGCCTTGCGGCCGCCCCGCAGGCCGAACAGCCGCTTGGTGAGCGCGATGTAGAGCACCGCGAGAATGTTGATGACCAGCGTGGCGATCTTGAGCCAGCTGACCTTCTCCGTCAGCTCGTAGATCTCCAGCGGCAGGAAGGCCGCCGTCGCCACCACCGTCAGATACTCCGCCCACCGCTTGGCGCGCCACAGGCCCACGCCCTCGATGATCTCCACCAGGGCGTACGCCAGCAGCAGCGCGGCCACCAGCATCAGCGTGGAGTGCTGATAGCCGAAGGTCTTCTGGATGGTGCCGACGACCGGTGAGTGGTCCAGGTCGTAGTGGAAGTGCCGGGCCACCGGACGGAGCACCGCGATGTACTCGTCGAAGAACCGGCGGACCGCGTCCTTGCGGTTGCTGAACTGCCACACCCCGACCGCGGCCAGGACGATGAAGACGCCGCGGACCGCGCGTTCGACGGCCAGGAAGCGCAGGATGAACAGATCGCGCAGGACCTTGCCACGCGGGACCAGTGGGGCGTCGGCGGCCGGGCCGGAGCCGTGCGGCTCGCCGAGTGCGAAGTCGCCGCAGCGCAGACAGCGCCAGGCCTCGCCGAGCGCGGTGTCCGCGCGCAGCTTCTCCCGCAGGTTGTCCTCCTGCGGGACGTAGGTGATGTGCCCGCGGCGCGCGCAGGTACGCCGGTCCCAGTCGATCTTCATCGTCGGTGCCCTGTGTTCCTTTCGTCCTCCCGCACGGCACACGCCGCGCCACGGCGCGCTGCCACGCTCCGGTCTGTCGCGTACATGATGCATGCCGCGCAGGGCATCCGGGTCGTACGGGGGGAAGGACGCGGGGCACCCCACGGCCGGTTGCAGCGGGGCGGGGCGCGGGGGCCAGGGGGACGGCCGAACGACGGAGCCCCGGCTCCGGGCCGCCGCTCAGTGGGCCCGGGAGCCGGGGCTCCTGGTCGGTCGGGGGAAGCGGCATCGGGGGGCGAACCGCTCCCCCCGAAGAGGACCGGATCCCAAAGCCCACGCCGCAGTCAGGGGGAAGCACGCGGCGCGGACCCCGCAGTGGGATCCCGTCCCGGCCCCGCGGATTCCTGCCAGATCCGCCGGACACACCCCTATCGTGCCTCCGCCATCCGCCACACCCACCCGGCAAAGGACCTCCCTTGACGGGCCTTTGGTCCTTAAAGACCAGATCAACGCCGCCCCGGCGGGGCAGCGGCCGCCCACCGGCAGATCCCTTACGGCTGCCTCCTTCGAACACCTGTGGTTAGACTCACCCGACTGCATCCGGGCCTGGAGCGCAGCGGAAAGCAGGGGAACACCAGGGACTGCCGTAGGGGACAGGGGAGACAGGACCGATGGCGCAGGCAAAGAAGATCGCGTTGTATTTGGTCATCGTCTTCGTGCTCTACACGATCATCACGTCCCCCGGAAGGGCCGCGGACCTCGTCCAGATAGGCTTCGAGGGCATCTCGTCCGCTGCTCAGGGCGTCGGCGAGTTCATGACCCAGCTGATCAAGTAGTCGGCTGGGGCGCCGGCCGGTCGCCCGACCGGACGCGCATCGTCCGCCGTACGGAGGTCCCAGTGATCCGCCACCTGGTCCTGTTCAAGCTCAACGAAGGTGTCTCCCGCGACGAGGAGCGGGTGCAGGCCGCCGCCCGCGCGCTCGCCGCCCTCGAGGGCCAGATTCCGGAGCTGACGTTCTGGGAGTGCGCCTGGAACATCACGGACCGCCCGATCGCCTACGACTTCGCGGTCAACTCCGCCGTGGCCGACACCGACGCCCTCAAGCGCTACCTCGAGCACCCCGACCACCAGGCTGCCGCCGGTCAGTGGCGCGAGTTCGCCACCTGGGTGATCGCCGACTACGAGTTCTGAGCCCCGGCACCCCGCACTCCGAGCCCCTCGCCCCTTACGGGCGGGGGGCTTCGCCGTACCCCGCCCCCGTACGGGAAATCTCCCACCCCTCCGACGGCCCAACTCTCCACCCAACACGGAGTTATGGGGTGCTTGCACACAGTGCACATGTCTTGTGATGCTATGACCGCTTTTGCCCGATACATGCACTGTGAAGGGTGGCGTGACCGTGACGGCCCGTACTGCGCCCAAGGCTCCATCCCGCGAGAGCCGTAGCGCGGACACGCGGGCGCTCACACAGGTGCTGTTCGCGGAGCTGACGGGCCTGGAACCCGGCACCCCCGAGCACACCCGGGTCCGCGCCGCCCTGATCGAAGCCAACCTTCCGCTGGTCAGATATGCCGCGGCCCGCTTCCGCAGCCGTAACGAGCCCATGGAGGACGTCGTCCAGGTCGGCACCATCGGCCTGATCAATGCGATCGACCGGTTCGACCCCGACCGGGGCGTCCAGTTCCCGACCTTTGCGATGCCGACGGTCGTCGGCGAAATCAAACGCTACTTTCGGGACAATGTCCGTACCGTGCATGTACCGCGCCGCCTCCACGAGCTGTGGGTGCAGGTCAACGGCGCCACCGAGGACCTGACCGTGCTGCACGGCCGCTCCCCGACCACCGCCGAGATCGCCGAACGACTCAAGATCGGCGAGGACGAGGTGCTGGCCTGCCTGGAGGCGGGCCGTTCGTACCATGCGACCTCCCTGGAGGCCGCCCAGGAAGGCGACGGCCTGCCCGGCCTCCTGGACCGCCTCGGATACGAGGATCCCGAGCTGGCCGGCGTGGAGCACCGCGACCTCGTACGGCACCTTCTCGTCCAGCTCCCCGAGCGCGAGCAGCGCATCCTTCTCCTCCGTTACTACAGCAATCTGACGCAGTCACAGATCAGTGCGGAACTGGGGGTGTCGCAGATGCATGTCTCGCGGCTACTGTCGCGGAGCTTCGCCCGACTGCGATCCGCAAACAGGATCGACGCCTAACCGGGACGAGCGACCCGCCCCGGCACAGCCTGCGCAGATATGTCGACATGGCGCTACAGCGTGTTGCCGACATGTGACATTCTGCAGAAACCGCGTTTGCCGTGGCGCTGCCTCCGGTATTCAGGTGGAGGCATAACTCCTCGGTCCGCCCCGGCCCGAGGACACCGCAGCGACACCTCAAGGGGGTGGCATGTCCGTAGAACTGGGCAGCTCGAAGGTGCTTCCCGCGATTCCCGCGCCCGCGCCGCACCTGCACGACCAGGTCGACCAGGTGCACGACGACGCCGCCATCAACACCCGCACGCTCTCCCGCTCCCTGTTCCTGCGGCTGGCCACGCTCGACAAGGACTGCGCGGAGCGCACCTACGTCCGCGACACCCTCATCGAGCTGAACCTCCCGCTCGTCCGTTACGCCGCGGCCCGCTTCCGCAGCCGTAACGAGCCGATGGAGGACATCGTCCAGGTCGGCACGATCGGTCTGATCAAGGCCATCGACCGTTTCGATTGCGAACGCGGCGTGGAATTCCCGACGTTCGCGATGCCCACCGTGGTCGGTGAGATCAAGCGCTTCTTCCGCGATACGTCATGGTCGGTACGGGTCCCGCGCCGGCTCCAGGAGCTCCGCCTCGCCCTCACCAAGGCCAGCGACGAGCTCGCCCAGAAGCTGGACCGCTCCCCGACGGTTCCCGAACTCGCCCTGTGCCTGGGCGTGTCGGAGGAGGACGTCGTCGACGGCCTGGCGGTCGGCAACGCCTACACCGCCTCCTCCCTCGACTCCCCGTCCCCCGAGGACGACGGCGGCGAGGGCTCCCTCGCGGACCGCCTCGGCTACGAAGACACCGCGCTGGAGGGCGTGGAGTACCGCGAGTCCCTCAAGCCCCTGCTGGCCAAACTCCCGCCCCGGGAGCGCCAGATCATCATGTTGCGCTTCTTCGCCAACATGACGCAGTCCCAGATCGGCGAGGAGGTCGGCATCTCCCAGATGCACGTCTCCCGGCTTCTCACCCGCACCCTGGCGCAGCTGCGCGACGGGCTCATCGCCGACTGAGGTCCGGTCCGCCGAGGGGCGCGCCGCTCGGCGGACAGCTGCAAGGTAAGGCCGCGATGACGGCCCGCACACCCCTGTACTCCTGATGCCCCGTCAGCAACACTGACCCCCAGCTATCGCTGGGAGGTCCCCACCATGCGACGGACGACGACAGTTGCCTCCGCCTCGGCGGCCGTGATGTGCCTGGGCGTTCTGCTCACCGGCTGCGGCAGCGCGGCCCCCCGAAGCTACGTCGCGCTCGGCGCGGCGGGCCCCGCCGACGGCCGGGCCCCGACGAAGGCCGTACCACCCGAGGACCGGGTCGAGCTGACGCCCCTGGACGGCGACCGGGACGGCCGGCGAGCCGGTCACGGCGGCGCCGGTACGGATTCCCCCCGCGGACGCCCCTCCTCGGCCTCCCCCTCCGGAACGGGCGCCGACGGCACGGCCCCCGGCGACTCCCCCGGGACCGCGGGCGGCGCGAGCGGCACCACCCCCGACGCCCCCGTCACCACCTCCCCCGGCTCGTCAACGGCCCCCGGCTCCCCCGGCAACGGCAGCGGCACCGGCACCGGCCCTGGAGACGGCAGCGGAGGCGGCACCGGAGACGGCGGCACCTCCCCCGCCCCCGAACCCCCCTCCCCCACCATCCCCGCCGGCCCCGGCGCCCCCGCCGGCCTCCTGATCGGCAAGCCCGGCCTCGCCGACACCGACGTCCGCTGGTGCGAAAAGGTCAGCGTCGACTTCCTCAACACCGGCAAGCGCGCGGTCACCGACGGCACCGTCACCTTCGGCACCCACGTCATCGGTGCCCTCGGCGTCGACTGGTCCACCATCGACTCCACCCACAAGCTCCCCCTGCCCCTCGCCCCGGGCGAGAAGAAGAGGGGCACCTGGCGGGTGTGCGTGGACGCCTGGCGGGTGCCGCTCGGGATGCACATCGACACCAAGGACGCGACGTTCCACTGGGATTGACGAGGGCCCCGGCACGACCGCCGGCCGGCCGCGCCGCGCCCCCCGGCGCGGGCCGGGAGACCCCGCGGAGATTTCCTCCCGATGGCCGATGAGTTCCGCCCGCCACGCCGGTCAGTACTGCTACAGACGACCGCCGATCCGGCCGGACCGCCCCAGGAGGAGACATGCCCCAGATCACCCCCAACCTCTGGTTCGACACCCAGAGCGTGGAGGCCGCCGAGTTCTATGTCTCGGTGTTCCCGAACTCGAAGATCAAGAACATCTCCTACTACAACGAGGCCGGACCGCGCCCGGCCGGCTCCGTCCTGACCGTCGACTTCGTGCTCGACGGCAAGGAGTTCACCGCGATCAACGGCGGCCCCGAGTTCACCTTCGACGAGGCGGTCTCGTTCATGATCGCCTGCGCCGACCAGAAGGAGATCGACCACTACTGGAACAAGCTCTCCGAAGGCGGCGAGGAGGGCCCGTGCGGCTGGGTGAAGGACAAGTACGGCCTGTCCTGGCAGGTCGCCCCCACCGGGATGGCCGAGCTGATGAACGACCCGGACCAGGGCCGCGCCACCCGGGCCATGCGGGCCATGCTCGGCATGAAGAAGATCGACATGGCGGCCCTGCAGGCGGCGGCCGACCAGGAGTAGCGGGACGCGGGCCCGGACCCGCGCGGCCAAGCCACATCACGCCAGATCCGGGCCCGCATCACGCCATATCGGGTGTGAAGTAATACGGCGTCAGCATCCGCACCGTCGCCAGCCCCAGGCGGGCGAGGGTCGGCCGGGTGGTGGGGAGGGCTTCGGTCTGGACGTAGCGGAAGCCGCGTTCGGCGGCGAGCGCCGCGCGGTGCCCGACCAGCGCGCGGTACAGGCCCTGGCCGCGCCGCGACGGCAGGGTGGCGCCACCCCACAGGGAGGCGAATTCGCTCGCCGTGTGGAAGCGCATCCACCCGGCGGAGACCACCTCGCCCTCCTCCGACTCGGCCACCACGACCGCGCAGGGGTCGCCCGTCACCGTCAGCCAGTCTTCCAGCGCGTCCGGCAGCCACTCCCAGTCCGTACCGGGCCGGGTCGTCCGCATCAGCTCCTGGACGGCCTCGAACTCAGCGCGCCGGGTGACCGGCCGCAGTCGGATGTCGCCCGGCAGCCGGGCCCTGGTTCCCTCGGCGGCCGCAACGTCGCCCGCGTCACCGATCATGACGGCAACCGGGTCCTGCGGCTTGAAGCCGGCCGCCTCGAGCCGCGTCGGGAGGTCGGCGCGCAGCCCCTCGTGGTGGTCCCACTCCAGCGGCAGGCCGTACTTCGTGCAGTACGCGCACTGCTCGGCGATCAGCGCGTCCAGCTGCCCGCCGGTCAGGTCATCCAGATCCTCGGCGAGCACCATCCCGCCCTGGCCCGGCAGGAACCTGCGCAGCACCGTTCCGATGCGCTCGGCGGGCGGTCCCGCCCGGCCCAGGAAGTCCCCCCGGGCCCCGAACCCTCGGCTCCCCACCTGCCGGTCGTACGCCGCCGCCAGCTCAGCCACGGAATCCACGCATCGCCCCCTCCCCGCGCGCGCCGTCCCGGCCGGGCCTCCCGCGCACCGGCCTACACATCGCCGAATTCCACGCCGCAGCCCTCGCCGTGCACCTCGGTGCCCTCTTCGAAGAGGGCGGGCCCGGCGGTGTACGTCGCCACGGCGGTCCCGTCCTCGTTCACCACCGTGATGTGCGGCTGAATCGTCGCCCCCTTGGGGGCTTTGAGCTGGAGGGTGCCGTGCTCCACCTGAAGGGAGAGCAGGGGCCTGGCCGGGTGACCCGCCGCCTCATCGACGGCCGCCGGGAACTCGTCCTTCACACCCGATCACCCTCGCTGTCCGCAGACGGGTACCGGTGGCGCGACCGCGCGCCGGTCGGGCCGCTGACGCCACCCACTGCCGTGTCCTGAACGTCCCATGCCGCGATCGAATCACTTGCGCCCCAAGCCATCGCGCATCGCACCGCGACATGCCCGCTAGAGAACCTGGGGGGAGTAATACCGGACCGCCACCTCGTGGCCGGGGCTCAGCCGCCGTCTTCGGCCCGCTTGCCGGGTGCGCCCGGGGGTGGCGTCCGGGCGGGGAACAGGATGGGGCTGAGCAGGTATCGCATGCGCTCGGGTGAGGGTTCCTGGCCCATCCGGGACGCGATCGCCGCGCGCATCTCGCCGATCATCTCGGTCAGCTCCCCCCGGCTCAGCCAGAGCGCGTGCTGGCGGAAACCCACCAGGTCGGCGGTCGGGTCGGCGCCGTCCTGGTCGAGGTAGACGTTGAACTCCGCCATCAGGGTGGCCATCGCCACGGCGAAGCCCCGGCGGTAGTCGTCCGACGACATCTCCCCGGCCGCGTCGGCGTCGATCACCGCTCGGGCGCGGTGCAGCCGGTACCGGCGCTCAACGGAGCCGCGCACCCGCTGTTCGTCCTCCACCAGCAGCAGCCCGCCGTCGGCCAGGAGGCCGACGTGCCGGTAGACGGTGGCCTTCGATACATCGGGCAGCAGGGCGCAGAGGTCCGTGGTCGTACGCGTTTGTCCGTCGTACATGGCGTGCACGATGCGCAGCCGCACCGGGTGCAGGAGCAGATCAACCGTGTCCATGGACACATGTTCTCAGCTTCGATACCGTTCTCAAACTTGAGAATCTCTGACTGATCGATACGCGAGGGACCCCCATGCCACACCGCCCATCGGCCGCAGCCCGGCCCGGAGCCGCCCCCTCCCCGCCCCCGCTGGGGCGCTTGTATGACGTCCGAGGCCGCCGGCTGATGCTGCACCGCTCCGGCACCGGGGGCCCGTCCGTGGTGTTCCTGCCGGGCGCCGGCCTGGTCGGCCTGGACTACCTGAACACCCAGGACCGGGCGGCCGAGCTGACCACCAGCGTGCTCTACGACCGTGCCGGCACCGGCTGGAGCGACGGGGCCGAACTGCCCCGCACCGCCGCCGAGGTCGCCGACGAACTCCGCGACCTGCTGCGCGCCGCCGCCGTGCCCGCCCCCTATGTGCTGGTGGGCCACTCCCTGGGCGGCGCCTACGCCAGGCGCTACGCGCAGCGCTTCCCCGACGAGGTGGCCGGCCTGCTCCTGCTGGACCCCTTCCACGAGGACCTCCACGACCGAGGACCCCGGGAAGCGCGGGAGAAGCTGGCGCAGATGCACGACCAGGAGGTGCCGGAGGCGACGGAGGAGCAGCTCCAGCAGGCCCGGGAGCAGGCCGCACCGCTCTTCGCGAAGTGGCCGGACGCCGTCCGTGAGCCGCTCATCGAGCATCACCTCGCCTCATGGAAGACCGGCCTGCACGAGGGCCGCAACCTCTACGACGAGGTCGCCGGCGAACTCCGGCACGGACCCGCCCTCCCCGACGTGCCGCTGATCGTGCTCACCGTGCTGGGACACGACGCCACCCAGGCCCAGCTGTGGTCCGAGGAAGCGCTGCGGGAGATCAACGGCGCCAAGGCCGCGCTGCACGCCGAGCTCGCCGCATCCGTCCCGCGCGGCGAGCACCGCACCCTGAACGACGCCGGGCACGGCTGGCTCCACGAGGAGCGGCCGGACTCCGTCCTCCAGGCGATCACGGACCTGCTGCGCGCAGGGGGGTGACACGGGCGCCGGGCAGTCCGGACCCGGTGGCGGTCAGGCCCTGTGGAGCGCCTCGTCGAGGCGGCGCTTGACGACCTGTTCGTACTCGCGGCCCGCCCGCTCGTCTCCGTGCCGGTTGGCGTCCAGGGCCTGTCGGGCGCGGTCCTCGGACTGCCCCGCGCCCGAAGCGCGGAAGGGTGCCCTGTCCGACGGGGCTCAGGGGTGCCAGATCTCCTTGATGGTCTTCACCTTGCCCTCGCCGTCCAGCGTGATGTCGTAGATGTTCCCGGAGCAGGTGTACGGCGCCTTGACGGCGCTCATGTCGGTCATGCAGTCGCTGACGTGGTTCCACAGCTCCCCGACGACCACCGATGTGAAGGAGCCGGGTCCGGTGGACACCTCCGCCTTCACCTCTCCCGGGGAGAACAGGTAGTACTTCGCCGCGCCCTGACCGTGGTAGATCCAGTCGTTGGGCGTACAGGACGGCTCGGCGTCCTTGGCGGTCATCGAGTCCTGCTTCGGAGGCGTGGCGATCTCGATCATCTTGTGGCCGGCCGGCAGCTTCGGCGGCCGGCCGCAGTCGCCGGAGCCGGGAGCACGGGAGGAGTCGTCACCCTGGGCCGGGTCCCGTGACGGCCGAGCCGACGGGGACGGCTGGGCGGACTGCGACGGCTGAGCCGAGGTCGACGGCTGAGCGGAGGCGCCGGGATCCGCGGCATCCCCACCGGGGGCGTCCTCCGGGCCGCAGGCGGTGACGCCGGTTCCGAGCAGGGCGACGAGACCAAGAGTGCACAAAAGACGTCGAGTTGACTTCACGCCAGTTCCCCCGATGGCCGAAAAGTATCGCAATCACGTTTGATTGCTGATGTGTTGTACCCGACGAGACGGGCCGAAGGCCAATCACCGCCGGCCCCGGCGCCCTCGGCGTACGGCACCGCGCTTCACAGCACCAATAAAGCGGCCCCGCTGCCTGTCGACAGCGGGGCGGGAGACCCGCGAGGGGTCATGTCGTGGTCCGGACGAGCCTCGGACCGGTCAGAGTGGGCCCGATGGACCCCAGCGGGCGTACGCGTCGGCGCGCGGCCCCTAG
Source organism: Streptomyces sp. NPDC101227 (assembly GCF_044767545.1). Classification (NCBI taxonomy): domain Bacteria; kingdom Bacillati; phylum Actinomycetota; class Actinomycetes; order Kitasatosporales; family Streptomycetaceae; genus Streptomyces; species Streptomyces sp. NPDC101227. Next base: position 216,092 of record NZ_JBIWOD010000005.1, on the reverse strand, counting down.
CCCAGCGCCAGGTAGGCCGCCCCCGCGACCACCAGAATCGCGACGATCACGCCCACGATGAGGCCCACGCGCGGCCCGCCCCCGCTCTGCTGCGGCGCCGCCGCGCGGCGGCCCTCGGGGCCCTGAGGGGTGCCGCCCTCGTCCACGAAAGCGCGGAACATCTGGGTGCTGCCCGCCGGGTCGTAGTTGCCGCCGGCCTGGTTCTGGGGGTTGGTCGCCATGGGGAAGGACCCTAGCGAATCGGGCCCCTGAGGGGCACCCCTGGGGCGCGTACCCACATGACCTGCACCTTTACCCCACCGGACGGGGCCGTTGACCTCGACACGGGACAGACTTTTCGTTCGCTTTACCCCGGACGTCCGAAACAAGTTTGCCTTCAGCAACCAACATAATCTATGGTTGCCTCAAGCAACAAAGACCATCAGCGTGGAGGAGCCCGTGGCCGCTCGGAGTCAGTACGAAGAGCTGGCCAGGCAACTCAGTGCCATCGGTGCCGTCAAGCGGGAAATGGGGCGGATGCTGCCCCAGGACTGCCCGCCCGCATCGGCCGGCGTGCTCACCCTCCTCGACCGGCACGGCGAGATGCGGATGAGCCAGCTCGCCGAGCTGCTCGCGATCGACATGTCGGTGACCAGCCGGCACGTCGCCCATGTCGCCGAGCGCGGCTGGATCGAGCGCGAGCCCGATCCGGCGGACAAGCGGTCGCGGCTGCTACGCCTGACCCCGAGCGGCAGAGAGCTCCTCGCGGAGCTCTCCGAGCGCTACACCCAGACCCTCGCCCGGTACCTGGACGACTGGACCGACACCGACGTCGGGCACCTCATCGAGCTGCTCGCCAGGCTCCGCACGAGCTTCGGCGACTGCCGCACCCGGGCCCATCACGACTCTTTCCACCCCCTCACCCGTACACCCGCAGGATGAACAGGAACCAAAGGAACCACATGGCTACGACCACACCAGCAGGTGTGCGGGGCGGCCACGCCAAGCACGGAGGCGGACACGGCGCCTCCGACGGGGCCCCTATGACGCACCGTCAGATCATGGAGGCGCTGTCCGGGCTGCTGCTCGGCATGTTCGTCGCCATCCTGTCCTCAACGATCGTCTCCAACGCGCTGCCCGAGATCATCCATGACCTCGACGGCGGACAGAGCGCCTACACCTGGGTCGTCACCGCCGCGCTGCTGGCGATGACCGCGACCACCCCGCTGTGGGGCAAGCTCTCCGACCTGTTCAGCAAGAAGCTGCTGGTGCAGTTCGCCCTGGTCATCTATGTCGCGGGCTCGGTCGTCGCCGGGCTCTCGCAGAACACGGGCATGCTCATCGCCTGCCGTGTGGTGCAGGGCATAGGCGTGGGCGGTCTGTCCGCCCTGGCCCAGATCGTGATGGCCGCGATGATCTCGCCGCGCGAGCGCGGCCGGTACAGCGGCTACCTCGGCGCCGTTTTCGCCGTCGCCACCGTCGGCGGCCCGCTGCTCGGCGGCGTCATCACCGACACCAGCTGGCTCGGCTGGCGCTGGTGCTTCTACGTGGGTGTGCCGTTCGCGGTCATCGCCCTGATCGTGCTCCAGAAGACCCTGAAGCTGCCCGTCGTCAAGCGCGAGGGCGTCAAGGTCGACTGGGCGGGCGCCTTCTTCATCAGCGCGGCGGTCTCGCTGCTGCTGGTGTGGGTGACGCTGGCCGGCGACAAGTACGACTGGGCGTCGTGGCAGACCGCCGCGATGGTCGGCGGCGCGATCGTGCTCGGCGCGATCTTCGTCTTCGTCGAGTCCAAGGCCAAGGAGCCGATCGTCCCGCTGCGGCTGTTCCGCAACAAGACGATCACCCTGGCCTCGCTGGCCTCGCTGTTCGTCGGCATCGCGATGTTCACCGGCACCGTCTTCTTCAGCCAGTACTTCCAGCTGGCGCGCGGCAAGACGCCGACCATGTCGGGCATCATGACGATCCCGATGATCGGCGGCCTGTTCATCTCCTCGACCGTCTCCGGCCAGATCATCACCAAGACCGGCCGCTGGAAGGCCTGGCTGGTCTCCGGTGGTGTGCTGCTGACCGCGGGCCTGGGCCTGCTGGGCACCATCCGCTACGACACCGAGTACTGGCACATCGCGATCTTCATGGCGCTGATGGGCCTCGGCATCGGCATGATGATGCAGAACCTGGTCCTCGCCACGCAGAACCAGGTCGCCCCCGAGGACCTCGGCTCCGCCTCGTCCCTCGTGACCTTCTTCCGCTCCCTCGGTGGTGCGGTGGGCGTCTCGGCCCTCGGTGCGGTGCTCGCCAACCGCGTCACCCACTACGTCAAGGACGGGCTGGCCGAACTCGGCCCCAAGGCCGCCAAGGCCGCCGCGCACGGCGCCGGCAACAGCGGCGGCGGCATCCCCGACCTGGACGCCCTCCCGGCGCCGCTGCGCACCGTCATGGAGAGCGCCTACGGCCACGGTGTCGGCGATGTGTTCCTGTACGCGGCGCCCTGCGCGCTGCTCGCCTTCCTCTTCACCCTGTTCATCAAGGAGGTCGCGTTGAAGACCCGTGGCGGACTGTCCCAGAGCGCGGAGAAGGCCGAGGCCACCTCGGCACCGGCCACCACCCCTGCCGCCGCCGCGGCACCGGCCGAGGACCGCGAGCCCGCCCTGGTGGGCGCGCCCCTCACCTCGGACGACGACGCCCACACCCCCTCCTGGGCACAGCCGGCCGTCGCGGCGGCCGCCCAGCCGCTGGCCGCGTACGCCTCCGCCGGCGACGGCACCCCGCCCGGCCCCGCCATCCACGGCTTCGTCCGTAACGCGGAGGGCAACCCCGTACCCCGCTCGGCCGTCACGCTGATCTCGCTCAGCGGCCGCCAGCTGGGCCGCGCGGTCGCCCAGGCCAACGGCTCGTACGTGCTGAACGCCCCCGGCGCCGGTTCGTACGTCCTGATCGCCGCGGCCGACGGCCACCAGCCGCAGGCCTCCACGGTCGTCGTCGGCGAGGCGCCCTTCGGCTACGACATCCTGCTCAGCGGCACCAGCGGCCTCGGCGGCCAGGTCCGCAGCGCGGTCACCGGGCAGCCGGTCGACGGTGCGATGGTCGTCGTCACCGACGTCCGCGGCGAGGTGCTGGCCACCGGAAAGACCAACCTCGAGGGCTACTTCGCCTTCGACGAGCTGGCGACCGGCAGCTTCACCATCGCCGTGAACGCCGCCAACTACCGCCCGGCCGCGCTGCCGGTCGAGGTCGGCGGCCAGGGCACGACCCGTATCGAGGTCGAGCTGCTGTCCGGCGCGCGGGTGCAGGGCGTCGTACGGGCCGGTGCCCAGCGCACCCCGCTGCCCGACGCCCGCGTCACGCTGGTGGACGCGGCGGGCAACGTCGTGGCCACCTCGACCACCGGGGGAGACGGCGCGTACGCCTTCACCGACCTGGACGCCGGCGACTACACGGTCATCGCGAGCGGCTACCCGCCGGTCGCCACCGGCCTCGCGGTCGACGCACGCGGAGTCGACGGCTACGACGTCGAACTCGCACATCCGGGGGACTGACCCGGAGCGCCCGGGACGCCGTCGGACGGCGGCCTCCCGGGCGACCAGAACCCCGGCCCGGGGCGCGCTTTGAGCGGAGACGCGTCTCAGGCCGGACCCCAGGGCTCCGGCGGCGGCGCTGCGCACAGGCAGGGGACGGCCTGCACGCCGCCGTCCGGAGCCCGATCACGTACCGAGCAACAAACGGGAGATGCAATGACTTCGAGCGGCGCGGGAGCTGCCGGCCTGCGGGCGCAGGTCCGCACACGGGACGGCTGGGCGGTCCAGCACGCCGTAATGACCGTCACCGACATGACGGGCGCGCAGGTGCTGCGCGCCTCCGCCGACGAGGAAGGCGCCGTCCGCAGCGAACAGCCGCTGCCGGCCGGCCCATACACGGTCATCGTGACCGCCGTCGGCTACGCCCCGGTCGCCTCCAGCGCGATCGTGACGGCGAGCGGCCGGATGGACGTGGGCACGGTCGTCCTGGCCCGCCAGGGCGGGGCCGAGCTGCCGCCGCCCGGCGCCTGGACCATCGACCCGATGCACTCCACCGTGGCCGCGGTCGCCCAGCACCTGGGCATCTCCAGCGTGCACGGCCGGTTCACGGAGTTCAGCGGCCGGATCGAGATCGCCGAGGTCCTGGAGAAGTCGGTGGTCGAGGCGTCCATCAAGGCCGCCTCCATCGACACCGGCAACGGCATGCGCGACGGCCATCTGCGCTCCGACGACTTCCTGAACGTCGAGGAGTACCCCGAACTCACCTACCGCAGCAGCGGCCTGTCCGCGGCCGGCCCGGACCGCTGGACCGTCCACGGCGAGCTCTCCCTGCACGGCGTCGTACGCCCCGTCGACCTCGACCTGAGCTACCTCGGCACCGGCCCCGACCCGTGGGGCGGCGTCCGCGCCGCCTTCCGCGCCACGGCCGAACTGCGCCGCGAGGACTTCAAGATGAACTACAACCAGGTCGTGGCGGCCGGCATCGCGGCCATCGGGACGACCCTGAAGGTCGAGCTGGACATCCAGGCGGTGCAGGGCGAGACCCTGCCGATGGGCTGAGCGGCACCGCGCAAAGCGACGCGCCGGCGAGGTCCGGCGGCGGCCCCCGGCGAGCCCGCCGCCGGACCTCGGGCCGCTGCGGCCCCGTGCCCCACACGACGGCTGACTATCCGCGGTCCGCACTCGGCCCGGCCGTGCCCTCCGAGGTCGTCCCGGGCTTCGTGTGGAGGACTTCGCGGGCCTGGTCCGCGGCGCGGGTGATGCTCTCGGAGACGAATTCGACGAAGCGCGCGATGTTTTCGAGGCGGGCGCCGGCCGGGGTGCGGTGGCCGAGGATGCCGACGCCGTCCCGTGCGGTTTCGGCGAGTTGGGCGGTGCCGCGGGCGCTGGCCATCATCGACTGGTACCAGACGTCGTCGTCGACGACATAGCGCTCGCGACGGCGTTCGTCGCGTTCCCGGCGGACGAGGCCCTGGCTTTCGAGGAACGCGATCGCTTTGGAGACGGACGCCGGGCTGACCTGAAGGCGCTGGACGAGTTCGGACGCGGTGAGGCTGCCCGCGTCGCTGATGCAGAGGCAGGCCAGCACCCGGGCCATCATCTTGGGCGTGCCCGTCTGTATGAGGACGGTGGTGAACGTCTCCTCGTACTCGCGCACCGCCTCGGCGTCGCGCCCGTGGGCCTGCGGGGGCGCCTCGGGGTCCCGCGGCGCGGTCTGCCTGCGCCGGGCGCGTTGTTCGGTGGCCCGGTGGGCCCGGTCGGCGCGGTAGGTGGCGGGGCCGCCGTTGCGCATCACCTCGCGCGTGATCGTCGAGGTCGGACGGTCGAGATGCCGGGCGATCTCCGCGTAGGCGAGGCCGTCGGCCAGTCCCAGCGCGATCTGCCGGCGTTCCTGCTGGGTGAGTCTGCCTCCCGGCATCGCGGTCTCCTTCGTGGTCTTTCCTGGCCCCTGGCGTCGCCAATATAGCGTTCACTCCCACATCATTGCAACGAACACGACGAAGGTCGTTGCATTACCCCTTACCCCGTTGCAATGATTTCTTGCCTGTGACCTGCATTAATGGTGATTACGCGCAACGAACTTGTTGCCGACTTCATAAACGCAACGTAGCTTTTCCCTCATCGGAAACAGCGAGTCCAAGGAGCACACCATGCAGAAGTTCGACACCGCCGCCCCGGTTACCGCCGTCCTCGACATCCCCGCGGGCCACATCCGGTTCATTGCCGCCGACCGGGCCGACACCACGGTCGAGGTCCTGCCCGCGGACGCCTCCAAGAGCCGCGACGTGAAGGCGGCGGAGCGGATCCAGGTCGCGTACGGCGACGGCGTCCTGCGGGTCGAGGCCCCGGCGGCGAAGAACCAGATCCTCGGCAACTCCGGATCCATCGAGGTGACGATCCAGCTGCCCGCCGGCTCCCGCGTCGAGGCGAAGGCGGCCAGCGCCGAACTCCGGGGCGTCGGGCGGCTCGGCGACGTCACCTTCGAAGGCGCGCACGGCACGGTCAAGCTCGACGAGACCGAAGCCGCCCACCTCACCCTCGCCGCCGGCGACGTCTCGGTCGGCCGCCTGGGCGGCCCCGCCGAGATCAGCACCCAGAAGGGCGACCTCCACATCACCGAGGCCCAGGGCGGCACCGTCACCCTGCGCACCGAGCACGGCGACATCTCCATCGGCGCCGCCCGCGGCGTCTCCGCCTCCCTGGACGCCGGCACCACCTACGGCCGGATCCACAACACGCTCCAGAACGCCGAAGGCGCCGCCGCCGGCCTGAACATCCACGCGACCACCTCCTACGGCAACATCACCGCCCGCAGCCTCTGAGCGACACCCCTCGCAACCGAAACCGACACGGGTAAGGGACAAAAAGAATGAGCAGCACTCAGGACTACCAGGCCGCAGAGCAGCTCCTCCGCCGCCCCGCCCGCCCTGGCGAGCTCGTCACCGGCGACAAGGTCAGGCCGCAGTGGATCGATGGAGGCGCCCGATTCTGGTACGCGGTGAGCAATGGCGTCGGCAGACGGTTCGTCCTGGTCGACCCGGCGGCGGGCACCCGCGAGCCGGCCTTCGACCATGCCCCGCTCGCCGCCGCGCTGGCCGCCGCCTCCGGGCAACAGGTCGACCCTGAGGCCTTGCCGTTCACTGCCATCGAACTGGCCCGGAACGCCGTGGAGTTCGACGCGTTCGGCGAGCATTGGCGCTGCCGCCTGGACAGTTACGCCTGCGAACGGGCCGAGTTCACGCCACCGGGCAACCCGCTGGACGTGCCGTCACCCGACAAGAAGTTCGCGGTGTCCCAGCGGGGGCACGACCTGTGGGCGCGCTCGCTGTCCGACGGCCGCGAGTGGGCGCTGACCACCGATGGCGAACCCGACTACCAGTACGGCTCCGGCCCGGACTGCACGAGCAACGGCACCCTGCTGCGCAAAATCGGCCTGCCGCACCTGCCGCCCGCGGTGGCCTGGTCGCCCGACTCGACGAAGGTGCTCGCGCATCGGACCGACGAGCGCGACGTTCGGCAGACCCACCTGGTGGAGGCCAGGCCCGCCGACGGCGGCGCGCCCCTCCTGCGCACCCAGCGGTACGCCCACCCCGGGGACGAGAACATGCCGCAGGCCCAGCTGGTCGTGCTGGACGTCGCCCAGGGCACAGTGGTCCGCGCGCAGGCCGAGCCGCTGCTCATGCCGCAGATGTCGCCGATCACGACCAAGTGGGCGTGGTGGGCTCCGGACGGCTCGGCGGTGTACTACCTCGGCCGGCCCCGCGACCTGCGCACGCTCACCCTGCACCGACTGGACCCGGCCACCGGCGAGGTCACCACTGTTCTCAGCGAGACCGGTACCACCCGTGTCGAGCCCAACCAGTGGATGTACGAGCCGCCGATCGTGCGGGTGCTGGCCGACGAGGTGCTGTGGTACTCGCAGCGGGACGGCTGGGGCCACCTGTACCGGTACGACCTGCGCACCGGAGCGCTGCTCGGGCAGGTCACCTCCGGGCAGTGGGCGGTGCGGCAGATCCTGCGCGTCGACGAGGCCGAGCGGGTGGTCTACTTCACCGCCTCCGGGCTGGTCGAAGAGGATCCGTACCGGCGCACGGTGTGCCGGGTCGGTCTGGACGGCTCCGGCTTCGCCAAGGTCACCGACGACGGTCTGGACCACATCGTCACCCTGCCGGACAACCAGGACCAGGAGTACTTCATCGACTCCGCGTCCACGGTCGACACCCCGCCGGTGACCCGCGTCCGCGACTGGACCGGGCGGGTACTGGCAGAGCTGGAGCGCGCCGACATCAGCAAGCTCACCACCACCGGCTGGACGCCGCCGGAACGGTTCCGCGTCAAGGCGGCCGACGGGGTGACGGACATCTACGGAGTGCTGTACCGACCGCGCGGGTTCGACCCCGCCCAGCGCTACCCGGTGGTGGACAACGTCTACCCCGGCCCGCAGGTCAACCGGGTCGCCCCGTGCTTCGACCCCGGCGGGATGGGCCTCGACGCGGAACCCATCGCGGCGCTGGGCTTCGTGGTGGTGGCGCTGGACGGGCGGGGCACCCCGGGGCGGAGCAAGTCCTTCCACGACGCCTCCCAGGGCCACTTGGCCGACGCGGGCTGCCTGGCCGACCATGTCGCGGCGCTGCGGCAGCTGGCCCGAACCCGGCCGTGGATGGACCTGGACCGGGTGGGCGTGTTCGGCCACTCCGGAGGCGGGTTCGCCGCAGCGCGGGCGATGCTGGACTTCCCCGAGGTGTACAAGACCGGAGTCGCCCTCTCCGGCTCGCACGACGCCCGCTACTTCAACCTGGGCTTCGTGGAGAGCTACGACGGCGCGGACAACCCCGAGGCCTGGGCCCGCACCTCCAACGTGGAGATGGCGGACCGGTTGGCCGGCAAGCTGCTGCTCATCCACGGCGAAATGGACGACCAGGTCCACCCGGACCACACGCTGCGGCTGGCCGACCGGCTCCTCGCCGCCGACAAGGACTTCGAGCTGCTCCTCGTGCCCGGGGCCGAGCACACGTTCATCGACTGCCTGGCCTACGTCCGCAAGCACTGCTGGGACTTCCTGGTGCGCGAGCTGATGGGCACGCAGCCACCCGCCTACCGCCCCGCCCGCATCACCATCGGCCCCGAGTTGCTCGGTGAGCTGTTCGCCTGAGCGACCCAGTAGGCGGGAGCGGGGCTCGGGCAGCCGGCAGGTCGGCGACCAGGCCCGGGTCCGCACGCCCTCGCGCCACGCCGAACACATCCGCCGAGCACATCCGCCGAGCACATCCGCCGAGCACGCCCTGTCCCGAGACAAGGAATGACCATGAGTGAATCCCTCCACCCCGTCAGGAATGACGCCCGGCAGGATCGCCCGGAGCTGCAGAAGTCCATCCAGGCGTTCGTCGGTTCCGGTTTCTCCGGGATGCAGATGCGCGTGCACGACGAGCGGGGCGAGTGGGTCGGCAGCGCCGGGGTGCGCAAGCTGGGCGAGGCCGCCGAGCCGCCGACGAACGGGCGCTTCTGGATAGGCAGCACCACCAAGACCTTCGTCGCGACCCTGGTGTTGCAGCTGGTGGCCGACGGCACGATCGGGCTGGACGACTCGGTGGCCGGCTACCTGCCCGAGCTCGGGCTGGACCGTCGGATCACGGTGCGCATGCTGCTCCAGCACACCAGCGGGCTGTTCAACTACGCAGGCGGCGAGCACTACCCCGACGGGACGGTCGTGCCGGGGATCCCCGCCGCGGGCAAGGAGTGGGTGGACAACCGGTTCCACACCTACCAGCCGGTGGAGCTCGTGCGGTTCGCGTTGTCCAAGCCGGCGCGGTTCGAGCCGGGGACGGACCAGAGCTACGCCAACACCAACTACACACTGGCCGTGCTGCTGATCGAGAAGGTCGCCGGCCACTCGTACGCCGAGGAGATGCAGCGGCGGATCCTGCGCCCGCTCGGGCTGGGGGACACCGTGGTGCCGGGCACCTCGCCGGAGCTCCCCAGTCCGCACGCCCACGGGTATTACCGCTACGAGGACGCCGGCGAGTGGAAGGTGGTCGACGTCTCCCGTCAGAACCTCTCCCTGCTGGTCGGCGCCGGCGACCTGATCTCGACCACCCAGGATCTCCACACGTTCATCTCCGCGCTCCTGGGCGGCAAGCTCCTGCCGGCCCCGCTACTGGCCGAGATGCGCACGCCGCACGGGATGCTCGGCTACGGCCTGGGGCTGTTCGTGCAGGACCTGGGCCCGGACGGCGGCACCATCGTCCACCACAACGGCGGCGCCCCGGGCGGCTACGGGTCGCTGATGATCAGCACGCCCGACGGCAGCAAGACCCTGACCGCCGGGTTCACCACCGGCGACTCCGCAGCCAATCCGGCGCAGGAGTTCCCGAAGGCACTGGACAGGCTCATCAAGGAGGTGTTCGGCAGCGGGCAGGCCGCGGGCTGACGGGCCGAGCCGGGCACGTGTGTGGCTCCCGGGATGACGCGGTGATCGACGCCTCCAGAAAAAACAAGCGACGGCCGATGAGTTTCTCCGCGGTCCGCAGTCAAAATCATGGTCGGTGCGCCGCAGCCGCGAGTGCGGTCGCCGCGCGCACCGGCCTGACCTGCTGAGAACCGGATACGAGACACCGAGGGACCCAAGATGCGCACCCTGATCAGCACTGCCTTCATCTCGCTCGACGGCGTCGTGGATTCCCCGGGCGGCGAGCCCGGTTACCGGAACGCCGGATGGACCTTCAAGGACATCGAGTTCCTCCCCGAGGCCTTCGAGATCAAGGGCCGCGAGCAGAAGGAAGCCACCGCGATGCTGCTGGGCCGGACCAGCTACCAGGCCTTCAGCCCGGTGTGGCCCGACATGGCGGACTTCGCCGACTACAAGGTGATGCCGAAGTACGTCGTCTCCACCACGCTCACCGACGACGACCTGGTGACGAACTGGGGCGAGACCACGATCCTTCGCTCGCTCGACGAGGTCGCCGCACTGAAGGAGACCGACGGCGGTCCGATCATCGTCCACGGCAGCGCCGCCCTGAACCAGAGCCTTTCGGACGCCGGCCTGATCGACCGCTACCACCTGCTCGTCTTCCCGATCCTGCTCGGCGCGGGCAAGCGTCTGTTCAGCGCCACGGACAAGGACGCCCAGAAGCTGAAGCTGGTCGAGCACGAGGCCTACGCCAACGGCCTGCAGAAGAACGTGTTCGACGTCATCCACTGACGAGGCTCCGCACCCGTCCAGCCGTCGCGTGCTACGCCAACGCTTCAGACGGATCCAGACGGATCCAGATGAAGCGGCCTAGCACACGACCGGCTCCCCCGCCTCCCATTTCGGTTCAGATCGAATAGATGGTGCGACCCCGGCGACTCGGGCAAACTGCCTGTCGCGACGGCGAGTACGGCCCCTGCACCGCGTCCGCGGCAGGGGTTCCGTACGGCACGTCGTGCACCACGACCACGAAAACCAGGGGGAACACCATGCGAAAGATCGCCAAGGCCGCCGCGGCCCTCGCCTTCGCGGCCGGCGCGCTGACCGCCACCGCCACCAGCGCCAACGCCGCGCAGGCGGCCGGCACCGTCCACGGCTGCCCGTCCGGAGCCTTCTGCATCTACCCGCAGAACGCCGGCTGGAACAACGACCGCCCGTCGAACACCTACTACTCCTACGGAGCCCACAACCTGTCCAACCAGGTCGGGAACCACATGATCTTCAACAACCAGACCGGCGGCGCGTGGGTACGCACCTGCACCGGCTACAACGGCTCCGGCGACTGCCAGGGCTGGATGGCCGCCGGCCAGTACTTCGTCAAGGACCTGACGCCGATCAACTCGGTACTGCTGGTCAAGCCGTAGCCGGTAGCCCGCAGCCGCCGGGCGGCAGCGAACGCATTCGGGCCGGGCCTCCCACTGGAGGCCCGGCCCGAGCGCCGTCTCACGCGGCGCGGAAGCCGTCCCCCCGCACTCCGCCGACGAACGCCGCCCAGGCGGCGGTGGAGAAGCTGAGCTCCGGGCCGTGCGGGTGCTTTGAGTCCCGGACGGGGATGGAGCCGGTGGGGATGGCAGCGGGAACCCACTCGAGGCAGTCGCTACCGTGCTCCGCACCGCTGTAGCTGGACTTCACCCACTGGCGAGCGGCAGGGTTTGTGGTCACGTCAGTGCCTCCATCTGTCCCCTGATCAGGCGTGCGCTCTCCCGTGTTGAAAGCGCCTCCCCTGTCAGGCCATCGTAGGCACGCAGCGCTTCCCGCACGCGCTCCGGGTCGTCAATAATCGCCACCGTACGGTATGCCTCAACGCAGACAAGGGTCAGATGATTTGGCCCTGTGAGGAACCTGGCCCCGCCATCAATGAACAGATGCGCCTCTGCGTCCAACGGCAGAACCTGAATCCGGATAGCGGCTTTGGCGCCATGGGCCAACAGCGCGGCAAGTTGCCCACGCATGATGTCGCGGCTGCCAATCTGGCGACGGATTACGGACTCGCAGAGTACGGCGCGTACGTCTGGAGGCGCGTCCCGCTTCAGGATGTCTTGTCGGGCCAGCCGGGCGGCGACCTTCGCTTTGATCTCCTCCTCACTGGCGCGTGGAGCCCCGCCGCGGAGAAGGGTGCGGGCGTAGTCCCCGGTTTGCAGAAGACCGGGCACGACCGACGGAGACCACTGCCGGACGACTATTGCCTCCCGCTCCAACGCCACTCCCCGTCGGTATTGCGCCGGGAAAGACTTCGCCACGATCTCCTCGTACAGCCGCTTGAACAGCCCGTCTGTCGAGAACACCTGGTCCAGCAGCGGTGGGAGGTCCGACGGGATCGGACCCCTGCACGTCTCCAGGCGACTGACCGTCGACCTCGACGTCCGGAGCATGCGGGCCAGCTGGCCCTGATTCAGCTGCCGTTCCGGGTACAGCTCTCGTCTGTCGCGGCACTCCTCAGCGAAGCGGCGTCGGGGGTCCGATGCTTCACTCTCGGCCGTATCCCCCAGTCCATCCATAACTCCCCCTGACCACAGCACTGATCACGCACAACGAGTCGGTGTTTCCGCAGGTCAACTGGAGGTGCATATGCCCCACTACTCAAGCCACTGATCGGTCACCGAATAGCCCCAACGCTACTCCTCCTTGAGCCATTCTTGTAATCAACCAGACACATTCAGTGAGGAGTTGGGATGGCTGCCCCTGAGCACGACAACGAGTCGGCCTGCCCCGAATGCGACGACCTCAAGGTCAAACTGGCCGCCGCCTTGAACATCGGCGACCGGTCCGAAGCCGTTGACTACCGCGTACTGCTGCGCCGCCACCCGCGCCATGACGGCGCTCCCGTCCCCAAGACATTCGGGAGCGGGAGCTGAGCTGAGCTGACGACATGCGTGCCCCTACCGTGCGCCGCGCCCTGCTTCGCTGGGTCGGGCGCCTGTTCCCCGGGACCGGGCGGCGCCGCGCCGGCGCCCCGTCGCCCGCGCTCCCTCCCGAACCGCCGCCCCGCCGGAGTTTTCTGCCGGCCCACAAGAGTCCCTACGCCCAAGAGGCCACCGCCGACGCGCCGTTCACGGACGCGGACGCGCTCGGCTCCGTACGTCCCTACGTCCGCGCAGAACGGCACTGGGCCCTCGACGCGGCGGTGGGCTGACATGCCCGAGCCGCCGCCACACCACGCGCCGCCTCCACGCCCCCGCCTGTGCGGGGCCGCCCGGCCCGTGGAGAGCAACAATCCCCGTCCGTGTGCGCGGGCCGAACACCACGCCGGAGACCACGTGGACCGGCAGGGGGTGGCATGGCCCGGCCACAGGTCCGGTGACCAGCCCGCCTTGATGCACCAGGCGCCGTGACACCGCCTGGCCTCGGGACTCAGCCCACCGCGGGGGCGACCCAGAGGAAGTACTCGATCGCTGTCCCGCACAGCAGGCCGGTGGCGAACAGCGCGAAGAGCGCGGGCCGGTTCGCCCGGCGCACCACCGGCGACAGCAGCATCAGGGCCGGTACCGCCAGGCCCAGTGCCGGCCCCGAGATCAGCTGCACCACCAGGGCCACCAAGCCCGCGGATTCGCCGGCGGCGAGCCCGAAGATGCCGACCACCAAGCCGTTGCCCGCGATCATCACGAGCATCGGGGCAGCGGCCATCAGCTGCAACACGCCCCACAGCACCCACGGCCACACCACTTCGCCGGTCGGACGGGCCTGGTGCGGCACGCCAAGGACGGTCTTCGACATACCGCTGCCCTTCCCCCAGGTAGCTCGCGCTGGGCTCGCTGTGCTCGCTGTGCCTTCTGCGCTCACGGATCCATTCTCGGGATCATCCGAGGCCTCGGCCTGAGTACGTCTACTCACCTTGCCGACCGGCGGTTCGGGCATGGCGGTGCCGGTCCAAGGTCCGGTACTCAGAGCTCCACCGCACAGCATCAGCAGGTCCAAAAGCCGCTCGGGGACAAACTCGACCGGGCCCTGCCCGACAGCCGGGCGAGGCAGCCCCAGGGTCTGTCCATCGGACAGACCTAGCCCCGCCCCCGCATCGCCTCGATGCCCGCGAGCTGGAGTTCCAGCGCGATCGTGAAGTCCTGGTCGAGCATCTCCAGCGCGCTGCGGCCCTCGCGGACGGAGGCGGTCCGGTGGGACAGCTCCATCGTCTCGGCGAACTCCTGGCGGCCGGCGAGCGCCGTCATGACCTGCTCGAAGTAGTCGTCGAGGCTCATGCCCGCGGCCCGGCAGCGGGCTTCGTGCGTGGCGCGGATCGTGGCGAAGCCGTAGACGAAGTGGAAGAGGGAGGACAGCGCGCCCGAGGCGCGGTCCGGGTCCAGGCCGGTGCGTCCCATCACCCTCATGGTGGCGTTGGCGAAGGCCATCGAATGCGGGCCGACGTTCATGAACTCGGCCAGCAGCCGGGCCGCCCAGGCGTGGCGCAGCAGCATGTCGCGGTAGCCGGTGGCGAGGACGGTGAGCTGGTCGCGCCAGTCGGCGCCGGCGTCCGACTCGTCGGGCAGGAGCATCTCGCCGGACACCGCGTCCACGGCCAGTTCCAGCAGGTCGTCCTTGGTGTCGACGTACCAGTAGACGGACATCGCGGTGACGCCCAGCTCGGCGGCGAGCCGGCGCATCGAGAACTTCGCCAGGCCCTCGGCGTCCAGCAGCCGGACCGTCGCCGCGACGATCTTGTCGAGGTCGAGTCCGGCCGGCTGGTCCGCCTTGCGTTTGAGCGGGGGGCGTTCGGTCAGCCAGACGCTGTTGGGCCGCGCCGGTCGTGTCGGTCGCTTCCTGGCGCGGCCGTCCGTCGCTGCCATGGCGCCCCTCCCTGGTCGTCGTGCGCGGTCCCGTACACCGTCGATGCTATTCCGCCCCAGCGGTGGACGGCTCCGGCACGGACGCCCCGTCGGCCTCCTGGCCAGTGCGTTCCGCGCGGCGCAGCAGCAGCGCGGCGACGAGTCCGCCGAGGAACACCGCGGCGGCGCCGAACAGCTGGCTGGTGCCGATGCCGGTGGCGAAGGCGTCCTGGACGGCGGTCCGTTCGGCGTCCGTACGGGTCCGGGCGAGCGCCGCGGGCAGCGAGCCGGCGCCCGCGGCGACGACCGGCAGGAGCGCCGCGAAGCGGGAGCTGAGGACCGCGCCGAGGACGGCGACGCCGAGGCCCTGGCCGAACTCCATCAGCGTGCCGTTGACGCCGGCGCCGACACCGGCCTTGGCGGGCGGGATGGCGGACATGACGGCGTTGGCCATGGCGGGCATGGCGAGCGCGACGCCGACGCCCATCACGATCAGGCCGGTCAGCATGCCGCCGTAGCTGTGGCCGCCGAGGAGCGAGATGGCGGCGAGACCGGCCGCGAGCAGCGTCATCCCCGAGACGATCATTCCGGGGGTGCCGAGCCGGGGCATCAGCCGGGCGCCCAGGCCGGTGAAGTTGATCAGGATGACGGTGACCGCGAGCGGCGCCATCCGCAGTCCGGCCTCCAACGGCTCGTAGCCGAGGACCAGTTGGAGGTGCTGGGTGAGCAGGAAGATGGAGCCGCCCATGCCGAAGGCGACGAGGATGCCGCCGGAGACGGCGCCGATGAAGCGGCGGTCGCGGAAGAAGTGCATGTCCAGCATCGGGTGCGGGACGTGCAGCTCCCACAGGGCGAAGGCGGCCAGGCCGGTGATGCCGACGGCGGCGGAGACCAGGACCTCGGCCGAGAGCCAGCCGGACACCGGGCCGGTGATGATCGCGTACACGACGCCGACCATGCCGATCATGGACAGCAGCGCGCCGAGGATGTCGGGCCGGTCGCCGACGCGGTTCTTGGACTCGGGGACGAGGGCGAGCACGGCCGCGAGGGAGACCAGCGCGACGGGGAGGTTGACCAGGAAGAGCGCGCCCCACCAGAAGTGGTCGAGGAGCGCGCCGCCGATCAGCGGGCCGGCGGCGAAGCCGAGGGAGTTGACCGAGCCCCAGATGCCGATGGCCTTGGGGCGCTCCTCGTCGTCGAAGATCTGCATGACGACGGCGAGGGTGGTGGTCATCAGCAGCGCACCGCCGACGCCCATACCGGCGCGGGCGGCGATCAGCTGGCCCGGCGACTGGGCGAGGGCCGCGCCGAGCGAGGCGAGCCCGAACAGCGCCAGGCCGATGGCGAGCATCTTCTTGCGGCCGTAGCGGTCGGCGGAGTTGCCGGCGGCGAGCAGCAGGCCGGACTGGACGAGCGAATAGGCGCTGATCGTCCACTGGACGTCGGCGGTGGTCGCGCCCAGTTCCTTGGTGAGCGAGGGGATGGCGACGTTCAGGACGGTGTTGTCGAGGACGACCGTGAGCTGGGCGAGGCAGATGACCCCGAGTATCAGCCAGCGGGCGGCGTTGCGGCCGGGTGGCTGGAGGGCGGTGGCGGCGGAGGTGGCGTTGGAGGCCACGGAGGGCATGGGGGCTCCCTGTACGGTGCGGGCGGGGACGAGATCTACACCGTACAACGTTCTTATACGCCGTACATTTTATTTTCCGGCCGAGCTCGACTCCTCCCAGCGGAGGGCGGCCCGGCGGACGCGCGGAAGGCCGGTATCCCGGGGGAGATACCGGCCTTCCGCGGTGCGGGCGGCCCCTCAGCGCCTCTGGGTCAGGTCGTAGAAGGTGGCGCTGCCGACGGTGACCTTCTTGAAGGTCTTCTCGACCCAGGAGGTGATCTTCGACGAGCCTCCCTTGCCGCCGCCGGGGCCGCCGCGGCCGCCGAAGCCGCCCCTTCCGCCGCCGATGAAGTAGTGGATCTTCCCGTCCGCGACGTACTGCTTGAACTGGGCCAGGGTCGGCGACGGGTCGCTGCCGTTGAAGCCGCCGATGGCCATCACCGGCTTCTGGGTGGCGAGTTGGTAGCTCGCGGCGTTCTGGGAGCCGGTGGCCGCGGCGGCCCAGGTGTAGTCGTCCGCGTGCCGCACGAGCAGCGCCTTGGCCTCGGCGCTCACCTTGGCGCCGTCGAGCAGGCCGCCCATGCCGCCCCCGCCGCCCATCCGGCCGCCCTTCCGGCCGCCGGTCCAGGCACCCATCCGGCCGGTTCCGGCATTGCCGGGGCCGGGGAAGGCCCGCCGGCCGCCCTGGGCCTGCCGGCCGGGGGCCTGGCCCTGCGGTCCGGCCTGGGGTCCGGCCTGGGGCCCGCCTTGTGGCCCGCCCGGGGCGTTGCCGCCGCGCCACAGGCCGGCCTCACGCATCCCGCCCGGGAACCGGCCGCCCGGCCCGCCGAAGGAGCCCCGGACCTGGGGCCCGGCCGTGATGATCGAGCCGCCCTTGGCGGTGTCGACCGTGTCGAGGACGTACGCGAACGGGCCGGCCAGCGCGGTCACCACGGCGAGCCCGGCCGCGAGCGCGGCGAGGCGCGCCGGAAGGGACGTACGCGGGGACATGGCTGCCGTCGCCGCTCGGTTCCGTACCGCCGGCAGCAGACCCACCGCCGCCAGCAACCCCAGCACCAGCACCGTCCAGCGCAGCCACGGCAGCCAGCTCGACGAGCGGTCGAGCAGGACGTACGACCACACGGCGGTCACCGCCGTCGTTCCGGCGAGGACGAGGGAGGCGAGCGTCCCGCCGCGCCGCCACAGCAGCACGGCCCCCATGCCGACCAGCGCCGCGATATAGGGCGCCAGCGCGATGTTGTAGTACTGGTGGAAGATGCCGGACATAAAGCTGAAGGTCGCGAAGGTCATCAGCAGCGCGCCGCCCCAGAGCAGGAACTCCGCCCGCTGACCGGCCGGTTCGGCGGCCACCGCGCGCCGCGCCCGCCACAGCACGCACACGGCCGCGACCAGCAGGATCAGCGCGGCGGGCAGCAGCCAGGCGATCTGGCCGCCCATGTCGGACGCGAAGAGGCGGGTGATGCCGGTCTCGCCCCAGCCGCCGCCACCGCCACGGCCGCCGCCCCCGCCGACGCTGCCGGTCTCATTGCCGCTGATCCGCCCGAAGCCGTTGTAGCCGAAGGTCAGCTCCAGGAAGCTGTTGTGCTGCGACCCGCCGATGTACGGCCGCGAGGACGCCGGCCACAGCTCGACCAGCGCCACCCACCAGCCGCCGGAAACCACCATCGCCAGCCCGCCGAGCAGCAGCTGCCCGAACCGGCGGCGCAGTGCGACCGGCGCACAGCACGCATAGACCGCGGCCAGCGCCGGCAGGATCAGCCACGCCTGGAGCGTCTTGGTGAGGAACCCCAGCCCGAAGCACAGCCCGGCCAGCACCAGCCACTTCGTCCGGCCGTCCGCCAGGCCGCGCAGCACCGCCGCGATCGCGCACACCATCAGCAGGCACAGCAGCGCATCGGGATTGTTGAAGCGGAACATCAGCGCCGCGACCGGCGTCAGCGCCAGCACCCCGCCCGCCAGCAGCCCGGCCGCCGCGCCGAACCTCCGCCGTACGGCCCCGTACAGCACGCCGACCGTCGCGACGCCCATCAGCGCCTCGGGCACCAGGATCGCCCAGGAACTGAGCCCGAAGAGCCGTACGGACAGCGCCATCGGCCACAGGGCGGCCGGGGGCTTGTCGACGGTGATGGAGTTGGCCGCGTCGGAGGAGCCGAAGAAGAAGGCCTTCCAGCTCTCGCCGCCGGCCTGTACGGCGGCCGAGTAGAACTGGTTGGCGTAGCCGTTGGCGCTCAGGTTCCACAGGTAGAGCACGGCGGTGGCCAGCAGGAGCGCGAGCAGGGCGGGGCGCGCCCAGCGGGGGTCCTGCGGCCGGTCGGCCGGGGCCTCCGGGTCGGCGGGCTGGTGCGGGGTCATCGAGCGCTCCTGGTCAGGTCGTCACGGTCGTTCTGGTGGTTCGGGCGGCTCTGGTGGTTCGGGTGGCTCGGGTAGCTCTGGTGGTTCGGTGCGGTCCGGTGGGACTCGAGGGAATCGGTGCCCCGCTCCCTCTCCCGCTCCGGGAACACCCAGGCCCGGAAGAGCAGGAACCGCAGCACGGTCGCCGCGAGGTTGGCGGCCACCAGGACGGCGAGTTCGGTGCCGTGCGAGGGATTGCCGGTGGCGGTGTCGAGGGCGGCGAGGGAGCCGCTGGTCAGGGCCAGCCCGATGGCGAAGACGACGAGCCCCTGGGCCTGGTGGCGGACCGCCCGGTCGCGTCCCCGTACGCCGAAGGTGAGCCGCCGGTTGGCGGCCGTATTACCGAGGGCGGACACCAACAGGGCCGCGGCGTTGGCGAGTTGGGGGCCGACGCCGAGCCGGAAGAGGGAGTAGAGGCCCAGATAGAGCAGGGTGCTGAGCGCACCGACCACACAGAAGCCGACCAGCTGACGGGCCAGTCCGCCCGGCACTCCGTTCAGCTCGCGGTCGCGGGGATCGTCGCCGAACGGCCGCGCGAGCCGGTCCAGCGGCAGCCGTCCGGTGGCCAGCGCCCGCCCCACCCGCCACACACCCTTGAGGTCGTCGGTGGCCGTCCGTACGAGGTGCACGGTGCTGTTGGGGTCGTCGACCCAGTCCACCGGCACCTCATGGATCCGCAGCCCGGCCCGCTCCGCGAGCACCAGCAACTCGGTGTCGAAGAACCAGCCGGTGTCCTCCACCATCGGCAGCAGCCGCTCGGCGACATCGCCCCGCACGGCCTTGAACCCGCACTGCGCATCGGAGAAACGCGCGGCCAGCGAGCCGCGCAGGATGAGGTTGTAGGTGCGCGAGATGAACTCCCGCTTCGGCCCCCGCACGACCCGCGCGCTGCGGCTGAGCCGCGAGCCGATCGCGAGGTCGGAGTGGCCGGATATCAGCGGCGCGACCAGCGGCAACAGGGCGTTGAGGTCCGTGGACAGATCGACGTCCATATAGGCCAGCACCGGCGCCTCGGACAGCGCCCACACGGTGCGCAGCGCCCGCCCGCGCCCCTTCTGTTCCAGCCGTACCGCGGTGACCTCTTCGAGCGCGTCGTCGAGCCGGGCGGCGACTTCGGGGGTGCGGTCGGTGCTCGCGTTGTCGGCGATGGTGATCCGGAAGCCGTACGGGAAGGTGCGGGCGAGATGCTCGCGCAGCCGCCGTACGCAGGGCTCGAGGTCGGTCTCCTCGTTGTAGACGGGGATCACGACGTCGAGGACGATCTCGGTCTGGCCGAGACGCAGATGCTCGCGGGGCGGCAGGGCGCCCAGCGGGGTGCCGGTCGGCTGTGTCGTCGTCATGGCGACGACACTCGCCAACCGGGCTGTCACGGTGGTGTGGTGAGGCTGTGGCCGGGCTGTGAGTCGGGAGCCGGCGGTCGTCGGTGGTGCTTCTCCAGGGAAGCCGGCGGGGCCTCGGGACGCGCCGCCGGGAGGCCGACCGTGAACACCGTCCGGCCGGGCACGCTCTCGACGGCGACCGTGCCGCCGTGCGCGCCGACCACCGCCTGCACGATGGCCAGCCCCAGCCCCGTGCTCCCGGCGGCCCGCGACCGCGAGGCGTCCCCGCGGGCGAACCGTTCGAAGACCCGCGGGAGCAGCTCGGGCGGGATGCCCGGCCCGTCGTCCCGCACCTCCAGGAGGACGGATGACGCCCCGGTGACGGGCCTGCCGTCGCTACCGCCGGGCGCCCGCTCCGCGCGGCCGCGCACCCGGGCGGTCACCGTCGTCCCCTCGGGGGTGTGCGTTCGGGCGTTGGCCAGCAGATTGACCAGGATCTGGTGCAGCCGGTCGGCGTCGCCGTGCACCAGCACCGGGTCGTCGGGCAGCTCCAGCCGCCAGTGGTGAGCGGGCCCGGCCGCCTGCGCATCGCTGACCACGTCCACCACGAGCGCCGAGAGATCGGTGCTCTCGTACGCGAGCGGGCGTCCGGAATCGAGCCGGGCCAGCAGCAGCAGATCCTCCACCAGCCCCGTCATCCGCTCCGCCTCGGATTCGATCCGCCCCAGGGCATGCCGCGTCTCCGGCCCCGGCCGCTCCCGGCCGCGCCGGGTCAGCTCCGCATAGCCCCGTATCGACGCCAGCGGCGTACGCAGCTCATGGCTGGCATCGGCGACGAACCGGCGGACCCGCATCTCGCTCTCCTGCCGCGCCGACAGCGCCGAACCGACGTGCCCCAGCATCCGGTTGAGCGCCGCACCGACCTGCCCCACCTCCGTACGGGCGTCCGCCTCGGCCGCCGGCACCCGCACATGCAGCGCCACCTCGCCCTGGTGGAGGGGGAGTTCGGACACGCGGGTGGCGGTGGCCGCGATCCGGCGCAGCGGCCGCAGCGCGACCCCGACCATCACGGCGCCCGCGATCCCGGCCGCGGCCAGCCCGGCGACCGTCACCCACGCCTCGACGCGGATGAGCCTGGTGACCGTGTTGTCGACCTGGCGGAGCGGCAGCCCCAGCACGATCGTGCCGTCCCGGGACGACTGCACCCGATAGTCGCCCAGGTCCGGCAGGTCGGCGGTGTGCGGCCGCCCGTCCCGCGGTACGCGGGCCAGCACCGCCGCCTGCGCGCCGCTCAGGCCGTCCAGCCGCTCCGACGGCAGCCGGCTCGTGGACTTGTTGCTCCGCGCCGCCTTCTCGATCGCCCCGTCGGGCCCGAACCGCATGCCCACCGCCGGTGGCCCCGATCCGAGCGGCTGCCCGCTCAGCGCCACGAAATCGAGGTTCGGGCCGGCCTCCGGGCCGCGCGGATGCGGCGCCTGGGCGCGCACCAGCCCCTCACCGACCTGGCCGTCCAACTGGCCCTGCAGATACGACTGGAGGGCGATGGAGGTGACCGTCCCGATGACGGCCGCGACGACGGCGATCAGCGCGACCGCCGAAACCACGAGCCGGGTCCGCAGCGTCCACCTGCGCCGCGGCGCGGGCGGTGAACCCGGCCACGCCGCGGACTCGCGCGTCATCCGCGCTACCCGGCCGGCTTGATCAGATACCCCGCGCCACGCCGGGTGTGGATCATCGGCTCCCGCCCGGCGTCGATCTTCCGCCGCAGATAGGAGATATACAGCTCGACGACGTTCGCCTGGCCGCCGAAGTCATAGCTCCACACCCGGTCCAGGATCTGTGTCTTGCTCAGCACCCGCCGGGGATTGCGCATCAGGTAGCGCAGCAGCTCGAACTCGGTGGCGGTCAGATGGATCTCGTCCGCGCCCCGCCACACCTCATGGCTGTCCTCGTCCAGCACCAGATCGCCGACCGTGAGCCGCGACGCGCTGCGCGCGGCCGCCGCCCCGGCCCGCCGCAGCAGCCCGCGCAGCCGGGCGACCACCTCCTCCAGGCTGAACGGCTTGGTGACGTAGTCGTCGCCGCCCGCCGTCAGCCCGGCGATACGGTCCTCGACGGCATCCTTGGCGGTCAGGAACAGCACCGGCACATCCGGCAACTCCCGCCGCAGCCGCCCCAGCACGGTCAGCCCGTCCATGTCCGGCAGCATCACATCGAGCAGCACCGCATCCGGCCGCCAGCTCCGCGCGCACCGCAGCGCACCTGCCCCGTCCCCCTCGGCACGGATGTCCCAGCCCTCGTACCGCAGCGCCAGCGACAGCAGATCGGCGAGCGACGACTCGTCGTCGACCACCAGCACCCGCACCGGGCTTCCGTCGGCACGCAACAGTTCGGGCTGCTTGGCGGGCCCACGCCCCGCATTGCCGGCGGCGGAAGCGGAGGGGCGCGCGGACCCCATGGGCGCGGAGGCCGCCGCTGAGGACGGCGAAGTCACGGTCATAGGGCGAAGGCTGACCCGCGCCCGTGAAAGCTCCCTTGGGGATTTCTGTGAATTTCCTGAGAACCGGCCCGAGAACCGGCGTGAGGACCTCCCTGAGAACCGACGCCAGGTGTGCGCGACCGGCCTGGGCCGCCCCCCGCGCGGTCCAGCCCGATCACCACTTCCTCAGCATCCCACCGCCCACTGACAATCGCCCTGACCAGCGGAGACACCCCCGTACGCCCCGTGAAGCGGCCGACCAGACCACCCCCTCCCGCAGCACCCCACCCCCGCCCCCCTTGCCTTACCGCCGACGTCAGGCCGTAGCGTCCCCGCATGCGACTCCTGGCCCTCTCCGGCAGCCTCCGCGCCCGTTCCACCAATGGCGCGGTCCTGCGCTCCGCCCTCGACCTCCACGACGGCCCCGCCACCACGGCGGACATCGGCGCCCTGCCGCACTTCAACCCGGACCTCGACGGCGAGGACGCCACACCGCCGCCCGCCGTCGCCGCCCTCCGTACCGCCGCCGCGGCCGCGGAGGCGATCCTCGTCGTCAGCCCCGAGTACGCGCACGGCGTGCCCGGCGTGCTCAAGAACGCCCTCGACTGGCTGGTCAGCAGCGGCGAATGCGTCGGCAAGCCGATCGCCGTGATCACCGCCTCGCCCTTCCCCGCCGGCGGCGACCACGCCAACGCCCAACTCCGCGAGACCCTGCGGATGATGAGCGGCGAGGTCATCGCGGCCGCCTGCCTCGAAATCCCCGCCATCGGCCCGAAGACCGACCCCACGACGGAACGCGTCACGGACGAGGCGACCCTGGCGGACCTGCGCACCGCCCTCTCCCACCTGACCGCCGCCCCCCGGCCGGCCTGATCCGCAAGAAGGGCGTCACAGCCCGAACAACCGCGCCCCGTTCCCGTAACAGACCCGCCGCAGCCAGTCGTCCCCCAACTCCAGTCGCTCCAGCACCTCCAGGGCATGCAGGTACCCGTAGGGAATGTTCGGGAAGTCGCTGCCGAAGAGCACCCGGTCGCCGAGGTCCCGGAGCCGCGCCCGCTCCGCCCGCGGAAACGGCGCGGACCGCTCGGCGAAGTCCGTGAACGCCATCGTCGTATCGAGATGCACGCCCCGGTAGCGCTCCGCCAGATCCAGGAACTCCGTGTACTCCGGCATCCCCAAGTGGGCGATGATCAGCCGTAGTCGGGGATGCCTGGCGAGCACGCGCGCGATGGGATCCGGCCCGGTGTGCTTGCCCGGCGCCGGTCCCGACCCGCAGTGGATGACGACCGGCGTACCGGCCTCCGCGAGGGCGCCCCACACCGCATCGAGCGCCTCATCGGCCGGGTCGTACCCGCCCACCTGCACATGCGCCTTGAAGACCCGTACGCCACCGGCGAGTTCGCCCCCTACGTAATCCGCCACCCCGTCCTCCGGGAAGAACGTCGCGGTCCGCAGACAGTCCGGCGTACGGGCCGCGAATTCCGCCGCCCAGCCGTTCAGCCACCGTGCCATCCCGGGCTTGTGCGGATAGATCATCGACGTGAACGCCCGGACCCCGAACCCCCGCAGCACCGCCAGCCGCTGATCCTCCTCGTACCGGTACGCGATCGGCCACGCCCGCCCCAGCAGCGGCCCGGCGGCGTCGAAGTACGCCCAGACCTTCGCCATCACCCGCTCGGGCATGAAGTGCGTATGGACATCGACCAGCCCCGGCAGCCCCAGCCGCCGCCAGAACTCACCGACCCGCGCATCCCCGTCCACCTCGCTCACCTCACCCACCCCATCCGCCACGCCCGGCCCTCCTCCCGCTCGTTCCCACGCCCGCGCCCACTCACCCGGAGCTACTTACCTGCGCCCCACACAGATCCCGCCGCCCCAGACCTACCAGAGCTCTCCCCTCTCAGAACAGCCCCTCCTGCCCCTCCTCGTCACGGGCACGGCCGCCCGCAAGCCCCCGCACCGGCGCCGTCGTCACCGTCCCCGACGCCGCCCCCAGCACCCACCCCGACAGGACCCGCAGATCCAGCACCGCGATCCCCGCACCGCCCCCCGGCTCCTCCGAAGCCCCCAGCCGCAGCCGCAGATACACATCCGCCCCCACCCCGGCCACCACCTCCCCGACGATCTCCGCCCCCGCCGCCATCGCGCCCAGCTCCGCGACCTCCGACGGGATACGGTCCAGCCCGAACTGCTCCGTATAGTCACGGCACTCGAACCCGACCGGCTCCAGCGCCTCCGGCCAGTCCGCCAACTCCCGTGCCGCACCGTGGAGTCGGGCGAGCTCGGCGATCCGGTCCCGCACCGGCGGCAACGCCCCCCGCGCCGCCCGCTTCGCCGCCTTCCCGAAGCGGTCCGGCACCGCCAGCGCGCTTCCCAGCAGCGCCTCCGCCCGCCGCGCCGCCATCAGCGGCCCGCGCCCCAGCCACGCATACGCCACCGCCCCCTGCTCCACCAGCCGCACGGGCCCCCGCTCGGCGGCCGTGATCCCCACCTTGAGCAGCCCGGGACCGAAGTACGCCAGATAGACGCCGTACGGGCGCGGATCATCGGCCATGGTGTCGGCCGCCACCGACCGCGACCGGTCCAGCTGGGCACAGCTCGCGCACTGGCTCCTCGCGCCCGCGCCATCGAGCACGGCCGCATACGGACACACCGTCCACCGGCCGCCCCGCCGCACCCCCAGACACCGCCGCTCGCCCCGCGCCGCGAACGCCAGCACCTTCCCGGCGGGCAGCGGGCTCACCCTCCCCCGGACTCCGTCCGGCGGCACCCCCCGCTCGCCCCGCCCGGCGTCATACCGCCACCCGAGCCCCTGCTCGTACCGCCGCCCCGCGGCGCCCCCCGCCGCCCCGCGCGACCAGCACGGTCCCGTACATCGCCACACACCGTCAGCGTACGACGGGGGTACGACAACGCCCCCGCCGAACGGCGCCCCCACACCCCCCGCACCCTCAGGCCGTACGCAGCTCCGGCCCCCGGAACGTGCTCCGATAGGCCCTCGGCGACACCCCCAACGCCGACTGCAGATGCTGCCGCAGCGACGCCGCCGTCCCGAACCCCGCCTCCGCGGCGATCCGGTCCACCGTCAGGTCGGTCTCCTCCAGCAACTGCCGCGCCCGCTCGATCCGTTGCTGCGTCAGCCACTGCACCGGCGACATCCCGACCTCCTCCCGGAACCGCCGGGTGAACGTCCGTACGCTCATCGCCTCCCGCGCCGCCAGCTCCCGCAGGCTCAGCGGCCGGTCCAGATGCGCCAGCGCCCACGCCCGCGCCACCCCCGTGGACGACACCTGGGGCTCCGGCACCGGCCGCCGGATGTACTGCGCCTGCCCGCCCTCCCGGTGCGGCGGCACGACGGTCCGCCGGGCCACGTCATTGGCCACCGCCGCCCCGTGATCGCACCGCACCATGTGCAGACACAGATCGACCCCCGAGGCGACCCCGGCCGCGGTCAGCACATCCCCCTCATCCGTGTACAGCACATCCGCGTCCAGCTCGACCGCCGGAAACATCTGCCGGAAGTCCTCCACCGACCGCCAGTGAGTGGTCGCCCGCCGCCCGTCCAGCAACCCCGCCGCGGCCAGCACGAACGCCCCCGTACAGATCGACGCGATCCGCGTCCCCGGCCGGATCCGCCCCAGCGCCTCCGCCATCGCCGGACTCAGCAGCCCCAGGCTCCGCTCCGTCCCCGGGTCGTAATCCACCCCCGAAGCCGGCACGACCACCGTGTCCGCCTCCTCCAACGCCTCCACTCCATGCGCCACATTCACCGTGAAGTCCGTATCCGTACGCACCTCCCCCGGCTCCAGCGCACAGGTCACCAGCTCGTACAGCGGCTCCCCGGCCGCCGACCTGGCCTCCCCGAAGATCCGGTGCACGATCCCCACCTCGATCGGCAGCATCCCGTCCCGCACCAGCACCACCACCCGATGCCGGGCCGGCTCCCCGCTCCCCACGCCTCTCTCACCCATGGCCCGATCCTTGCACACTATGACCATCCGGCCACTCGTTCGCCGCCCCGCCGCCCCGGACAGTGGACCGCATGAAGGTCCTCTGGCTGTTCGCCCACCCCGACCAGCGCTCCCTGAGCGGCGCCCTCAAGACCGAGGGCCTGCGCACCCTCGACGCCCACGGCCACCGGCACCGCGTCTCCGACCTCTACGCCATGGGCTGGAACCCGCTGGTCAACCCCGCCGACTACGCCCACGACCCGGCCGACCGCCTCCTCATCGGCGACGCCTCGGAACGCGCCTACGCGCACGGCCACTTGTCCCCCGACATCCGCGCCGAACAGCAGAAACTCACCTGGGCCGACACGCTCGTCATCCAGTTCCCCCTCTGGTGGTACGGCATGCCCGCCATCCTCAAGGGCTGGTTCGACCGCGTCTTCGTCAAGGGCTTCGCCTTCGGCATCACCGACCCCGCCACCGGCCGCCCACAGCGCTACGGCGACGGCAAGCTGGCCGGCAAGCGCGCCCTGGTCATCGTCACCGCCGGGGCGCGCGCCGCCACCCTCGGCCCGCGCGGCGTCAACGGCGAGCTCAACGACCTCCTCTTCCCCCTCCAGCACGGCACCCTCTGGTACACCGGCATCTCCGTCGTCCCGCCCCTCCTGATCCCCGGCGCCGACCGCACCACCGCAGAGGCCTACGAAACCGCCACCACCCGCCTACGCGACCGCCTCCTCACCCTCCCCACCACCACCCCGCTCCCCTTCCGCCACCAAAACACCGGCGACTACGACGACGACCTCCTCCTCCACCCCCACCTGACCCCACCCCACCCCGGCCCCACCGCCCACTACACCGCCCCGCCCCCACCGGCCCACCCCTGAACCGCACCCGCCACCCGCCACCCCGGAACGCAAAAAAGCCGCAGGCCCAGCGGATTCAAAGATCCACTGGGCCTGCGGCATCAGTAGCGGGGACAGGATTTGAACCTGCGACCTCTGGGTTATGAGCCCAGCGAGCTACCGAGCTGCTCCACCCCGCGTCGGTTGCCCTAACAGTACGCGACTCCCCCACCAACACCTAATCGTTTCTGCCACCCCAGCCGGAACCCCCCACCGACCCACTGACGGCCGGCCCGAAAGCCCTGCCCACAGCGCGATGCGGCCGGTACGCGCGCCATCCGTGGACGTACACCGCCGGGCAGCTGCTGAACGCGCCCGCGCGACCCTCCGTGGCGGCAGGCAACCCTGCCCCCAACGGGCAAGGCCGACTTCGACCTTGCCCACGACCCGATCGAGGCCACCGGCTCGACCCCACCGTCACCGGCAAGAACTGACCCTCAAGAACGCCGACATCCGCACCACATCCACCACCCGTCAAACCACCAACAGAACGGCCGAACGGCGGAACGACAGAACGCACAACAAAGCCCCCGCCGGATCACCGGCGGGGGCTTTGTCATGCTGTGCGCTCGGCAGGATTCGAACCTGCAACCTTCTGATCCGTAGGCGGGTGCCGCATCCCTAAACGCCTCAGGGAGCCGTCGCCCCTCAGGGCACCAAACAAGGCCGCGGCCTCACGAGGTCCACCGCTGTTCGCTGGCGTACACCGCCGTTGATGTCAGCCGCTGATGTCACCCTCTGGAGCCTCAGCACGCGTAGGCGAGCACTCGGAAGCGGCGTGCTCGGGCACCTCGCTCACCCTCGAAACGCTGCGCCGGGTTGATGCGATCGGGTACACGATCGCCAACACACCAGATGCCGTCGCAATCGGAGTGGCGACTGCCGGGAACAGAAAGACAAGGGCCATAACTCCGAGGGCAAGAGCTCCGCACCCCGCCAACAGACGGAATCCGCCGCTCCAAAGGGACCACACGCGCCTACCCGAGATCGGCCCATCGTCCGCATCCTCACAGCCGGATGTTGTTTCCCGGGGCCAGCTAGGTAGTGTCATAAGAGACCTTCCTTGCGCTACGAGTTAGGTCGGGGCGGCTCCCGTTGCAGCGGGGGCCGCCTTTTTGCGGCCACGCCAACCCCTTGGGCCCAATCGTGACACCAAGTCAGGTCGTCACCAATTCGCTTATCCACAACCCCTGTGGATAACTTCGGATTACCTGAGGATAAATAGAGATGACCTGTGGGTAAAAGGGTGGAAGAGCCTGTGGAAAGATCCATAATGCGCCACCCCCATGGCGCCTGACCTGCAGATTCACGACCCACAGGTTGTGGCACAGAAAAACTTCGGTTTTGACGACAAGAACCGCAGAATCCGGAGCCGGAATAGAGACTTCCGGCAAGATCAGCCTGAGCGAGTAATAGGCTACTAGCGATCTGACCTATTACCGATCCCGCTGAGCGCCCGTCCTATTGTTTTGGCGCATAAATAACAGACCTTTGCGAGCTCAGCGGCGCCTGCGGCCTGAAACTACGATCCTTCAAACTGCGGTGGGGGCCACCTGGCCCGCCAACCGCCGGAAGGTCATCGCGTCCTCCACGCCCGGTCCCTATGCAGTCGTCGCCCAGGGCCCGCAAGACGATCGCCCCAAAGGTCAGCGGCCCGTCGAAAGGTCTGTGGTCAGCAGCCGTCGGCCGTCATGAGCCCGCACCTGCGGCCCCCCAGCATCAAGCGCATCGAGGACCCGCACCGCGTACGCCTCCACCATGTGGCTCGCCACCTCTTCACGAGTGAACCAGCGCACGTCCACGGACTCGTCTGACGTGTGCTCCTCGCCTCCGACCGGCCGGCAGCGGAAGACCAAGGCAACAACGCCGCGCTTCATGTTCTTGTAGACCCCGGTCAAGCGCTCCGTCTCGACCTTGATGCCGGTCTCTTCCAGTACCTCTCGGCAGGCGCCGTCCTCCGGGCGTTCGTCCAGTTCGAGGACGCCGCCCGGGGCTTCCCAGGCGCCGTTGTCCGCACGCTTGATCACGAGAACGCGGCCGTCCTCGCGGACCACCACTCCGGCCACCGAAACCGAGTGAAGCGACATTGACCGGCCCTCCGGTTAGCGTTACTCATGTACAGGAGCATAGGAGGACTGAAGGACATGGGCACAACAGCCTCTAGAGACTCAGGTCGGCCACGGTACCTACAGATCGCGGAAGACCTGGCTCAGCAGATCAGGTCCGGAGTCCTCCCCGCTGGAGCCAAGGTTCCCAGCGAGTCGGAGCTCATGGCTCGCTACTCCGTCTCCCAGGGCACGGCGCGTAAGGCCGTGGCGGAGCTCCGGCCCACCGGCCTGATCGACACCCACCACGGCAAGGGCTCTTTCGTGAAGAGCCAGCCGCCGGTACGCCGCAAGTCGTCCGACCGCTTCCGACGCTCCCACCGCAAGGCTGGCAAGGCCGCCTACCTCGCGGAATCCGAGCAGGCCGGGAAGACTGCGGGCGTGACGGTGCTGTACGTCGGCCCCACCGAGGCGCCTGAGGAGATCGCGGAGCGACTGGGGGTTCCCGCCGGCGCGAAGGTGCTGGCGCGTCGGCGCCTGTACTTCAGCAACGGGACGCCCACGGAGGAGGCGACGTCGTACCTCCCGTGGGACATCGCCGAGGAGATCCCCGAGCTGCTCGCGGAGAACCCCGGGGGTGGCGGCATCTACGCCCGTCTGGAGGAGAACGGGCACATGCTGAAGGAGTTCACGGAGACGGTGCGCGCCCGGCTCGCCACGAAGCAGGAGACCGGCGCCCTGAGCCTGAGCCCCGGCTCGCCCGTGATCCACCTGATCCGGAACGCGGAGAGCGAGGGCGGCCGGGTGGTCGAGGTCTGCGACACCGTCATGGCCGCTGACCAGTTCATTCTCGACTACCGCATCCCTGCCGGAGACTGACGCAGCCTCAACCCCTTCAGCCCGTCGCGACGAAAGCTGTCGCGGCGGGTTGACTCATGTACAGGAGTTGGGCATTCTCATGGCAGCAACTCCTGCACATAAGCACATGAGTGCAGGAGTTCAGGGGCCAACGGTCCCGTGCATTGCCTGCCTGGACGCCCTGATCGACGCCCAGGTGCACCACCCAGGAGCCCCGCAGCGGACGGGGGGAGGCGGCCCGGCGCCTTGTCATTCACCGGAGGGCTTAGACCGAAAGGTCACGTCTCCATACGCCTGAAACGGGAGCTCGTGTTCCCGAAGGAGACAGCACACGCACTACCTCATCCCGCCGCCGCACTTCACCGCTGCGGCCGGTTGCCTCCCCCGCCCGTCCGGGCGCCCCTTCTGCGGGGCGGCTCGTACGGGCGGGGCTGAGGGGAGCCGGGAGATTCCCGCCCACCGCACCCGAGGGGGACACCGTTATGTGGTCCAGCATCATCGCCGTGATCGGCACGCTGTTGGGGTCGGTCACCGCCTACGTGCTCCAGCAGCGTGCGGCCCGCGCCGAGCGGGCCGAGACCCGTGCGGAGGACCTCCGCACCCGACAGCTCGCCGCCATCGCCGAGTTGGTGGCGGCTCTGGCCGATCACCGCCGCGCCATGTGGGTTCGTGAGGACCTGGCCCTGTCCGGCCCCACCGATGCCTACGCGGCGGCCCGCGCGGCCAGTCACGAGACCCGCTCGGCCCTCACCGTCCCGCTGCTGACGGTGTCGCTGATCCTCCCCGCCCTGGCCGAGTCCGCCCAGGACGCCGCCAAGGCCACCTACGCACTGCGCGGTGCCCCTGACGCCCGCACTTTGGCGGATCTGCGGGACGACGCCCTTGTGGCCGCCAACCGCCTGGTCGCCGACGCCGCGACCGTCCTCGCCGCCTAAGACGCCCGCACACCCATGAACGGCGCGCGGCCCCGGGGCGCAATCCCGGGGCCGCTGTTGGGCCGTTCCACTGTGAGAGGAGCACGACCCGATGAACCACATCGTCACTGTTCAGGATGCTGTTACCGCGTTCGCCGACTTCATGGAGCCGACCTATGCGGAGCTGGACGCGATCGAGCAGGAGATGCCCGTGATCCTGGCGGACGTCGAGCTGCTGGACGCGCACATCGTCACCCTCGACCGCACGCCAACCGAGCTGGACGACCGCCGCATCCGCCGGGCCCGCCGCCGCGCGCTGGCCGCGCGGGTCGCGCTGGTCAACCGTGCGGCCGGCACGAGCCTTCCCGGGGGTGCCGCGTGAGCACCACCGAGAAGAACCTGACCGCCGCGCACACTGAGGTGAAGGCGGAGATCGCGCGGACGGACTCCAAGACGGCGCTACTGCTGGCGTTCGTCGGCGCGGTGCTCGCCGGTACCTGGACGGCCGCCCACGACGTGCCGCTCACCGTGCCCGCCATCGTCACCGGCAGCCTCGGCCTGGCGCTGCTGGTCGCCGCGGCCGGTCTGCTGCTGCGGTCGGTCCGCCCGAACCTGGGCGGCCGGCACGGCTTCCCCCTGTGGGCCACGCTGACCGCCGACGAGATCGGCGCCGCCGTCGCCCGGGACCTGGCCGTCGACATCGCCGGACTGTCCCGGCTCGCGGTCGCCAAGTTCACGTGCCTGCGCCGCGCGGTCGACCTCACCCAGACCGGCGGCGCCCTGCTCATCCTCGCCGCCCTGCTCACCGCCGGGGGCGCCCGATGACCAGCACCAAACTGACCCGGGCACAGATCGGGGTCCTGACGGCCGCCTTCGTGCCGATGCTGGCCACGGGCGTGTTCGGCGGGATCGGCACCTACAGCAACATCGGCCACGCCTACGGCAAGGGCACCGCACTCGGTGCGCTCGCCGCCGGCGAGGGCGCTACGGCGGTGCTCGCCCTGGTCCTGCTCGGGCTGACCATGCTGGGACAGTCCTCCCCGCGCATCATCCGCGCCGGGCTGTGGGCACTGCCGGCCGCCGCTGCCTTCATGGGAGCGATGGCCGCCCCCGATCCGGGCCGCACCGTGATCTACGCCCTGACCCCGATGGGCATGTCTGTCTCGGCTGAGGGCATGGCGTTCCTGGCGCGGCGGATCGTGGTGCACACCGACGGCCGCGACGCGGAGAACGAGCGCCACACCGCCGACCTGGTGCAGGCACTCGCCTACCACCGCGCCCGCGCCGCCCACCACCCCAGCGGCCGGGTCCAGTGGTGGTCCGACCGAAAGTCGTGGCGGCTGGCCCGCAAGGTCGGGGTCGGGGACGTGGCGCTCGGATCGAGGCTGCTGGACGTGCAGCGCGACCGCGTCACCGCCGGTGCGGACGCCGCGCTCGCCGCCATGTTCGACGGGATCACCCTCGATCCCACCCCGGCCACGAATGCGGAGGAATCCACCGAGACCGAGAGGAAAGGGTCTACGGCTGACCTGCCCGAATCGACGCCGGACCCGGTGGTGATGCTGACCCGGCTGACTCTGCCCGATCCGGTCGCGGTCGACCTGGGAAAGTCGATGCCGCTCAAGCCGCTCCCGCCGGTCGACCCTGCTCCGGTCACCTCGATCGAGCGGCGCGCGGTGGCGGCAGAGTCGACCCGACCGCGCCGCGCCACTGGCCGCGTCCCGGAGGCGGCGAAGCCGACTCGTCCGAAGCGCACGGCGGAACAGTTGCTCGCCGAAGCACGCAAGGTGACGGCCGATTGGCCGGACTCGAAGGTGACCGGCGAGGGCATCCGCCGCGCCATCCACACGTCGCCGGCGAACGCCCGGTCGCTGCGGGACACGATCCTCGCCGACCGCGCCGCCACGGCGGCTGAGGCCGCGTGATGGGGGCGCTGCCGGTGTTCCGGTGGCGCCTGGCCCCGGACGGCTATGCCACCCGCCGCCAACTCCGCGCCCGGGGCCTGCGGCCCGGTGGTCAGTGTGTGGCTGCTCAGCTCGAACGGCCGCGCCGCCGCCGGGGCCCACTGGTGGCCTACCTCTACCGCATCGACCACGCCAAGCCGGTGCGTCCGATGACCCCGGCCCGATGGGCGGCTCTGGCCAAGGCCAACGCTGCCCGCCGCACCTGCCCCGAGTGCCGGCGGGATGCGGGATACGTCATCCCTCCGTCCCTCGGCATGTGCTCCACCTGTGCTTTTCCCGATTGCTCCGTGCCTGCTGAGCGCGGCTTACCCAGCAAGGAGCGCTGATGTCCCACCGTGCCCCGCCGGGGATCATCGCCCCGCACATCCCCGCCGACGACTACCGCCGCGCCGAAGCCGTCGGACAGCCCGTCGTCATCGTCGTCCACACCACCGACACGACTGGACGTCCACTGCGGCACTACCTGTTCCCGGTGGTCATCGCCGGGGCCGCTGCTATCGGTGGCTGGGGACTGGTCGCCGCTCTGTGCGCGCTGCTCGATGCGGCCGCTCACACGGTCACTGTCATCGCCCAGACAGCTGGGCCCATCGGTGTCGGCGGCGTCACCCTCAAACTCACCCGGCCCAAAGGCAATTGAGGGCCCCCAAGGCGGGACCCGTAGGCGGCCCATAGGGCGCCTGGACCCCCTCGCGCGGGGTGGAAGACCCCGGGGGCCGCGAACGGCCGCTCATGCCCCCAAGGAGGCGCCGCGCGACCGCGATTTCCACCGCCCTACGCGCGCGTGCGCGTAGGGCCCCTCTCCCCGGAACGGTGCAACTCCGCAACTTCGCAGGTCAGGACGTGTTGCAGGGGGTTCAACCGGTGCTGTCGACGCAACCGAAGGCACCAACTATCGCAATTCGGGCGGGCCGGTGACGCCACGCAACGGCGCACCGGCCCTCATCCACGGTCTTGGAGGACCCTTTCGTGGACTGGAAGCAAGCATGGTCGACCACCACCGACACAACCAATACGGCACTGGATGCACTCGCGCCGATGTGCACGCCCTTCACCGCATGGTGGGACAGGGAAGCGGAGCGCCGGGCGCAGCTGCGGACTCCGGAGAACCTGAAGGCGCTCATGGCGGCGCAGCGAGAGCACAACTCCGCCCGGTCCATCGCCGTGATGGCCCGCAACCAGTGCAGCGCGGCCCGCAAGGCGTCCAGCAATCCGCTGTCGGGGCCCCGTCGGGCCGCGCGCACCGCGAACAAGGCTGCCCGGCAGCATCACAGTCAGGCACGGGCCGGGCTGAAGGCGGCGCGGAAGGACTACCCCGCCACCCTCGCGGCCCGCGCGGTCCAGACGCACGTCGCGCACACGGTGCCGGGCGGGCTGGCGTCGTGGCTGATGTCGGAGGCCACGCACGCGCTCACGCTGTGGCCGGCGTCCCTGTCCGCAGGACTCATCGGCCTGAACCTCGCCGCTCTGTGGCTGGGACGCCGTCAGCCGTCGGTGCGACTCGATGACGGGATGAGCGCAGAAGAGCAGCGCCTCGCCTCCCGGCTCGATCCGTCGTTCTGGGTGCCGAACGCCGATGCCCGCGGCTTGTCGGGCACGGTTCCCACTCCGGCGAAGCTCACCCCGGCCGGGCTGGTCTCGCACGTGCGCCTCGACGGCCGCTGGACGCCCAAGACGTTCCGTGCCAAGGCGGATGAGATCCGGGCCCTGCTCGGGGCGCGCACCGACCTGCGCATGGAGATCACCTCCGGCAGCCACGGCGACCGCGCCACCATCACGCTGCGGACCCGTAGCGCAGCCGACGGCATCGACCTGAGCGGCTGGAAGCCGGGCGACCCGTGGGGCGTCGACACGGTCACGGGCGAGTCGGTCATGGTCCCGTTGGGCCGCCGGATGCTGATTGCGGGCACGTCTGGCTCGGGCAAGAGCTGGTCGACCCGCGCTCTTCTGGCTGAGGCGTCCGAGGCGCCTGATCACCGCTTGGTGGTCATCGACCCGAAGCGGGTTGAGGCGATCAACTGGGAACACCGCGCCCGGACTGCGATCACGATTGATGAGGTGCTGGAGGTCACCGACGAACTGGTCGTCGAGATGCACGAGCGGCTCGCCCTGGTCCCGCGCGGTCGGGACACGATTGAGATCTCCGACGAGCGGCCCCGGATCACGGTGTTCGTTGACGAGGGAGCCGAAGTCATCACCATGGCCCGCAAGAAGCGGGCCAAGGGCAGCGACGGCGAGCCGGGCGATCCCGACTGGTCGCAGATCATGGAGAACCTGGGCACGCTGGCCCGCATGGCGCGGGCAGCCGAGATCATCCTGATCTGGGCCACGCAGAAACCCACG
This sequence comes from Streptomyces sp. NPDC101227, assembly GCF_044767545.1. Lineage (NCBI taxonomy): Bacteria > Bacillati > Actinomycetota > Actinomycetes > Kitasatosporales > Streptomycetaceae > Streptomyces > Streptomyces sp. NPDC101227. The sequence continues at coordinate 180,607 of NZ_JBIWOD010000005.1, read as the reverse complement.
ATGGACGCCAAGGGCGGCATCGACCCGCAGATCAGCGCGCAGATTACCTACCGGGCCGCGCTCGCGTTGTCCACCTCGGGTGAGTCCCGCGTGGTCTTCGGAGAGGACGCCACGGAGAAGGGCTGGCACGCGCACGAACTGCCCATGCCCGGCGTGGCGATGCTGCGCTCGGGACCGAAGGCCAAGCCCCACCCGATCCACACCCGCGCCTTCTCCCCCACGGACGTGATCGCCCTCCCTGAGCGGCCCATCTGGCAGCGCGCGTCCTCCCGGCCCGCCGCGAGCACGCTCCGCCTGGTCAAGGAGCCGGCAGCCGCTACGGCTTCCGCGCCCGCATCGACCGGGGCACAGACGAATCGTGACCGGGTCCTGCGGGCTGTCCACGACGGCGCCCGCACGCTGCGGGACATCACCGACCGGACCGGCATTAACAAGGGCACCGTCTCCCGCGAGATCAAGACCCTCACGACCACGGGAGCCCTCCGCAAAAGCGACGACGGCATGCTCCTGCCCGGCCGCGAGGCCGCGTGAGCACCACCGCCGCCCGAACGATTGCTCACCCGCACTTCAACAGCTGACAGGGGTCCCTGTGTTCGAGAACGACGTCACCGACTGGCCCAACGCCATCCAGGCCTACGCCTCCGCACCCGAGCACGGCAGCGAGCTGGTGTGGCTCAGCAATACCGAGGACCGAGGGCGTGAGTGGTTGCTGCGGCGCGCGGCGCTCTGGGACCGCATGGCCCATGGCCTCATCCCCGGCTACACGGCCACCACCAGCGACGCGTTTCGCCTCGCCTGCCGACTGATGGCCCTCGACGGGGCCGTCGTGGGCTGCAACCCCCGCGCCTACGTCCGCCAGCAGTACGCCCGGTGGGCCACGAACCGCTAGCTACGCCAAGGGCGGCCCCTCCGTCTCGCCAAAGTCGCGGGGCCGCCCTTGTCCACCTGCCATCTACAGACCTGTGGAGGTCTCCCAGCATGACGCAACCCACCGACATCCGGCGAGTGCGCGGCGGCATGAGCGAGCACCTGCGCACCGCGCTCGACCTCGCCGCCTCGCGCATCCCGGTCCTGCCGCTTCGGGCGGGCAAGGTGCCGTTCGGCAACTGCCCGGCCTGTGCCAACAACGCGTGCGGAGGCCGGCCGAACATGAAGACCCCGGGGCCGTGCGCTTGCCCCGGCCCGTGCCACGCGTGGGCGGCCGCGACCACCGACCCGCACGTCATCGACTCCGGCATGTGGCGGCGTGCCTGGCTGTGCGCGAGCGCGGTCGCCTATCACCCGGGCGGTGCGGGGCTGACGGTCGTGGACCTGGACAACGCCGACGCGATCGCGTGGGCTCGCAAGAACCTGCCCGTCACGCAGACCGTGCCCACCACCCGGGGTGAGCACTGGCTGTACCTGGGAACCATGCAGTCCGCGAACGCCGTGCGGCCGGGCGTGGACATCAAGTCCACGATGGCCTACGCACGCTGGCTCGGGTTCGGTACCGGCGCCATGGCCTACCTGCCGGATACCGTGCGCGCGCTCGCCGTGAGCAAGCCCGCCCCGGTCCGGCCCGAGCCGCAGCCCCTCACCGTGTCCCCGCCGGCCGGGGGCGGGGAGTGCCGCCATCGCACGCCCGCCTTCCTGGAACGCGGCATCACGATGGCGGAGCAGCGCATCACCGGCGCGAGCGAGGCGGTGCACACGACCGTCTACCGAACGTTCCTGGCCGTACTCTCCACGCACGGCCGGTGCGGCTGCCTCACCGGCATCCACGTCACGCGGCTGTTCACCGCCGCTCAGGCCAAGGGCGAATCGCCCCGGCACTGCAATGACGCGTGGGCCAACGCCCGCACCGCGCTGGGGATGTGAGCCATGTCCGAGGACGAGAAGACGCCGGCCCGCCAGATCATCACCGACTACGCGCAGGCGCACTTCCGGTACTTCCGCACCATCGACGGCACCGTCTACGCGCAGAAGAACGGCCACCCCGTGGCCCGGCCCATCCGCTCCCAGGGCACGACGGGAAGCCACCGCCAGGAACTCATGGTCGGCCTGTACCGCGACGGCATCGGCGTATTCAACGGAACCGCCCTCAAGGAGGCGTTGGACTTGATCGAAGCACTCGCACTGACCGAGGACGTACAGCCCACCCACATCCGCGTGGCGCCCGGATTCGACGGGGCGACGTGGCTGGACCTGGGCCGCGATGACGGCAAGTCGGTCCGCATCCACCCCACCGGCTGGGACGTCCTCACCCCCGACCCGCAGGAAGTCTGCTGGCGGCGCACCCAGCTCACCGGCGAACTCCCCCTGCCCGCCCAGGACACCAACGGCAAGGGCATCGACCTCCTGCTCCGCCTGTGCAACTTCGCCAGCGCCGAGACCGAGTGCCTGGCCATCGCCTGGCTGATCGGCTGCCTTGAGCCGTCCGTGCCCGTGCCCGCCCCGTTCCTCACCGGCCCCCAAGGAGCGGGAAAGTCCACCGGCGGTCGGATGCTGGTGCGGATCATCGAGGGGATGAGCGGTGACCTGCGCCGGGCACCGAAGGACGAGGAGAACATGATCACGGCCGTCGCCGCCGGATGGGTCACTGCCCTGGACAACCTCTCCCACCTGCCCCCGGACCTGTCCGACCTCATGTGCTGCATCGTGACCGGCGCCGAGAGCATCAAGCGCGCCCTGTTCACCGACGGCGACGTCGTCCGCTCCCGCTACCGCCGCCCCATGCTCCTGACCGGCATCGACGTCGGCGTCATCCGCCCCGACCTCGCCGAACGCCTCCTCCCCCTCCGTCTCGTGCGGCCCCGGGTGCGGCGAACCGAAGCAGAGCTGTGGACGGAGTACGCGGAGATCCTGCCCACCGTGCTCGGCTCCCTGCTGGACCTGACAGTCAAGGTGCGTGCCGCCCAGGCAGACACCCCCACCGACCTGCGAATGGCAGACTTCGCCCACCTGTGCGCCCAGCTCGACACGGCCACCGGCTTCGGCTCGCTGGCCGCCTACCGGGCCAGCCTCGATGACCTCAACGACGACGTCATCGAAGGTGACCTGCTGGCGCAGACGGTTTTGAACCACGCGGCCGGACTCGACGCGGGTACGGAAGTCCGTATGACGTCATCGGAGTGGCTGCACTGCCTCACAAGCCTCTACAGCGGCGAGGAGTGCCGTCCCCTGCCCAAGGGCTGGCCCACCACCGGCAAGGTCCTCTCCGACCGCCTCAAGCGCCTTCAGCCGACCCTCGCCGCACGCGGCGTCCTCATCGACTGGGGCCGCACCAGCGCCGCCCGCTACATCGAGATGACCCGCCCCGCGACACTGCCCCCGCACCAGCAGGAAGCGGCGTTCTGACCCCGCCGTCACGGCGCCGCACTGAACAAGCAAGAGGAGCACCCCCATCGCGCCCGGCGTGCTCCTCTTGCTGTTCCGGCGGCATGCCGCCGCTGCGCAAGACGTGCCGCGAAGCGGCTCCTTCTTCACGTCCTGAGCACCGCCGCACAACCACAGACACCACCCCCTTTTTTTCCTAAGAGAAGAGATCCTGCGTCACCCACGTCACCAGCCACCTGAACCCGGTCCCTGACCAGCGGTGACAGCAGTGACGCTGACGGCCAAACCTGCGTCACCCCGCGTCACCCGCGTCACAGGTGACCGAACTCCGCTTCGCCCCGTGACACGCCCCGAGCTGCCCGCGTCACGCATAACCACAGGTCAGAGCCACAAATGACGTGCGTGACGCGATGACGCAGAAATCCACACCTCGGACAGGCGCGGGCCTCCAAAGAGCCCCCGAACCAACTCCATTCGCAGGTCCAGCCCTCTTCCGGAGGTCTCAACGTGCTGACCGTCGTCGCGAGCGACCCGCAAGCCCTCACCGTCCCGGAGGTCATGACCGCCCTGAGGCTCAGCCGCAGCAAGGTCTACGACCTGATCCGCTCCGGCACCCTGCCGAGCTTCACCGAGGGGCGCGCCCGTCGCATCCCTCTCGACTCACTCCGCACCTACATCCACAACAAGCTTGAGGAGGCTGCCTGATGGCCAAGAGGCGCGCCAACGGAGAAGGCACGATCACGAAGCGCACTGACGGCCGGTATCAGGCCGCCGCGTACGTCTACCGGCCCGATGGCACCCGCGTCCGCAAGTTCGTCTACGGCAAGACGCGCGAGGAGGTGGGCAACAAGCTCATCGAACTTCAGGAGAAGACACGGCAGGGCATCCCGGCCGCCACCTCCACCATGGCGTTCGGCGACTTCCTGACCTACTGGCTCGCCGCCATCGCGCCCACCCGCCTCAAGCCTGCGACGCTCAACAGCTACGAGGGCCTTTCGCGGCTCTACATCAAACCCGCCCTCAGCAAGAAGAAGCTCAACCGCCTCTCCCCCACCGACATCCGTCTGTTCCTCGCGGAGTTCAAGGGCGGCTGCCTCTGCTGCCTGCGCGGAGTCGACGCGGCACGCGCTAAGGAGGACCGGACCTGCTGCGCCGTGAACAAGTGCTGCAAGCGCCGGCCGTCCGCCCGCACCGTCCAGTACGTCCATGCCGTACTCCGCTCCGCACTCCAACAGGCCGTCCGGGAGGAACTCATCGCTCGCAACGTCGCTCGCATCGTGGAGACCCCCACCGTCGAGCGCCAGGAGGTACGCCCGTTGGACGCCGCGGAGACCAAAATCCTGCTCAGGACGGCCCGCAAGCACCGGCTCTACGCCCTGTGGCTGCTGCTCATCTCCACCGGCCTGCGCCGCGGGGAAGCCCTCGGCCTCACCTGGTCGGACATCGACCTGGCCACCGGCCAGCTCCGGGTCCGACGCAACCTCCAGCGCATCAAGCGCGAACTGCTCTTCGGCACGCCGAAAACAGCTCGGTCGCTCCGGACGGTGTCACTGCCGAAGAGATGCGTCGAGGCCCTGATCATCCACCAGGCGCAGCAGGAGCAGGAACGGAAGGTCGCTGGCACCAAATGGCAGCCGTTCCCCGACCACCCGAACGGCCTGGTCTTCACCACAGCCACCGGCCGGGCCACCGACCCCCGCAGCCTCAACCGCATGCTCACGATCCTCTGCCGAGACGCCAAGGTGCGGCGCGTACGGGTGCACGACCTCCGGCACACGTGTGCCTCGCTGCTGCTAGCCCAGGGCGTCGACGCCCGCACGATCATGGAGACACTCGGCCACAGCACCATCACGATGACGCTGGATACCTACGCGCACGTGATGCAGACCACTCTCAAGGCGGCGGCCGACCGGATGGACGACGCCCTGGGGGTTGACGAGCCGACCCAGGACGAGGAGGGCGGTCCGGGGTGCGCGCCGGCCGCGTGATGGACACCAGCGCCCGCGTTGATGTCACCCACTGATGTCAAAGGCCCCCTCGCTAGAAGCGAGGGGGCCTTTGACCTGTGTGCGCTCGGCAGGATTCGAACCTGCAACCTTCTGATCCGTAGTCAGATGCTCTATCCGTTAAGCTACGAGCGCTTGGCTTTCCGGCGGTTTTTCTTGCCGGTCGGCGTTGCGAGAACAACATTACATGACCTGCGCCGTGAGGCGAAATCCATTGCCCGCAGCCGCTCTGAACTGCGGAAATGCGTTTGTGGCGGGGGTCGGGGAGCTACTGGGGCCAGGGGGAGTCCTCGATGATCCGGACGAAGTTCGGGCGGGTGTAGTCCTCTTCGAAGCGGGCCAGGACGTCGGCCTTGACGTTGCCGAAAGTGGTCTGGGGGCGGTGGGCCAGGCCCTGGTGGAAGGCGCGGAGGATGCGGCGCTTGAAGTCGGGGCGGGGGTGCGCGGCCACGATGGCGTCGCGGGTTTCGGCGGGGAGGGTGCCGTAGCCGAGGCCGAGGACGTCGAGTTCGACGCCGGCTGTGACGAGGGCCACTTCCGGGGCCATGTGGTGCGGGATCTCCGGGGTGGTGTGCAGGGCGATGCCCTCCCAGACCAGGCGGGCGCGGTCCTCGGGGATGCCGCGGGCGGTGAGGAAGGCGCGGGCCTCGTCGGCGCCGTCGAGTTCGAAGCGCCGCTGGGAGGCGCGGAACCTGGCGGTGAGGCCGAGGTCGTGGAAGAGGGCGCCTACGTAGAGCAGCTCCGGGTCGAAGTCCAGGCCGCGGTCGAGGCCGTGGCGGGCGCCGAAGAGGTAGACGCGCCGGGAGTGGTCGTAGAGCAGGTCGTCGGTGAGGTCGCGGACCAGTTCGGTGGCCTCCCGGGCGAGCTTGCTGTCGGGGACGGGGATGCCGCCGATGGCCGAGGGGGTGGGGTCTGGGGTGGTCATGGGTTCAGGGTGGCGCGGGGCGGGGCGCGGATGCCCGGTCTGCGGGGGACGGGTTGCCCACAGATGTGGACAGCGAACGGCCAGGGCGAAGGGCGGGGTGGGGCGGTCAGCGGGTGGTGGTGCGGAAGCGGGCCCGGTAGGCGGAGGGGGTGACGCCCAGGCGGCGGAGGAAGAGGCGGCGGAGGGACTCGTCGCTGCCGATGCCGGTGCGGCGGGCCGTGACGGTGGCGGTTTCGCCGTTGGCGAGGAGGGCCTGGGCGGCCTCCAGGCGTACGGCTTCGACGTATGCGGCCGGCGTGGCGCCGGTGTGCTCGCGGAAGAGGCGGGTGAGGTGGCGGCCGCTGAGGCCGGCGCGGGTGGCCAGGGCGGCGAGGGAGTGGTCGGCGGCCGGGTCGGCGGCGATCTCGTCCAGGAGGGCGCGCAGCGCGTCGTGGCGGGGGCGCGGGGTGCGGGCGGGCACCGAGAACTGGGACTGGCCACCCGGCCGCTGCATGAAGACGACCAGGTCGCGGGCCACCTCGCGGGCCAGGTCCGGGCCCTCGTCCGCCTCCACCAGGGCGAGCGAAAGGTCGATGCCGGCCGAGACGCCGGCGGAGGTGTAGAGGCGCTCGTCACGGACGTAGATCGCGTCGGGGTCGACGGAGAGGGTGGGGTGGCGGGCGGCGAGGGTGGCCGTGTGGCGCCAGTGGGTGGTGGCGCGGCGGCCGTCCAGGAGGCCCGCCTCGGCCAGGGCGAAGGCGCCGGCGCAGACCGAGGCGGTCCGGTGGGCGCGGGCGGCGAGGGCCCTTACGGCGTCGAGCAGGCCGGGCGGGAAGCGGCCCTGGGTGAGTTCCTCCGCGCCGGGGACGAGGAGGGTGTGGAGGGAGGGCGGGTCGGCCGCGGTGCCGGGCCCGTCGGCCGACAGTCGGGTGCCGGCGGTGGTGGTGATGTCGCGGCCGTCGGGGGTGCGGACCTGGATCTCGTAGCGGCCGCCCAGCCGGGCAGCGGCGCTGAAGACCTCCAACGGGCCGGTCACGTCCAGCAGTCGGGCCCCCTCGAAGGCCAGCATGACGACGAGGCGGCGGGCCCCCATCGGCGCCGCGGCGAGCCGGGGCTCGTCCGCGTACGGGGCTCCCGGCACGGGCTCGACGGGCTCCGCGGGCTTCATGGCCATGATCGGAGCGTACGGGGAGGGGCGGGCAGCGCATGCGGAGAGCGCGGGATGCGACGGTGCCCGGAAATGCGTTCAGGCCCCGGTCGCGGTGGACCTGGGCCTGAACGAAAAGGAGCGGAGGCGGAGGGATTTGAACCCTCGATGGGGGGTAAGCCCCAAACCGCATTAGCAGTGCGGCGCCATAGACCGGACTAGGCGACGCCTCCACACACCCCACGCGCGCACGCACGCTGTGGTGTGTCCAGATGATGGCACAGCTCTGCGGGCTGTCACCAATCGCCCCCTACGGTACTAGGCCCGCGGGCCACCCGGCAAAGACGTTCCTGCGGCGCAACGTCGGGGCTCGCGACGCGTTAGGAGTGTCGGGGCTGCGCCGACCTGCGTGTCGTGCGCCCCCGGCGTGTACGTACCGCGTACCGCCCCGCACTCGCCTCTCTGGAGCCCGTGATGCCGTATCGCCGGACGTACGCCGGGAAGTCCCTCCTCGCCGCGGCCGCGACCGCCGCCGTGTCCCTCGTTTGCGCGGCGCCCGCACTCGCCGCCCCCATCCCGCTCCCCATCCCGCTGCCGATTCCGCTGGCCGACCAGCGGCCCGGCGGTACCGACACCGGCATCGGCACGGCCGACGACCTGTTCGGCACCCTCCCCGCCCACCGCGCGGCCGCCGACCACCTCACCGTCTCCGTCCGCGACTCCGGCTCGCGGGCCACCGACCGCACCTACGAGCTGCGCTGCCACCCCGACGGCGGCAACCACCCCGACGCCAAGGCGGCCTGCGACAAGCTGGACGGGATGACGCAGTGGGGGCGGGACACCTTCGCGGCGGTACGGCCGGACGCCGTGTGCACGGCGATCTACGGCAGCGCGGTCACCGCGCATGTCACCGGCACCTGGGCGGGACGCCCGGTCGACGCCCACTTCCGGCGCACGAACGGGTGTGAGATCGAACGCTGGCGCCGCTTCGTACCCCTGCTTCCGCGCACCACTTCGTGACCCGGTTCATGGCGGAGTAGCGCGCCAGGTCAGGACGAGGGTGCACATGTCGGGCGTGCGGCGAGTCGCACCCGACCGTGCAATACCTCCTCGTCATGCGCCTCCGCTTCGCGGGCACATGCCCGTAGACTCCACCCCAGCGGTCCGCCACGGCGGGCCGGCAAGGTGCGGTAACAGGGAGGAAGCGTCTCGTGAGCAGCAGGCCATCCCGAGGCGCTGCTCGCCTCGCAGCCATACTCGATGCCCTTCCCGACGCGCTGTTGCTCGTCAACTGCAACGGCACCGTCGTCAACGCCAACACCATCGCGCTGGAGACGTTCGAGGCGCCGGGCACCGCTCTGGTGGGCCGCGGGCTGCTGGACCTCCTGCCGACCTTCGACTCCAAGCGGATCCCGGGTTCCATGCGGCGCCGGGACGAGGAGACCGAGGGCGGCCGGACGAAGCCGACGCGGATGGTGGCACGGCGTACGGACGGGACCGAGCTGCTCGTCGAGGTGACCAGCGCCAACCTCGAAGACGGCCGCACCCCGTACGAGTCCTCCTTCGAGGCCGCGTACGCCGATCACCGCAACGGCTACACGGGCGATGAGCTGCTGATGCTCGTCGTGCGCGATCTGACCGGGACGCTGGACACCGAGGCGGAGCTGGCCCGCCAGCAGCGGCAGACCGAGATGATTCTGCGGGCCGCGGCCGAGGGCGTGGTCGGGGTCGACGCCGAGGGCAAGATCGTTCTCGTCAATCCGTCCGCGGCGCAGATCCTCGGCTACCGGGCGAGCGAGCTGGGCGGCAAGGAGCTGCATCCGCTGATCCATCACTCGCGGGCGGACGGTTCGGCGCTGCCGTGGGAGGACACGCCGCTGGCCGACACCCTCAAATCCGGGCGCAAGCACCGGGTGCGGGGGCAGGCCCTGTGGGCGAAGGACGGACGATCGGTGTCCGTCGATCTGACGACGGCGCCGGTGCGTGACGGGGACCAGCTCGTCGGCGCGGTGATGACCTTCACGGACCGGCGCCCCTACGACGCGCTGGCGGCACGGCACGCCCAGCTGCTCGCCGTGCTCGACCAGGCGCTGCGCGGGCCGTTGGAGGAGCTGACCGGCGAGCTCGGCACCCTCGCGTCCGACCCGGCAGGCCAGCTGTGGCCGGAGGCGAACCAGATCCTGCACCATCTGGCGGCCGGACACGCCCGGATGACGACGCTGGTCGACAACGTCCTGAGCTATCAGCGGCTGGACTCCGGGACGGAGCGGCTCAACCGCACCAAGGTCTCGATGGACACGGTCGTCGCGGCGGGCGTGGAGGGCGCGATCGAGCTGATCGGTCCCGGCCGGGCGCAGTTCGCGGTGCATGCGCCCCCGATAGACGCGCTGGTCGACGCGGAGCGGATGGCGCAGGCGCTGTCGCATCTGATCGCGGATGTCGCGGGTGTGGACTCGACGGGCCGGATGCCGGCGGGCGCCGTCGCGCCGGGCTCGGGCACCGCGGGCCGTACGGGGCCGATCCCCGGGGACTCGACGATCGTGGTCGCGGCCGCCAAGCGCGGGGACGTCGTACGGATCGAGGTGCGCGGCCCGTTCGGCGGCGGCGACCCGGTCCATGAGCCCATCGTGCGCGGGATCGTGCAGCAGCACGGCGGGCTGCTGCAGACCCATGAGGTGCCCGGCGGCTCGGGCGCGGGCGGCAGCGCATATGTGCTGGAGCTGCCGGTGGCGGCGGACGGCCCGGCGGCGTCCGGGGCGGAGAAGGCGGCCGGGGCGGACAAGGCCGGCGACGCGACCGGCGAGACGACGGTGATGCCGGTACCGGCCGCGCGGGCGCGGGGCACGCAGCCCGCCGGGGACGGTGCGGGCGAGGGCGACACTGGCCAGGGCGCCGCCGCTCCCGCCGGGGATTCCGGTACGGAAGGCGGCGCGCAGCCCACCGGGCGGCGGCGGGCGCGGCACTCCGGGGCCGAGCAGGCCGCGGGGCCGCGGGCGCTCGGCGCGGGGACCGGTGCGCAGGGCGCCGACGGCGCCGGGGCCGCTGCGGCGGGCGGTGCGCCGGGTGACGACGGTTTCGAGCAGCAGGCACCGCCCTCCCCGAGCGGGCGGCGGCGGGCGCGGCAGGGTGCGCCGGAGGACGGCGCGCCGGCTCTCCCGGCGGGGTCCGGCGAGGGCGGCGCCGCGGGCGACTCGAACGATGCGGGTGACGGCGGGGTGCCCGGGGCTGCCGGTGCCGGTGCCGGTGCCGACGAGCGGAGCGGTGTCGGCGGGGTGAGCGACGCGGCTGCCGCCGGTGACACGGGCGCCGGGCAGGGGCACGCCCCCGGTCCGGTTCCGGGACAGCCGGGAATCCCCGGTCAGGTGCAAGGACAGCTGGGAAACCCCGGTCAGGTGCAAGGACGGCCGGGAATCCCAGGTCAGGGTCAAGGTCAGGGGCAGCCGCAGGGCCTTTCGCCCGTGCAGCCGAGTGGCCGGCGGGCGCGCCGGGCGCTGGGGGCCGCGCCGGAGCGGGGCGCGCAGGGCGGCGGCGGTCAGACGCCGGTGCCGCCGGGCGGGCAGCAGCCCGCGGCGCGGTCCGCGGAGGCGCTGGCGCCCGCGGGGGCGCGTACCGCCTTTGCGCTGCCGCCTGCCGCGGCGGATCAGACCCCGCAGCCGGGTCCGTCGCTGCCCGCGCTCGCCGCGGCGAACGGGCAGGTGCCCGCGCAGGCCGGCGGCCCGCAGGACGGCGGCGGTACGGGGCGGCGCCGGGCGCGGCGGCCGGCCGACGAGGCGGGCGAGATGCCCGGCGCGCGGCCCGGATTCGAACTGGAAGCGGCCGGCTCCGGTGCGGAGCAAGGAACTTGGGACGGCGAGCCGACCGGGCGACGCCGGGCCCGACGGGCCGCGGCCGAGGAGCGGGCGGCGGCCGCGATGGCCGATTCCGAGGCGTCCGGCACCTTCGTGGCGGGCCCGGAGGGGCTGGTGGCGCAGCCGACCGAGCCGTCGGAGGAGACCGGTACGGCGACGGGTACGGCCCCCGGCGTCGCCCCGGCGCCGGGCGCGGCCCAGAGCCCGGACGCCGCCGCCCCTGCGGCGCCCGGCGCCGCCGCGGCACCCGGCCCCGCCCCCACGGGCCGCAGGCGCGGCCGCCCCAGCCCCGCCGAGGAACCCCCGGCCCAGGCGGCGCAGGCCCCCGTCCCGCCGCAGGGCCGGGCGCAGGCGGCGCAGGCCCCCGCCGCCCGGCAGCCGCTGCCGCCCGCCGCCGATGACGAGGGCTCCGCAGCGGGCCACTCCAACGGGCGGGCCTTCAGCGTGCGCACCCTCGGCCAGGGCGTGCCCTTCGCCCAGCAGATCGCCGACCAGCAGCGCCCGCCCGCGCCCCCCGGCAGCACGCCGCCCGGTGGCACCTCCGCCGGTTCGGGCCGCCGCCGGAAGCTCGCCACGCCCCAGGAGCGGCGCGCCCAGGACGACGAGCGCGCCCCGGCCGGCGATGCCCGCGCCCAGGGGGCCCAGCCCGGCACCGAGCCGGGAGCCCAGCTGTCGCCGCAGGCCAAGCCCCCGCAGCCGGCCGACCGCCCCAAGCCGCAGTCCCCGCCGCAGCCGCGTCTGCGGGACGTCGGCGAGGGCCGCGCCTTCGCGATCTCCGCGCCCGACGAGGGCAGCGAGGGTCCCGAGCCGCTGGACGGCCCGAACGGCGCCATCGAGGTGATGAACCGTCAGCCGCCGCCGATGGACGACGAGTTGCCGCCGGAGCCGCTGGACAATCCGCGCCGGCTGCTGGTGTGGCCCGCGCCGGACGTCCCGACCCAGCAGGCGCTGAGCGACCGCGGCTACCGGCCGGTGATCGTCAACTCCCGCGAGGAGGTGGACGCGCAGATCGCGGCGTACCCCGCGGCGCTCTTCGTCGACCCGCTGACCGGGCCGATCACCCGTACCGCGCTGCAGTCGCTGCGCCAGGCGGCGGGCGCGGCCCAGGTCCCGGTGCTGGTGACCGCCGGACTCGGCCAGGCGACCCGCGAGGCCGCGTACGGCGCCGATCCGGCCGTACTCCTCAAGGCGCTCGCGCCGCGCGACGGCGAGAACCACCCGGCCCGAGTCCTGCTGATCGAGCAGAACGACGCCATCGCGGGTGCCCTGACGACCTCTCTGGAGCGGCGCGGGATGCAGGTCGCGCGGGCCGGCGCGGACACCGACGCGGTGACGCTGGCGACGCAGATGCGGCCGAATCTCGTCGTCATGGACCTGATGCAGGTGCGCCGCCGGCGGGCCGGCATCGTCGACTGGCTGCGCGCCAACGGGCATTTGGACCGCACCCCGCTGGTCGTCTACACCGCCGCCGACATGGACCCGGCCCAGCTGCCGCTGCTCGCCGCCGGCGAGACGGTGCTCTTCCTGGCCGAGCGCTCCACCAGCGCCGAGGTACAGGCCCGGATCGTCGATCTGCTGGCCAAGATCGGCACGAACTGAGGGGTGGCTGAGAGGCGGTGGGGCCCCGGCCGGGCCCCACCGAGCGGCGTCACCCCAGCCGGGTCACCTTCAGCTCCCCGTCCGCGTACTGCCGCCGCAGCACCTTCTTGTCGAACTTGCCCACGCTGGTCTTGGGCACCGACGGGATCACCGCCCACCGCTCGGGCAGCTGCCAGCGCGCGATCCGCTGGCCGAGGAACGCCTGCAGCTCCTCGTAGGTGACCGCCGAGCCCTCCGTCACCACCACCGTCGCCAGCGGCCGCTCGCCCCACTTCTCGTCCGGTACGGCGACCACCGCGGCCTCCGCGACGCCCGGGTGGGCCATCAGGTGGTTCTCCAGCTCGACGGACGAGATCCACTCCCCGCCCGACTTGATGACGTCCTTGGCGCGGTCGGTGAGCGTCAGATAGCCGTTGGGGGTGATGGTGCCGACGTCACCGGTGCGCAGCCAGCCGTCGGGGCTGAACTTGTCGTCCGGGCGCAGCGCTTCGCCCTGGGCGCCACCGAAGTAGGCGCCGGCGATCCATGGCCCGCGGACCTCCAGTTCGCCCGCGGCCTGGCCGTCCCAGGGCAGCTCCTCGCCGCCGGGGCCGATCAGCCGCGCCTCCACGGACGCGGGGAAACGGCCCTGGGTAGCGCGGTAGGCCCACTCCTCCTCGTCGCTCACCCCGGCCGGCGGATGGGCCACGGTGCCCAGCGGGGAGGTCTCGGTCATGCCCCAGGCGTGGACGACGCGGATGCCGTGCCGTTCCTGGAAGCCGCGCATCAGGACGGGCGGACAGGCGGAGCCGCCGATGATGACCGTGTGCAGGCTGCGGACATCGCGCTTGTTGCCGTCCAGTTCGGCGAGCAGGCCCTGCCAGATGGTGGGGACGGCGGCGCCGATGGTGGGCCGCTGCGACGCGATCATCTCGGCGAGCGGCGCCGGCTGGAGGAAGCGGTCCGGCATGAGCAGCGATGCGCCGGCCATGAAGGCGGCGTGCGGCAGGCCCCAGGCGTTCACATGGAACATCGGCACGACCGGCAGCGCGAGGTCGCGGGGGCCGAGCGCGAACGCCTCGGTGGTGTTGACCTGGAGGGAGTGCAGATAGAGCGAACGGTGGCTGTAGAGCACGCCCTTGGGGTCGCCGGTCGTTCCGGAGGTGTAGCAGAGGGCGGCGGCCTCGCGTTCGTCGATCTCGGGCCACTCATAGGTCTCCGGGCGGCCGGCGAGCAGCTCCTCGTAGTCGTGCAGCCGGGCGGACGTGCCGGCGAGCAGGGACCGGTCGCCGGGGCCCACCACGACGATGTGTTCCACCGTGGGCAGCTGCGGCAGCAGGGGCGCGAGCAGCCGGAGCAGGGTGCCGTTGACGAGGATGACCCGGTCCTCGGCGTGGTTGATGATCCAGGTCAGCTGGTCGGCGGGCAGCCGCAGGTTGAGGGTGTGCAGCACCGCCCCCATGGAGGGGATGGCGAGATACGCCTCCAGATGCTCGGCGTTGTTCCACATCAACGTCGCCGTACGCTCCTCGGCCGTCACCCCGAGCTCGTCCCGGAGCGCATGCGCCAGCTGCGCGGCGCGGCGGCCGACCTCGGCGAAGGTACGGCGGTGCGGATCCGTATCGGTCCAGGTGATGACCTCCGACTCGCCGTGGACGGTCGATCCATGGGCCAGGATTCGCGAGACCGTGAGCGATACGTCCTGCATCGTGCTGAGCACCGGGTGCCTCCGCTTGGTTACGGACGGGTAGTGGTGCTGCGATTGTCGACGCATACCGCTTGGTATGTCACGTCCCTGGGGTGTGTTCTTGCCCGCAGGGCGGAAATCGGGGGCGGTCGCGCCGGGTGCGGCAGCGTGACCGCCAGTGCCCCCGTGATCGCTTCTTGACGTGCGGGCTTCAGATGCCGCCGAATTCGCCGACGCGGACGGCCGACACGAACGACGACCAGACGGACGCCTCGAAGGCGAGCGCCGGGCCGTGCGGGTCCTTGCTGTCACGGACGGGGACCATGCCGCGCGAAGGGAGGAGGTTGGCGGCGATCTCGAGGCAGTTACCGCCGTTGTTGCTGTACGAAGACTTGAACCAGCGGGGGGACTCGGTCGTGGTCACGGGGTGCCCTTTCGTACCTCATTGATCATGGCCACCGATGTCGCCTGGGGCAGCGCTTCGGCCTGCAACTGATGGTAGGCCGTCAACAGGGGGAGTACGGCTGTCGTATCGCGTTCCAGGTGTCCCCGCATCTGGGACTCTGCGTACGCGATCACGGACAGGTCTGACAGCGTGAGCAAGTTCATCGGCAGGTCGAACGGGCGACGCTCCCCTGTGTCGTACGGGGCGATCTGGAGCACGGTGTTCGGCAGCTCGGCGAACTCCGCCAGCCGGTCGAGTTGAGCGCTCATGACCTTGTGACCGCCGACCCGTCTACGAATGCAGCTCTCATCCATCACCACCAGGATCATGGGAGGGCGGGGCCGCGTCAGCGCCGCCTGCCGCTCCGTCAGGAACGCAACACGTTCATCCGCTTGTTCGGGCGCGATGGCACCCCGCCGCACGGCGCTGTCGGCCAGTACCCGCGCGTACTCCGGTGTCTGGAGCAGTCCAGGAATGATCCCGATTTCGTAAAGCCGGATCTCCGCCGCTCGGCCCTCGTGCCCGACGTACTCCGGGAAGCCTTCCAATAGGCCGCCCTGCTTGATCTCGCGGCACTCACGCTCGAACGCGTCGGCTGTGCCCTCGATGCCGAACGCCCTGTCTGCGCTGCGCGAGAAACGGAGAGTTCGCGTGGGTCGAGCAGTGCGAGCCGGGCGGCATCATCGTGGTCCCGTGGGGGACGCACTACAGCAACGGTGACGCCGTCGCCCGCCTGGTCGTCGCGCCGGACGGGCGGAGCGCATCCGGGCGGTTCACCGGGCCCGTGGAGTTCATGAAGTTGCGGGCCCAGCGGGCCAGGCCCGTGATCCACTCCGATTACGTGCCCGGCAGTGTTGCCGACGGCGACGAAACGGCCACGACGCTCACGGAATCGGAATTCGTCGGGGGACAGTTCACCCCCCAACGGTTCGCCCTCGGTCTCCGCATGCCGAATTGCCTGCATGCCGTGGCCGAGAAACGCGACGGCGGGCGGCCGGTCTGGCTCTACGGCATGACCGATCGCTCATGGGCGTGCGCCTGGTTCCGCGATGGCGATACGGCCCGTGTCTGGCAGTCCGGCCCCCGCCGGCTCTGGGATGAAGCGGAAGCCGCCTACCGATGGTGGGAAGAGAATTCCAAGCCGGGGCACGAGCGGTTCGGCCTGACCGTGACAGCGGAAGGGCAATCCGCGTGGCTGGACGATCCGGCTGACTCCTGGACCGTGTGAGAACGGCCCGGCAAGAGCGCCGCCCTCACCCCCGCCGTCCGTTCCCGCCGCGGACCGCCTGGAGTACGAGTACCGAAAGGTCGTCCTCCACCGGTCCGGTGCCGAAGTCGTGTGCCGCGCGGCGTACGTGTTCCGCCAGCGCCTTGGCGCCCAGGCCCATTCCGTCACGGAGGATTTCGGCCAGGCCGTCGTTGTCGTCCAACTGCCAGTTGCCGCAGCGGCGTTCGGTGACGCCGTCGGTGACGCACAGGAGCGTTTCGCCGGGGGCGAGGTCGAAGGAGCTGGCCTGGAATTCCGTGCCCTCGTCGATGCCCAGGAGCATTTGGGGGTCGGAGGCCGGCGCCACCCTCCCGTCGCCGAAGAGGTGCAGCGGCGGCGGGTGGCCGGCGGTGGCGACCGTGCAGTGCGCGCCGGCCACGCCCGGCTCGACCTCCAGTTCGCCGTAGAGCAGGCTCAGGAAGCGGGAGCTGGCCTGCTCGCCGCTCAGTTCCACGGCCTCCGCGCTGTCCTCGGCCATCGCGGTGTTCAGCCGGTCGAGCACGGACTCCACGCCGTGTCCCTCGCGGGCCAGCAGCCGCACCAGGTGGCGGGCCAGTCCGGTGACGGACATCGCCTCCGGGTCCTTGCCCTGGACGTCGCCGAGCAGGAAGCACCAGCGGTGTTCGCCCATCGGGAAGATGTCGTAGAAGTCGCCGCCGACGGTCTGTCCCTCGCCGTGCGGCTCGTAGACGATGGCCGTGTCGACGCCTTCGATGCTGGCCAGCGACGCGGGCAGCTGGCGGCGCTGCAGCGCCTGGCTGATGGTGGTCTGCCGGGTGTACTGGCGGGCGGTGAACACGGCCTGGGCGACCCGCCGGGCCACGTCCTCCACCATCCGTACGACGGTGTCGGTCATCTGGAGCTGTCCGGCGCGCCCGAGCAGCAGGAGGCCCTGCTCGGTGTCGCGGGCCACCAGCGGGAACGCCAGCGCCGAGCCGCCGGTGTGCCGGGCGCCGGCGCTTTCCGGCCAGGGCCATGGGGTGCCGGCGGTGCTGACGCCGACGGACGGGGTGTCCCGCTCCAGGTCGGCGCGCAGCGGCAGGATGCGCCGCTCGTCGACGTGCCAGACCCGGGACAGCTTCATTCCGGTGCCCTCGGTGTTCAGCCAGATGGCGCACCAGTCGGCGAGCCGGGGGACGAGCAGCTGCGCCGCGAGCGCGGTGACCATCTCCTGGTCGAGCTGGCCGGCCAGCAGTTCGCTGGTCTCGGCCAGAAAGGACGGGCCGCCGCGGTCGGCCCATTCGGCGGCGTGCGCGCGGGAGAGGGCGGCGGGATGGCCGGGCGGGGCTTGCCTCCGGCGACCGGCGCCGGCGGGCCGGGCGGACGGCGGGGGGCCGGGGATCTCGGGCTCGCCCTCCCTGGCCACGAGGCGGAACCACACCGTCTTCTCGGACTGCCGGTAGGTCACGCCCCAGGAGTCGGCCACCGCGCTGACCAGCTGGAGGCCGTAGCCGGGCTCTCCGCTGCGCGCGTCCACCCCGCCGTGTACGCCCCGGGAGGGGTGGCGGTCGGCCACCTCGACGACGACGCCCATGACGGCGGGGCCGTCGTCCGGGTGGACGGCCCCGCCGTCGGCGCCGTTGCCGCCGTCGTCCGATTTCACGCCCGGCGCCCCGGCGGGCTCCAGGCGGCAGGTCACGTCGATCTCCGTGCCGGCGTACATGACGGCGTTGGTGACCAGTTCGCTCACGAGGAGCAGGACGTCGTCGATGAAGCGCTCGGTGAGCGCGGCGGCCCCCGGGGTGACCGGGCGCCGCCGGGCGCGTTCCATGAGCACCGTACGGACGAATTTCCGGGCACCGGCGGGCGCGAGCTGATTCGCCGGTAGCCCCTTCCGGGACACGGCTTCCGTCGCGGGTGCGGACAACGGCCCCACTGCACCCCCCGGGAATGCCTGGGAAGAACTAATGGTGAGCGCTTTATACTATGACATATCTGCCCAAATGGATCACTGGGGGGATGGTGCGCCATGGCCCTCGACCCGACCCGGCCTGACTCCGCTTCTCCACCTCCACACCCGGGACCTACCGCATCTCCTGCCCCCTGCGACACCACGCCTGACGGGCAGGAGGGGGACACGCGCGCCCAGCAGCCGATGCCGGGCGATCTGCAGCAGATCCGCATGGGCGATCTGCGGCAGCTGCTCGCGGCGATGAATGCCCTGTGCGACGGGGATTTCACGGCGCATGCGGACGGCGTCCACGACGGCGCGCTGGCCGATCTCGCCGGTGTCTTCAACCAGATCGTGGCCCGCAACGCCCATCTGGCCGAAGAGCTGCAACGGGTCCGCCGCGAGATCGTCCGCCAGGGCAGGGTGGACGAGCGGATCACGGCGAGCCCCGGCCAGGGCGGCTGGACGAGCAATGTCGACGCGGCCAATTCCGTGCTCGGCGCGCTGGTGGTCCCGATCTCGAAGGCCACCCGGGTGCTGGACGCGGTGGCGGACGGCGATCTGACCCAGCACGTCGATCTGCACGACGGCAACCGCCAGCTCCGCGGCGATCTGCGCCGCCTGGGCAGCGGCGTCAACCGCATGGTGGACCAGCTGT
Organism: Streptomyces sp. NPDC101227; assembly: GCF_044767545.1. Lineage (NCBI taxonomy): Bacteria > Bacillati > Actinomycetota > Actinomycetes > Kitasatosporales > Streptomycetaceae > Streptomyces > Streptomyces sp. NPDC101227. Next base: position 161,861 of record NZ_JBIWOD010000005.1, on the reverse strand, counting down.
CGCTGTTCACGGGCGAGGTCACCCGGGTGGCCCGCGAGGTCGGTACGGAAGGCCGGCTGGGCGGCCGGGCCAAGGCCCAGGGCCTCTCCGGCGACTGGCTGCACGTGACCGAGGCGGTCAACACCATGGCCTCGCGGCTGACGGCGCAGGTGCGGGACATCGCGGTGGTCACCACGGCGGTGGCGCGCGGCGACCTGACCCAGCAGGTGACGGTCGAGGCCACCGGCGAGCTGCTGGAGCTGAAGCTGACCGTGAACAAGATGGTCGACCAGCTGCGGGCGTTCGCGGACGAGGTCACCCGCGTGGCCCGCGAGGTCGGCACGGAAGGCCAGCTGGGCGGCCGGGCGCAGGTCAGGGGCGTATCGGGGGTCTGGAAGGACCTCACGGACAACGTCAACTTCATGGCGTCCAACCTGACCTGGCAGGTCCGCAACATCGCGCAGGTGACCACGGCGGTGGCCAACGGCGACCTCAGCCAGAAGATCACCGTGGATGCGCAGGGCGAGATCCTCCAGCTCAAGTCGACGATCAACACCATGGTCGACCAGCTGTCCGCCTTCGCCGACGAGGTCACTCGCGTCGCCCGCGAGGTCGGCACGGAAGGCAGGCTGGGCGGCCGGGCGCAGGTCAGGGACGTGTCCGGGGTCTGGAAGGACCTCACCGAGAGCGTCAATTTCATGGCCGACAACCTGACCACCCAGGTCCGCAACATCGCTCTGGTGGCCACGGCCGTCGCGGAGGGCGACCTCGGCAAGACGATCACCGTGGAGGCCAAGGGCGAGATCCTGGAGCTCAAGTCGACGATCAACACCATGGTCGACCAGCTGTCCGCCTTCGCCGACGAGGTCACCCGCGTCGCCCGCGAGGTCGGCACGGAAGGCAACCTCGGCGGTCAGGCCCAGGTCAGGGGCGTATCGGGGGTCTGGAAGGACCTCACGGACAACGTCAACTCGATGGCGCTCAACCTGACCTCCCAGGTCCGCAACATCGCGCAGGTGACGACCGCCGTGGCCAACGGCGACCTGTCGAAGAAGATCGACGTGGACGCCCGGGGCGAGATCCTGGAGCTGAAGGACACCGTGAACACCATGGTCCAGCAGCTGCGGGCGTTCGCGGACGAGGTCACCCGCGTGGCCCGCGAGGTCGGCACCGAGGGCAGGCTGGGCGGCCGCGCACAGGTCCACGGCGTATCGGGCGTCTGGAAGAACCTCACTGACAACGTCAACTTCATGGCCGACAACCTGACCTCCCAGGTCCGCAACATCGCGCAGGTGGCCACGGCCGTGGCGAAGGGCGACCTGTCGAAGAAGATCGACGTGGACGCGCGCGGCGAGATCCTGGAGCTGAAGACCACCATCAACACCATGGTCGACACGCTGTCCTCGTTCTCCTCCGAGGTGACGCGCGTGGCCCGCGAGGTGGGCAGCGAGGGCCAGCTGGGCGGCCAGGCCCGGGTCGAGGGCGTCTACGGCACCTGGAAGAAGCTCACCACCAGCGTCAATGAGCTGGCGCTGAACCTGACGACGCAGGTCCGCGCGATCGCCGATGTCGCCAGCGCGGTCACCCAGGGCGATATGTCCGGCTCCATCTCGGTGGAAGCCCAGGGCGAGGTCGCCGAGCTGAAGAACAACATCAACCTCATGGTGGCCAACCTCCGCGAGACCACCCGCGCCAAGGACTGGCTGGAGTCCAACCTCACCCGCATCGCCGGCCTGATGCAGGGCCACCGCGACCTGGTCGAGGTCGCCGACCTGATCCTGCGCGAGCTGACACCGCTGGTGAACGCGCAGTTCGGCGCGTTCTTCCTGGCGGAGGCGGGCGCCGAGGCGGGCGAAGGGCTGGAGTTCATCGCCGGCTACGGCACCGAGCAGGCCGACGGGCGGCGCTCGCTGCCCAGCCCCGGCGCCCCCGGCTGGGGCCTGATCACCCAGGCCGCGATGGAGAAGAAGCGCATCCTCGTCGACGCCGTCCCCCCGGACTACATCACCATCCGCTCCGGCCTCGGCGCCGCCGCCCCCGCCAGCGTCGTCATCCTGCCCGTCCTCTTCGAGGACCAGGTGCTCGGCGTGATCGAGCTGGCGTCGTTCAGCCGGTTCAGCGAAGTGCACCTCGCGTTCATCGACCAGTTCGCCAACACCATCGGCGTCTCCATCAACACCATCATCGCCAACTCCCGTACGGAGTCCCTCCTTTCGGAGTCCCAGCGGCTGACCGCCGAGCTGCGCCAGCGCTCCGACGAGCTCCAGCTCACCAATGCCGAGCTGGAGGAGAAGGCCGCGCTGCTGGCCACGTCCTCCCAGTACAAGTCCGAATTCCTCGCCAATATGTCGCACGAGCTGCGCACCCCCCTCAACTCCCTGCTCGTGCTCTCCCGCCTCCTCGCCGACAACCCCGACGGCCGGCTCTCCGGGCAGGAGGTGGAGTTCGCGGTCACCATCCACCGCGCCGGCTCCGACCTCCTCCAGCTCATCAACGACATCCTCGACCTGTCGAAGATCGAGGCGGGGAGGATGGACGTCCACCCCAAGGCCCTCCCGCTGGACAAGCTCCTCGACTACGTACGGGCGACCTTCCGCCCGCTCACCGTCGACCGCGGCCTCTCCTTCGACGTCAAGGTCGGCGAGGGCGTCCCCCGCGAGCTGTTCTCCGACGAACAGCGCCTCCAGCAGATCCTGCGCAACCTCCTCTCCAACGCCGTGAAGTTCACCTCCACCGGCGGCGTCGAGCTCAGCGTCGAACGCGTCCCCTCCGCCGGCTTCACGGAGGAGTCCCTGCGCAACGCCGATGTCGTCATCGCCCTCGCGGTCAAGGACACCGGTATCGGCATCCCGCCGGAGAAACTCGACGGCATCTTCGAGGCGTTCCAGCAGTCCGACGGCACCACCAACCGCAAGTACGGCGGCACCGGCCTAGGCCTCTCCATCAGCCGCGACATGGCCGCCCTGCTCGGCGGCCGGATCATCGCCGAAAGCGAGCCCGGCATCGGCTCGACCTTCACCCTCTTCGTCCCCGCCCGCTACAGCACCGCCTCCCCCATTACCGTCTCCCCGGCTCCGACCCCCGCGGCCTTGCCCCCCGTACGTGCCAACGTGACTACGCACCGTGAAGTTCCCGCCCCGAGCGAGCGGCCCCCGGAGCGGGGGACCGACGCCGCGGAGGCCGGCGGGGATGCGCTCGCCAAGCACCCGGGGGACTCCTTCGAGGCGCCGGAAGCCCCCGCCCGCACCGGGGTCCAGGCCGCCCCGCGGCCCGACGGCTCGGACGTCGCCTGGCCGGAGACCACCCGGCTCAGGGAATGGCTGAGCGGCCGCCCCGGCCGGGTGCTGGCCAACCGCCGCATCCTCATCGTCGACGACGACATCCGCAATGTCTTCGCCCTGACGCACGTCCTGGGCCGGGTCGGCATCAGCGTGAAGTACGCGGAGAACGGCCGCGAGGGCCTCGAGGTCCTGGACAGGACGCCCGATGTATCGCTGATCCTGATGGACATCATGATGCCCGAAATGGACGGCTACGAGATGATCAAGGCGATCCGTCACGCACCCCGCTTCGCGGACCTGCCGGTCATCGCCCTCACCGCGAAGGCCATGCCGGGCGACCGCGAGAAGGCGATCGAGAGCGGCGCCGACGACTACATCCCCAAGCCGGTGGACGTCGACCGGCTGCTGGCCGTGATCTGCCGCCTCCTGGATCCGCAGGACCGTACCGAAGTCGTACGGCCGGAGCCCGAAGCGGCCGGGGCGGCGGCCGACCCCGGCGATGACGCCCACGGCGCGCCCACCGACGGAGAGACGACCCGCGGGGAGACGGCTCACGGAGAGGCGGCCCGCGGAGACCTTGCAGGCGGAGAACCGGCCGGCGGCACGGCGGGGGAGGCCACATGACCACCACACCCGACAGCACCACCAGCATCCTTATCGTCGACGACATGGAAGAGAACCTGGTCGCGCTGGAGGCCGTTCTCGGGTCGCTCAGCCAGCACGTGGTCCGCGCGCGCTCGGGCGAGGAAGCGCTCAAGGCGATGCTGCGCCAGGAGTTCGCCGTGGTCCTCATCGACGTCCTGATGCCGGGCATGAACGGCTTCGAGACCGCCGCCAACATCAAGGGCCTCGACCAGACCAAGGACGTCCCGATCATCCTCCTGACCGGCGCCTCCGTGGACCCCAACTACGCCTACCGCGGCTACACGGTCGGCGCGGCCGACTTCCTCGTCAAGCCCTTCGACCCGTGGCTGCTGCGCACCAAGGTCAACGTCTTCCTCGAGCTGCACCGCAAGAACCGCCAACTCGCGGCCCAGGCCGAGCAGTTGAAGCGGCTGCTGACGTCGGATGAGGCCGCCGAGACCGCGGTGGCCGCCGACCACTCCGCGCAGGCAGCGGAGCCCTTCTGCGCTCCGCCCGTCCCTGGCACCAACCCCCAGCACGCGCAGTCCGTGGAGTCCGTTGAGCTCCCGGAGCCCGCCGTGATCGCGGAGACCCCAGCGGCCTCCCCCGCCCCGCCGCCGGACACCGCCATCCCCCCGGGGCAGGACGCCCTCACCACCGCCGGGGCCGGCGAGGCCGCCCGCCTCGCCGACGTCGTCGGCCAACTCACCGAGATCGAAACCATGTTGCGCGACGCACACGGCGCCGAACCCCCCGCCCTCGCCGACCGCATCGCGGAGCTGGAGCAGGCGGTGGGCAGACTGCTGGTGAGCCGGGGGACTTAGCGGGGGATGCAGCCGGGGGCTTGGCGGGGGACGTAGCCGGGGACGGGGCAACCGGCGGCCGCGTACGCCCGGCCGTCAGCCCTCCGCGATCTCACGGACCTCGGCGGTGACCGTCAGATGCGCGTCGTGGGCCTCCAGGAACCGCCTGGTCCACTCCAGGGCCTCGGCCTTGTCCTTGGCCTGGATGATGGCGTAACCGCCGATGACCTCCTTGCTCTCGGCGAAAGGCCCGTCGGTGTACGACAGCTTGCCGCCGGACCAGGTGACCCGGGTGCCCTGCGAGGTCGGGGTGAGCCCGGCCGTATCGAGCATGACCCCGGCCTTGGTGATCTCCTCGAAAAGCGCGCCCATCCGCTTCTCGAACTCGGGGCTGGGCGCCTGGGCGGACGCGTTCCGCTCGTCGATGTGGACCAGCGACAGGTAGCGCGGCATGAGGACTCCTCGGTCGGACGGCGGGGCTTTCCCCGCCTCTCACCCCTACGTCGAACGGGAGACCGCCGGATCGACAGCGCCCGCCGAAAAACTTCGGCGTTTTCTCCCCGGCTCGTCGTGTCCGGGCCGCCGGGCGGCCCCCCTACCGTCCGGCTTGCCGTTCGGCCGAGATCCGGTACACCACTTGGCGGCGCAGGGAAACCTCGGGGAATGCCGGGTCGTCGAAGACGTCGGCGGGGTCGTGGCGCATGCCGATGCGGCGCATCACCGCCTGGGAACGGAGGTTGGCGGCACACGTCACGGCGAGGATCTCCGGCAGGGCGAGGGTCTCGAAGCCGAAGGACAGCGCGGCCTCGGCGGCCTCGGTGGCGTAGCCGTGTCCCCAGGCCCGCCGGGACAGCCGCCAGCCGGCCTCCACTCCCGTGAACGGCACGTCCTCGTCCAGCGAGTCCAGCCCGGTGAACCCGATGAACTCTCCGGTGGCCCGCACCTCCACCGCCCACCACCCCCAGCCCCGCCGGTCGAGAGCGGCCTGGAAGCGGGCCGCCGAGGCCTCGCTGCGCTCGCGCGTGAGCACGTCCGGGAAGTAGGCGCGGACCTCGGGATCGGCGTTCATCGCCGACCAGGGGGCGAGGTCGGACTCCCGCCAGCCGCGGAGTGTCAGGCGCGGGGTGCGGAGTTCGCTTCGGGGTGCGCTTCCCGGTTCGGCCATCGCGCCAACGTAGCGGGGGCCCTGAGGATCCGCATGCGCTTTTCCGGACGCCGCGTTGCCCGGATGCCGCGTTGCCCGGACGCCGTCTTCGTCGCGCTCAGCGGCCGGCCGCCGGCACCCACCCGCCCCTACCCGATCATCGTCAGCTCCGGATCCTCCCGGAGTTTGGCCAGGGCGCGGGATACGGCGCTCTTGACCGTGCCGACCGAGACCTCCATGACCTCGGCGGTCTGGGCCTCGCTGAGGTCCTCGTAATAGCGCAGGACGACCATGGCCCGCTGGCGGGCGGGCAGCCGCATCACCGCGCGCCACATCGCGTCCCGCAGTCCCTGCAGCTCGGCGGGGTCGGGGGCCGGGGCCGTATCCGGCTCGGGCAGCTCGTCGCAGACGAACTCCTCGACCTTGCGCTTGCGCCACTGGGAGGTGCGGGTGTTGATCAGCGCGCGGCGGACATAGCCGTCCAGGGCGCGGTGGTCCTCGATCCGCTCCCAGGCCACGAAGGTCTTGGCGAGCGCGGTCTGGAGCAGGTCCTCGGCGTCGTTGGGGTTGGCGGACAGCGACCGCGCGGCGCGCAGCAGGACCGGCCCCCGGGCCCGTACATAGGACGAGAACGACGGGAACACAGCGGCGGCCGAAGCGCTTTTGCACACTGGCGTGGTCATGGGATCCACGCTAGAAGCGCGGCGGGGGGTGAGGGATCGGCCCCAGGTGCCGAAACCCTCTCCCTCTCAAGTTGTACGGGCGGCCCGGGCTGCACCTCCTCAGGGCGGACGGACCCCCCGCCACCCCTAGGTGATCGCGGGCCGCAGCCCGCCCGGTCGGCCCCGCCGGCCATGGTCAGCCGTCCCTGCCCAGCACCAGCCCCGAGGTCGGCACCCCGGTCCCCGCGGTCACCAGGACCCGCGCCGCGTCCGGTGCCTGGTTGACGGACGTGCCGCGCAGCTGCCGCACCGCCTCCGCGATGCCGTTCATGCCGTGCAGATACGCCTCGCCCAGCTGCCCGCCGTGGGTGTTGAGCGGCAGCGCCTCCGCGGCGACGAAATCGGCGGCCTCGCCGGGCCCGCAGAAGCCGAATTCCTCCAGCTGCATCAGCACGAACGGCGTGAAGTGGTCGTAGAGGATCGCGACGTCGATGTCGGCGGGTGCGAGGCCGGAGGTGCGCCACAACTGCCGGGCGACGACGTTCATTTCGGGGAGCCCCGTCAGGTCGTCGCGGTAGAAGCTGGTCATCTGCTCCTGCGCCCGGCCGGCCCCCTGGGCCGCGGCCGTGATCAGCGCGGGCCGGTGGCGCAGATCGCGGGCCCGCTCCGGGGACGTCACGACGATCGCCTGGCCCCCGTCGGTCTCCTGGCAGCAGTCCAGCAGCCGCAGCGGCTCCACGATCCACCGGGAGGCGGCGTGGTCGGCGAGGGTGATGGGCCTGCCGTAGAAGTACGCGGCGGGGTTACGCGCGGCGTGCCGACGGTCGGTGACCGCGACCGGGCCGAAGGCGTCCGGCGTCAGGCCGTAGGTGTGCAGATAGCGCTGGGCGGCCATGGCGACCCAGGACGCGGGGGTGAGCAGCCCGTAGGGGAGGTTCCAGCCGAGCGCCGCGCCCTCGGCCGACGGCTCGCGGTGCTGGACGCCGGAGCCGAAGCGGCGGCCGGAGCGCTCGTTGAAGGCCCGGTAGCAGACGACGACGTCGGCGATGCCGGTGGCGACGGCCAGCGCCGCCTGCTGAACGGTGGCGCAGGCCGCGCCGCCCCCGTAGTGGACGCGCGAGAAGAAGGACAGCTCGCCGATGCCGGCCGCCTGGGCGACGGTGATCTCGGGGTTGGTGTCCATGGTGAAGGTGACCAGGCCGTCGACGTCATCGGGGGTGAGCCCGGCGTCATCGAGGGCGGCGTGGACGGCCTCGACGGCGAGCTTGAGTTCGCTGCGGCCGGAGTCCTTGGAGAACTCGGTGGCGCCGATGCCGGCGATGGCGGCCCGGCCGGAGAGGGAGTCGGGGCGGCGAAGGCTCATCGGCCGGCTCCCACCTGGACGGTGACCGTGCCGGTGACGTGATGGCCGAGCCCATTGGCTCCGACGACCCGGACCTGCGCCGTACCCCCGTCGACGGAGGTGACCGTACCGCTCAACACCATCGTATCGCCGGGGTAGTTGGGCGCTCCGAGCCGTATCGCCACCTTGCGCAGTACGGCGGTGGGCCCGAAGTGGTCGGTGATGTAGCGGCCGACCAGTCCGTTGGTGGTGAGGATGTTCATGAAGATGTCGGGCGAGCCCTTCGCCTTGGCGAGCTCGGCGTCGTGGTGCACGTCCTGATAGTCGCGGGAGGCGAGGGCGCCGGCGACGATCAGGGTGCGGGTGATGGGGACGGTGAGCTGCGGCAGCTCGTCGCCTGCTCTCATGCCCGGGTCTCCTCCTTGGTCAGCAACTCGCCGATTTCTTCCAGTAGTTGGGCGCCGGGTCCCAGATACGCGGCCAGCTGCCGGCCCCAGAGGAAGTGCCGGTGTACGGGATGGTCGACGTCGGCGCCGATGCCGCCGTGCAGATGCTGGCCCGTGTGCACCACCCGGGTGCCCGCCTCGGCGGCCCACCAGGCGGCGGTCAGCGCGTGCGGGGCGGCGTCCAGCCCCGCGTCCCGGCGCCAGCCCGCCTCGTAGGCGGTGACCCGGATCGCCTCGGTGTCCATGTACGCATCGGCCGCACGCAGCAGCACACCCTGGTTGGTGGAGAGCGGGCGCCCGAACTGTTCGCGGGTGGTGGTGTGCGCGACCGCGTGCGCCAGGGAGCCCGCACACACTCCGGCCTGGAGGGCGGCGCAGGCGGTACGGGCGATGGCCAGGACATCGCCGTACGCGCCGGCCCCGCCCAGCCGCTCGGCGGGCGCCCCCTCCAGGACGAGCCGCCCCGCCGACCACGGCGCGGTCGTCTCCACCGGCTCCCGGCGCACCCCGGCGGCATCGGTCCGCACCAGCCACAGCTCCTGCCGGGCGTCCGCCACCAGGACCTGGCCGGCCTCGCGCAGCCAGGGCACCGCCCGCACCACGCCGGTCAGCCGCCCCGCCACGCCCGGTCGCTCCTCGGCCCGTACGCCGGGCTGCGCGGGAAACGCGCCGGCCGCCACCTGCGTGCCGTCCCGCAGGCCGGGCAGCAGCCGTGCGCGCTGCTCATCCGTACCGTGCCGGGCGACGGCCAGCACGCCGTACGCGCAGGTCGCGGCGAACGGCACCTGCGCCGTGGTCCGCCCCTGCTCCTCCAGCAGCAGTACGAGTCCCAGCAGCCCGATCTCCTCGACCGCACCCGGCAGCCCGGCCGCGCACAGGGCCTTCCACAGCTCGGCGTCCGTGCCCGTGCCGGCGGCCGCGAGCCGTTCGTGCGTGGCGAGGTCGCCGAAGATCCGCGCCGCGAGCTCCTGGGCCGCGGCCTGCTCCTCCGTGGGCGTGAAGTCCATCAGCCGGCGCTCCCCGCCGTCGCGCGGAACACCGGAAGCTCCCACTCCCCGTCCACCCGCAGGAATTCCAGCCGCACCGGCATCCCGATGCGCACCTTGTCGTACGGCACCCCGGCCACATTGCTGACCATCCGCACCCCTTCGGCGAGCTCGACCAGGGCGACGGCATAGGGCCCCGCCTCCCCGGCCTGACCGGAGATGTCCCCGGCCTGATCGGGCAGGGCGAAGCCCGGGAACGACGGATGGTGCATGACGACGTACGAGTAGACGGTGCCCTCGCCGCTCGCCTCGACGGTGTCCCACTCCCGCGACCCGCACGCATTGCACCCGGGCAGCCAGGGGAACCGCAGCGTCGCGCACCCGACGCACCGCTGGATCAGCAGCCGGTGCGCGCCCACCCCCTCCCAGAACCCGGCGTTGTCCCGGTTGATCACCGGCCGCGGCCGCTTGGCCTGCGGTTTCTTCGGCGCCGGCGCGTACTTGAGGACCCGGAACCGGTGCGTCCCCACCGGTTCCGGATCGCCGTCCACCCGGACGTCCATCCGGGTCGTGACGAAGTGCCCGGTCCCCAGCTTGGTCGTCTTGCGCTCCGACACGGACTCGATCACCCCGGCGAACGTGACCCGGTCACCGGGTCGCAGCGGGCGCAGGTACTCCTGCTCGCAGTCGGTGGCGACGATCGAGGTGTACCCGGCATCGTCCAGCAGCCGCGACAGCTCGTCGTAGGCGCCCGAACGCTCCGTGTTCCCGGAGAGCCCGCCCATCGTCCAGGCCTGGAGCATGGTCGGCGGGGCGATCGCGTCGGGGCCCTGGTAAGCGGGGTGGGTGTCGCCCATCGCCTCGCACCAGTGCCTGATCATCGGCTCGTTGACCGGGTCCTTGCCGCGTCCTGCGGCGGCCGTCGCCCGCCCCTCGAAGGCCCGGAGCCGCTCGTACGGGATCCCGCTCATCGCCGTCCCCTCCGCATCCCCAGCCGCATCGTCGCCACGATCTCCCGCTGGACCTCGCTCACGCCGCCCCCAAAGGTGTTGATCTGCGCCGCTCGGTTCATCCGCTCCAGCTCGCCGTCCCCGAAGGCGCCCGGCGATCCGCTCCGTACGAGGGCGGCGTCGCCGACCGCCTCCTGGCACATCCGGTAGACCTCGACGGTGCTCTCCGTGCCGGCGAATTTCACGCCGCTGGCGTCGCCGGGGCCGAGCGTTCCGGCGCCCACATCGCCGACCAGCCGCCAGTTCAGCAGTCGGGTGGCGGCGAGCCGGGCGTGCGCCTCGGCGAGCCGGGACCTCACCCACGGCCGGTCCGCCGGCCGCTCGCCGGTCGTCGGGTCCGGCGCACGGGCGTACGCGAGGGCCGCGTCGAAGGAGTCCTCGGCCTGCATGCCGATCGCCGCCAACGCGACCCGTTCGTGGTTGAGCTGATTGGTGATCAGCTGCCAGCCGCCGTTCTCCTCGCCGACCAGATTGCCGGCCGGAACGCGTACGCCGTCGTAGTACGTGGCGGTGGTCATCAGCCCGCCGACGGTCTCGATCGGCGTCCAGGAGAAGCCGGGCGCATCTGTGGGGACCAGGATGATGGAGATGCCCTTGTGCTTGGGGGCGTCGGGGTCGGTGCGGCAGGCCAGCCAGATCCAGTCGGCCTGGTGGGCGTTGCTGGTGAAGCTCTTGCCCCCGTCGATCAGCCAGTCCGGATCCCGATCCTGGCCCTGATCCGCGCCCCCGCTCCGTTCCTGATCCCGTTCCCCGTTCGCCCGCACGGCCCGGGTGCGGAGGGCGGCGAGGTCGGTGCCCGCCCCCGGCTCCGTATAGCCGATCGCGAAGACGATCTCCCCGCTGAGGATCCGCGGCAGGAAGAAGTCCTTCTGGCGCCGGGTCCCGTACTTCATCAGGGTCGGGCCGACGGTGTTGAGGGTGACCATGGAGACGGGCGCGCCGGCGCGGTAGGCCTCGTCGAAGAAGACGAACTGTTCGTCGGCGCCGCGCCCCTGGCCGCCGTACGCGGTCGGCCACCCCAGGCCCAGCATGCCGTCGGCGCCGATCCGACGGAGGACCGCGCGCTGCGCGGCGGCGCCCTCGACCGGCCCGTCGGGCAGCACCTCCCGGAAGTAGGCGCGGAGTTCGGTACGCAACTGCTCCTGGCGCGCGGTGGGGGCGAGGTGCACGTCGGCGGCCTCCCCTTCTGGTGGCCGTACGTCCGGTGCGCAGGGAATCCGGGCGTACGAACGAGCGAGCGGGTTTCTGACTGTCCGTCAGAAACCCGCTCGCTGTCAAGGTCGGTGCGGTGAACCCCGGGCAGCCCGCCCGCCACACCGACCCCGACAGATCACCTTTCGATTCACCTCGCAGTCAGCGGCCGCTCCCCATGGCGGCGTCGAGGCATCCCCTGCTCATTCAGGGCCCGGGAGGGATCAGCCGATGTTGTTCCCGAAGCTGACGGAGGCGTTGTCCTGGTCGATGGCCGTCCATCCGGAGCCGTTCACGCTCGCGGTGTTGTTCTGGTTGGAGGCACCGGCACCGTTGGCGACCTGCTGGCCGGTGGTGGAGTTTCCGTGGTTGTCGCCGGCGACACCGGTCCCCGTCTGGCTCACTGCGGCCGCGCTCGACCCGTTGTTCGCAAGGCCGCCGTTGTCGGCCTGTGCCACACCGCTGAAGAGAACGGCCGCGAAGGGCAGCGCGGCGGCGACAGCGATGACGCGGGCGGTACGGGTGCTTGCCATGTCAATTCCTCCTACGGAACACAACTTTGGGATCTGAACTACTTGCTCGCCGGATCTGACCCACGGACCTGACGCGCCGGATTCCGACCTGCTCGGCCGCGCGGCCCCCTCGGCCCGCTCGCCCTGCTCGGCCCTGCCGAATCCGACCCGTTCGCCAACTCCGATCGCCAAACTCCGAGTACCAACTCCGTTGCCAACTCCTCTTACTCACCGGGTAGTTGGCCGACCACCCGGCGCGTGCCTCGACGTCGCGACCTCAGGATTGCCCACCGAATCCCCGGCGAACCCGTCATCAAGGGTCGATTCCCTCGCAAGTATGAGGAACATCGGATAAACCATCTCCGCGCCCCAGCGCCCCCACACACGCCCCCGAACCCTTCTGACCTGCCCATTCGCCCCCTCGCCCACCTCCACCCCCCTTCCCTTCTTCGAACATTTATACGAAAATGGAGCCATGGGCACGCCACGAAGCAATGCCGCCGAACCCCCGCCCACCGAGCCCGCCACCGGACCCCGGCCCGACCGGCGCCCACCGTCCCGGCCACATCCGGACCCGTCGCCGAGCTCTCCGCCGCTCACCCTCAGCGGAGACCCCCATTCCGCCGCCCTCGCCCATGCCCTGCACGCCGCCGAGCGCGGTTACGCCGTCATCCCGCTGACCCGCACCAAGCACCCCGCCGTCCGCTCGCCGCACCGCGGCCACCCCGAGTCGCCGCCCTGCCGCGGCGCCTGCGGCCGGATCGGGCACGGCGTCCACGACGCGAGCACCGACCCGCTCACCATCCGCCGGATGTTCGCCGCGGCCCCCTGGGCCACCGGATACGGCATCGCCTGCGGCCTGCCCCCGCACCACCTCATCGGCATCGACCTCGACACCAAGAACGGCGCCGACGCCCTCACCGCCCTGCGCTTCATCGCCGAGGCGCACCACTTCCCGCTGCCGCCGACGGTGACGGTCCGCACCCCGAGCGGCGGTCACCACCTCTGGTTCACCGGCCCGCCATCGCCCGCCGTGCCCAACTCCGTCGGGCGGCTCGCCCCGGGCATCGACATCCGCGGGGCCGGCGGCTATCTGGTCGGCCCCGGTTCCCTCACGGCTCGCGGCCGCTATGTCCTCGCGCCGGGCGCACCCCGCGTGCCCGCACCCGCACCGCACGCCCTGCTCGCCCTGCTCACTCCCCCGCCGCCACGCCGCGAGGCCCCCTCCGCCCTCCCGCCGCAGCCCGCCTCGGCCCTCGTACGCTTCGTCCGCACGTCCCCCGAGGGCCAGCGCAACGCCCGCCTCTTCTGGGCCGCCTGCCGCGCCCACGAGGCCGGCCTGGCTCAGGAGCTGGCCGCCCGGCTGGTCGAGGCGGCATGCCATACGGGGCTGTCCGAACAGGAGGCACGGGCGGCCATCGCCTCGGCGGGCCGGCGCCAGGGGCGCACACAGAGCCCATGACAGCTGCCCGCGGGCCATGAAGACGACGGAAACCGCTCCGGGCTCAGGCGGAACGGGCGGGCTTACGCGCCTCGATCAGAAACCGCGTCGTATGGGCCACGAATGCCCCCTCCCGGCGGATCAGCTCGTCCAACTCCCGCAGCCGCTCCCGATATCCGTCGACGGTGAACCCGGGCACCATCCAGATCACCTTCCGCAGGAAGTAAACAACCGCCCCGATATCGAGGAATTCGGTCCGCAGCGACTCCGCACGCAGATCGACCACTTCCAGCCCCGCCGCCTCCGCGTCCCGGCGGGCGTCCTCGGGGTGGCGGGCGCGCCGTACGTTCTCCGGCTGCGGCCCCAGGAAGTACTCCACCAGCTCGAACACACTGGCCGGGCCGACCTGCTGGGAGAAATACGTACCCCCGGGCCGGAGCACCCGCGCGATCTCCTCCCACCACACGGTCACCGGATGACGGCTGGTCACCAGGTCGAAGGCGTCATCGGCGAACGGCAGCGGCGGCTCGTCCTCATCGGCCACCACCACGGCACCGAGCGGATGCAGCAGCGCGGTGGCCTTGGCGACGTTGGGCGGCCAGGACTCCGTGGCCACCATCACCGGCGGCAGCTGCGCCGCCCCCGCCAAGACCTCTCCGCCCCCGGTCTGCACGTCCAACGCCGCCGACGCCCGCGCCAACCTCTCACTCATTGCCCGCTGATAACCCCACGAAGGCCGCTCCTCCGTGGCCCTGCCCGCCAGCCAGGAAAAATCCCATCCCGCGACCGATACGGCGTCGGCCTCGGCCACCAGTTCCTCAAAAGTCCGTGACGTACTCATAGCCACATCATCGCGGCGGCCCCCTTGACACGCCAACGATTTAAGCGGCCGGGAATTTCCTGAGCGACCGGCCTATTGCGCAGCCCCCTGAAATCCGCTCAACAACGCCGCACATTCCCCTGGCCTCCCCTCCAAAAGGCCAACCACTCAAACACACCAAACAATTCGCTCACCCGTCACCGACCCGACGCCCCCTCAGCGGCAATATCGGATTCCTCGCCCACCGGGATCACCATCTCCGGCCGGTCCCACATCACCGCCGGCGGCCTCGCCCATTCCGTTCCGGTCCGCTGCGCTCCCACGCTCCGGTAAAACCCCTCGGCAGGCGGATGCGACACCACCCGGACACGGTCGATCCCCGCCCGCCGTGCCTCGCCCCGCATGTGGTCCATGAGCAGCCGTCCGATGCCCCTCCCCTGCGCATGGTCGGCCACGAACAGCAAATCCAGCTCGGGCGGATCAACGATCAACGAGTAGAACCCCAGCAGCCTTTCCGCATCCGCACCGTCCGCACCGTCCACCGCCACGAACACCCGATGCGCCGCTATGTAATCGGCCCCCATCCGATACCCGTCCACCATCGGGGCATACGGTCCCTGATAAGCCGCGGAGCTACGCACCATCCGCCCGAGCCGCCGCCCGTCCGACGCCCCCGCCCGCCGAATCATCACCATCGCGCCCCACCCCACAATCTGCCACAACATCCATGCATTCCAGTTACCCCAACAATACCTCACCGATTCGACAAACAAATTCCCTTTCCCGCGCCCCGGCACTTCACTTATCCCGGCAAAGAAAGGAAAATACTCACCGCGGCGGCCGTGCGTTGCGCGTCGCTTCTGCCGGAGACCGGCCGGGGTGTTCTGCTGCTTTCGGGCAGCTCACCTCGAGTCGGCTGCGCGTGGACGGACGACGGGAAGTCCTACGAGGAGCGGGGGCTCAAGCGGCGCGCCCGCTCAGCGACTCGTGATGTCCCTATCCCCCCGGAGCTGGTGCGTCTACTGAGGGACCACCTCGACCGGTATGGGGCCCCTCCGGACGGCCGGCTTTTCCGGGCCGCGCGTGGGGGCGTTCTCCTCAGCAAGGAGTACCCCGAAGTCTGGAAGGACGCCCGCAAGGCTGCCCTGACAGAGGAGCAGGCAGCGACCCCGCTCGCAGGCGTCCCGTACTCGCTCCGGCATGCCGGAGTGTCGCTGTGGCTCGCCTCCGGGGTCGATCCGACCGAGGTCGCCCGTCGCGCCGGCCACAGCGTGGCCGTGCTCTACCGCTTCTACGCCAAGGTGCTGGACGGCAAACGGGACCAGGCCAACCAGCTCATCGATGACGCGTTGGGGGCCGCCGAGGAGACCTCCACCATGTGACGGCTCGCTGCCCGGGAAATCTTGGCCGCAGGTTGGCCATACGCGCTGGTCAGCGGTGGGACCCAGGGGCACGCAGTGAGACAGCAAACGCAGCCGGAGCGGGCCCGGATAGCTCCGGGAACCCGCTCCGACCTGCATGTTTGTCTACCTCGGCGGAGGCTGTGGGATTTGAACCCACGGTGACGTCGCCGCCACGACAGTTTTCAAGAGCGTCGTTCTCTGCGCCGATGCGGTCGCGCTACCTGCATGAATGGGCTCCGACGATGCGTGCAGCCCAGTGCTGGCCCGCATATGGCCCATAGCCCGAAACAGCGGACTAGAGAACACTCGATATACCGTCCTCATCAAGCGCCTCACGTGCCGCGAGCACGAACTCCAGAGCTACCACCGTGTGCCGATCGAATGCCTCGCGCAGCGCGGGGGTGTCCGTCTGGGCAGGCGTCCCGTGCTCGTGGGCCTCTACGACTGCCTCCATACACTCGTACGCGATGTTCCTGAGGAGGAACATCGCCTCAAGCAATTTCGTGGCCGGCTCAAGCACTGTTTCCGGTCCATGGATGGCGACGGCTGCCCACGAGGCGTGGAGCCCCTCAGTCCTCTCCTGCAAGTCCGCGACGTACGAGTCCGCGTGCTCTTGCCAGTCCGCGGGCTGACTTGTGACGATCTCGTCAACGACGTCGGGCACCGAAATCCAGGCGCTTGCCAGCGTTCGCGCCTGTGCGAGGAACTCCGCATACGCTCCCCGGCGAGGATCGCTCTGCTGTTGCACATGGCTTGCCTTCAGCTGTAGGCGGGCCTGCTCCAGTTGCGCCAGCGCCTGCATTCGAGCCTGCGCCTCAGCCTTCCGCCCAGTGATCCATGCCGACATCGTCGCACCTAACGCGCCGACCGCGGCGCCGATTACGCCACCGAGAAGCCCGATCAGTCCTGAGTCCATGGACCGAAGTCTGCCCGATCACGACCACTCAAGTGCCACTGAGCCAAGCCGACCCCGAGAATGAGCGGCACCCTACGACGCACGCGGCTTCTCGACACCATTTGCACTCGAGTACCGCCAGAGACTTTCACCATCCCGCTCTAATTTCCCAACCATCACAATAAAACCGAGCTGCCCTGTGGCGCCATTCATCGCTTGCATCTCGGGGCTCATCCGATACGACGGTAGCCGATCACATAAATATGGACCACGCGAGTGAACACTCACGATGATGGCGAAAGGCACATCTCTGACGGGTCTCGGGCATGCTTCACTCACGCCTGTGGAAAACCTCAATACAGTTGAGGATGGGTACTCCGTCAGCGTTCCCATCCTCAACCACAATGGCGTGCCTGTACGTCCCGGGAACTACTGGATTGACTCTGAACTAGCGGAGCGCTGGCTACTCAGAAACCTGGACAGCAACAGGAAGAAGTCATCGATCCGAGTTGGACGCTATGCGAAGGCCATGCAAGAGGGGCGCTGGAAGCTGACGCACCAGTCAATTGCCTTCGATCGAAACGATAACCTGATCGACGGCCAGCATCGACTTCTCGCAGTTGCTCGCTCGCAGACAGTGGTGCCGCTCAGGGTGCACGTGGGAGCAGACCCCGCGACGTTTGCGGTCATCGATACCGGCTACGGGCGCGTCGCCTCACAGTTTATGCGTGTCAGTAACGCAAACATCATCAGAAGCGCTGCAAGAATCATTCTGTTCGCCCAAGCTTGCCAAGCTAATGGGGGCGAAGTGATCCTCATTCAGCGCAATGACGTAGAGAACGATGTGATCTTTGAGACGGTCGACGCGTGGCCCGAGCTTCAGCAGTACGCGGGCGTAGCAGGGCGCATCTACAGAGCATGCGGAAGCCCTGCGTCCAACATGCTGGCAGTCCTGGCCCAAGCCGCGCGCGGGAAGGCGCCCGAACTAATCGATCCGTTCACTGAGAAGATGGTCTCAGGGGAAGATCTCTCCAAGGGAGACCCCGTACTGCTACTTCGCAATAGAGGGGTTGCGCGACTCGACCGGTCCCTGGCAGCTAGGGATAAGGCGATCCTGTACGGGACGACTGTCAAGGCATGGAACGCCCACGCTAAAGGTGAGCGAATGTCATTCCTCCGATTCATTTATGATGACAAGACGGAAGAAGGAATGCTCCCCGTAAGCGGCGCACGAGGGTCAACTGGAATGAAGGAGAAGCTTCCTCCAGTCCACTGATGGACGAGTGGGGTGCGCGGTCCGTCAGCGATCGCACACCCCACTCGCCGTCAATTAAACCAGCTGCCGCCCTCATGGCCAGCAGGACACGGCGTAAGGCCTATCCGTCGATAAGTCCTACAGCCAAAGCCTCTCCAGCATCACTTGAGACCTATCCGAATGCGCATCGGAACCCTAATTCTCCTTGGATGAATCCGGGACGCCGCGATCGACCCAGTGTCCATGCTCCAAATAAGCAACTTCCTCTTCGGCTTGCGCCACAGCTGCGGCCTCGATTCGCCGAGCGAGACGCGGGATCGTGATGCTTGCGATGGCGTCCAGTGGGTGGAAATCGTACGAGCGGATCTCCGAGGATCGCAATCGGATCTGTCCCTGCAGCTCCGGCGTCAGAACGCCCCCATCGAAGATGTAGAGGACCTTGTCGCCCTCCTTCGGGCTGGGAGCCCAGTCCACCGCGAGGAGTCGCCCGATCTCCGGCTTGATGCCCAGCTCCTCATGCACCTCCCGGATGCATGCCTGGCGCGGCGACTCGCCGGTCTCCACGTATCCGCCGGGGATCTCCCGATAGTCCTTGTACGTCGGCTCCAGCATCATGACCCGGCCCTGGTCATCAAAGAACAGCGCGCCCGAGGCCATTCTCGGGCGCGCCATCTTCGCCTCGTGCTCGTTGTCGCTCATGCGAATGAGCCTAACCAGCTCACACGACGCGGAGCCTCTCGGCCAGGTCCGCGATCGGTCGGTTCGGGCGTCCCCGGGTGCCGCGGATCCAGCCGAGGACGAGTTCACGGCTCATGTAGTGGTGCCTGACCTGCTCGGGCGCAAGCTCCTCCGCCTCCAGCACCACTTCGAGTGCGGCGTCGGTGCGGTTCCACGCGCTGAGAGCCCGCGCGACCTCCAGGTTGTGCCGCACGCGTCGCTCTACGGGCAGGCCGCTGGTGTCCACCTGCGGACCCAGTTCCGCCGCGATCTGCATGTCGCCCAGCTCGCCGGCCGTGGCGACCCGGTGAATCGCCACATTCGTGGGGCCGAAGGCCGTCCACATGTGGTTGGCGTCGGCGCCGAGCCGCGACGCTGCATTCTCGGCTTCCCGGAGGAACTCTTGAGCGGTCGCTCGGTCCTCCGCCCGAGCCGCCGCCATGGCGCCGGTCAGGAACAACGTCCCGTAGATGGAGAGGTACGCAGGCGTCGGCTCGCCGAGTCCCGGCTCCAGGAAGCCGGCCGCGTCCCTCACCAGCTGCGCGGCCGTCTCGAATCGCCCGGTGGAGAGTAGGCAGTGCGTCACGGATCGGAACAGCGAGCCAATGATCACGTTGTTACCGCTCAGCTGCGCCGCAGCGAGCCCCCGGTCTGCTGCGATCCACGCCAGTTCGTTCTCGCCCAGCTTGCCGAGCACCATGGCAGCGCCCTGGTAAGTCATGGCAAGCAGACCATTCGCTTCGTCTCGTTCGTCCCCAGCGCAGGCGCGGACCGCGAGCAGGGCATCCGCCAGGAGCAGTGGGAGCTGACGGGCCGCGAATCCGTAACGCGAGTCCTGGTAGGCGTCCCAGACTTCGCCGACATCCGAGCGCAGTGCCGCCAATGTCGGAGGTTCGCCGTCGTCCGGCGTACCGATGAGCGGGGTGAGGAGCCGGTAGTCCATGAGCGCCTCTCGAAGGGCTGGCACAGTTCGCCGGCCGCTGTCCTTGGACCACTCCAGCAGGGTCGGCTCGCCGATCAGGTCTCCGATGGACACGTCCAGCGCGTGGGCGAGCGCTCGGATCACCGAGAGGCGATCGAGTTCGATGCGGTTGTTCTCCGCTTTCCCGAGCCAGTCGGCCGTGCGGCCGACGAGTCCAGCCAGTACATCCTGAGACAGACCACGGCGATGGCGGTACCAGGCAACACGCTCGCCGGTCGTTAGGTGCTGCGTCATTCCTCGCATGGCTTCAGCCTCAGCTCAGTTCAGAAAGGGACCCCGGAAGGATTTTCCGGGGTCACCCGGGACCGGCGCCATAGCGTCGAAGGCGTACAGAGTGAGACGCACCGAGACAGCAACAAGGGGGCACGGTCGTGGGTCTGACGGCACGTGAATGGCAAGCGGTGAGGGCCGCGATCAGCGAACTCTCCACCGAGGTAGACGCGTTGTCAGAGAGGGCGCAAGAACTCTCGACGACGTTCACGCAGAGCCCTGCGGCCCCTCCAGCTGGTTCAGGCGCTCGTCAAGACGAGCCAGGTGAGCCCGGATGCCCTCAATCTCCTGCATGATCGCCACGAACTCGGGGCTGGGCGCGCCGCTCTCCGGCTCCTCAGTCTGGCTTTTCACGAAGTAGCCACGCGTCGAGTCCGGGCGTGCGAGACCGCGCTGCACGAGCAGCTTCAGCGCCTTCGTCGCGGTGCCTGGGGCTACGTCGAAGTCATCCACGATCGAGCGGACTGCCGGCAGCTTCGCACCCGCCTTGAGCTTGCCTGACTCGATGTCCTTCTGAAGGGCATCCGCGATCTGCTCGTTCACTCGGCGCGAGTCACCAGCGGTTGGCGTCATACGGCGATGCTATCCGCCCTCTTCCACCAGCCCAACCGGCACACACAGCACAACACATTGTGCTGCTTGTAGCAGTCGTGCTAGAACAGTCTCACTGCTGGTCATCCCGTTCGGGACGACCGAAAGCAGCGCGAAATCGCTTTGACCTGCACGTATGCGTGACCTGTACCGCCCGGACGGCCCCGTGACACGGGTCGAAAGGGAGCGGTCGTTGCTTCAGAACTGAACAGCGTGCCGTCCCAGTCACCTGCACACGGGTGATCGATGGGGCCGCCTCCGGCCAGCAGCAACGGGCCCGGGAGGCCACCTCCAGCCCTCGCAAGGTTCGGGAGGTAGCCCGGAGCGATCCGGGCAACAGGACGCCGTCCCCTGCTTTGGGCGGCCCGGGGCAACTCACCTCCCCGGCGTGAAAAAAGGAGCGCCGCCCACTGACCCTCGGGGGTGGGCGGGGGTCGTCGCTACCCCGGCCTTCCGGCCGGCGGCGTCCGACGGCCACGGATCGCCCGAGATCCGAACCACTGGAAGGAGACCCGCCATGGGTCAGCGACATACCTAGGCCGCTGCGGTGCTGAACCGGCACAGCAGCCACGCCGACTGCGTCATATCAGCCCCGGACCCGCCACGTGGGGGGGCCGCGACGACGCCGGATCGGATCCGGCCCGGGGCACCGGCCGCTGACGCGGCCCGCCGCACACACCGTGTGCGGCCTCCATCCAAACGGCGCGCGGCCCCGGGGCGGAATCCCGGGGCCGCTGTAGGGCCGTTCCGTTCGAGAGGAGCACGACCCATGTCCGACCTTACTTCCAGGCCCGTCCTCGATTCGTACATCCCGGTAGCAACGACGGAGACCTACCGCGGTGGAGTTGATCTGATCGCGGTCGAGCGTGCCGTCAACGACGTGCCGCCGGCCGGGATGACAGCAGACGAGAAGCTGATGGCCGCCCGGATCCTCGCGGACCATGGCGTCGCCCTGAACATGATCGCCCGCCATCTGCGGATCCCCCAGCGCCTGGCCCGGCCAGCCGAGGCCAAGCACCTGCCTGAGCCTGCGGGCTGCGGCACGGACCGTGGATACCACCGACACCTGCGGCGGAGCGAGACCCCGTGCACGGCTTGCCGTTCGGCTCATGCAGCGGCGGACCGTCGCTACCGGCTGACCGGCTCCTCGAGGGAGCTGGCGGCATGAGCGAGTCCCTGAGCCCCGCCGAGCACGTGCAGGCGGCATCCGAAGCGGTGCGCCGGCACAACCACGCCGCCATGGACGGCGGGTACGACAGCACGCCCGAGGTAAGCCGCGCCGTGATCGCCGTGGCGGAGATGTGCACGCGGTTGCAGCAGGCGATCGACCACATGGATGAGCGTGTGCTGCATGACCTGGCTGCCGGAACCCTTGCCCCGGATGACGGGACGGCGCCCGAGGAGCACGCGTACGGCGCCGAGTTGGCATTCGGGGATGCCCGTGTAGCCCTGGCCGATCTGCGCGGCTATCTCCAGGAGGCCAGCGGTCATCTGTGGCACCTCGGCATGGTCTACGAGCCCGAGGAGACCGAGGCATGAACTACGTCGACAGTGCCTTGACCGCCGCGCACGCTGAGGTGAAGGCAGAGATCGCCCGGACAGACACCAAAACGGGCCTGTTGCTGGCGTTCCTCGGAGCAGTGCTCGCCGGCGCCTGGACGGTCGCCCGTGACCTGCCGATGAACCTCCCCGCCTACGCGGTGGGCGGGCTCGGCATGGCGGTGCTGATTGCGGCGGCCGGTCTGCTGCTGCGGTCTGTGCGGCCGAACCTGCGCGGCCGACACGGTTTCCCCCTGTGGGCCACCCTCACAGCGGAGGAGATCAGCAACGCCGTTGCCCGGGATCTGGCCGCCGACATCGCCGGACTGTCCCGGCTCGCAGTCACCAAGTTCACCTGCCTGCGCCGCGCGGTCGACCTGACCTGCGCCGGTGGGACGCTGCTGGTGATCGCCGCGGTGATTGCGTGGGGCGGTGCCTCATGAGCATGAGCACCTACCGCGAGGAGCGGCGGGCCGACCAGGCCGCCGAGGCCGAACAGCGCCGGATCGACGCCGCTGCCGCCGAGGAGCGGCGGGCCGAACGGCAGCGGGCGGCCGATGAGCGGGCGGCGCGGCTGCGGGAGCAGGCCCGCACCGACAAGCAGGCCGACCGCACCGACCGCCAGGCGCGGCGCCGCGAGCGGGCCGAGCGCCGGGCGGTGGCGTTGACGCCGGAGCGGATCTACCGCAACGGCACCCTCGCCCTGGTCGTGGCCTCCGGGCTGGCTTCCCTGCCCGCTCAGATCGTGCACTTCGTCTCCATCTCCGTGATGCTGCTGCCTGTCCCGCTGGGGCTGGAGGGGGCGGCGTGGGTGATGGCGGCCGGTGTCGCCTACGCCGATGCGCGGTCCGCGCCCGGCTGGGTGCGCTGGCTCCTGCGGGCCCTGGTCGCCGCGTGCGCTGGGTTCGCTGCGTCCATCAACTACGGCTACGGTCTGTCTCTCGCCGACGGCCCGCACGGGCTGTCGGCCGGCAACGCCACGGCGGCCGGAGCCGGGCTCGCCGCCGTGACCGTTCTGGGGCCGGTCGTCTTCGAGATCCGCCAGTGGGTCTCCACCCTCGCCGCCCGCGACGCGGACACCCGCCAGCGCCGCCGCCACGCGGCCCGCCGCCGTCGCCACCACCGCGACGTACTCCGCGTCGCCCGCCGCCTGGTGTCCGCCGCGCCCTTCGGTGCGCTGGCCGCCGAGGACGCGTGGAAGCGTGCGTGGGAGGTCGTGCACGGGCCGAGCGAACCCGGCATGACGCCCCGTCTGGAGAAGCGCGCGGTAGCCGCTGCCACGCAGCTCGCAGAAGCGCGCAAGCCGGACGCGGACGCCGTGGGACGACGCATCCGAGCGGGGCTCGCGCACCCGCAGTTCGTGCTTCCCGACACCGGCAACGTCGTGCCGATCCGACGTGAAAAGCCGCAGGTCGCGACCCAAGTCCCCCCACTCGACGAGAAGCCCGCCAAGGCCTCCCGGAAGCGGCCCGTACCGCCCCGCCGCCGCAAGGGCGACACCCCCCGATTCCACTCCGCCGCGAAGGTCGCGGCGGCCGACACCGCCCGCCGCCCCGCCGTCACCGCCAACGTCTGAGAGAGGACATCCGCCATGGCATTCCGACAAGGTGACGCCGTCCGCGTCATCGCCAGCCACGACTACCCCGGCGCCATCGGCAAGATCGGCACCATCGTTGATCCCGAGCCGGGCCGCGTCGAGTGGATCTCCTTGTCGGGGATCAACTCGGCGACGATGGACGGACTGTGCGGCTACCCCTCGTTCCGCGAGTACGAGCTGGCGCCCGCCAACACCACGACGGCGGACGCCTCGCCCGCCAAGAAGTCGTCCGGTTGGTGGTGGTGACCGTGTCCACGCCTCGCCGCTACCAGTTCGACAACCAACTCCCCACCATCAAGGCACCGCAGCCGGTCGTCTACCAGCCCGAGCCGATGGGCGTCCCCGCCGCCTCTGAGCAACCGCCCGTGGTCGTCCAGCACATCCACCAGGCCCCACCGGACCGGACCGTTCAGCGCATCGCGCTGGGCGCCGGCGCCGGGGGCGGCGCCGTGGCGGCCGGCGTGTACTTCGGGCCGCTGCTGGTGGCCGCCCTCTCCTCCATGGCCATCTCCCTCGCCGTGGTCGCCCTGGTCGTGGTCGTGTCCGCGTGGGGCGTGGTCACCGTCGTGCGCTCGATCGGCGGCCCGGAGGGGCAGGCCGCGGCCAAGGCTCTGCGGCGTAAGGGCTGACGGTCCCTCCGCCCTCCGCGACCTGCGTCGTGGGGGTGCGGTAGGGCCGGACAGTCCGGACCCGGGAGAGGACCGCATGAGCCAGGACCCGAAGCTCACCACCACCGAGAAGGCCAAGCTCGCCGTTCTGGTCGGCCGGATGGCCAAGCGCTACGTGGCCGGTCCCGACGTCCACCAGGGCGACCTTGAACGCCGCGTCGATCGGATCCTCGACGGCGCCCGCGAGCGGGACGAGAAGAACGCGAAGAAGTAGCTCTGCCCCGGGGCGGCCGTCAGCTGCCAGGCGAAACCGGCCGCCCCGGGCCCCTGCCCCGCTTCACGGAACAGGAGACACCAGCATGACGGACACCGTCACCACGACCGCAACACTGCACGCAGTACCGGACATCCCCGACGATGACGCCCCGGCCGTACCGGCCGCCGTGGACAACCCCAAGCTCCCCAAGCCGGGTGTGGTCAGTGAGAAGCGCAAGCCGATCCTGGCCGGGTGGCTGACCAATCGCCGTGACTTCGTCGCCACCGCCCGCCACGCCGGCGCCAACCTCGGCTACGCCGCCCTCTTCCACGGCGCCCGCCTTCCCGTGTACGCGGGCCGCCTGGCCTTCATGGCTCCGCGCGGCACGTGCCGCTTCATCGCCTCCACCAACCGGTGGATGTGGGACCGCGAGGCGGCCCCGCTGCGGGCATTCGCGGTGCAGCAGCAGGATGTCCAGGAGTACATGCGCCTGGCCCGGCTGCGGGCCGGACGGGTGCGCCTGCGGGGCCTGGTCACCCTCGTCGCCCTGGTCTTCGGCACCGGGTTCGCCCTGTGGCTCTACGTCATGGCCCCCGCCCTGCTGTACGCCTTCGGGGCGGGCGGGGTGCTGCTGCTGGGCATGGCCGGCCAGCAGCCCGACGCCCCGGTCGTGGGCCCCGCGGTGCTCAAGACCGAGGTGCAAAAGCTGACCGGCTCCATCGTCCTGCGGGGCCTGGACTCGATCGGCAACAAGCAGATCACCGCCGCCATCAAGAAGGGCGGCGACATGAACGGCATGCGCTTCACCTCGGAGATCGTCCGGGACGGGCCCGGCTACCGCGCCGATCTCGACCTGCCCTACGGCGTCACGCCCGATGACGTGATGAAGGAGCGCGAGCCGCTCGCTTCGGGCCTGCGGCGCAAGGTCGGCTGCGTGTGGCCGGCCCCGGACCCCACCGAGCATGAAGGGCGCCTGGTGCTGTGGGTGGGGGACAAGCCGATGAACGAGACCACCAAGCCGGCCTGGCCGCTGCTGAAGTCCGGGCAGGTGGACCTGTTCAAGCCGGTCGTCTTCGGCAACGACCAGCGCATGCGCGACGAGGCCGTGACGCTGATGTTCGCCTCGGTCGTGGTCGGCTCCATCCCCCGTATGGGCAAGACGTTCCTGATGCGGCTGCTCCTGCTCATCGCCGCCCTCGACCCGCGGGCCGAGATCCACGCGTTCGACTTCAAGGGCACCGGCGACTTCGGGCCCCTGGAGCCGGTGTGCCACCGCTACCGGGCCGGGGAGGAGGACGCGGACATCGAATACGTCGTCCAGGCGCTGCGGGAGCTGAAGGAGGAGCTGCGGCGCCGGGCGAAGGTGATTAAGTCCCTGCCGCGTTCGCGGTGCCCGGAGTCGAAGGTGACCCCGGAGCTGGCCAGTGACAAGAAGCTGGGCCTGCACCCGATCGTGATCGGGTCCGATGAGTGCCAGGTCCCCTTCGAGCACGAGAAGTACGGCGCCGAGATCGAAGCGATCTGCGTCGACATCACCAAGCGTGGGCCGGCACTGGGCATGGTGGCCATGTTCGGCACCCAGCGCCCCGACGCAAAGTCCCTGCCCACCGGCATCTCCGCGAACGCGGTGCTGCGGTTCTGCCTGAAGGTGATGGGTCAGCCCGCCAACGACATGGTGCTGGGCACCAGCATGTACAAGGCCGGGTACCGGGCCACGATGTTCTCCCGCGATGACAAGGGCATCTGCTGGATGTCCGGCGAGGGAGACGACCCCCGCATCGTCGCCAGCGCCTACGTGGACGCCGTCGCCGCCGAAACCGTGGTGGCGCGGGCCCGCAAGATGCGCGAGGAGTACGGCAACGTCACCGGCCACGCCATCGGCCAGAGCCCGGCCAAGACCGCCGGCGCCGACATCCTCGCCGACGTCCTCGCCGTCATCGCGGCCGACGAGAAGGCCGTGTGGTGCGAACGCATCGCCGCCCGCCTCGTCGACCTCCGGCCGGAGACGTACGAGGGATGGAAGGGCGAGAACGTCACCGCCGCGCTGAAGCCCTGGGGCATCACGCCCAAGCAGGTCTGGGGCCAGAGTGACGACGGTGAGGGCAAGAACCGCCGCGGCGTCGAGCGGGCCGACATCACCGCCGCGATTACCCGCCGTGACGCCGATCGGGCCGCCGCCTGACCCGAAAACCAGCGCTAGACCTAGCAGCGGTCGCTGCTAGGTCTAGCACCCCCGCTAGCGCCTCAAAGGGCCTGTGATCAGGCACCTAGCGTCTAGCGTCTGGCCTCGCCCAACCCCGAAAACCATCCCTGGAACGGGAGTTGACCCCGCATGCTCGCCGATAGCTTCTTCCCGCTGATCGCCGCACTCGCCGGTTACACACTGTTGTGCATAGTCCAGCCGTTCGGCACCTGCCGCCGCTGCGACGGGTTCGGCCACCGCGTCCGCTACCGCCGCAACGGCAAGCCCAAGGCAGGCAAGGTCTGCCGCCGCTGCCACGGCCACGGCAAGCGCCTGCGCCTCGGCCGCCGCCTGCACAACCACACCCGCCGCATCCACACCGACGGCACCCGCACCCACACCACCAGCCGCAAGGAGACCCTGCCGTGGCAATAACCCTCTCCGTCGTCGTCATCCTCGGCGTCCTGCTCGCCCTGCTCATCCGCTACAAGTCCCTCGGCCTCGGCGCTGCCGCCATCGCCGTCCTCTTCGGCTTCTACCTCGCCAACACCGACGCCCGCCACACCATCAACGACCTCACCACCGCCATCGCTCACGCCATCAGCGACCACTGAGGAGCCCCCATGTACGAGGACGACGAGATCGCCTGTGGCGAGGGCCATTGCCAGTGCTACTGCATCGGCGCCTGGCACCCCTGCGGGTGCGACTGCCCCCGCTGCCCCTGCTGCCAGCAACACCCCCACGACTGCGACTGCGAGTAGCAACGGCTAGGGCGAGCCGCGGTTCTTTGGCGAGAAGCGGCCCGCCCTGGTCTCCAGCTCCAGCATGAAGAGGAGACAACCAGCATGACCCAATCCACTGACATTCGGCGAGTAGCCCTGGCCGTAGCGGCCATTGGCACGCCGGTTCTGCCCCTGAGCCGGGGCAAAAGGCCCGTCGCCAACTGCGGTAACTGCACTAAGAGCGCCTGCGGGGATCGTCCGCACATGCTTGCCGCCGGGCCGTGCCGGTGTCCGCGTCCGTGCCACGGCTGGGCCGCCGCCAGCACCGACCCCGGCGTCATCACCTCCACAGCCTGGCTCCCTGCCTGGCGTGCCGCCGCCGCCCTCGCCTACCACCCCGGCGGCGCCGGCCTCACCGTCGTAGACCTCGACGACGACGCGGCCGTCGCCTGGGCCCGCGCCGCGCTGCCGCCGACTCGAACCGTGGCCACCACCCGCGGGGAGCACTGGATCTACTGGGGAACGATGCGTTCGGCGAACGGCGTGCGGCCGGGCGTGGACATCAAGAGCCTCATGGCCTACGCCCGGTGGCTCGGCCCCGGAACCGGCACCATGACCACCCTGCCGGACGCCGTGCGCGCCCTGATCGTCAAGGAGCCGTCGCCGGTCTGGACCGTCAGCGTGCCTGTGCCTGCCGGGGGCGGGCAGTGCCCCCACCGCACGCCCGCCTACCTGGAGCGCGGCATCGCCATGGCCGAGCAGCGCATCACCGAGGCCACCAGCGGCGTGCACGCGGCCGTCTACCGCACGTTCCTCGCCGTGCTGTCCGCCCACGGCCGGTGCGGCTGCCTGGCCGACACCCACGTCGCGCGGTTGTTCGCCGCCGCCCAGACCAAGGGCGAGTCGCCCCGGCACTGCACGGACGCGTGGACCAACGCGCGCAGTGCTCTGGGGATGTGAGCGATGTCCGAGGACGAGAAGACCCCGGCCCGCGAAATCATCACCGACTACGCGCAAGAGCACTTCCGGTACTTCCGCACCGCCGACGGAACCGTCTACGCGCAGAAGAACGGCCACCCCGTGGCCCGCCCCATCCGCTCCCAGGGCACCACGGGCAGCCACCGCCAGGAACTCATGGTCGGTCTCTTCCGCGACGGATACGGCGTGTTCAACGGAACCGCGCTCAAGGAGGCGTTGGACTTGATCGAAGCACTCGCACTGACCGAGGACGTACAGCCCGTCCACATCCGTGTCGCGCCTGGGTTCGACGGGGCGACCTGGCTGGACTTGGGCCGCAGCGACGGGCAGTCGGTCCGTATCCACCCCACCGGCTGGGACATCCTCACCCCCGACCCGCAGGAGGTGTGCTGGCGACGCACCCAGCTCACCGGGGAACTGCCCCTGCCGGCCAAGGACACCGACGGCAAGGGCATCGATCTGCTGCTGAGGCTGTGCAACTTCGCGAGCGCGGAGACCGAGTGCCTGGCCATCGCCTGGCTGATCGGCTGCCTTGGCCCGTCCGTGCCCGTGCCCGCCCCATTTCTCACCGGCCCCCAGGGGGCCGGCAAGTCCACCGGCGGGCGGATGCTCGTGCGGATCATCGAGGGTATGAGTGGCGACCTGCGGCGGGCCCCGAAGGATGAGGAGAACCTGATTGCGGCCGTGGCGGCCGGATGGGTCACGGCCCTGGACAACCTCTCCTACATGACCCCGGACCTGTCGGACGCGATGTGCTGCATCGTCACGGGAGCTGAGAACGTCAAGCGTGCCCTGTACACCGACGGGGACGTGGTCCGCGCCCGCTACCGCCGCCCCGTGCTGCTGACCGGCATCGATGTGGGCGTCATCCGGCCCGACCTCGCGGAGCGGCTCCTGCCCCTGCGGCTGGAACGGCCCAAGGTTCGGCGCACTGAGGCGGAGCTATGGGCGGAGTACGCAGAGGTTCTGCCGGTCGTTCTCGGGTCCTTGCTCGATCTCACCGTCAAGGTCCGTGCGGCTGAGGCGGAGACCCCGACCGATCTGCGGATGGCGGACTTCGCGCACCTGTGCGCGCAGCTTGACGCAGCGACCGGCCTGGGCGCGCTCTCCGCTTACCGGAGGAGCCTGGATGATCTCAACGACGACGTGATCGAGGGTGACTTGCTCGCGCAGACCGTCCTCAGGCACGCCGACAGCCTTGAGGCGGGGGGAGAGCAGCGGATGACCTCCACCGAGTGGCTGCACTGCCTCAATCACCTCTACAGCGGCGACGGTCTGTGCCCCTTGCCCAAGGGCTGGCCGACCACGGGCAAGGTCCTCTCCGACCGGCTCAAGCGCCTCCAGCCGACCCTTGCCGCCCGCGGTGTCCTCATCGACTCGGGCCGCACCAGCGAGGGCCGCTACCTCGAAATGACCCGCCTGCAGGCCCCGCCGCCGCACGAGCCGAAGCGGATGTTCTGATCCGCGCCGGCGATCGGCCGGACAAGCAAGAGGAGCACCACCGCCCAGGCGTGCTCCTCTTGCTGTTCGGCGGAACGCCGCCCGATGGTCGCGCCGCCGGCGGCGGCTCCTTCTTCACGCTTGAAGCGACACCGCACCACAACAGACACCCCCTCTTTTGTCCTAAAGGGGAAGACGCTGCGTCATCTGCGTCATGCAGGCACGGAAACGGCCCCTGACCTGCGGCTACGGCCATGACGCAGACGACGGGCGCTGCGTCATCCTGCGTCATCTGCGTCACCGGATGACGCAAGCCATGACGCGCCGATGACGCACCCCCAAACCACTGCGTCACACAAAACACCAGGTCAGAAGCCCGAATGACGCTGATGACGCAATGACGCAGAAATCCGAACCTCGGACAGGCGCGACGCGTGGCAGCAGCAGCAGCGTTCGCCCTACCCCCAAGAACCGAAGGCAGACAAAGGAGAAATCGCTGTGCCTAGCCCGAAGATGCTCAAGCTCCCCGAAGTACTCGAAGAGCTCGACATGAGTCGCGCCGCCTTCTACCGGATGCGGGCCCGCGGAAAAGCACCCAAGATCATCAAGCTGCCCAACGGCCAACTCCGTGTCCGCCGTGCCGACCTCGACGCCTGGTGGACCGAATGCGAGCGCTCCGCCGCCTGATCTCCTGACACCTTCGAAGGGGCCAGCCATCGGCTGGCCCCTTCTTCATGCCTCCATGGAGCACCGTGCTGACCTACGACGTCGAATTCTGGTCCATCCGTTCCCGCAAGAACCGCCGGAAGCCGTTTGAGCTTCGGTGGCGCGTTGGTTCACGCGCCCACTCCAAGAGTTACAAGACCTCGACCCAAGCTGACGGCCGCCGCTCGGAGTTGCTGACAGCCCTCCGGAAACGCGAGCAGTTCGATGAGGACACGGGATTGCCGTTGGGGGAGCTGGAAGCTCTCAACTGCCCGACCTGGTACGAGCACGCCATCGAGTACACCCTCATGAAGTGGCCGCAGTCAGCAGCGAAGCAGCGGGCGAACATCGCTGAGTCACTCGCCGTCGTCACGCCGGCGCTCGTCTCCACTACCCGTGGGGTTCCTGACCCGAAGCTGATGCGGCACGCTCTGCACTCGTGGGCGTTCCGGGCGGTCCGGACACCCGACGGCGAGTTGGTCAGCCGGAACGCAGCGGAGGCTCCCCCGACAGACGTCGTCATGGCTCTGGCGTGGATCGCGAAGCACTCGTTGAAAATCTCCGATGCGGCTAAGCCCGAGCAGCTACGGAAGGCGCTCGACGCGCTGTCGCTCAGGCTCGACGGTAGGACGGCGGCCGAGACGACGATCCACCGCAAGCGCATGGTCTTGAGCAACGCGATGCGCTTCGCTGTTGAGAGGGGAGCCCTGTCGGCGAACCCCTTGCCGCGCGTCGATTGGGTCGCTCCGCAAACGGAGGACGAAGTCGACTTCCGGTACGTCCCGGCGCCTGATCAGGCGCGTGCGCTGATCAAGGCTGTGGGGACGTATTCGTCGCGGGGCGAACACCTGGAGGCGTTCTTCGGCTGCATTTACTACGCGGCCATGCGCCCTTCCGAAATCGCTGCGCTCAAGCTCTCTGACTGCTCCTTGCCGGAGGTCGGCTGGGGCGAACTGATCCTGGAGGGCAGTCGGCCAGAGGTTGGCTCGGGGTGGACCGATGACGGCAAGTCGTACGAGGTACGGGGCCTGAAGCGCCGTGCCCGCAGCGCTACCAGGACTGTGCCGATCCCCCCTGTGCTCGTGAACATGCTGCGAGCACACGAGGAGCGATACGGAACGGCGGCCGACGGCCGGCTCTTCCGTGCCGCCCAAGGAGGCCGCGTGCGGTCCACCGAGTACTGCGATATCTGGGACGCAGCCCGGAAAGCCGCCCTGACCGAGGGCGAGGCCAAGACTCCGCTCGCCGACGTCCCGTACTCCCTCCGCCATGCGGGCGTCTCCCTCTGGATCAGAGCCGGTGTCGATCCCGTCGAGGTAGCCCATCGCGCCGGACACAGCATCGCCGTTCTGTATCGCTTCTACGCGAAATTGCTGCGCGGCATGCAGGCGCGGGCCAACCAGCTCATTGATCAAGAGCTGGACGGTTCGCGGGAACGACCGGAGGAGGGGCGGGAGTGACCAAGCCGCGGTTCCTGGCCCGCACCTGGCCCGTACGTCCTGGTCAGAAGCGGGATACGGGCGAATCGGGGTGAGACAGAGCGCATGCAGAAGGGGTGCCCCCACAACCGGGGACACCCCTTCTGACCAGCTAAGTCGCTGACCTCGGCGGAGGCTGTGGGATTTGAACCCACGGTGACGTCGCCGCCACGACAGTTTTCAAGACTGTTCCCTTAGGCCGCTCGGGCAAGCCTCCCCGCGGCACCGGTGTGCGGTGTCGCGGGATCAGACTAGCGCGTCACTTGTCGCCCGTGCGCTGGCCCAGGGTGACTTGGGCCGTGTGCTCCTTGCCGCCGCGCAGGTAGGTGAGGGTGACCTGGTCGCCGGGCTTGTGCTGCCAGATCTCGCTGATCAGGGTGGGGCCGCTGTCGATCACGGTGTTGTCGAGTTTGGTGATGGTGTCGCCGGGCCGCAGGCCGGCCTTGTCGGCGGGGCCGTTCGGGGTGACCGAGTCGGAGCCGTTGTTTCCGGTCTGGGCGATGGTGGCGCCGTCGCCGGTGTCCTTCATGCCGACCTGGACGCCTATCTGGGGGTAGATGGGCCGGCCGGTCCTGATCAGGTCCTGCGCCACCCGCTTGGCCTGGTCGATGGGGATGGCGAAGCCCAGGCCGATGCTGCCGGACTGCTGCGATTCGCCGCCCATGCCGCCGCCGTTGCCGGCGGACTGGATGGCGGAGTTGATGCCGATCACGTTGCCGCTGGCGTCCATCAGGGGGCCGCCGGAGTTACCGGGGTTTATCGACGCGTC
This sequence comes from Streptomyces sp. NPDC101227, assembly GCF_044767545.1. Classification (NCBI taxonomy): domain Bacteria; kingdom Bacillati; phylum Actinomycetota; class Actinomycetes; order Kitasatosporales; family Streptomycetaceae; genus Streptomyces; species Streptomyces sp. NPDC101227. The sequence continues at coordinate 129,233 of NZ_JBIWOD010000005.1, read as the reverse complement.
CGTCTGCAGGGCGCTCATGTACGAGGCGCTGGTGCCGGCGCCGTCGCTGGAGGCCACCGGGCGGTCCTTGGCGCTGATGATGCCGGTGGTGACCGTGCCGGACAGGCCGAACGGGGCGCCGATCGCGATCGTGGCGTCGCCTACCTGGACGTGGGAGGACTTGCCGAGGGGGAGCGGGTTGAGCGGGGCTCCCTCGGCGTGCTTGAGCTTGACCACGGCGACGTCGTAGCCCTGGGCGCGGCCGATGACCTCGGCGTCGTACTTCTTGCCGTTGGAGAACGTCGCGGTGAGCTTGCCGCCGTCGGCCGCGCTGGAGACGACGTGGTTGTTGGTGAGGATGTGGCCCTGCTTGTCGTAGACGAAGCCGGTGCCGGTGCCGCCCTCGCCGGTCGCGCCCTGCGCCTCGATGGTCACCACGCTGGGCAGCGCCTTCTGCGCTATCCCGGAGACCGAGGTGGGCTTGCGGTTCAGCGCCTCGGGGTTGCCGGACGCGGAGACCGTCGTCGAACTCGTGTCATTGCGGTCCGCGGCCCAGAAGCCGATGCCGCCGCCGATGCCGCCGGCGACCAGCGCGGCCACCAGGAGGGCGGCGATCACGCCACCGTTACGCCGCTTGGGGGCCGGGTCGCCCGGCGCGCCCCAGGGAGCGCCGCCACCGCCGCCCCCGTAGGAGCCCCAGCCGCCATCGGGCGAGCCGTGGCCGGCGGTCCCGTACGTGGGGATCTGGGTGGTCTGCTCGGGTTGGGACGGGCCCGGTCCGCCGGGTGCGTGGGACTGCTCCCAGGGGCTGCCACCCGGCCGGCCCCCGGCGGCGGCCGGCTCGAATCCCGGCGGCGGGGGCGCCGCGGGGGGCGCGGCCGGCGCGGGCGGGACGTCCGGAGTCTGGGCGCCGGAGGCGGACGCGCGGGCGCTGTCCGACGCCTGCGGCCCGGTCGGCGGCGTGGCCTCCGACGGGACGTCGGCTCCCTCGTTCTCGGTGCTCACAGATCTCTCCTCAGCTTCACGACTGTGCCGGTCCACGGCCCAGGGGGCCGTGACTTCCCGGGTCGGCGGTCCTCGGTCCGGTGTCCGGCGGTTCCTCTTCGCCCTGGGATGCGGATGCCGCCGGATGCGGCACCCGAGGTCCAGGACCCAGCATCAAGGATGCCGCCGGTACGGGCCATACGGGCGGGTGGTCCGTACGGGACTGCCGGCGGTGCGCGCCGTTCGGAACAGCACGGCACCACATCCAGCTTTTCCCATGGCGCGTCAGGGCACCGTAAGCCGAGGCTGTGACTCTTCCCTCGTTCTTTATGTCGGGCATTTCAGGCGCGTGCGCCGCGTTGCCCACCGCGTACCTCCCGACCGGTCCCGCGGTGGCGGGTGGCACGATAACTCGGTGACCTCTGCACGCCCCGCCAAGGACGCCCGTTCGAGTCCGTCGGCCATTTCCGTCATCGCCCACCGGGGCGCCTCCGAGGACGCTCCGGAGCACACGCTGGCCGCCTACCGCAAGGCGATCGAGGACGGGGCCGACGCCCTGGAGTGCGATGTCCGGCTGACCGCCGACGGTCACCTGGTGTGCGTGCACGACCGGCGGGTGAACCGCACCTCCAACGGGCGGGGCGCGGTCTCCGCCCTGGAGCTGGCCGACCTCGCCAGCCTCGACTTCGGATCCTGGAAGGCCGGCGCGGACGGCCCGGACTCGCTGGACCCCAACGAGGCGCCGGACCGGCAGCACGAAGACCCCGAGCGGACGTCCGTACTGACGCTGGAACGGCTGCTGGAGCTGGTCGCCGACGCGGACCGGCGGGTCGAGCTGGCCATCGAGACCAAACACCCGACGCGCTGGGCCGGACAGGTGGAGGAGCGGCTGGTCGAGCTGCTCGACCGGTTCGGGCATACAAAACCGGCCACGACGGGCGCGTGGACGCCGTCGGTCCGCGTGATGAGTTTTTCCGCGCGCTCGCTGCACCGCGTACGGGCCGCCGCGCCGGACATCCCCGGTGTCTACCTCATGCAATTCCTGACCCCGCGGCTCCGCGACGGCCGGCTGCCGCCCGGCATCGGCATCGCGGGCCCCGGCATCCGGATCCTGCGCGCACACCCGGAGTACGTCGCCAGGGCCCATCGTGCGGGCCACCGCGTCCACGTATGGACCGTTAATGAACCGGCGGATGTCGAGCTGTGCCGCGACCTGGGCGTCGATGCAGTGATTACAAATCGTCCCAAACAGGTACGAACCCAACTCGGCCTTGCCTAAAGCCCTTCACAGGGTGTGCACCGGCGCATTCGACCCGTATTCCGGAGTGTCGAGTGCGTCACTGTATGCCGCTTGGCCGGTTTCCGGTCCAGTCCATTGGGGCATTCAACCCGTGGCGTGGGGCAAAGGAGGTCTCGGGGGTGGCGTTGGTGGTGGCACAAGAGGTGCCGACGTCGTCGATCATGGCCGTACCCCATGGTCCAGCGGGTGTGGGCATGGCCAGGCGGCGCATGCGTGACGAACTGTTGGCAAGTGGAGTTCAGGACACAGTCGTCGATGACGCGGTTCTTATTCTTTCGGAGCTGTTGAGCAATTCGTGTCGGCATGCACGTCCGATATACGAGAACGGCACACCGGTTTACGGAAACGGCGCGTCGCACGGCGCCTCACGGGGTCCGCTGCGGGAGTCCGTACGGGCATCCTGGCGCATCGACGCCGAGGGCCGGCTGACCGTCTCGGTCACGGACGGCGGCGGGCCGACCCGACCGCTTCCGGCCACTCCCTCGGTCACCGCACACGGCGGCCGCGGCCTGGCGATCATCCGGTCGCTCGCCAAGGACTGGGGCGTACGCGACACGGCCGACGGCGAGGTGACGGTCTGGGCGGTGCTGCCGCTCCAGGATTCGTTCGCTACGCGCGTGGATCTGCCGCCGTCCCTCACGGGAGGACTGGGCGGCGGCCTGCCCCCCGGGCTGACCTTCGCGGACTTCGACGAGTCGTAAACCGGCCGACGCTGAACCGCGGCCGGCCGGAGACGGGGGCGGGAGCGGGCCGTTGAGGGACATCCGCGTACGGGACATACGGGTGACGGATGTGCCGGTGAGGGACGTACCGGTCGAGGGACGACTCCCCGGCGGCGGCACAACGACCGCGGCACCCGACGCCCCCAGCGGCGCAAGCGGCGCAATTTCGGTGGCGCTCCTCTAGGCTCGCGCCGAAACGCGTCCGCGCATGTCTCTGCATGACTCCGGGCGCATCCGGACGCCCAGGAACGACCAGGAGACACCGCCGCCATGGCCAAGAAGCGCCGCCCCCAGCCCCAGGCCGCAGCACCGAAGACCAAGGACGGGGAGGTGCCCGTCGTCGGCGCCCGCGAGCCCTGCCCGTGCGGTTCCGGCCGCCGGTACAAAGCGTGTCACGGGCGGCAGGCGGCGCATGCCGTCACCGAGCTGGTGCAGCGCCCGTTCGAGGGCCTGGCCGGCGAGTGCGACTGGGTGGCGCTGCGTGAGCTGGTGCCCGCCGCCACGGTCGAGTTGACGCTCAAGGGCGGGCTGCCCGAGGGGGTTCCGTCGGTGACGCTGGCGACCGTGCTGCCGATGGCGTGGCCCGCGCTGCGCCGCGACAACGGCGCGGTCCTGCTCGGCCTGCAGAACGACACCGCCTCCGGCGACATCAGCCGCGACCTGGCGGACACGCTCCAGCGCGCGCTGGAGGCCGAGCCGGGCAGCCCGGTCGCCGCCGGACGGCCCGCCGCCGACGGTCCCCGGCTCCAGGATCTGCTCGACCCGCACGCCCCGTTCGAGCCGGCCGTCCACACCGGCTTCGAGTTCTGGGTGGAGAACGCCGAGAACGCCACCGGCGAGGTGGCCGCCTCTCTGGAGCGGGCCAACGCCGCGGCCATCCCGACCGCCCGGATCCCCGGCCTGGAGGGCGCCTACTGGTGCGAGGCCCCGGAGAAGAACCATCTGCGCTGGGTCACCGCGCACCCCGAGGAGAAGCTGCTGGACGCGCTGGCCCGGCTGCACGCCGCGGGCACGTCCTCGCTCGGCGAAGGCACCCGGCTGGTCGGCTCGTTCCGTGCCCACGGCCTGGTCGTCCCGGTCTGGGACCTGCCGACCTCGATGGGCGCCGACGAGGTCGCCGCACCGGCCGCGGAATTCGGCGAGCGGCTGACGGCGGCGCTCGCCTCCGACGCCCCGCTGACCCCGGAGGAGCGCCGGGCGCGCGGCGGCCTCACCAACCGGCAGATCACTCTGAGCTGACCGTGGCACCCCGGACGCCTCACGAGTGACACCCGTCACAACTGCCCCTACGCGTCAGTAAATAGGCGTCCGGAAATCCACGATCGAATTTGCGAACCGCCGATCTCTTGTTACGGTTCTAAAAGCCCGGTCGCTGGTGCATCCCCCGTCGCCAGCGACCGGGCGCTTCCATGTCCGGACCCAGGACGGCGCTCAGCTCTTCCGCCGCGGGCCCGAACGCTCATGGCCCGGCGCCGAGTTGGCGCCCGAGCGCAGCAGCAGCCGCGCCCCGGCCGCATCCGAGACCTCCGCCACCGCGTCGTACCGCTGCCGCTTCCGGCCCACGGTCGCCGCGCTCGGCGTCTCACACACCCCCGGCTCGCCCGCCGCCGGCACCTCGCAGTGCACCTGGTCGCTCCGGCCGTCCGGCCGCAGCAGCGTCAGCACGGCCCGCAGCGGGTCGCCGGTGGGATTGCGGTAGTACGTCCGCGCCCACGTCAGCCCCTTCTCGGCGAGCACGCAGGTCTGCGCTTCGATCCCCCGGGGAGAGGCGAGTTCGGGCCCGCAGCGGAAGGTGCGGCCGCCGGAGAGGAGAGGGAGGCCGAGGCCGGCCAGAGGCCCGCGGAAGTTACTCCCGCTACGACCATTTTCGGCCTTGTAGGCGGGTTTTCCGGCCTTGTTGTCGGACGCGGCATCGGGCCCGCTCCCGTGCCCGTTCTCCCGCTTGCTCCCGGGATCGGCCGCGGGCCGGGCACCGGGCCCGGTGAGCGCGTCATCGACCCATGTGGCGGTGTCCGCGGGACCGGCCGTCGCGGCGGCCAGCGGTACGACGACGGCGAGCACGGCCGTACCCGCGAGAGAGATCAGGCGGATTTTCGGCGCACGCTGCATGGGACCCACCTGCGGAGCGATTGAGGTGCCGAGGCGATCGACGGCCGCTACGGCTGGACGGTGCGCCGAACCTATCGGGCCACGAGGGTGTCCCCGCGCTCCCGGACACCCGTTTCCCGTAGTCGGCCGCGCCGCTCGCACCCGTAAGGGTGAATCGCGCGGGCGTTCTTTCCGGCCACCTGCCGGAGGGCCCGCCGCCGCCTAATAGGCGAGCCGGCTGCCGCCGTCCGGTGTGCCGGTGCTCGCTGCCACCAGGGCGTCGACGACCGTGGTCACGGTCGGCAGCCAGGGCCCGGCCGAGGGTGGGGGTCCCCCCTGCTCGAAGCGCGTGGAGAGTTTGGGAGAGGCGGGCGGCCGCTCCCAGCGCACCTTGCCGGCGCCGATCCCCGAAGGCGGAAGCACCACATAGCCTCCCTCGCCATGGAACCGCAGCGAGCTGGGCACCCAGTCCTGGGAGTGCAACAACTCGCCCAACTCCGCGAGGTCATAGGGCGATACGAGCAGCGACCAGCGGGTGGGCGTGGCCACCACCGGGCCGATGCGCACGCCGAAGTGGTCCAGGGCCGTCAGCGCCCGCGCCCCGGCGACGGCCGGCAGGCTCACCGCACACGGCGCGCGGCCGCCGGTGGCCAGCACGACCGGGGCGTCGGGGCGGTTGGCCCACCACCAGCGCACCATCCGCTCGTCGGTCGTGGCCGCCAGCAGCCCGGGGTCGAAGGGGTGCGCGCCGGGCACCACGCAGTCGGGATCGGGACAGCTGCACCTGCGGGCGCCGCGGCCACCGGACCGCAGGCCGACACCCGGGAGTACGGGCCACCGCCACTCGGTGGCGCACTGGAGCGCCGCACCGAGCGCAGCCGACCTTCCACCGCGCCGAAACAGGAGCTTGCGTCGCCTTCCGAGGATCTCGCGCATGAGCGCTCGTTCCTTTCCGTTAACGCCGAGGGCTATGTCCATCGCACTGCATGCCGCGGCACACCTGCTGCTTCACGCATGTTCACGTGCTGCTTCACGCCTGCCGCCGTATGGCGTTCAAACGGCCGGAACCGGGTCATTGCGCCCCGGTCCTGCGACCCGGTCCCGGAAGATCCGGGGCCGATCACGCCACGTGGATCATTTGTCACCGCGTGTACAAGGCAGCGCATCACGCCGTACGTCGAGCGTGGAACGTGGCGGAGGGTGGCGCACGCATGGCGCTTGCGGTTCTGTGGTGCAATCCCGCCACTTGGGAGTGCGTCGCGGTCGTCGCCGTATGAGACGCCCGCGCTCGCTGGAGGGTTCCGGCGCGGGCCCAACTGGCCCCGCACCTTTCCGAGTACGTACCCGCCATCGTGCATATGACGCGCTGTCGATGGCCGTCAGTCGACCTCAAATTGACGCCAGGGGGGCTATTTTTAGGCCAATCTACAGACCTCGTTGACACCACAAACCCCACCGGGACAATGCTGGACATCACATCGCTGGTGCGTGTACATGTGGAGGCATTGATAGCGGAGCAGCATGACATGGGGGTTTGCGATGCTATTGGTGAAATTGAGCGGCCAAAAATACCGCACAGCGTCACTCAACAAAATGCCGCACTCCCTAACATACTGCGGCCTGACCTGGTGTTATGGCGGGCCGGACATGAGCCGTCAGCCATGACTGTCCCTCACGTACCGAAAGTGGCTGGAATCGAACCAGCTCTCCCCGCCCCCGCGCACACTGCCGATCCGCTCACGCCGAAGGCCGCCGCGGACACCTCCTCGGACACCGCCCACGACTCCCCCGAATCCCCCGATTCCCCCCACGGCGTTCCTCCTGACGGCTCGCGTTCCGGCTCCCCGGACGCCTCCCCCGTCGACCGCATCGCCGCCGTTCAGGACCAGCTCGCCGGCTGGATCTCGGACCTCAGCACGCTGCACGACCTCACCGAACAGCTCGCCCGCACCCGCACGTTGAACGAGGCGCTGCACGAACTCCTGCGGGCCGGCGCCTCGCTCGTCGGCGCGCGCCGCGGTCTGGTCGTGCTCGCGCCATCGGACGGGCTCGGCCCGGAGACCACCATCGGCCTCGGGCTCGGACACGCCGACATCGGACACATCGAGACCATCCCCCGCCGCGCCCTGTCGTACGCGCGGATACTGGACGGCCTTCCGGAGCCGGGCGCCGCCGACGACTCCCGCACGGAGAAGGGCGCGGACTCCCGTACGGAGATCTCCGAGCCCGACATCCCCGGCGAGAAGGACCTCGACCCCCGCCTGCGCGAGGTCGCGGCCCGCCTCGGTTACGCCGCCAGTTACGCGGTACCGCTCATCGCCGATCCCGTCGGCAGAACCGGCGCCGCGGTCTGGCTCTACGACGAACCCGCCGTCCCCACCGACCGGCAGCGCCACCTCATCGGCCTCTACCGCGCGCACGCCGCCGAACATCTCGCCCGGCTCCTCGAACTCCACCGCAGCAAACAGGACACCGCGACCCTCCGCGAGGAGCTGCTGCCCAGCCGGCTGCCGAGGGTCCCCGGCGTACGGCTCGCGGTGCGGCACAGCACCGGGCCGCGCGGCGGCGGCGACTGGTACGACGCGCTGTCGCTGCCCGACGGCGCGCTGGGCCTGGCCGTCGGGTCGGTCACCGGCTCCGGACCGAGCGCGGTGGCGGCCATGGGGCGGCTGCGCGCCTCGCTTCGCGCGTATGCGGTCATGGAGGGCGAGGACCCGGTGGCGGTCCTCTCCGACCTCGAGCTGCTGCTGCGGCTGACCGAGCCCGCGCGCAGCGCCACCGCGCTGTTCGCCTTCACCGAGCCGCCGCCCGGCGCACCGGGCGGACCCCCCGCGCCCCCGATGCCGCCCGGTCTCGACGACCCGTTCCCCCGCAAGCTGGTGCTCGCCGGGGCCGGCCACTGCCCGCCGCTGCTGGTCGGCGAGCTGCGGACGGAATTCGTGGAGACGACGCTGTCCGCGCCGCTGGGCATGCTCGCCTGCTGGGAAGCGCCGAGCGTGGAGATCGAACTCGCGCCCGGCGAGACCCTGCTCCTCTACAGCGACGGGCTGCTGCATCGCACCGGAGAGGCCATGGACCGGGCATTCGCCCGGCTGCACGCCGCCGCGGCGAGCGTCCCGAGGACGAGCCGTCATGATCCGGAGGCGATCGTCGATCACATCGTGCGCACGATGCTGCCGCAGGGCGGGCTGGACGATCCGGCGTCGGAGGAGGATGTGGTGCTGATGGCGGCGCGCTTCGAGGAGTAAGCCCGCGGGGCGCCCCGAAGCGGCTGCCGGCGGGCCTCAGCCCGGTCTCCGCCCCGTTTCCGCCCGGGTCTCCGCCGGGTGCCTGGTAGGTCACGCCCTCCGCCCCCTGGACCGATTCCCGTCCACCCATACGATGGATGGCGGTTCACTCTTAAAAGGAGGCATTGTGACCGACGAGCTCACTCCGGAGACCCCGGACGAGGACGAGCAGCCGATCAAGCAGCGCAAGAACGGCCTTTACCCGGGCGTATCCGATGAGCTCGCGGAGAACATGAGGAGCGGCTGGGCCGACACCGAGCTGCACGATCTGCGGCCGATCGAGCAGGCCCCGAACGCCGCCCGCCGCCGCGCCGCGCTGTCCGCGCGCTTCCCCGGAGAGCGGCTGGTCATCCCGGCCGGCAACATCAAGATCCGCTCCAACGACACCGAGTACAACTTCCGCGCCGCGACGGAGTACGTCTACCTCACCGGCGACCAGACCGACGGCAACGTGCTGGTCCTGGAACCCGGTAAGGACGCGGCCGACGGCCATGAGGCGACGATCTACCGCCTGCCCCGCTCCAACCGCGAGAACGGCGAGTTCTGGCTCAACGGCATGGGCGAGCTGTGGGTCGGCCGCCGCCACAGCCTGGCCGAGGCCCAGGCGCTGCTCGGCGTCCCCTGCAAGGACGTACGCGACCTCACGGGCACGCTGGCCGAGGCCACCGGCCCGGTCCGGGTCGTCCGCGGTCACGACGCCGCCATCGAGGCCGCGCTGAACGACAAGGTCACCGCGGAGCGCGACGAAGAGCTGCGGGTGTATCTGTCCGAGGCCCGGGTGATCAAGGACGAGTTCGAGATCGGCGAGCTGCAGAAGGCCGTCGACTCGACGGTGCGCGGCTTCGAGGACGTCGTCAAGGTCCTCGACAAGGCCGAGGCCACCAGCGAGCGCTACATCGAGGGCACGTTCTTCCTGCGCGCCCGCGTCGAGGGCAGTGACATCGGCTACGGCTCCATCTGCGCCGCGGGCCCGAACGCCACCACCCTGCACTGGGTCCGCAACAACGGCCCGGTCCGCTCCGGTGACCTGCTCCTCCTGGACGCCGGCGTGGAGACGCACACCCTCTACACCGCCGACGTCACCCGCACCCTGCCGATCAACGGGCGCTACACCGACCTCCAGCGCAAGATCTACGACGCGGTCTACGAGGCCCAGGAGGCGGGCATCGCGGCGGTCAAGCCGGGCGCGGCCTACCGCGACTTCCATGACGCGGCGCAGCGGGTGCTCACCGAGAAGCTGGTCGAGTGGGGCCTGGTCGAGGGCCCGGTCGAGCGCGTGCTGGAGCTGGGCCTGCAGCGCCGCTGGACGCTGCACGGCACCGGCCACATGCTCGGCCTCGACGTCCACGACTGCGCCGCGGCGCGCACCGAGACGTACGTCAACGGCACGCTGGAGCCGGGCATGGTGCTGACCGTGGAGCCGGGTCTGTACTTCCAGGCGGACGACCTGACCGTGCCCGAGGAGTACCGCGGCATCGGCGTCCGGATCGAGGACGACCTCCTGGTGACGGAGGACGGCAACCGCAACCTGTCCGACGGGCTGCCGCGGCGGTCGGACGAGGTCGAGGCCTGGATGGCGGAGCTGCTCGGGAAGAAGTAGCCGGCTCGGCCGGCTTGCGGCCGAGGCGATGACGGCCGGTGACCCCGAGGGCGGGGTCACCGGCCGTCTTGCGTCTCGGGGGGCTCGTCCGTGACCAGGGTCTCGTGGGTCTCCGGGGTCGCCCGGGTGGCTTGGGTGGCTTGGGTGTCCTCGGAGCCGGCCGCCCTCTTGTACGCGCCCGCGCGGGCCGCCGCCCAGACCGCGGTGGCGGCGGATTCGCTCAGGGCCATGTCCACGGGTTGCCGGGCGATCAGTATCCGGTAGTAGAAGGGCGCGCCCAGGCCCGCCATCACCAGTTCCGGGTCCGTATCGGCGGGCAGTTCGCCGCGGTCGATGGACCGGTTGACCATCTGGCCGGCCAGCACCAGCCGCTCCGCGAAGAAACTCCGCAGTGCCGTGGCGGCCTGAGGGTCGCGCGCCGCGGCCGACACCACCGCCTCTATCAGGCTGCGCATCCGGTCGTCCCCGTAGAACGCGCCTATCGAGCGGGCCAGCGCCCGCAGGTCCCCCTCCAGCGTGCCGGTGTCGGGCAGCGGCACATCGGCGCTCAGCTCCGTCAGCAGATCGCAGACCAGCCTCTCGACGGACCGCCAGCGCCGGTAGAGCGTCGCAAGGTGAATTCCCGAGGCCTGAGCGATCTTTTCCATGGTGAGCATGGCGAAGCCGCCCTCACCCAACTCCTCGAAGACGGCGGCCAGTACGACCTGCCGGGTGCGCGCAGTACGACCCCCGGGACGGGTCTCTCCCGAGGCCTGGTGCGCAGTGGTCACGGCGCCTCCGTATTGCAGTGCGGGTTCACGCCAAGTATTGTCCAATCCAGATTAACGCGAGCAACTTCGCGTTAATCGTGGTGCACGTCGGTCTCGCAGGGGCAGGGGACGCCGCGGGGGAGGTCCTCACGCTGCGAGACGACGCTGCCCAATACCTCGCATAGGCGATTTCCGGTCAGATGGCCTTCTGCCGACGTTCGCCCCGGTTTGACTCTACGGCGGGTGATCACCCGAGCGCACCTCTCGCCCCGGAGCCGCCCCCGCCCGATGCTCACCACGCCCCGCAGCCGCCGCCCCGGTGCCGCGCACCGCAAAGCCGCTCGTACGCCGGGAACCCCCGTAACTTCCTGCCATCCGACTGCCGTTGAGCGTCGGCGCCGGCCCACGGCCACCACGCGCCGGCTTCCCGCGGTCTGATGCTCGCCGGTCCCGAAAAGACGCGAGGCCCCGGGACCGCGGACGACGCTCAAGCAGTCAGATCCTCGGTGCGGCCTTCGGCAACGATCGGTGCGGCGCCGGACGACAAGCGATCAGTTCCGACGGCGACGTCGCTGGCCGTACGGACCGTGACGGTCATGGGCGCGCCACTCTTCGTCGTGGAGGTCGCGCTCTCCGCTCTCCTGCCGCCCTCCGGGCACGGTGATCTCCTCGCCCCCGTCGACCTTCTCCGTCAACGAGGTGTGCGGGTCGGGCTGCTCATCGCCGCGGCGCTCGGGCAGCGGCCCGGGGCCGGGCGGCGTGTGCGCGATCCGCTTCACCTTGGGGCGGTCCGATGCGGAATGGCGTGCTGCCGGCGGCGTGTTCGCCGCGGCTGCGCGGCGCTGCGGGCCCGCGGTCTCGCGGTCCTTGGGAAGCTGACGCGGCCGGTCCTGCCGCCGCGTTTCGGAGTCGGGCCCCCCACCCGCCGCGCCGTTCGGATCCGGCGATGACGTACTGCTCATGTACTGGTCCCCCACCTCGTCGAACCGTCTCCACCCGTCTCAACGACCAGGAGAAACCTACCCAGTTCGGCCCGGAAAATATGGTTTTCGTTCGATCGCTCGCACGGCACCCGCGACGGACCGGGCGAGCCCCTCGTGCCCCCCGGGCGCCCCTCGGCCGGAGTTCTTGCCCCCGCTGTCGGACGGCGCGGATACGGTGTGGGCAGCAGACCCGTGCACGCTCGACAGGGGACATCAGGGGGACGGATGACTGAGGAGCCGCTGCCCGGCCGAGGACATCGTCGCCGCTGGCCACGCACAGGCCGCACGGGTCCGCACGGCGATTCCGGATCCGAGCGTGAGCGCACGATCCGTCCCGCCGAAGTTCCGCAGGGCAAGAATTCGCCCTTCGGCTTCGAGCTGGTGCGGCGGGGCTACGACCGCGGGCAGGTGGACGAGGCCATCACCAGGCTCGTCGCAGACCGTGACACCGCGCTGGACGGCATCGCCGCACTGGAAACGCTCATCGAGGAGCTTCAGCTCGCGTCGATGGACGGGGGAGGGGACGCCGGTCAGGCCGCGGATGTCCGGCGCCGGGCCGTAGCCACCATTGCCGAGGCCCGTGCCCGAGCCGAGCGTGTGGGCACGGCCGCTACCGACCGGCTCGGTCAACGTGCGGGGGATCCGCCCTTCGCTTTCGAGCTGGTGCGGCGGGGCTACGACCGCGGGCAGGTGGACGAGGCGATCACCGGACTCGTCGGCGACCGCGACGGCTCTCGGGCCCGTGTCGCCCGTCTCGCGGAGCGGATCGAGGAGCTGTGTGCGTCGCCACAGGCGTGAGCGAGGTGCGTTCGGCCGAACCGCCCGGCGGACGGGCGCTGATCACGACGCCATGGGAAGCGCCGCGCCTTCCCGCCACTTGAGGATCGAATGGCGGGGGATGGCGGCTGACCTGCGACTTTGCTGCGAAAACCGTGTGGACCAGGGAAAACTACGCTCGGTAGTTCTCACTGGTCCGCAGGGTTTTTCGGTGTGTTGTGCCCTGGGTGTGCCCGTGGGGGCACGTCTGCGAACGGCACGGGCACGCGAAGGGGCAACTATTCGGCGGCGCCCGCGCAGCAGCCGTCGCTGACCACGTCCGCGTTCGGGGTGGCGCTCTTGCCAAGGGTGTCGGCGTCGGCCTTGACGACGTAGACCTCCCACGGCTCCTTGCCGGGCCCGTGAACCCAGACCTTGTCCTGGAGTGCGTAGCAGCAGGAGGTGTCGTTCTCCTCGAAGGTGGCCAGGCCGGCGCCCTTGAGACGGTTGGCTGCGGCGATCACCTGCTCGGTGGAGTCGACCTCCACGCCGAGGTGGTCGAGGCCGGTCTCCTGCCCCGGCTCGCCCTGGATCAGGACGAGCTTCAGGGGCGGCTCGGCGATGGCGAAGTTGGCGTAGCCCTCGCGGCGCTTGGCGGGTTCGGTGCCGAACAGCTTCGCGTAGAAGGTGATCGACGCTTCCAGGTCGCTGACGCGCAGGGCGAGCTGGGCACGGGACATGGCATGCCTCCGAACGGTTTGCATTGAAGTCTGTCGATGCAAGATTGCGCTCTGAATCGAAGAACGTCAACATAGACATATGTCGAATCAAGAGCTTGAGGTGCTCGGCCAGGACGGCACGGCCGATGCCTGCTGCCCGGGGCTGCTGACGGCCCCCCTTGACGAGGGGCAGGCCGTGGATCTGGCGAAGGTGTTCAAGGCGCTGGGCGACCCCGTGCGGCTGCGGCTGCTGTCGATGATCGCCTCCCGGGTCGGCGGCGAGGTCTGCGTCTGCGACCTGACCTCCGCCTTCGACCTCTCCCAGCCGACGATCTCCCACCACCTCAAACTGCTGCGGCAGGCCGGCCTGATCGACTGCGAGCGGCGCGGCACGTGGGTCTACTACTGGCTGCTGCCAGAGATGACCGACCGTCTCGCCGGCATCCTCACCCGCCCTGCGGGCGAGCCGTTGCCCGTTCCTACCGAGGCCGCAAGGGGCTGCTCGTGAGCGCCCCCGCACCCGAGTCTGGGGTGGCCGGCCGCCTGTCGTTCCTCGACCGCTTCCTCGCCGTGTGGATCGTGGCCTCGATGGTGGTCGGGCTGGGCCTGGGCCGCTTGGTGCCGGGCCTTGGGGACGCGCTCGCCAAGGTCACCGTCACCGGCGTCTCGCTGCCGATCGCGCTCGGCCTGCTGGTGATGATGTACCCGGTCCTCGCCAAGGTCCGCTACGACCGGCTCGACACCGTCACCCGCGACCTCCGCCTGCTCCTGCCGTCCCTGCTGCTGAACTGGATCGTCGGCCCGGCCGTCATGTTCGCGCTGGCCTGGCTTTTCCTGCCGGACCTGCCCGAGTACCGCACCGGATTGATCATCGTGGGCCTGGCCCGCTGTATCGCCATGGTGATCATCTGGAACGACCTGGCGTGCGGCGACCGCGAAGCCGCTGCCGTCCTGGTCGCCCTGAACTCGGTCTTCCAAGTGATCGCCTTCTCGGCCCTCGGCTGGTTCTACCTGTCCGTTCTCCCCGGCTGGCTCGGCCTGCAACAGGCCGGTCTCAACGTCTCCGTGTGGGAGATCGCCCGCAGCGTCCTGATCTTCCTCGGCATCCCCCTCGCCGCCGGCTGCCTCACCCGCCGCCTCGGCGAACGCGCCAAGGGCCGCACCTGGTACGAGTCCACACTCCTGCCGAAGATCGGCCCGTTCGCCCTCTACGGGCTGCTGTTCACGATCGTCGTCCTCTTCGCCCTGCAAGGCGACGCCATCACCTCCCGCCCCCTGGATGTCGCCCGCATCGCCCTGCCGCTGCTGGCCTACTTCGCCGTCCTGTGGGCCGGGTCCATGGCCCTCGGGCGCGCGGTCGGCCTGGACTACCCGCGTGCCACAACGCTCGCGTTCACCGCCGCGGGCAACAACTTCGAGCTGGCCATCGCGGTCGCCATCGCCACCTTCGGAGCATCCTCCGGGCAGGCCCTCGCCGGCGTCGTCGGCCCCCTCATCGAGGTGCCGGTCCTCATCGGCCTGGTCTACGTCGCCCTTTGGGCCCGACGCTTCTACACCTCACCCCTCGCCCTACCGCAGGAGGAGTCCACCCATGCCTGACACCGCCTCCCTGCCGTCCGTCCTCTTCGTCTGCGTCCACAACGCCGGCCGCTCCCAGATGGCCGCGGCCTTCCTCACCCATCTCGCGGGCGACCACGTAGAGGTGCGCTCGGCTGGCTCCGCCCCCACCGACACCGTCAACCCCGCCGTCGTGCAAGCGATGTCCGAGGTCGGCATCGACATCTCTGCCGAAGTGCCCAAGGTGCTCACCACGGAAGCCGTCCAGGCATCCGACGTCGTGATCACGATGGGCTGCGGGGACACCTGCCCCATCTTCCCCGGCAAGCGCTACCTCGACTGGCAGCTGGTCGACCCCGCCGGACAGGGAGTCGACGCCGTCCGCCCCATCCGCGACGAGATCGAGCAGCGCATCCGCAGGCTGATCGACGACATCACGTAACGGGGCGAGGACTTAGCCCCTAAGCTGGACGCTCGGACCGGGGGTGGCCTTGCTGTACTGCGAACGCCATGAACTGCACAACTGCGCCGATTGCACACCTGACGGTCGTGTACGACGTGCCGGCTACCGGTCTGGCGAGGGCGAGCCGAAGTGGGCGGGCTGGCCGAACGGCGCGATCATCATTCATGACGAGGGCAAGGCGCACCTACCTGGGTGTGCCCACCTGAGCGACAGCGTCATTCAGGCCCCGAGGTTCGGCTGGGTGACCGATCCCGCTCCAGGCGCCTGGCGGCGGCTGTCAGCTTCCAACCCGCTACGGCCGACCGGGGGCAATATCGGCCTTGCTGGGATCAGCCGTTGCGAAACGTGTGACGCAACGCAGTAGACCCAGCCCCATCCGTGACAGTGCTTCCGTTCGCGGAACAGCCGCCAATGGCCTACTCGTACGCCCAGGCCCGACCAGTCTGCCGGTACTCCTCTACAGGGATCGGCTGTACCGCGGTCCGCATCCGGGTCGTGTACAGCTGCCCGTCGAGGTGGTCGATTTCGTGGTGGATGAGGCGGGCGAGGCCGCGTTCGTACACGGTGGTCACGGTCTCACCGGTCAGGGCCTTGGTCTCGATGGTGATCTTCAACGGGCGGGGGACGAGGCCCCGAACGAACCGGCCGGTGAAGGGTGGCTCAGGCCACCCTTCACCCATCCCAACACAGCTGGTTTCAGCCGGTCAGAGCCCGGTTCTCCTTCTCTGATCGATCACCACGCCATCGGCAGCGCCGCGCTCCTCGCGCCATGTGAGAACCAAAAAGTCGTGGACCGGGCCGCGGCCACTCCCTATGACAAGCCGGCCTACGTCCCCCACGGCACCGTCACAACCGCAGCAATCCGACTCCGGCTCCGCTCATGACCCACCACCCGGGCCCTAGCTAGTCCGCCGCCTCCGGGGCAGTCCGCAGCGGCACCTCGCGGATCAGCCAGGCGGCCGCGAAGGTGACGGCGCATAGCACGGCCGTGCCGATCATGACGCCGTGCAGTCCGCCGGTAACCCCGGCGCGGAAGGCGTCCCGCATCGGCTCGGGCAGCCCGCGCAGCACCGCGGGGGTCACTTCGTGGCCGCCGGGGAAGCGCTCCCTGTCTCGGCCGAGCCGGTCCGTGAGGGTGGCGGCCATGCGGCTGGCGTAGACGGAGCCGAGCACGGCGACGCCGAGCGAGCCGCCGATGGTGCGCAGGAGCGTGGTGGTGCCGCTGGCCGCGCCCATGTCGCGGGGATCCGCGCTGTTCATGGTGATGAGCATCGAGGGTTGCGTCAGGCAGCCAAGACCTACGCCGAGGACGAGCGTCAACGCGGAGGCCACGGCCGTGGCGGTGTCCGCGCCGACCATGAGCAGGGCCAGGGCGCCCGCCGAGGCGACCGCACCGCCCGTGATGAGGTACGCGCGGTACCCGCCACCGTTGCCGACCGTCCGCCCGATGAACAGCTGCGCGCCCATCATGCCGAGCATCAGCGGGAGCAGCAGCAGCCCACTCTCCGTCGACGACATGCCCCGTACGAACTGCATGTACTGCGGCAGATAGCTCGCTGCCGCCAGCATCGCCGCGCCCACAAGGAAGCTCAGCACCTGGGCGAGTGTGAAGTTGCGGTCGCGGAACAGCCGCGGCGGGATGATGGGTTCGGGCACCCGCCGCTCCACCCGGACGAACCAGCCAAGGGCGACCACCGAGAGTGCGGCGAGCCCCGCGATCTGTGGAGAGACCCAGTTGTACGTCGTGCCGCCCCAAGTCCCGATCAGGGTGAGCGCCAGAATGCTCGTAGTAAGGAGTGCGGCGCCTATGTAGTCGATGCGGGCCGTGGTGGTACGTGCGGCGCGCAGCCGGATGCCGAGCCCGACGATCAGTAGTGCGGCGACGCCGACGGGCACGTTGACATAGAAGACCCAGCGCCAGTCCAGCTGGTCGGTGAGGAAGCCGCCGAGCAGCGGGCCGCCGATCATGGCGATCGGCAGCATCACACCGATCATCGACTGGGCGCGCCCCGCCTGCGCAGGCGGGAGGAGCGTCCCGATCAGGGAGAGCGCGCCCACGAAGAGGCCGCCCGCGCCAAGCCCCTGGAACGCACGGAATGCGATCAACTGCCCCATGTCCTGGGCGAGCCCGCAGAGCACGGAACCGATGAGGAAGACCGCGATCGAGGCCAGGTAGCTGCCCTTGCGGCCGTACAGGTCACCGAGCTTGCCCCAGATCGGGGTGGAGACGGCAGTCGTAAGCAGATAGGCCGTCACCACCCAGGAGAGGTGGCTGATGCCGCCCAGGTCGCCAACGATTGTCGGCAGGGCGGTGCCGACAATCGTGCCGTCGAGTGTCGCCAGGATAATGCCGAGCAGCAGTCCCAGGATGGCGAGACGCGACGGCGGCGCCGGGTCCGAGGGCTGGCCGGTGCCGGGCTCTGCGGCCCTGAGCACGGCTTCTTCCGTACGCTGATTCATATCTTCCCCGAGAGCCTTGGCGTTGTGTCAGCCGGCGTACGGACGGATGGTCCTGGCGTCACGCAGTGCCTGGGCCCACCAGTCGAGCTGGTCCAGCATCGCCTTGGCCGCGGCGTCGCACTGCGCGTCCTTCATCGCGTGCTCCTCGTCGAACAAGCCCCAGGCATTGTGCAGACTCACCGTGTTGCGGATGGTGGTCGCGTGCAACTCGGCCATGACCAGGCGGAGTTGCTCGACAGCGCGCAGGCCGCCCGAGATGCCGCCGTAGGAAACGAAGCCGATCGGCTTGGCGTGCCACTGCTCGTTGTGCCAGTCGATGGCGTTTTTCAGGGACGCCGGGAAGCTGTGGTTGTACTCCGGCGTGACGAACACGAACGCATCGGCCGCCGCCAGGCGCGGTGAGACCGCGGCGAGGGCCTCCCCGGTGCCGGGCGCGGGCGGTTGGCCGAAGGCCGGGAAGACGGTGGGCAACGGGATCTCGCCCAGGTCGACGACGTCGACGCTCATGTCGTCGCGCTGCTCGATGTGGCCCTTGATCCACTGGGTGACGACGGGCGCGAAGCGGCCCTCTCGGGTGCTGCCGACGACGACCGCGATGCGGATCTGCTGCGGGTGCTTGCTCACGGGAATCCCCCCAATGTGTACAACGTTCCGGATGCGTACACCGTACACATCACTGTGTACGACGTCTACTGGAGATACGCTGTACACGACGACCGGCAGGAGAGGAGCCCACGAGTGGCACCACAGAAGAAGAGCAGGAGTGCAGATTCCTCCGTGCTGTGGGAGCGCCTGGAGCGCCCCGCCACCGCGCCCCGCGCCGCACTGACGCCGCAGAAGCTCGCCGCCGTGGCCGTGCAGGTCGCCGACGCCGAGGGCTTCGCCGCCGTCACCATGCGCCGCCTCGCCAGCGAGCTGGGCGTCGCCCCGATGGCCGCGTACCGCCACGTCTCGGGCAAGGATGACCTGTGGGCGCTGATGGTCGACCAGATCATGACCGAACTCGCCGTCCCCGACGAGGTGACCGGCTGGCGCGACGTTTTGCGCGCCTACGCGCTGGGCAACCGCGCCATGATGCTGCGGCATCCTTGGCTGGCCCAACTTCCCACGCCGCACTTCGTGCTGACGCCAAACCGGATGGCGGCCGCGGAACGCCAACTGGCCGCGCTCGACGGCCACGGCATGGACACCGACTCGGTGATGGCCGCGTTCCGCGCGGTCAACGCCTATGTGCACGGCGCGACGCAGTCCGAGGTGGCGCTGCGCCAGTACATGGAGGACAACGACTGGGCCAGCGGCGACGAGACGCGCCGCGCACTCGCGCCCCAGATGACTTATCTGATGGAGACCGGCCGATATCCGACCTACCGGCGCTATGCCCTCGGGGCGGCGCGCAAGGACGACGCGGCCTGGCACTTCGAGACGGGGCTCGACTGCGTGCTCGACGGCATCGCGGTCAGGCTCGGCGACCAGGGCCTGTGCGGTGGGTCATGAGCCTCCGCCACGTGCCCTGCCTGTGCCCTGACCGTCCTAAAGCCAGCCGGTGAACGGCAGCCGAGACCCCGGAGAAACATCCCATCAGATGGTTTCAGCAGGTCAGAGCCCAGCTCCCAGTTCCCCACACCCGGCCCGTCACGACGCCATAGGAAGCGCCGCGCCCTCCCGCCACTTGAGGATCTTGTCGAAGCTGACCACGGCGCCGCGTCTGCCGGTGCGGTTGCGGTAGCGGACGTGGTCGGTGAGGGCCTCGATCAGAAAGAGCCCCCGGCCGTCCTCGGCGTCCGCGGGAGCCTGTGTGGGGGTGGGCACGGGGGCGGGCTCGGGCTCGGGCTTGCGGTCCGCCGGGGTGTGCGGAGGGGCCGGGAGGGGCGAGCGGCGGAAGCCGGGGCCGGAGTCTGTGACCTCGATGCGGCAGGTGTCGCCGTCGATGAAGGCCGTGACGCGGTAGTCGCCGGTGGCGGCGTCCCCGCCGTGTTCGACGGCGTTGGCGCAGGCCTCGGAGAGGGCTACGGAGAGGTCGTAGCAGATGTCCGGGTCGACGCCGGCCGTCTCCATCGTGCCCAGCAGCAGACGGCGGGCGAGCGGCACGCTCGCAGCCTCGCGTCGCAGTTGGAGGGACCACCAGATGCTCATGCTCCAGCCTCCTGGCCACCGCTAGACATACCGATACCTATTGCCGCACCGCATGGTCCGTAAGCCTGCCCCGGACGTGACGCCGCTCATTCGGCGGAGGCGGGGAGCGAGCGCATGGGTGGAGGCGTACCGACCCCCGCGCGCTCCCGCGCGCCCCGTCGGGCGCCGTTGCCGCCCCCCGAACGCGTTGCTGAGCGGCGCCCTGCCGTGGGCGGCCGGCGCGGACAGTGGGATGATGTCGCCGCCATGTCTGCCCCGCACGCCCCCACAGCGCGCGCAGCCGCCGATCTGCGGTTGCTGAGGGCCGCGGTCTTCACCGCGGTCTGTGTCGCGCTGTCCGCGGCCGGGCACATGATCGCGTCATTCGCCGCCGTTCCGTTGTGGACGCTGGGCGTCGCCTGCGCCGCGGTGTTCGCCGTCGCGGCCCCCCTGGCCGGGCGGGAACGCTCGCTGCCGGGGATCGCGGCCGGACTGGCCGTGGGCCAGCTCGCGCTGCACGCGCTCTTCGCGACGGGGCAGCATCCGATGGCGGTGCCCGCGGCGGCCGGCAGGTCCGGCGGTCTGCGGGAGCTGTCGGACCAGGCCGCGGTGACCCTCGCGCAGCACGTCAGCTGTGGGCTGGGCGGTGGCCGGCCGGCCGTCGCCGCGGCGCGGCGGATCCTGGGATCGGGTGGCTTCGACACGGCCGTGGCGGGTGGGGTTGTCGCGCCCGCCGGCTCCGGTGGCGGAGCGGCCGGTATGGCGGACTCCGCCGGTGCCGCCGGGCATCAGATCGTTGACGGTGCGGCCGCCGGCCCGGCGATGGCGCACTGCCTGCTGCCCTCGCTGCCCATGCTGTTGGGGCATCTGCTCGCGGCGCTCGCCGCCGGGTGGCTGCTGCGGCGCGGTGAGGCGGCTCTGTGGCGGCTGGTGCGGCTGTCGGCCCCAGCGGCGCGCGAGGTCGCGGCGCAGGCGCTGGTCGGCGCTCTGCGCTCGGCGCTCACCCTCGTGCGCGCCCGGCTCTCGGGGCTCGGCGCGGCGCATGATGAGGCGCTGCGCGCCCCCGTTTCGTACGGGGATGACAAACCCGGTCCGCGGGACCTCGCGCTCCACCACAGTGTCGTCAGGCGGGGGCCGCCTGCCCCGGCCTCCCTTGCCCTCGCGGCCTGACGTACGCGAAGCACGCCCCCACGTGGGGCCCCCTTCCCTGCCCTTGAGGCGTGGGGGAGGGTACGGGCTCTCGCGCCGTCACCGCATGCGCGCAAGTCAGCCGGCCAGCACCCGTATGCCCGTAAACCGCACGTACCTGTGCGTTCTCCTTTCTGTGGAGTGTTTCTGTGATGCCGAAGATGCAGCAGATGCCGAAGATGTCGCACCACGCCGCCGCGTCCGCCACCGCGCCCCGCCCCGCCCGCCGGCTCGCCCGCCGGCTGTCTGTCGTGGGCGGCATCGCCGCGGGCGGCGTGCTGCTGCTCGCCGGCCCGGCGTTCGCGCATGTCTCCGTGCAGCCGATGGGCGCTGCCGCGAAGGGCGGTTTCGCGACCGTCAACTTCAAGGTGCCCAATGAGCGCGACGACTCCTCGACGGTGAAGCTCGAGGTCACCCTGCCCACCGATCACCCGCTGGCGTCCGCGATGCCGGAGTCGGTGCCCGGCTGGAAGGTCGAGGTCACGAAGGCCAAGCTGCCCAAGCCGATCGAGATGGAGGGCGAGAAGATCACCGAGGCGCCCACCAAGATCACCTGGACCGCGGACGGCAAGGGCGTCGAGCCCGGCCGCTTCCAGCAGTTCCCGGTCTCCGTCGGGCAGCTTCCCAAGGACGCCGACCAACTCGTCTTCAAGGCCCTGCAGACGTACGACGACAAGAAGGTCGTGCGCTGGATCGAGCCCACCAAGGACGGCGCCCCGGAGCCGGAGAACCCCGCGCCGGTGCTCAAGCTCACCGCGGCGACCGAGGACGGCCACGGCGGCGCGGACGCCAAGAACGGCGCCCAGGACGGCACCACCACGGCCGCCGCCGACAAGGACGTGCCCGACAGCGACACCACGGCGCGCGTCCTGGCCGTCGTCGGCATCGTCGTCGGCATCGCCGGGATCGGCCTCGGCCTGTTCGCCGGCCGCCGCCGCAACGCCTGATCACCGACCGGGCCGGCGGCCGACCCCCGCCGGCCCGGCCCCCGACCATGTACAGAAGGACCCATGCGTAGAAGGACTCTGCTCGCGTCCGCCCTCGCGGCGGCCGCGGCCCTCTCCCTGGCCGCCTGCGACAACGACGACGGCAAGCCCACCGCCGATGTCTCCGGCGCCACCTCCAAGCCGATCGTCACGCTCGACAGCCCGATGGAGAAGCCGGACCTCGTCCTGACCGACTCCGCGGGCAAGAAGTACGACCTGCTGGAGAAGACCAAGGGCCATCCGACCCTGATCTATTTCGGCTACACCAACTGCCCGGACGTGTGCCCGCTGACGATGGCCAACCTGGCCGTCGCGGTGAAGGAGTTGCCGAAGGCCGAGCAGGACGACCTGCGGGTCGTGTTCGTGACCTCCGACCCGGAGCGCGACACCCCGGCCGCCCTCAAGAAGTGGCTCGGCGGCATCAACAAGAACTTCATCGGCCTGACCGGGAAGTTCGACACCATCCAGGCCGGCGCGCGCAGCGTGAACATCGGCATCGAGAAGCCGGTCAAGAAGAAGAACGGCGACGTCGTCTCCACGCACGGCGCGCAGGTGCTCCTCAGCTCCCCCAAGGACGACAAGGTCCACTGGATGGGCATGCAGGAGGCGACCTCCGACAACTACACCAAGGCACTTCCGAAGATCATCAAGGGGCAGAACCCGTGAACCGCCGCACCACCCGCGCCCGCCTGCGCATATCGCTCGCCGCCGCCCTCGCCCTCACCGCCGGCCTCGCGCTGTCGGGCTGCGGCACCGGGGACGGCGCCCCGAAGCTCGCGGTCGCCGACCCGTACATGCCGCAGCCGGTCACCCAGGACATGGCCGGTGCGTTCTTCGTCGTCAAGAACACCGGTGGCACCGCGGACAAGCTGACCTCGGTCACCAGCGACCTGTCCAAGGACATCTCGATCCACAAGACGGTCGGCAACAAGATGGAGCAGGTCAAGTCCCTGGACGTGCCCGCGAACGGTGAGCTCAGGCTCGGCCGCGGCGGCAGCCATCTGATGTTCATGGGCCTGAAGAACAAGCCCGTCGAGGGCGACAAGGTCACCGTCGAGCTGCACTTCGCCACCTCCGACACGATCAAGGTGGATGTCCCGGTCAAGGCCGCCGACTACGTACCGAAGAAGTAGCGGGCGTCCGGGCAGCACAGGAGTCACAGGAGTCAAGGGACAGGGAGCGATCACCATGGCTGTGGCCATCACCGGTTCCGCGCCGCGACCGAGCGCCGCGCTGCGCCTGCTGGTCGTCGTGGCGGCGCTGTTCGG
The DNA here is from genome assembly GCF_044767545.1 of Streptomyces sp. NPDC101227. NCBI lineage: Bacteria > Bacillati > Actinomycetota > Actinomycetes > Kitasatosporales > Streptomycetaceae > Streptomyces > Streptomyces sp. NPDC101227. The sequence continues at coordinate 106,032 of NZ_JBIWOD010000005.1, read as the reverse complement.
CGCGCTGCTCGGCGGCGCCGCGCCGGCCGCCGCGCATGCCGCGCTGACCGGCAGCGACCCCGCGCAGGGGTCGGTGGTGGAGCAGGCCCCCGAACAGGTCTCGCTCACCTTCTCCGAGGGCGTGGCGATGGGCGACGACTCCATCCGTGTGCTCGACCCGAAGGGCAAGCGGGTGGACCGCGGCAAGCTGCGCAATCTGTGCAGCGGCAGCGTCGTCAAGTACGGGGCGGGGCTGCCGCCGGGGCTCGCCGACGGTACGTACACCGTCGCCTGGCAGGCGGTCTCCGCCGACAGCCACCCGGTCTCGGGCGCCTTCACCTTCTCCGTCGGCGCGCCCTCCAAGACCTCCGCCGCCCTTCCCCAACAGGAGGCCGGCGGCGGCCTGGTGGGCGCGCTCTACGGCATCGCCCGCTATCTGGCCTACGCCGGATTCGTGCTGATGGCAGGCGGCGCGGCCTTCGTCGTCGCCTGCCGCCCGGCCGCCGCGCTCGTGCGGTCCGTACAGCGGCTGGTCGTCCACGGCTGGGCCGTGCTGACCGGCACCACCGTCGCGATGCTGCTGCTGCGCACCCCGTACACCGGGTCCGGCGAGCTCTCCGACGTCTTCGATCTCGGCGGCCTCCAGCAGGTCCTGCTGACGAAGCCGGGCGCGGCGCTGGTCTCCCGGCTGCTGTTGCTGGCGGCCGCGGCGCTGTTCATCGCGGTGCTGTTCGGGGCGTATGCGCGGGCGCAGGAGGCGGGCGGAACGGAGGAGGCCGGGGAGGCAGGAGAGGCAGGAGAGTCCAGCGCGGCCGAGGAGTCCGGGGACGGCGTCGAGGACGCCAAGCGGCGCAAGGACCTCGCGCTGGGGCTCGGCATCGGCGGGGTGATCGTCGCCGCCGGGCTCGCCGCCACCTGGGCGATGGCCGAGCACGCCTCGACCGGACTGCAGAGCTCCGTCGCGATGCCGGTCGACGTGCTGCATCTGCTCGCCGTCGCCGCCTGGCTCGGCGGGCTGGCGGCCCTGGTCGTGTCCCTGTACTGGGGCCCGACCGTCGAGCGGTCCGCGGTACGCCGCTTCTCGCGGATCGCGTTCGGCTCCGTGCTGGTCCTGGTGGCCACCGGGATCTACCAGTCCTGGCGGCAGGTCGGCACCTGGCGGGCGCTGACCGACACCTCGTACGGGCGGCTGCTGCTGCTCAAGGCGGGGCTGGTGGTGGTGCTCGTCGGGATCGCGTGGATGTCGCGGCGGTGGACGGCGCGGCTGGGGGAGACCGCCGGGCCCGGCGAGGAACCCGGAGCCGGACCCGAGGGCCGGCCGGAAGCCGAAACGGAGCCCGAAGCCGTAACCGCCCCGGAGCCCGAAACCGACCCTGACGCCGCCCCAGACCCCGACCCCACCCGCGCCGCCCAACTGGCCCGTCAGCAGGTCGCCTTGCGCGCCGCCCGCACCAAGCGCATCCGGGACGCCGACCCGGATCGGCTCGGGCTGCGGCGGTCCGTGCTGGCCGAGGTGTCGGTGGCCGTCGTGCTGCTCGCGGTGACCACCGTGCTGACCGCCACCGAACCGGCCCGTACGGCGGAGGCGGTCAAGGCCGGCGCCGCCGCCGGGCAGTCCGGCGCGGCCAACCGGCCGCAGGTGCTGACCATCCCCTTCGACACCGGTGGCCGGTACGGCAAGGGCACCGCCCGTCTCGACCTCGACCCGGGGCGCAGCGGCAGCGGCAACGCGCTGCGGGTGCGCATTTCGGACCCGTCGGGCAAGACCAGGGACGTCCCCGAGGTGAAGGTGTCCTTCACTCTGAAGGCCAAGAAGCTGGGGCCGCTTCCGGTCGTCCCCCGGCACGTCGGCAGGGGCCACTGGAGCGCGGACGGCGTCCAGCTGCCCGTCCCCGGACGGTGGCAGCTGGCGCTGCTCGTACGGACCTCCGACATCGACCAGGTGACCGAGATCAGGAACGTGAAGATCGGCTGATGAGCAAGCAGACCTCGGGCAAGCAGACCCCTAAGGGCGCCAGGGTCCCCAAGGCGGCCACGGCCTCCCCGGCCCCCACGGCCGCCAAGACCCCCAAGCCGGCCACGACGGCACCCGCCGGCCCCGCCCCAGATGCCGACGGGTCCCCCACCGTCGAGCTCTCCCGGCGGCGCCTCCTCGGCACCGTCGGGGCGGCGGGCGCGGCCGGGCTCGTCGTCGGCGGGGCGGGCGGCGCCCTCGCGGCCTCCACCGCCCGGGGCGACGCCCCTGCCGCGCTCACCACCCTCGGCTCGACCGCGGTCGCCTTCCGCCCCTCCCGGGACAAGCACCAGGCGGGGATCACCACCCCGCTGCAGGCCAACGGGCATCTCGTCGCCTTCGACCTGGCCCCCGGCGGCGGCCGAAAGGAGGCCGCCGCGCTGCTGCGCCGCTGGTCGCGGACGGCCGAGGAGCTGATGGCCGGGCGGACGCCGGACGCCGACACCGGGGTGGCCCTGGATGCCGGCCCCTCCTCGCTGACCGTCACCTTCGGCTTCGGCCACAGCTTCTTCGGCCGTACCGGGCTGACCAAGCGGCGCCCCACGCAGCTCGACCCGCTGCCCGACTTCTCCGCCGACGCCCTGGACCCCCGGCGCAGCAACGGCGACCTGTGGATCCAGATCGGCTCCGATGACGCGCTGGTCGCCTTCCATGCGCTGCGGGCGCTGCAGAAGGAGGCCGGCGGCGCCGCCCGGCTGCGCTGGCAGATGAACGGCTTCAACCGCACCCCGGGGGCCACCGCGCACCCGATGACCACCCGCAACCTCATGGGGCAGGTCGACGGCACCAACAACCCCAAGCCCTCCGACGAGGACTTCGACGAGCGGATCTTCGTGGGGCGGGACGCCGACCAGGAGTGGATGCGCGGCGGCTCCTACGCCGTCGTCCGGCGGATCCGGATGCTGCTGGACGAGTGGGAGAAGCGTTCACTGGGCGAACAGGAAAAGGTCATAGGGCGGCGGAAGGCCAACGGTGCGCCGCTGACCGGCGGTTCGGAGACGACACCGATGCGGCTGGACGCGAACGGCGCCGACGGGCTGCCGGTGATCCCCGCCAATGCGCACGCCCGGGTCGCGGCGCCGGAGTCCAACCAGGGCGCGGCGATGCTGCGCCGCCCGTACTCCTTCCACGACGGGTTCCGCGACGACGGCGCACCGGACGCGGGGCTGCTCTTCATCTGCTGGCAGGCCGATCCGCTGCGCGCCTTCACCCAGATCCAGCGCAAGCTGGACCGCGGGGACGCGCTCTCGGCGTTCCTGCGGCACGAGGCGAGCGGGCTGTACGCGGTGCCGCCGGCGGCGGAGGCCGGGGACTACGTGGGGCGGCCGCTGCTGGAGGGCTGAGCCCGCGGCCCCCGGCGGTCCGGGGAAACGGTCCACCGGGCCCCGGACGGGCTCGGTATCGTTGCAGCACAGGGAGAGATCGGCGGGGCGCCCCCGCACCTTCGCGAGGAGTCCTTTGCATGTCGGCCAGTCGCTATACGTACCTCGGGCCCGCGGGCACGTTCACCGAGGCCGCCTTGCGCACTCTCCCGGAAGCGGCGACCCGCGAGCTGGTGCCGATGGTGTCGGTGCCGGCCGCCCTGGACGCGGTGCGCGGCGGTGAGGCGGCCGCCGCGCTGGTGCCGATCGAGAACTCCGTCGAGGGCGGGGTGACCACCACCCTGGACGAGCTGGCCGCCGGCGAGCCCCTGATGATCTACCGCGAGGTGCTGCTGCCGATCGCCTTCGCGCTGCTGGTGCGTCCGGGCACGACGCTGAGCGATGTGAAGACGGTCACCGGGCACCCGGTGGCGCAGCCGCAGGTACGCAAGTGGCTCGCGTCCCAACTCCCCGAATCCGTATGGGAGTCGGCGGCCTCCAACGCCGATGGTGCACGGCTGGTGCAGGAGGGCCGTTACGACGGCGCCTTCGCGGGCGAGTTCGCGGCGACGACGTACGGCCTGGAGCCGCTGGTCACCGACATCCACGACGCGCAGAACGCCGCCACCCGCTTCGTGCTGGTCGGCCGGCCGGCCCGGCCGGCCGCACCCACCGGCGCGGACAAGACCTCGGTGGTGCTGTGGCTGGCCGAGGACCACCCGGGTGCGCTGCTGGAGCTGCTCCAGGAGTACGCGGTCCGCGGCGTCAACATGATGCGGATCGAGTCCCGGCCGACCGGCGAGGGCATCGGCCGCTACTGCTTCTCGGTCGACTGCGAGGGACACGTCACCGACCGCCGCGTCAGCGAGGTCCTGATGGGACTCAAGCGGGTCTGCCGCGATGTGCGGTTCCTCGGCTCGTATCCGCGGGCGGACGAGGTGACGGCGACCGTACGGCCGACGATGTCGGACTCGGCGTTCACCGAGGCGTCCGACTGGCTGACGCGCTGCCTCGACGGACGCAGCTGACGCGCGGCCTCCGGCCCGGCATTACCGGCACCGGCACCATTCCACGGGCCGCCGCTTCACCAGCCACTTCACCACCCACATTGCGGCCACTTCACCACCCACTTCGCGGCCACTTCGCGGCCACTTCGCGCGCACTTCCCGACCCGCCCCATCGGCCCCTTCCGCTGTCCACAAAGTTATCCACAGGCCCCGTTCTCGACCTGTGGGTAAGTCGACAAGAAGCGCATGGCGATTCGGACAGAGTCGACAAATACCTCTACCGATCCCACGCCGTTCCACAGCGGTCCACATCGCTTCACGGCGCCCCAACTCCGGCCGCGTCAGCACAATTCACGCGATCAATCCTTTAGAGCGAGGCAATCCCACACGAAAGAGCGCGAGAAGGGGGTTTGGACGAAGAATCCATAGTCGAACATTCCGGGAGCGGAATGATCACCTCCGACTTCCACAGATCTCACACACAGCCTGTGGATAAAGGTCATCCGGCCCCCAACACCTGTGGACAAACGCAATGGGGAAGAATTGCGGGAGGTCCCGCGGCGCACATTCCCCTCGCGGAATAAAGTGCCCTAAACCGGACAAATTGCAACGCGAGGCAATATCACGTCGAACGGCCGGGCACGGCCCCGGTAGCCTGGTGGGGTGATTGACCTTCGCCTGCTCCGTGAGGACCCCGACCGTGTGCGCGCGTCCCAGCGCGCCCGTGGAGAGGACGTCGCACTCGTCGACGCGCTTCTCTCCGCCGACGAGCGGCGCAGGTCGTCCGGCCTCCGCTTCGACGAGCTGCGTGCCGAACAGAGGGCGCTCGGCAAGCTCATCCCCAAGGCCTCCGGCGACGAGAAGGCCGTGCTGCTGAAGAAGGCCGGCGAGCTCTCCGCCGCCGTCAAGGCCGCCGACGCCGCGCAGGACGAGGCCAAGGAAGAGACCCAGCAGCTGCTGCTCAAGCTGGGCAACATCGTCCACCCGGACGTGCCCGTGGGCGGCGAGGAGGACTTCACGGTCCTCGAGACGCACGGTGCCATCCGCGACTTCGCCGCCGAGGGCTTCGAGCCCAAGGACCACCTGGAGATCGGCGAGCTGCTCGGTGCGATCGACGTCGAGCGCGGCGCCAAGGTCTCCGGCTCGCGCTTCTACTACCTGACGGGCGTCGGCGCGCTGCTGGAGCTCGCCCTCGTCAACGCCGCCATCGCCCAGGCCACCGCCGCCGGCTTCACGCCGATGCTGACCCCCGCCCTGGTCCGCCCGCGCGCCATGGAGGGCACGGGCTTCCTCGGCCAGGCCGCCGAGAACGTCTACCACCTGGAGAAGGACGACTACTACCTGGTCGGCACCTCCGAGGTCCCGCTCGCCGCGTACCACATGGACGAGATCGTGGACGCGGCCAAGCTGCCGCTGCGCTACGCCGGATTCTCGCCGTGCTTCCGCCGCGAGGCCGGCACGTACGGCAAGGACACCCGCGGCATCTTCCGGGTCCACCAGTTCGACAAGGTGGAGATGTTCTCCTACGTCGCCCCGGAGGACGCGCGGGCCGAGCACCAGCGCCTGCTGGACTGGGAGAAGCAGTGGCTGAACGCCCTGGAGCTGCCCTTCCAGGTGATCGACGTCGCCACCGGTGACCTCGGCGCCTCCGCCTCCCGCAAGTTCGACTGCGAGGCGTGGATCCCGACCCAGGGCAAGTACCGCGAGCTGACCTCCGCCTCCAACTGCGACGAGTTCCAGGCGCGGCGGCTGTCGGTCCGGATGCGCGAGACCGCCGAGGGCAAGCCGAAGGTCCGGCCGCTGGCGACGCTGAACGGCACGCTGTGCGCCGTCCCGCGCACCATCGTGGCGATCTTCGAGAACCACCAGCAGCCGGACGGCTCGGTGCGCGTCCCGGAGGTGCTCCGTCCCTACCTGGGCGGCCGCGAGCTCCTCGAGCCCGTCGACCGGTGAGCGCTGCCCTGCCCTACAAGCTGATCGCGACGGACCTCGACGGGACGCTGCTGCGCCACGACGAGTCCGTCTCCGAGCGCACCCGTGCGGCGCTCGACGCGGCCACCGCGGCGGGCGCGGCGCACATCGTCGTCACCGGCCGGTCGGTGCCCTGGACCCGGCACATCCTCGACGCCCTGGACTACCGGGGCCTGGCGGTGTGCGGGCAGGGCGCGCAGCTCTACCACGCCGGCGAGCACCGGCTGCTGACCTCCGTCACGCTCGACCGCCAGCTGGCCGGCCTGGCCCTGGCCAAGATCGAGGCGGAGACCGGCCCGCTGTATCTCGCGGCGAGCCGGGACGGCCTCGAGGGCGAGGTGCTGGTCGGCCCCGGCTACCGCGTCCAGGAAGGGCCGCTGCCGAACGTCATGATCGACGAGCCGGCCGACCTGTGGACCGCCCCGCTCAACAAGGTCTACATCCAGCACCCGACCCTCGACGACGACTCCCTGGCCCGGATCGCCCGCGAGGTCGCCGGTGACCTGGTGGGCGTCATGGTCGCCGGCCACGGCATCGTCGAGCTGCTGCCGCTCGGCCTGACGAAGGCCACCGGCCTGTCGCTGGCCGCCCGCCGGCTGGGCGTCAAGGCCGCCGACACCGTCGCCTTCGGCGATATGCCCAACGACATCGCGATGTTCGCCTGGGCGGCGCGCGGCGTGGCGATGGGCAACGCCCATGACGAACTGAAGGCCGTCGCGGACGAGATCACCGTCTCCAATGAGGAGGACGGCATCGCGGTCGTGCTGGAGCGGCTCTACCTGTCCTGAGCGTCCTTCGGGGCACCGCTCGCGCCGGGTGGCCGGGCCGCGTCCGCAGGCCCGGCGTCATCCGCAGGCCCCGCCTCGTCCGCGCGCCCGGCCTCGTCCGCAGGCCCGGCCCGGTCTCCCTCCCCGGCCGGCTCGCCGGGCTCGTACGGCGGCTCCCTCCCCGCCGGTGTCAGCGGCCAGGCCACCAGCCCCAGGACGAGGGAGACGGCATGCCCGAAGTCGGTGAAGGTCGCCCCGGTCAGCAGCGGGACGCCGAAGAACAGCAGCACGCCGATGAGCCATCCGTAGCACCAGGGCGGCCGCAGACGGTACGTCAGCACGCCGGCGGCGGCGGCCAGCCCGTAGGAAACCCCGATGTCCACGACATGGGTCATCGAACGCGGCAGCCGATGGCCCTCGATGGCCAGCAGCACCAGTTCCTGGCTGGCGAGCGTGGCGGCACAGTGCGCCGCGCCGACGATCAGCAGCCAGCGCCAGGTGCCCAGCCAGCGCTCGACGTTGGCGTGCAGCAGCTCGAACATCACCACGTACAGCAGGAACGACTCCGGGCGCTCGATCCAGAAGCCGCTGATCAGGAGCGAGGGGAGGGGATGCTCGTTCAGCTCGTGGATGTTGCTGCTGGTGCGGTGGAGGAGGAACTGCCCCAGGCCTTCGGAGGCGGAGGCGACGACGAGGCTGGTGATGCCGATGATCAGCAGCCAGATGTGGGTGCCGGGGGCGCTGCGCACCCAGCCCCGCACCCAGGCCACCGACCGGCGCAGGGCGTGGGCGGGCCACCGCAGCGGTCTGCCGGGAAGCACGGGTTTCATCGGCGTCGCCCCGCCGCCGCCCGCCCGGTGGCCATCACCGGTCCCGCGCCCTTGATGTGCCGGATCCGCGGCGCGCTCTCCATCGTCCGTACGCCGGGCAGCGCCGCGACGCGCGTCGTCAGATAGGTGTAGAGCGCGCCGACGTCCTCGCACAGCACGGACGCGAAGAGGTTGTTCGGCCCGGTGGTGGCGCAGGCGAAGGCGACCTCCGGATGGGCGGCCAACGCCTTGCCGGTGGCGTCCAGTTCGGCGGGCGCGACGGACAGCCACAGGGCGACCATCACGCCGTATCCGAAGAGCCGCAGGTCGTAGTCGATGTCGTAGTACAGGACGCCGTCGGCGCGCAGTTCGGCGAGGCGGCGGCGGACGGTGGTGGGCGACCAGCCGGTGGTAACGGCCAGTTCGGCCAGCGGGGTGCGGCCGTCGCGGCCGAGGGCGTCGAAGAGGCGGCGGTCGGCGTCGGTGAGCGCGACCGGGGCGGCGGCCGGGTCCGGTGGCGGCGGGCTCAGCCGGGCGATCTGTTCGTCGCTCAGCGCGCCCGACTTGCTGACCAGGCCCTGCGGGCCGCCGAAGAACTCGTGCAGCAGGCAGTGCGCGGTGACGCCGACGACGCTGGGCGTACGGGGCAACTTCTGGAGGAGCAGCGCATCGCCGTGCTCGCTGCTCGCCGCGCGGCACACCGCGCCGATCTCCGTCCCGCCGGACATCAGGCTCACCCAGGCGGTGTCCGTCCGGCGGGCCATCGCCTCGGCCACGGGCAGCGCGGCATCCGGGGCGCACTGCACCCGCACCAGCCATTCGATCTCGCCCAGCGCCCGCGCATCGGCCAGTCCCAGCACGCGCAGCGCGCCGGTGCCGCGGTGCCGGGTGTAGCGGCGGGCGACGGTCTGGTCGGAGACGCCGAGCACGGCGGCGATACGGCTGAAGGGCGCCCGGCCGTCGAGCTGGAGGGCGTGGATGAGCTGCCGGTCGAGGCCGTCGAACCCGTTGGCGGGGCCGCCGGCCTTCGCGTCGGTTTTCACCGTCCGAGGCTAACGCGAGTCGGATTGCGCCGCCGGGAGCCCGGTGGCTGGGACTTCGGGCGGCGGGCACCGGACCGTGGGCCGGTCCCCTTGCAGGAACCGACGAAGGAACGATCATGGGCGCGAGCGCTGCGCACGGGCAGTACGGGCGGACGTACCGCACACACGGCAAGTGGTGGCCGCTGGTTGCCATCACCCTCGGCAATTTCATGCTGCTGATCGATGTGACCATCGTGAACACCGCGCTGCCGCGGATATCCACGGGCCTGGGCGCCTCCTTCGCCTCACTCCAGTGGGTGATGGACATCTACGCACTGGCCCTGGCCGCGCTGCTGATGGTGGCGGGCTCCGCCGCGGACCTCTTCGGGCGGCGCCGGCTGTACGTGGCCGGGCTGGCCCTCTTCGCGCTCGCCTCGCTCGCGTGCGGGCTGGCCCCCGGCGCGGGCGTCCTGATCGCGGCCCGCGCCGTCCAGGGCATCGGCGCGGCGGCGATGTTCGCGACCAACACCCCGCTGCTGATGGCCGCCTACCAGGGCCGCGACCGCGGCGTGGCGTTCGGCGTCTGGGGCGGTACGAGCGGCGCGGCGGCCGCGGTGGGCCCCGTACTCGGCGGGCTGCTCACCGAATATCTGAACTGGCGGGCGATCTTCCTCGTCAATCTGCCGCTGACCGCTCTCGCTGTGTATCTGACGGTGCGCCATATCCGTGAGTCGCACGGCGACCTCCCGCGACCCCGGACGAACCCGGCCGGGGAGACCCCCTGGGCGCGTATCGACTGGCCCGGGGCGGCGTCCTTCACGGTGTCGGCGGGCGCCCTGACGTACGGGCTGATGCGCGGCGGCGAACGCGGCTGGACGGAAGGCGGGACGCTCGCCTCGCTCGCGGGCGCGGGGGCGGCGCTGCTCGCGTTCGTCGTCGTGGAGCGGCGGGCGCCGCGGCCCCTGCTGGACCTGCGGCTGCTGCGCCGCCCCTCGTTCGCCGCGCTGATGGCGGCGGCCCTGCTGATGCAGGCGGCGGCCTTCCCGTATCTGACGTTCGTGGGGCTGTGGGCGCAGGACGTCCTCGGCCTGAGCCCGGTACAGGCGGGGCTGGCGGGGCTGCCGCTGGCGCTGACGTCCCTGCTGGTCGGCGCGCTCGGCGGCCGTTCGCTCCAGCGGCTGGCGCCACAACTCCCGGTCGGTATCGGCCTGTTGCTGGTCGGTGCGGGCGCGCTGCTGCATGCCGTGCTGCTCGGTGACGGCGCGGGCTGGGCCACGCTGGTCCCCGGGCTCGCGGTGAGCGGGCTGGGCGTCGGCGCGGCCATGCCGGTGCTGGTCTCGGCGGCGCTCGGCGCGGCGCCGCCGCAGCGGGCGGGCATGGCGAGCGGCGCGGTGAACACCTTCCGGCAGCTGGGCTTCGTCTTCGGGATCGCGGTCCTCGGCACGGTCTTCGCCGATGCGCTGCACGACGTCACGCCCGGCGCCCCGCCGGCCGCGGTCCGGGCCGCGTATGTGTCGGGGCTGGCCCACATCACGGCGGTCTCCGGGGTGGTGGCGGTGGCGGCCGGGGTGCTGGTGCTGGCGGTCGTACGGCGGGGATCGGAGCGGGAGGCGGGGGCGGCCGCGGCGGAGACGGGGGCCGCTTCTGTGGGGGCAGGAGCGGGGGCGGGGGTGTAGGCGGAGGTGCCGATGGGGCGGGCCGACGCCGGGCCACGGGGGTGTCAGGCGTCGGTGGCCCGGACCCGCGGCGCTGGTTCTCGCTCTCGGTCGTCCGGAACCTCGCCCCGCCCGACACCGGCCGCCGTCCCCGTGACCGCCGTCATCGTGACCGCCGTCCCCGTGACCGCCGCCATCGCCCTCCGCAGCCGCAGCAGCACCTTCCGGCGCTTCCGCCCCGTCGCGCCTTCGCCCCGTCGCCCTTTCACTCTTTCCGCACGTCAAGGGCGGGTGCACCGCGGCACCCGGACGGGCGGCCACCGGCGCAAACCGCCCGCGACCGGCCACCCGACGGCAGCATCGCGTCAAGTCCCGTCCGCAAACCGTCAATGATGCGTCAGCGCCCGAGGAGGTGCCCCGTTCAGCGGGCATAGCGTCGGCAGAGCCGAGCCCCGGCGTCAGCGTTTTCCACCGGTCCGGGGCCGCCGATGCGCAGTCCGAGGAGCAACGCCGTGTCCCATCACCTTTACGCGGAAGACCCCGAGCCCTCCGATCGGCTCCCGGCCGGACCTTTGTTCGTCCCCGTCCGGTCGGGCCCCGCGGGCTGCACGGCCCGCCTGTTCCGCACCCCGCTCGGTGGCCGCATCGCGGTCGCCTTCACCTCACCCCAGCGGCTCGCCGCGGCCCTCGGCAACGGCCAGCCCTGGGTACGGCTCGCCGAACCCGCGCTGCGCGCGCTGACCGAACCCGTAGGAGCGACCGGCCTGACCGTCGATCCCCGGTTCGCCCCGGACGATCCCCGTGCGCAGGCCCTTGCCCCGGCCCTCACGCCGCCCCGGACGCCGGCCGGGATCCCGCCCCGGGCACAAAACCGGGCGCAGGCCCGCACCCAGCCCCGTACGCAGCCCCTGCGGACCGTCTGAGGGAGGGCAACCGATCATGAGCCACACCATGAGCCACGCCATGAGCGGCACCGCGCTCCCGCTGACCGCCGTACCGGAGCCCACTCGGGAATCCGCCCATCACCCCTCCTCACTGGCCATCTGGCCCGGGTCCACCACCCCCCTGGTGGACGACGATCTCGCCGTCGGCGGCGTCCCGCTCACCGAGCTCGCCGAACGCTTCGGGACGCCCGCGTACGTCCTCGACGAGGACGAGGTACGCCGCCGCTGCCGCGCCTACCTGCGCGCCTTCCCCGACACCGATGTCTTCTACGCCGCCAAGGCGTTCCTGTGCCGCGCCATGGCGCACTGGGTGCGGGAAGAGGGCCTGGGCCTGGACGTCTGCTCGGCGGGCGAGCTGGAACTGGCCGTCACCACCGGCTTCCCGCCCGAGCGGATCCTGCTGCACGGCAACGCCAAGAGCCCGGACGACCTGCGGACCGCGCTGCGGCTCGGCGTCGGGCGGATCGTCATCGACAGCACCTCCGAGATCGCCCGGCTGGCCGCCGCGGTCCCGGCGGGCAGTCGGCAGAAGGTGCTGATCCGGGTCGTACCGGGGATCGCCGCGGGCGGCCATGCCAAGATCCGCACCGGGACCGACGGGCAGAAGTTCGGGCTGTCGCTGGCGGACGGTTCCGCGCAGCACGCCGTCACCCGGGTACTGGGCCAGCCGCGCCTCCAACTGGTGGGTCTGCACTGCCACTTGGGGTCGCAGATCACCGCCGTCAAGCCGTATCTGTCGGCCGTACGGCGACTGGTCGGGCTGCTGGCCCGGATCCATGAGCAGCACGGCATCACGCTGCCCGAGCTGGACCTGGGCGGTGGTCACGGCGTCGCCTACCGGCCCGGCGAACCCGCACTCGACATCGTCGGCCTCGGCGCCAAGATCCGCACCGAACTGGCCGGCAGCTGCGCGGCGGCCGGACTGCCGGTGCCACGGCTCGCCATCGAACCGGGCCGCGCCATCGCGGGCCCGGCCGGCGTCGTCCTCTACCGGGTGCTGACCGTCAAACAGACCGGCGGGCACACCTTCGTCGCGGTGGACGGCGGCATGAGCGACAACCCGCGGCCCGCGCTGTACGGGGTGCGCTACGCGCCCCGGCTGGTCGGCCGCCGCTCGGCCGCCGCGCCGGAACCGGTCACTGTCGTCGGCCGCCACTGCGAGGCGGGGGACATCCTCGCCTCAGACGTCCACCTGCCGGGCGACATCCGCCCCGGCGACCTCCTGGCCGTCCCCGTAGCGGGCGCCTACCACCTCTCGATGGCCTCCGGCTACAACCTGGTCGGACGGCCACCCGTGGTCGCGGTCACCAGGGGACACGCCCGGCTCCTGGTGCGGCGGGAGGTGCTGGCGGACATCCAGGGGCGGGATGTGGGGTTGTGAGGGGCTGGGGGTGTGGGGGCCTGAAGATGCGGGGGGGCTGGGGCTTGAGGGCCTGGCGGTGTGACGGGTGGAGGTCCGGTGACCCGCCGGCGAGTGGGACGGCGGTCGGAGACGGCTGACCGCCTGGGGACGTGACGGCCTGGAGGGCGAGGCCGGTCGAGCGTACGGGCCTGGAGGCGCAAGGCCGGTCGAGCGTACGGGCCTGGAGGCGCGGCTTCGCCGGTGGCGCGGCTCCGTCGGCCGCCCGCCCCGGCGGCCGGTCCGCCCCGTGGGCCGTGCGGCCCCGCCGGCGGAGGGTGGCCTCACTGGTGGAGGGGCGGCCCTACCCCGCGCCCTCGACCGGCGGCATGGCCGCCCCGCCCGGATTCCACGCCTCCAGGAAGGCGGGCTGGCGGGCCAGGTCCACCAGCTCGACCCGGGCACCGATGCTGTCCATCCGGTGATAGGCGAAGGGACGCCCATACGGGCAGCCGGAGAAGTCGGCGGGAAACCCCTGGTCCGACAGATGCCGGGAGCCCTCCTCTATGGAGCGCGTCCAGAAGCCGAGGTGATCGAACCGCGCTCCCGTCGAAGCGTCCCAGGGGCTTCCCGGCGGCCCCTCGATGAGCTCGATGTAGGGCGGGCCGCCCCGGGTGAAGGTGATCCGGTAGTCCCAGCCGCCGAGCCGGTCCGCCTTGGGCTCCCTGAACTCGACTCCGGCAGCCGTCCCGAGGTCCCGTATCGCCGCCTCGATCTCCGGGACGACGAAACACACGTGGTAGAAGCCCGTCACACCGGCCACCTCCTGTTCTGCCTGCGCTCTGACCGGGTGCTGCCTTCATGACCAAACGGTCGCCGGGCGACGTGCGTTCCCGGGGCCTCCGGCACACCCATGTATGTGTACAGTGAATTCATCAGTTGTAGGATGACTGGGCAACTGCGGATGGCATCGCGAATGACCATGCCGGGTGAACCGCGGGGCGAACTGCGGGGCGAACCGCCGGATGAGCCGACGGGCGAATTGACGAAGGGCGATCGGACGGACATGGCACTGCAGGCGGCGGGACGGCAGTCCCTGGTCGACACCGTCGTCGAGACCCTGCGGTCCCAGCTGACCTCCGGGGAGTGGAAGGTCGGCGCCCGCATCCCTACGGAGCACGCCCTGGCCGAACAGCTCGAGGTCGGGCGTAACACCGTCCGCGAGGCGGTCCGGGTACTCGTACACGCCGGAATGCTGCGCTCCCGCCAGGGTGAGGGCACCTTCGTCGTCTCCACCGCGGACCCCGGCGAGATCATGCGCGGCGTCCAGCGGGCCGGCATCCGCGACGTACTGGAACTGCGGATCGCGCTGGAGGCCGAGGCCGCCCGGTTGGCCGCGCTCCGGCATGAACCCGCCGACCTGGAGCGGATGCGAGCGGCCCTGGACGCCCAGGCCGAACTGGCGGACGCCGAGGGGCAGCCCGACGCCAGCAGCCTCGAGCTGTACGCCGATCACGACATCGCCTTCCACAAGGCCGTCGTCGAGGCCGCGCACAACGCCGCGCTGACCGCGACCTACGGGTGGTTCAGCAGTTCGGTGCGGGAGGCGCTGGTCAGCGCGCTCGGCGATCAAGAGATGCCGAAGATCGTGCACGGCGATCACCGCGCGGTACTGGACGCCATCGCCACGGGTGATCCGGAGGGCGCGGAGCGCGCCACCCGCGCGCTCCTGGAGAAGCCGAAGCGCGCCGTGGAAGCGCTGCTCGCCGCCCGCTGACGGACCCGGCCGAAGTCACCTTCCCCCACTCCCCCCTGCCCTCCTCCCCCTCAACTCCCCCAAATCCCTCAACTCCCCTGTAATACACCGATCTTGGCGAGGTACGCACGCATGTCAGGGCCCCTGTCCGAAGCACCCTTGATCGACGCCGAGGAGGACCTGGTAGCGGCACCGCCGGTCACCGCGGCCCGCCGTCGCCTACGGACTCACCCGGCCCTCCTCCTGGCCGGGATCGTCCTTGCCGCGCTCAACATGCGGGCGGCGCTCGCCGGGGTCTCACCGCTGCTCAGCGAGATCGGCGAGCACTTCCACCTCGCCGCGACCGCCAGCAGCCTGGTGACGACCATCCCGCTGATCTTCATGGGTCTCGGCTCCATCGCCGCCCCGAAGCTGGCCCGCCGCTGGGGCACCGAGGCGGCGCTGTGCGGCGCGCTGGTGCTGCTCTGCGGCGGCATCGTGCTCCGGATCGCCCCGCCCGTCGTCGCGCTGTTCGTCGGCTGCGCGGTGGTCGGCACGTCCATAGCCCTGCTGAACGTCCTGATGCCGGGCCTGATCAAGCGCGACTTCCCCGAGCGCGCCGCGGGCATGACGGCGCTGTACTCGACCGCGATGATCCTGGGCGCCACCGTCTCGGCGGCCTCCGCCGTGCCTCTGGAGAACGCGCTCGGCGGCTGGCAGGGCTCCCTGGTCTCCTGGTCGCTGCTCGCCGCCGTCGCCGCGGTGGCCTGGATCCCGCAGGCGGTCATCGCCCGACGAGGTACGGGGACGGGCGCGGCCGCGGCGACGCCCCTCCACGCCGTCGAGGACGGGCCGAAGCTCAGCCGTTCCCCGCTCGCCTGGCAGGTCACGCTCTTCATGGGATCGCAGTCGCTGATCGCGTATGTGGTCATCGCCTGGATGCCGACGATCTTCACCGATCACGGCATGGGCAAGGGCGCGGCGGGGCTGGTCTTCGCCTTCAGCACGCTGGTGCAGATGGTGGGGTCGTTCGTGGTGCCGATGCTCGCGGGGCGGATGCGCCGCCAGCGGCTGCTGGGCGTAGCCGTCTCCACCCTGATGGCCTCCGGCGTCGCCGGACTCCTCGTGGCCCCGGTGGCCGGCGCCTGGCTGTGGGCGGCGCTGCTCGGCGTCGGCCAGGGCGGCGCGCTGGGCCTGGCCCTGACGATGATGGTCCTCCGCTCCGGCGACGCCCACACCGCCGCCCGCCTCTCGGGCATGGCCCAGACCGGCGGCTACCTCCTCGCCGCGGTCGGCCCCCTGGCCCTCGGCGCCGTCCACCAGGCCACCGGCGGCTGGACCGTCCCGATCCTGCTGCTCCTGGGCGTATGCGCGGGGCTCGCCCTGCTGGGCCTGGGCGCGGGCCGCGACCGGCGCATCGGGGACGGGGCGTAGGGACGTAGGGGCGGGTGGGCGGGGCGTAGGGGCGGGGACGGTACGGGCGCCGACCCCTTGCCCCGCCTCCCTTCCCTCCCCCCCGCAGTCTCAGTCCGCTCTCCGCCGCATCACCCGGCCGGCTCCGTCACCACGCCGTGCCCGTTCCCCAGGCCAACGGGGCCGACGCGGAGGCGCCGCTCTCGCCACGCGTGCCCCGGGAGCCCCGGCACCTGCGCGGATCCGGTGAACTCCGGGCATCTCGCCCGCGTCCGAAATCCGTCATCGGTAGCGATCCGGCGGAGGCCGTCGCCGCAAGGCCGCCCCCTGGCTTACCGTGCCCCCATGAGCGATGTTCAGCGCACCGTTCGCCGGTCCGGACCGCGGCTTTCCCGCACCGGCCGGCTTGTTCTCGTTGCCGTTTTGTGCGTTCTTGTCCTTGTCGCCGTGCTGGTCGTGCTGCGACTGCTGCGCGGGCCCCAGCCCGAGGCGAAGCTGACCGTCCCGGAAGGGCAGCGGGCGTCGCAGGTCTACGCCGCCACCGACAAGGTCCTGCACCTGGCCCACGGCAGCACCGCGAAGGCCGCCAAGGCCGCGCACCTCAACCTGCCGGACGAGGCAAAGGGCAACCCGGAGGGCTATCTCTTCCCGGCCACGTATCCGGTCCGCAAGGACACCACTCCGGCGTCCCTGCTCGCGTACATGGTCGACACGGCCAACCAGCGGCTCGCCGACGACCGCATCGCCTCCTACCGGACCGTGGTGATTGCCAGCATCGTGCAGGCCGAGGCGGACCGGCCGGGCGATATGGGCAGGGTCGCCCGGGTCATCGACAACCGGCTCGCCAAGAACATGCCGCTGCAGATGGATTCGACGATCAACTACGCGCTGGGCCGCAGCACCCTCAACACCAGCCACTCCGACACCAGGACCGACAGCCCGTACAACACCTACAAGCGCCAGGGCTTGCCGCCCACCCCGATCGACAACCCCGGGGCGGAAGCGCTCAAGGCGGCCGGCGCGCCGCCCAAGGGCGACTGGCTGTACTTCGTCACCGTCAAACCGGGCGACACCCGCTTCACCGCCGACTTCCAGGAGCATCTGCGCAACGTCCGGGAGTTCAACCGGAACCAGAAGGACGGCAACACCGGTAGCGGTCAGGCGCAGGACGGCTGACCGAGCGGCCTCCGGGGTACGCCCGGAGCGCCGCATTCCGCGCCGCCCTCTCGCTCCTCCCGGATCACTCCTCTCCGGCCAGGGTCAGTGACTTCAGGCGGCGACCGGCGTACCAGGTGGCGCCGACTGTGACGACCGCCAACAGGGATATGGCGAGCGGCAGTTGAACGTCCGAGGCGAGCGCGCCCTCCGCGCCGATCTTCTGGCCGACGGCCAGCGCCCACTGCTGGACGCTGAGGGTCCGGGCACCGGGGACGAGCGTCCCGAAGAGCGCCTCCCAGACCAGGGCGTAGACCAGACCGAAGACGACGGCATGCCGGGTGATGGTGCCGAGGAGGAGGAAGAGCGCGCTGTAGGCGACCGACGCGATGGCCGCCGCCAGGGCGTAGGCCACGGCTATCTGCTGGCTGTTCCCGTTGAGGATGAAGCCGGCGAGCAGGACGGGGACGGCGGAGAACGTGACCGTCACGCCTATCGCGACCAGCAGCTTGGTGAAGATGATCGTCGGCCGCGGCACCGGCTTGGACAGGAGGTAGACCACGGAGCCGTCGTCGATCTCGGGGCCGATCGCGCCCGTGCCGGCGATCACGCCGATCAGCGGGACCATCGTGCCCAGTGCGAAACCGCCCAGGATGCCGCTCGCGGTGGAGTCATCGGCGCCGGCCAGCACACGGACGGCGACGGCGATGATCACCAGCAGGGCGGGCAGCGCGAAGAGGATCAGTGCGCGGCGCCGGCCGAGCAGGGCGCGATAGGTGAGCCGGGCGACGGTGGGGTGGAACAGTGTTGCCCGGGGTGCGGGCGGGGCCGTCGGAGTGGTCGTGGACATGCGTCGGGCTCCTTTCCGGCCTCAGGCCGCTACGAGGTAGGAGAAGACGGATTCCAGCGACTCGTCGGAGGGCGAGACCGTCAGCAGGCGGATGCCGTGGTCACGGGCGACCCGCGGCAGGAGTTCGGTGAAGCGGCCGAAGTCGATCGCCTGGATGCGCAGCGCGCCCTCGACGAGATCCACTTCGATGCCGGCCGTCGAGGGGTCGGCGATCAGCGCACCGGCCAGCGCGCGATCGTTGTCGGACCGGACGAGGTAGCGGTGCGGGCGGTCGGTCATCAGTCGGCGGATCTTGCGGAAATCGCCGGACGCGGCGTGCCGGCCGGCCACCACCACCTCGATGTGGGAGGCCAGTTGCTCGACCTCTTCGAGGATGTGCGAGGAGAACAGGACCGTACGCCCCTCGTCACCCATCCGCCGCAGCAGTTCCATCAGCTGCATCCGCTGCCGCGGGTCCATGCCGTTGAACGGCTCGTCCAGCAGCAGCACGGACGGGTCGTGGACCAGCGCGGACGCCATTTTCACCCGCTGCCGCATCCCCTTGCTGTACGTCGAGATCTTGCGGTCCTGGGCGTACTGCATCTCCACCGTGGCCAGCGCCCTGGCCGCCTCGGCCCGGCCGAGGCCGTGCAACTCGGCGTTGGCGAGGACGAATTCGCGGCCGGTGAGGAAGTCGTACATCGCCTCGCGCTCGGGGACGATGCCGATGTGGCGGTAGATGCCGGCGTTGCGCCAGATCGTGCTGCCGTCGAGGGTGACGGTGCCGTTCGAGGGGGCCAGGAAGCCGCCCATCATGTTGATGAGGGTGGACTTTCCGGCGCCGTTGGGGCCGAGCAGGCCGGTGACGCCGGGGGCGATGGTCATGGTGATGTCGTTGACGGCAACGACATTCCCGAACCAGCGGGAGACGTGGTCGATGTGGAGCGTTGTCACAGGCCGGCCTTCCGGTAGCGGCGCATCAGCAGGGCGTAGGAGCCGGCGATGGCTATCAGCGTGACGAGGAGATAGACGAACCCGGCGGCCGTCGACGGCGCCAGGCCGTTGGGGAAGGAGGTGGTCCCGCCGAGGAAGGACGCCTGCACCCCGTCGATGAGCGTGATGGGGGAGAAGAGCCCCAGCCAGCCGACGGCGGACTCGCTGCCCTGGACGGACGCGATGCCCTGGACGGCAGTCACGGCACCGTACGGAATGGTGAGGACGGCGATCACCGCGGCGACGCCGAAGCCGCGGCGCGGGGTCAGCGCCGAGACGACCAGGCCGATCCCCGCGAAGAGGAGGGAGAGCAGGGTGGTGGAGACCAGCCCCTGCCCCAGGCCCTTGGTCTGGTCCAGGAAGTCCATCTTCGCCAGTAGCGCGCCGACGTAGAGGACCACAAGGGGCGCCGCGGTGAGGACGAACAGGGCGCTCGCCATGGCCGCGAACTTCGCCGCGACATAGTCCGCGCGCTCTATCGGGCGCGAGAAATACAGCGGGACGGTCTTGAAGCGCAGATCGCGGGAGACGGACTGCGGGGCCTGAGCGGCGAGATAGAGGCCGATGACGGCCTGGAGGTAGATGGCGTAGTGGGTGTAGCCGACCGGGAGGGCGGCGGCCTTGGTGAACACCGCGACCGCGACCATGATCGCGGCGGGCAGGCACATCACCGCGAAGAGCAGCATCGGCAGGACCTTGGTCTTGGCCGAGCGGCCGAGTCCGTAGGCGCCGCGCAGGCTCTGCGAGAAGAGCGACCGGCGGGCGTAGGCGCGGCCCAGTCGGGGGCCGTCGTAGTGGCGGTAGCCGATGTTGTGGATGTAGGCCCCGCCAGGAGCGGCGGCGGGGGTCGTGGAACCGGTTGGCATCGGAGACTCAGTGGGCATCGGATGCGCCTCCGTCCTGGGTGGCGTGCGGGGCGCCGGGGGCGCCTGCGGTGACGGGGGTGGTCGGCGGCTCGGAGGCCGCGGCGGCGTCCGCCTCGCGGAAGACCTCCGCTATCTGGTGCCGACGCTGTTCCATCCGGATCAGGCCGAGGCCGAGGCCGGCGACGGTGTCCCGCACCAGGTCGTAGGTCTCCTCGCCGGACGCCTCGATGTACAGCAGATGCCCCGAGGAGGCCAAGCCCTCGGCACGGGTCGCGTCGGTCACCGCGGCCCCCGCGGCGACCAGTGCCGCGCGCAGCGCAGCGGTGCCGTCCGGGTGGCGGTCGGTGTCCGTGACCTCCACCGCCAGCGAGGCCGTGGCCTGCGTGAACTCGTCCGTCGAAGAGGAGCGCAGCAGCTTGCCGCCGTCGATGACGACGACATGGTCGCAGGTGCGCTCCAGCTCCCCCAGGAGGTGGGAGGTCACCAGGACGGAGATCCCGAAGTCGGTGTGGATGCGGCGGATCAGGCCGAGCATCTCGTCCCGGCCGACCGGGTCCAGGCCGTTGGTCGGTTCGTCGAGGAACACCAACTGGGGGTCGTGGACCAGCGCCTGGGCCAGCTTCACGCGCTGCTTCATGCCGGTCGAATAGCCACCGATGGGGCGGTAGCGCTCCTCGTAGAGCCCGACGTGGCGCAGGGTGTCCGCGGTGCGCTCGCGCGCGGCGGTCGGCGGCAGGCCCGACATCCGGGCCATGTGCACCACGAACTCGGTGGCCGAGACGTCCGGCGGCAGACAGTCGTGCTCGGGCATATAGCCGACCCGCTCACGGATGGCGGCGCCGTCCTTGGTCACGTCCAGGCCGAGGACATGGGCGGTCCCTTCGGTGGCCGGGGCCAGGCCGAGAAGGATCTTGATCAGGGTGGACTTTCCGGCGCCGTTGGCACCCACCAGGCCAGTCACGCCGGGGGCGATGTCAACGGAGAGCCGGTCCAAGGCGGTCACCCGCGGGAACCGCTTGCTCAGGCTTTCGGTCACGATCACAGTCACGTCTTCGACGGTAGAGGCGACCGGCCCGCGGGGCGTCAGCCCATGCGATGGTCTCTGCCTACCTCTCCGGTATTACGAACCCCTAGGGGAACTCATGCCTGGGGCGTCCCCGACGTCAGGGTCGCAGCCCGGAGCGGTGCGGTGGGCCACGCCGTTATGCACACCCCTTGACGCAGCCGCCAGTCATTGTCACATTCATCAGTGTCAAGTTACGGGCGCGTACCGCGATGAACCGCTTACGGACGGACGGTTGGCGATGGCCTCAGTCACCTCAGCGATCTCGGCGACCTCAGCACAAACCGCACAACTCACCGCGGAACTCCGCGGGTTCAGAGAGGTCCAGCGGCTCGCGTACGACTGCGCGGAGGCGGTGGCAGCCCAGCTCAAGCCCGGGGTCACCGAGCGCGAGGCGGCGCGGATGCAGCGCGAGTGGCTGAGCGAGCGCGGCGTACGGGACTGGTTCCATCTGCCGTTCGCGTGGTTCGGCGACCGCACGGCCTTCGTCAATTTCCGCATCCCGCTCCAGTTCTTCCCCACCCACCGCGAGCTGGAACCGGGCATGGCCTTCATCCTCGACATGGCGCCGGTCCACAAAGGCTTCACCGCCGACATCGGCTATTCCGGCTGCCTCGGCCTCAACCCCGTGCACGACAGGCTGCTCGCCGACCTCGAAGCACACCGGGAGCTGATCCTGCGCGAGGTGCGCGAGCGGCGCCCGCTGCGCGAGATCTACGAGGACGTGGAGCGGCTGATGGTGCGGCAGGGATACGCCAACCGGCATCGCGCCTATCCCTTCGGCGTCATCGCCCACAAGATCGACCGGGTCAAGGAGCGCCGCTGGTCCCCCACCCTCTTCGGGTTCGGCACCCAGTCCCTCAAGGGCCTCGCCTCCGATGCGCTGCACGGCCACCGGGACGGCTGGTCCCCCCTGTGGAGCCCGTACACCTTCTCCGACCACCCGCCGCAGCCCGGACTGTGGGCGGTCGAACCGCACCTCGGGTTCCGGGGTACCGGCGCCAAGTTCGAGGAGATCCTGGTCGTCACCGACTCCAAGGACCCAGTGGAAAGCGCCTTTTGGCTCGACGACGATCTGCCGCATGTGCGGCGCTGGCAGGAGGAGAAGGCCGCATGAGCACGGGACAGGGCCAGGGGAAGGGCCGAGAGCCGGGACAGGCGCCGGGGCGGGGGCCGGGACAGGCGCAGGATCAAGGGCTCCAAGCGGCGCGGGAGCGCCGGGTGCGCACCGGGGGCATCGAGCTGTGTGTCGCCGAGCTGGGCGACGCCGCGCGGCCGACGGTGATCCTCGTCCACGGCTACCCGGACAGCAAGGAGGTGTGGTCCGAGGTCGCGCAGCGGCTGGCCGAGCGCTTCCATGTGGTGCTGTACGACGTCCGGGGCTGCGGCCGCTCGACGGCGCCGAAGCCGCTGCGCGGTGGGTTCACCCTGGAGAAGCTGACCGACGACTTCCTTGCCGTCGCGGACGCCGTCAGCCCCGACCGGCCCGTCCACCTGGTGGGCCATGACTGGGGCTCCGTACAGGCCTGGGAATTCGCCACGGTCCGGCGCACGGAAGGCCGGATCGCGTCCTTCACCTCCATGTCGGGCCCGTCACTGGACCACTTCGGCCACTGGATCAAGAAGCGGATGGCGCGGCCCACCCCCCGGCGCACCGCCCAGCTCCTCAACCAGAGCGCCAAGTCCTGGTACGTCTACATGCTGCACACCCCCGTACTTCCCGAAATGGCGTGGAAGGGCCCGCTCGGCAAGCGCTGGCCAAGGATTCTGCAGCGGGTGGAGAAGGTGCCCGCCGGCGACTATCCGACGCCGTCGCTGCCGACCGACGCCGCCCATGGCGCCTGGCTCTACCGCGACAACGTCCTCCCCCGGCTGCGCCGCCCGCGCGCCGACGCCTATGCGCACTGCCCGGTCCAGCTGATCACCCCCACCGGCGACGCATTTCTGTCCCAGCGGCTGTACGACGACCTGGAGCAATGGGCGCCCCAACTGGTACGCCGCACCCTCCCCGCCAAGCACTGGGTGCCACGTACCCGGCCCGACCAGCTGTCTTCCTGGATCACCGAGTTCATCGTCGCCAAGGAGGAGGGCGACCCGGCGAAGAAGGTGCTGGCCTCCGGCCCGTATGCCGACCGTTTCGGCGGGCAGCTGGTCCTGGTGACCGGCGCGGCCAGCGGTATAGGGCGGGCCACGGCGTTCGCCTTCGCCGAGGCCGGCGCGCGGATCATCGCCGTCGACCGGGACGCGGAGGGCGCGGCGCGGACCGCCGACATGGCGCGGCTGATCGGCGCCCCGCAGGCCTGGGGCGAGACCGTCGACGTCTCGGACGAGGCGGCGATGGAAAAGCTCGCGGACAAGGTGGACGCCGAATACGGCACCGTCGACGTCCTGGTGAACAACGCCGGTATCGGCCTGTCCGGGTCCTTCCTCGACACCACCACCGAGGACTGGAAGAAGGTCCTGGACGTCAATCTGTGGGGCGTCATCCATGGCTGCCGGATCTTCGGCAAGCGGATGGCGGACCGCGGGCAGGGCGGCCATATCGTCAACACCGCCTCGGCCGCCGCCTTCCAGCCGTCCAAGGTCCTGCCTGCCTACAGCACGTCCAAGGCGGCCGTCCTGATGCTCAGCGAGTGCCTGCGCGCCGAGCTGGCGGGCCAGGGCATCGGCGTCTCGGCCATCTGCCCGGGGCTGGTCAACACCAACATCACCGCCACCTCGCGCTTCGCCGGCGTCCCGGCGGACGAGGAAAAGCGCCGCCAGGCCAAGGCGTCCCGGATGTACGGGATGCGCAACTACCCGCCGGAGAAGGTCGCCGACGCCGTGCTGCGCGCGGTGGTCCGCAATCAGGCGGTGGTGCCCGTCACCCCCGAGGCGCGCGGCGCCCATCTGATGTCCCGCTTCACCCCGCGCGCCCTGCGTGCCATCGCCCGCATCGAGCCACCGCTGTAGCCACGGTTCGTCACCCCCCGTTCCTCCTCCCCCGTTCTCGTCCCCCTTCGTCGCCTCCAGGAGAAATCTGCGCACGTCAGGAGCCGCGCATGAGCACATCATCCTCACCGGCGCACCACCCGATAGCGCCGCGCCGGGTCTCGTTCGACTGGCGCGCAACACCGCTGCACTGGATACCGGACGAACCCACCGCCACGCACGTCATCAATGTGCTGCATCTGCTGCTGCCGGCGGGCGAGCGGTGGTTCGTCAAGGTCTTCAAGGAGGCACTCCCGCAGGTCCGGGACGAGGAGCTCCTCAAGGACGTCAAGGGCTTCATGGGCCAGGAGGCCACGCACAGCGTCCAACACGCTTACGTACTTGAGCACTTGGCTTACCAAGGACTGGATACCGGCCCGTACACCCGGCACGTCGACTTCCTCTTCGAGTACCTCCTGGGCGAGAAGCCGCCGTTCGGCATACCGCTCCCCGAACAGGAATGGCTGCGCTTCCGCCTCTCCCTCATCGCCGCCATCGAGCAGTTCACCGCGGTGCTCGGCAACTGGGTGCTGGCCGCCGACGGGCTCGACCGCGCCGCCCCCGACCCGGTGATGCTCGATCTGCTGCGCTGGCACGGCGCCGAGGAGGTCGAGCACCGTGCCGTCGCCTTCGACATGTACGAGCACACCGGCGGCGAGGAATCCGCCCGCTACCTCCGCCGCATCCTGGGGATGTCCGTCACGGCCCCCGTCCTCCTCTATCTCTGGGTCTGGGGCGCGGCCTACCTTCTGCGGCACGACCCGCAGCTCGCCACCCGTTCCCGCTACGCACTGCGCGAGCACAACCGCGCCGTACACAGGGGCCTGCTGCCCACCTGGCGGGAGCTGGGTGCGGCGATACCGCGCTACCTGCGGCGGTCGTACCATCCCTCGCAGGAAGGGTCGCTGCGCACGGCCGTCGCCTACCTGGCGTCCTCCCCGGCCGCACGGGCGGCGGCGGGTGCGGTGGGCCGCGCGGCACTCTCGTAACGCGCAACCAGCCACGCGCTCATGAGGAGCACCGCAGTGACCGAGCAGCCGCCCGCGGCCGAATACCGCATCGAGGATCTGGCCCATCTCAGCGGCGCCACGGTCCGTACGATCCGCGCCTACCAGGACCGCGGGCTGCTTCCGCGCCCCGAACGCCGCGGCCGGGCGAATGTCTACGGAGATGCCCATCTGGCCCGGCTGCGCCAGATCGCCGACCTCCTCGACCGCGGCTACACCCTCGCCAGCATCAAGGAACTCCTGGAGGCCTGGGACGCGGGGCTCGACCTGGGCGGGGTGCTCGGCCTGGTCGCCGAGATCGACGGGCCGTGGACCGACGAGAAGGCTGCCCGCATCAGCCGCGCCGATCTGGACACCGCCTTCGGCGGCACCTCCGACGAGGCGGCCGTGTCCGAGGCCGTCGAGCTCGGCGTCCTCGAACGCATCCCGGGCCACGACGACGAGTTCTTCGTCCCCAGCCCGCAGGAGCTCGCCGTCGCCGTCGAACTTCACTCCGCCGGCGTCCCCCTGCAGGCCATCTCCGGCCATCTGCGAGAGGTACGCGGCCAGGTCGAACACATCGCCGCCCGCTTCGTCGACTTCACCACCGAGCACGTCTTCCACCCGTTCCTGGACCACCCGCCCACCCCATCCGAAGCCTCCGAGGCGGCGGCCCTCGTACGGCGCCTCCGCCCGCTGGCCCAGCAGACCATCGACGCCGAACTCGCCCGCGCCATGCGCACCCTGGCCACGCGCTCCCTACGGCGTCATCTCGCCGAGGCGCTGCCGGAGGCACTACCGCAGGCGCTGCGAGAGGCGCTGCGAGAAGCCTCGCCGGAAGCGCTTCCGGAAGCCCCGCAGACGGATGCGCGGGGCGACGGCGGTCGGGCTTCGGTGTCGGCTCGGGAGCGGTGGCGAGCCCCCCTGCCGGGGCCTGAGCTCGCGGCGGGATACGCCCCCGCCTCCGGCCCGGTCGCGGACCCCCGTGCCGCGACCGGCCCGGAGCCGGTGCCGCTCCCCGCCGGGACCGTCCAGGCCGTACGAGACCTGGTCGGCCCCGACAACACGGCCGCCTTCATCGCCGCCGCCGTCCAGCGTGAGGTCCAGGCCCGCACCATGGATGCGCTGGCCGCCTCGGCCGTACGGGATGCGCCGGCCGGTGACGAGGCGCCTCGCCGCTGACCGGGTCAGGCCGAGGCTCTCAACCGATGCTGTCCGGAAGCCAGTTGCCATGGAAGCCGTACGGCACCCGCTGGGGGAGATGGACCGTCGCCACCGGGTCGGCGGATATGTCCTCCGCGTCCAGGATGACGAGATCGCTGCTGTCGGTGGACGCGTCATAGACATAGGTCATCAGCCAGCCCGGCCCGCCCGGACGGTCATCCGCGGGGGCGAAGGCCGCCTCCGACGGCGTACGGCCGGCTCCGAAGTCGTGCCGGGTCGCCGCGCCGGACCGTAGGTCGTAGCGCAGCAGCGCGCCCGGAATCGGCCCTGTGCCGGGCAGCTCGCCGGAAATGGCGTGCCCGAAGCGGGCGGGCTGCCCGGCGAGGCGGTCGTCGATCCGTGGGAACTCGCAGAACTGGTCGTCGAGCTGCTCCTCCGCCACGGTGCCGGTGACCAGGTCGATGCTCCAACGCCACAGATGGGACGGGGTATTGGTGCCGAATTCGGCATAGCGGGCGACATGAAGAACTATGCGCTGCGGCCCGTCGTCGTGGGCATTGAGGCTGTGGAAGACATAGCAGGGGTCGATGGAAAGCCAGCGGACCTCGCCGTACGGGTCGTCGCGGCGCAGCACTCCCAGCCGGGCGCCGTACTCCCGGTCCCAGGCGTACGGCATGCCGGGGCGGCTCCGGTCGAAGACGACGGGGAGGTCCATGAAGATGACGTGGGCGGCCGTGAGATGGAAGTCGTGCATCATCGTCGGCGCCGGTACGTCTATGGGGCGGCTGACCGCCAACTCCCCGGACGCATCGGCCCGGTGATAGGTGAGGTAAGGCGGGTTGGGTCCGCCGTACCCGAAGAAGTGGAGCTCGCCCGTCGTGGGGCAGGTCTTGGGGTGAGCGGTCATGGCGGTGTTGAGCCGGCCGCCGAAGTCATGGGCGCCGATGGTCTCCAGCTCATGGCCGGGGCGGCAGTCGATCTCGTAGGGGAAGGACGACTCGACCAGCGCCAGGGTGCGGCCGGCGTGCCGGACGATATGGGTGTTGGCGACTCCCGCCCGGAGATTGCGGTGGCCCTGTTCGTCCACGACGGGCGTGCCGTCGGTGAAGGTGGAGGTCCGGACCCAGCGGTTGCGGTAGGAGACGGCGCGGCCGCCTTCCAGACGCAGGCCGTGCACCATGCCGTCGCCGAAGAACCAGTGCCGGGAGGCGGCATCGCGTGGGTTGGGGCCGTTGCGCAGAAACCAGCCGGTGAGCTCCGGCGGGATGACGCCCGTGACCGGCAGGTCATAGGCGGTCAGCTCGTCCGGTACCGGCGCGAAGTTGCCGGCCAGGTGGGGCGCGGGGGCCAGGGATTCAGATGCGGTGCCGGGAGTCGTAGCGGTCATGGCGTCATGCCTCCTGGAGACCGGGCTGCGCACCGGACTGCTCGCGCAGGAACCGTGCGCGGGCGCGGTCCGGGTACGAAGCGGTGAATCGGGCGGGAAGAACGAATCCGGCGATCTGGATGGGGAGAGAGACGAAGAGACCCAGGTGCTCGGCGGTGACGACCACCTGGGCCGCCGCGCCGAGGGTGAAGGACAGCGCCCAGGCCGCGGTGATCACCACGTTGATACGCCGGAACAGCGGGGTGTGCCAGACCTCCGGCGGCGCCATCCGACGCGCGATCGCCATCGTGAAGGGGCGGCGGACGGCGATGGACAGCCAGGATATGAGCGCGAGCCAGCCCATGGAGAGCGCGGCGCCGTAGAACTGGAGATCGCTGTGAGGCTGGACGAAGGCCAGAACCGTCAGGGCGGCGAAGAACACGATCGTGCCGTACTCCAGCAGCCGGGACTCCAGCGCGAAGCCCGCGGCGCGGTCGGCGACGAGCAACCCCATCGAGACCACCAGCGCCGCCAGCGCCCCCCACTGCCAGCCGAACGACGCCACCCCCGCGAACACCAGCCACGGAATGAAGCTCCGCAGATAACCCATGACCCCCCTCTTCCTCAGCGCTTCCCCGGCCCGCCGGGCCAGGCAATGCGCATGCGCTCCGACTCCGGCTCGTATCGCCGGAACCACATTCCAATCTCGACATGTCGAATGTAGAAGGTCCACCTTTGACATGTCAACAGTGGAAGGTAATGTGTGGGTCATGAGCCTCAGACATGCCGTGCTGGGCCTGCTGGCGGAAGCCCCCGCCAGCGGCTACGACCTGATGAAGACGTTCAACGCCTCGCTCGCGAACGTCTGGCCCGCCACACAGAGCCAGGTCTACGGAGAGCTGGCCAAGCTCACCACCGCGGGCATGGTCGAGGTCGCCGCCGAAGGCCCCCGCGGCCGCAAGGAATACGCGATCACCGACAACGGCATGAGCGAACTGCGGCACTGGCTCATCGAGGTCGAGCCCAGCGGCCCCCCGCGCTTCGACGGCCTGTTGCGGGTCTTCTTCCTCGGCGTGCTCACCCCGCTCGAGGCCCGCGCCTACCTCCTGTCACGGGCCGAGGCGGCGTCGCGTGCACATGGCGCCCTGAAGCACATCGACGAAGTGACCCCATGGGACGACGACATGATCTCGGTCTACGGACGGCTTGCGCTGGAATACGGCCTGCGCCAGACGGCGATGCAGGAGGAATGGGCCCGCTGGGCCGCTGAGGAAGTCGGGCGCGAGAAGGCCCGGCTGGCGAGCGAGCGCGCCAGGAAGGCGGCGGACGAGGGCGACGCCTAGACCAGGAATTCAGGTGCCTGCGGGCGTGCCGGGCGGCACCCTGGAGCCATGGACAGTCAGCGCACCGTGCGCATCTCCAAGTACCTGGCCAAGCATCTCCGGCATGAGCCGGAACGGATCGGCATCGCCCTCGACGCCCAGGGCTGGGTTCCGGTGCCCGAATTGATCGAGGCGGCCGCGCGGCACGGATTCCGGTTCACCCGGGCCGAGTTGGAGGCCGTGGTGGCCCAGAACGACAAGCGGCGCTACGCCATAGAGCGCGACCGCATCCGCGCCAACCAAGGTCATTCGATCCGCGTCGACCTCGACCTGCCGCCGGCCGAGCCACCCGCGTGTCTCTTCCACGGCACGGTGGCCCGCAGCGTCGCCGCCATCCGGGACGAGGGGCTGCGGCCGATGTCCCGGCACGCCGTCCATCTCTCGCCGGACCGCGAGACCGCGGTCCGGGTGGGCGCCCGCCGCGGCAAGGCCGTCGTGCTGACGGTCGACGCGGCCGCGATGCACCGGGCCGGCCATGTCTTCCAGGTCAGCGCCAACGGCGTCTGGCTCACCGCCCACGTGCCGCCGGAATTCCTGCGCTTCCCGGGCTGAGCGACCATCGCACTCCCCCGAAGGCCCCCGCCCCTGGCTCACAGCCCAGGCGCCCCCCACACCGGGAACCACCGCGCAAGATCCTTCTCGACCGTCAGATCGTCCCCGAGCAGCGCCCGCGTCTGCAGCTCCAGCGGGTTGTCCCGCTTCTCGCCACCGCCCGGCTGCGGGGCGAACGGATAGAACGTCCCGCGCTTGTAGAGGTAGACCAGCGCCAGCGGCCGGTCCCGCCCGTCGCGGAAGCCGATCAGCGAGCACAGCAGCTGCGGCCCGAAACCCGCCTCCTCCAGGGACGTGTTGACGGCATGCAGGTCATTGACCAGGCCCGCCACATCGTCCGGCGCATGCCGCGCCAGCAGCCACGTGTAGCCGTACGCGTCCTGAGTGAACTCCACCGAGCCACCCAGCAGCCCCTGCGCCTCCTCCTGGATCCGCGAGAACGCCCCGCCCTCGACGCTCGCGAAACACACCGACCCCAGGCCGGTGGGCTGAAAACCGGCCGCGGCCTGCAGCGTCACGGCGGCGGACGGCAGGGCAAAAAGCCGGTCGAGGTCGGGGCGCACCGGCTTGCTGCGGCCCAGAATGGCGTCCAGAAATCCCATGCGCGGCCTACTCTCCCTCGTTCATTGATGAATTCCCCCGCTGGTCGATTCCGGTACGGGACATCTCACGGCCGCCCCAGCTGCGCCGCGATCCGGCCGAGCTGATCCAGCCGCTGTTCCAGCGTCGGGTGCGAGGACAGCAGCCTGCTGAAGCTCTCCTTGTTGAACGCCGGGGCGAAGTAGAACGCATTGAACGGTTCCGCCTTGCGCAGGTCCTCCGTCGGGATCTTCGCCATCTGCCCGGTGACCTTGGTCAATGCGGAGGCCAGCGCCGACGGGCGGCCGGTCAGCATCGCGGCGGCGCGGTCCGCGGACAGCTCCCGATAGCGGGAGAGCAGCCGGGTCAGCAGGAAGCTGATGGCGTAGACGACGGCACTGACGGCGGTGACGATCAGTACGGCGATGGCCGCGTTCTGGTCGCGGTTGTTGCGCCCGACGCCGCTCCACAGGGCGGCCCGGGTGATGATTCCGGCCAGTACACCGAGGAACGACGCAATGGTCATCACGGCGACATCGCGGTGCGCGACATGCGAGAGCTCGTGCGCGAGCACGCCCTCCAGCTCCTCCGGCTCCAGTCGCCGCAGCAGCCCCGTCGTCGCGCACACCATCGAATTCTTCTGATTGCGGCCGGTCGCAAACGCATTCGGCACATCCGAATTCGCGATCGCGACCCGCGGCTTGGGCATATCGGCCAGCGCACACAGCCGGTCGACGGCACCGTGCAGCTCGGGTGCCTGCTCCGGTGTCACCTCGTGAGCGCCCATGCTGAACGCCGCGATCCGGTCACTGAACCAGAACTGCGCGACGAACAGACCCCCCGCAATGATCAACACCACCACCCAGGCACCCTTGAGCAGCACCACCAGCACGCCAACGACCACGACGTACAGCAGCCCGATGAAGAACATCGTCGTGACCATGCGCGAGGTCAGCCCGCGGTCGGGGGCGAATCGGGTCTGTGCCATGGCTCCTCCACAACGCACCACTCTTCGCGCAGCCCGGACGTTCCGCGCTGCCCTGCTCGCACGCCACGCCGCGCACACTGCGCCACTGTCCCGATTCTCCCTCTTCGCCGCTATATGCGGGTAAAGCGCGGGCCGATCTGTTTCACGTGAAACAAACGCCCGAGGCCCGCCGTGCCGGCGAACGGCCCCGTAACCGACGTCACCCCACGCTTCGTGGGCCTCCCCGTACGCTTTAGGGCATGAGCGCTTCCCTCCGCCTGAGCACCGTCATCCTTCCCGTCCGCCGCTGGCACGACGGCGGCCGCGAACAGTGGCAGCGGGCCGAAGAGCTCGGATTCCACACCGCATACACCTACGACCACCTGTCCTGGCGGTCCTTCCGCGACCAGGCGTGGTTCGGCGCCGTGCCCACGCTGACCGCCGCCGCGGCAGCCACCTCGCGGCTGCGCCTGGGCACGCTGGTGACCTCGCCCAACTTCCGGCACCCGGTCACCCTCGCCAAGGAACTGATCACCCTCGACGACATCTCCGGCGGCCGGATCACCCTCGGCATCGGCGCCGGCGGCAACGGCTTCGACGCGACCGCCCTCGGCCAGGAGTCCTGGTCACCCCGCGAGCGGGCGGACCGCTTCGGCGAGTTCGTGCCGCTGCTCGACCGGCTGCTCACCGAGGACGCGGTCTCCCACCAGGGCACCCATTACTCGGCCGAGGAAGCCCGCAACATTCCCGGCTGTGTGCAGCGGCCCCGGATCCCCTTCGCGGTCGCCGCCACCGGCCCGCGCGGGCTGCGGCTCGCCGCCCGCCACGGCCAGGCATGGGTGACGACCGGTGACCCCAAGATCGCCGCGACCGGCACACCCGAGGACTCGGTGGCCGCCCTCCAGGGCCAGCTGGAGAAGCTGGAGAAGGCGTGCTCGGACGTCGGCCGGGACATCGCGCAGCTGGACAAGATCTTTCTCACCGGCTTCACGCCGGACGGCAGCCGTCCGCTGGAGTCCCTCGACGCGTTCGTGGACTTCGCGGGCAAGCACCGCGCACTCGGCTTCACCGAGATCGTCATCCACGCGCCGATACCGGACTCCGTTTTCGCCGCGGATCAGAAGGTGTTCGAGCGGATCGCCACCGAGGCGGCCGCGCAGCTTGGCTGACCGGAGGGACGCTCGCCCCCAGGAGCTCGGATGCGCGCCCCAGCGCACGCCTGCGCGCCGCCGTACGCGAAGATGACCCCCGTGACTGATGCCTCCGCCACGCCGCTCGAGCCGGTCGTTCCCTCCCGGCCGACCCGGCTGATCGCCACCGACCTCGACGGCACGCTGCTGCACGACGACAAGACGGTCTCCGACCGGACGATCGCCGCGCTCGCCGCTGCCGAGGAGGCCGGCATCGAGGTCTTCTTCGTCACCGGACGCCCGGCCCGCTGGATGGACGTGGTCAGCGACCATGTGCACGGCCACGGCCTGGCGATCTGCGCGAACGGCGCGGCCGTCGTCGACCTGCACCGCGGCCGCCGCATCGTCGAGGTCAGCCCCCTGGAACCCACGGTCGCGCTGGATGTCGTCGCCGCGCTGCGCGGCGCCGCCCCCGGCACCGCCTTCGCGGTGGAGAGGACCGGCAGCTTCCACCACGAACCGGCCTACCCGCCGCTCCGCCTGGACCCGACCGCGAACGTCGCCCCGGCGGAAAAGCTCCTGGCCGAGGACTTCGCGGCATCCGTGGACCCGGAAGGGCGGGGCCAGCCCGTACTCAAGCTCCTCGCACACCACGCCGACCTGGACCCCGACGCCTTCCTCGCGCTGGCCCGTAAGGCCGCGGGCAATCTCGCGTCCTTCACCCGGTCCAGCCCCACCGCTCTCCTGGAGATCAGCGGTCCCGGTGTCAGCAAGGCCGGCACCCTGGCCCGCTGCTGCGCGGAGCGCGGCATCTCGCCCGCGGAAGTCGTCGCGTTCGGCGATATGCCCAACGACATAGAGATGCTCAGCTGGGCCGGCACGTCGTATGCGATGGCCAACGCCCACCCCGACGTGCTGGCCGCCACCACCCGCCGCACGGCGTCCAACAACGACGACGGCGTCGCTGTGGTCATCGAGCGGATCCTGAGCGCGCAGTAGCGCCTCACCCCGATACGGCAGCCCCGGTATCGCTCCACGGGCGACACCAGCTGGTCAGCGGCTCACAGCCTGACGCCGTGCTTTCGCAGCCACGGCACGGGGTCGATGCCCGACCCCAGGTAAGGCGTCCGCCGCACCTCGAAGTGCAGATGCGGCCCGGTGGAGTTGCCGGTGTCGCCCGACAGCGCGATCCGCTCCCCCGGGGTGACCCGCTGTCCGGGGCGCGCCAGCGTGGCCGACAGATGCGCATACTCCGTGTACAGGCCCTCGCCATGCCGCACGACCATGCTGATCCCGAGGCCATCGCCGCAGGTCACACTCTCGATACGGCCCTCACCCGCGGCTCGCACGGGAGTGCCGACCGGCACCGCGAAGTCCTGGCCCGTATGGCCCGCGGCCCAGTGCGAGCCCGCGCCGCCGAAGGGGGCGGACAGTACGTAGTGCTCCACGGGGCGCATCCAGGGTGCGCCCGGAGCGACCAGTGGGGCGACGGCCCGGACCGCGGAGGTCACCTCGCTCGGCAGGGTGCCGCAGTTCCCGCTGCGGGACGCCTGAGACGCCAGCTGCCGCAGCGCGACACGGGCCGAATCCAGACCTCGGTCGGCCCGCGCCCGCGCCTCCCTGAGCCGGTCGCGATCCGCCGCGAACGCGGCCGCACGGGCGGTCGCCGTCGCGCTGCCGCCCGCCAGCATGCGGCCCGCACGCTGCACGGTGCCCACCCGCGCCACCAGCGCCCGCTCCCGCCGCGCCGCCTCCTCGTACACGCTGACCAGCGGCTTCCGGCCGTCGAAGGCCGCCGTGCGCAAGGTGTAGGCGACGCGGCTGCCGGTGCGGTACTGCGCATCGGCGATCGCGCCGGCCCGGCGGTGCAACGCCTCGGCCATCCGCCGGGCCCGGTCCGCTTCCGTACGCAGCCGGTCGCTCTCCGCCCGCTGCTGCTGCACCGCGCGGCGCCGCGCCTCGTACGAGCGGCCCGCCTGGCTGGCCGCCTCGCCCAGCCGAATCACCGCCAGGCTGACCTCCGCCAGCCGCGGCCGGGCCGAGTGGCCGGTCTCGGCGCGCGGCTCACCGGGGCGGTCGCCGATGGCGCGCGGCTCACCGGGGCGGTCGCCGATGGCGTGCCGCCCCGGGGCCGCCGCCTTCGCGACCGGGATGTTCGGCGCGGCGACCCCCACGGCCGCCGACACCACCAGGACGAGCGCACACACTCCGCACGTCCCCGCCCGCTTTACCCCCCGCCCCTTCCAGCATGCCCATGAACGCATAGCCCGAGATTGACCCGAAATAAATGGAAAACTGCGCATCTCGGGCCTGCTTAGCCCTCCCAACGCCCCGAACGGGCGAGCGCCTCCCTCTCACAGCGGCGCCTCCCACGTCACTTTCGTACCGCTGCCCCCCTCACCCAGCCCCAGTCCGTACGTACTGGAGCCGCCGAGCGACTCCGCACGCTTGGCGAGATTCTTCAGGCCGCTGCGGCGACCGCCCTCCGGGATGCCGATGCCGTCGTCGGCGACCGTCAGACGGACCCCGTCGGACCCGTCCGGCAAGGTGACCGTCGAATCGACGACCACCTCGATCCGCGAGGCCTGCGCGTGCCGGAAGGCGTTGGAGAGCGCCTCGCGCAGCGCGGCGATCAGGTTCTTGCCGGTCAGCTCGCCGACCC
Organism: Streptomyces sp. NPDC101227; assembly: GCF_044767545.1. Taxonomy (NCBI): domain Bacteria; kingdom Bacillati; phylum Actinomycetota; class Actinomycetes; order Kitasatosporales; family Streptomycetaceae; genus Streptomyces; species Streptomyces sp. NPDC101227. The sequence goes on along the minus strand of NZ_JBIWOD010000005.1, from coordinate 71,352 downwards.
GGGAGTCGACCGGCCCGACGAAGTTCGCCGAGGGCTGGAAGCCGAGCGGTACGGCGGCGGTGCCGATCTCGCGCAGTACCCGGGTGCGCAGCCCGGACGGCGCCTCGGCCGGGCCCTGCTGGAGCGCGAAGATCGCGGTCCGGATCTCCTGGATGGTCACATCCAGTTCGTCGATGGCCTTGCCGACGCCCCGCGTCACCTCCGGCACCTTGGCCTTGCGGTGCGCGCTCTCCAGCATCATCCCGGTCGCGAACAGCCGCTGGATGACCAGATCGTGCAGGTCACGGGCGATGCGGTCGCGGTCCTCGAAGACCGCCAGCCGCTCGCGGTCGCGCTGGGCGTCGGCAAGGACCAGCGCCAGCGCGGCCTGCGCCGCGAACTGGGTGGCCAGCGTCCGCTCGGCGGCCGTGTACTGACGGGCGCCGCGGTTGCGCGGGATCGCGAGCGTGCCCAGCACCCGGCCACCACTCTTGAGCGGCAGCATCATGCTCGGGCCGAAGCGCGGTGCGATGGCCGTCACCATGCGCGGATCGGTGGCCGAATCGTCCACGAACACCGGTTCCCCGGCGAGGAGTTGCTCCGCCACCGGGCTGTCCGGCGGGATCTGCGTGCCCATGATGCCGGTCGGGTCGTCCGCCGAGACCGCGACGATCTCCAGCCCGCCCTCGTCGTCGGGCAGCAGCACAATGCCGGCAGTCGACTCCGCCAGCCGCCGCGCCTGCTCGGCAACCACCGCGAGCGCATCGTCGACATCACTGCCCGCCAGGAGTTCGGTGGTCACCGCGACCGAGCCGTCGATCCAGCGCTCGCGCTGCCGGGTCGCCGCATGCAGCCGGGCGTTGCCGATGGCGATACCGGCCTCGGTGGCCAGCACCCGCACCATGTGCAGGTCCTCCTCGCTGAATTCCCCGCCGCCGCGCTTCTCGGTCAGATAGAGATTGCCGAAGATCTCTCCCTGGACGCGGATCGGCACCCCCAGGAACGTCCGCATCGGCGGGTGCTCCGGCGGAAAGCCGGCCGAGCGCGGGTCCTGCGTGAGATCGCCGAGACGCAGCGGCTTCGGATCGTGGATCAGCGCGCCGAGCAGGCCCTTGTGGCCGTCGGGCAGCGCACCGATCTGCCGGTGCTGCCGCGCGGTCACCCCGTGGGTGACGAAGTCCGACAGCCCCTCGCGGGTTTCGTCGATGATCCCGATCGCGGCATAGCGGGCGTCGGCGAGCTCGGCCGCGGTCTCCACGATCCGGTCGAGGGTGAGGTGCAGATCGAGCCCCGCGCCGACGGTGCGCATCGCCTCCAGCAGCTGCGGGATCCGGGCGGTCAGCTCGGACGACAGGCCCTGCAGACTGCGGGTGGCCTCGGTGGCCGCGGCCATGGGGTCGGCGGCGGGGGTCGCGTCCGGTGCCCCTGTGTCCATCGGGCCGGCGCCCTTCGGGCCGACGTCCATGGGGTCCGAGGATCCTTCCGTGGCTGCCATGCCACGAGCCTAATAAGGGCGCATTTCCGGGGAAAGTCCGGTTATGCGGCCGCCGACCTACCGGGGTATGGGCCCTATGCGAGGACGCCCGCCGGCGCAGGTCCCGCTCCGTACGCCGCGTCGACCGCCCGCTCGCGCTCCAGCATCCGCCGGAACGGGCCGTCGGCCGCGGCCAGCTCCGCATATCCGCCGTGCTGTACGGCCCGGCCCCGGTCCAGCACCAGCACCTCGTCGACCGCGTCGAGACCGGTGAGCCGATGGGTGATCAGAACGGTCGTACGGCCCTCGGTCGCGGCCAGCAGATCGGCGGTCAGCGCATCGGCGGTGGCCAGGTCGAGGTGCTCTGCGGGCTCGTCCAGTACGAGCACCGGGAAGTCCGCGAGCAGCGCGCGGGCCAGCGCGAGCCGTTGCCGCTGACCACCCGACAGCCTGGCGCCGTGCTCGCCGACCATGGTGTCCAGCCCGTCGGGCAGGCCCCGTACCCAGTCCGCCAGCCGCGCCCGCTCGAGCGCGTCCCACAGGTCCTGGTCGCCGGATTCCGCCGCGTCCGAGCCGCCCCGGCGGGCGAGCCGGAGGTTCTCCCGCAGCGAGCTGTCGAAGATGTGCGCATCCTGCGCACACAGCCCCACCAGCCGCCGGACCGCATCGCCGTCCATCGCCTGGGCATCCGTCCCGGCCAGCGTGTACGCCCCGGCCTCCCGGTCGAGGAAACGCAGCAGTACCTGCGCCAGCGTGGTCTTACCGGAGCCGGACGGGCCGACCACGGCCAGCCGCCGACCGGCCGTCAGCGTGAACCCGACGCCGTCCAGCGCGGGCTCAGCCTGTCCCGGGTGGCGCGCACTCAGATCCCGTACGGCCAGCGGGAACGGCGCCTCGGGGGCGGCCTCCGGCGCGGCCGGCTCCTGCACCGGCGCGGGGGCGTCCAGCACCTCGAAGACCCGCTCGGCGGCGCGCCGGGTGCGCTGGCGGTACTGCACGGCGAGCGGCAGCCCGGCCACCGCCTCGAATGCGGCGAGCGGCGTGAGCACGACCACGGCCAGCGCCACCCCGTGCAACCGGCCCGCATGCACGGCCTCGACACCGGCCACCGCCGCCGCGGCGACGGTCAGCCCGCACAGCAGCGCCGAGAGCCCGGCCCCGATACCGGCCGCGCTCGCGGAGCGGGAGGCGATCCGGGTCAGGTCGCGGTCCGCGCGGCGGGCCGCTTCCGTACGGGCCGTCAGGGCGCCGGCGACGGTCAACTCGGCCGTGCCGGTGAGCAGATCGACGACGTGGGTGGACAGCACGCCTCGGGCCGGGGCCAGCTGCCGCTCCGCCCGCCTGGCCAGCGCGCCCGAGAGCAGCGGCACACCGGCGCCCGCCAGCAGCAGACCGACGGCAAGGATCGCGCCGGCCTCCGGCAGCAGCCAGCCGGTGAACCCGACGGCACCCGCGCCGACCAGCACCGCCGCGCCGACGGGCAGCAGCCAGCGCAGGAAGTAGTCCTGCACCGCATCGACATCGGCGACCAGCCGGGAGAGCAGATCGCCGCGGCTGCGGTCCCGGAGACCGGCGGGCGCCAGCCGCTCCAGGCGCCGGAAGACGGCGACGCGTACGTCGGCGAGCATCCGGAACACCGCGTCGTGCGCAACCAGCCGCTCGGCGTAGCGGAAGACGGCCCGCCCGATGCCGAACGCCCGCGTCGCGGTGACCGCCACCATCAGATACAGCACCGGTGGCTGCTGCGCGGCCCGCGAGATCAGCCAGCCGGAGGTCGCCATCAGGCCGACCGCGCTGCCCAGCGCAAGGCTGCCGAGCAGCAGGGCGAGGGCGAAGCGCGCCCGGCGGGCGCGGGCCAGGCGGCGCAGGCGCGTCAGGGCGGACAGTCCGGTGGCCGGGGCGTCGGCGGCCGGGGCGGTGTCACCGTCGATCGTCGTGGGGAAGGGGGACGGGGACGGCGCGGGCGCGGTGGTGCCGGTTTCACGTGAAACCGAGGCCGCGCCCAAAACCGCGCCCGGCTCCGGCAGCCGCACCACCCGGTCCGCCACCGCCAACAGCGCCGGCCGGTGAACGACCAGCAGGACCGTGCGGCCGGCCGCCAGGCGGCGGACCGCGTCCACGATGGCCTCCTCGGTCTCGCCGTCGAGGTTCGCGGTCGGCTCGTCCATCAGCAGGATCGGGCGGTCGGCGAGGAAGGCGCGGGCGAGCGCGATGCGCTGGCGCTGGCCCGCGGAGAGTCCGGCGCCCCGTTCGCCGAGGCGGCTGGCCGCGCCCTGCGGGAGCGCGTCGACGAAGTCCAGCGCCCCGGCGTCGCGCAGTGCGGCCCGTACCGCCGCGTCGTCCGCGTCCGGGCGCGCCAGCCGTACGTTCTCGGCGACGGTGCCGGCGAAGAGGTGCGGGTGCTGCGGGACCCAGGCGACCCGACGCCGCCAGCTGTCGGGGGCGAGGGAGGCGATGTCCTGGCCGTCGGCCAGGGCACGGCCCTCGGCCAGTTCGGTGAAGCCGAGCAGCACGCTCAGCAGCGTGGACTTGCCCGCACCCGAGGGGCCGACCAGGGCGACGGTCTCGCCGGGCCGCACCTCGAACGAGGTCGCGGGGAGCGAGTCGGCGGTGCGCCCGGGGTGGCGGACGACCAGATTCTCGACGGTCAGCCCGGTGCCTTCGGGCGCGGGGGCGGTGCCGGACGCGGGCAGCGGGGTCTCCAGCACCGCGAAGATCTCCTCCGCGGCCGACAGCCCCTCGGCCGCGGCGTGGTACTGCGCGCCCACCTGCCGCAGCGGCAGATAGGCCTCGGGCGCCAGGACCAGCACCATCAGCCCGGTGTAGAGATCGAGTTCGCCATGGACCAGGCGCATGCCGATACCGACCGCAACCAGCGCAACGGAGATGGTGGCGAGAAGTTCGAGGGCGAAGGAAGAGAGAAAGGCGATCCGCAGGGTGCGCAGAGTGGCGCGGCGGTATGCGCCGGTGATGTCGCGGATCGAGGCGGCCTGGGCCTTGGCCCGGCCGAAGACCTTGAGCGTGGGCAGCCCCTCGACGACATCGAGGAAGTGGCCGGAAAGCCGGGCGAGCAGCCGCCACTGGCGGTCCATCCGGGACTGGGTGGCCCAGCCGATGAGGACCATGAACAGCGGGATCAGCGGGAGGGTGAGGACGATCGTGAGCGCGGAGATCCAGTCGCCCAGGACGATCCGGGCTAGCACGGCGACGGGGACGACGACCGCCAGGCCCAGCTGCGGCAGATAGCGGGCGAAGTAATCGTCGAGGGCATCGATACCGCGGGTGGCGAGGGTAGCTAGCTCGCCGGTACGCATCTGAAGCGTGCCGGCGTCGGCCGCGTCCGCTCCGTCCGCGCCCGGGGCCTGTCCGCCGGCGTCCGTACGGCGGATCGTGGCGTCGGGCCCCAGCCGTGCCGCCCGTTCGATCAGCCGCATCCGCAGCTCGGACTTGACCGCGGCGCTCGCGCGGTGGGCGGCCAGTTCCGTGAGCCAGGAGACCAGCCCGCGGCCGACCGAGACCGCGGCGAGCAGTGCGATCGGTGTGGTCAGAAGGCCGAGATCGAGGTGGTGCTGGAAGGCACCGACCACGATCTCGGCGATCAGCATGGCCTGTCCGACGACCAGCCCCGCTCCGGCAAGCCCGAGGACCACCACCGCGACGAGGAAGTGGCGGGTGGCGCGGGCGTATCGGAGCAGGCGCGGGTCGATCGGTTTCACGTGAAACCTCCGTCAGCTGGTCGGCGTAGGAGTAGGCGTGTCGGCGGTGGGGACATGGGCGTCGGCGATGTGCTGGGTGCCGATCCGCTTGCGGAAGACCCAGTACGTCCACGCCTGGTAGAGCATCACGATGGGTGCGGCGATCGCGGCACACCAGGTCATGATCTTCAGGGTGTAGGGGCTGGACGAGGCGTTGGTGACCGTGAGGCTCCAGCTCTCGTTCAGCGTCGACGGCATGACGTTGGGGAACAGCGTAAGGAACAGCATCGCGACCGCGGCCGCGATGGTGATACCGGAGAACGCGAACGCCCATCCCTCGCGGCCGAGCCGGTTGGCCCCGAGCGCCGCTACCAGCGCGACCATCGCGACGATCATGGCGATCAGGCTGGTGCCGTCCCCCTTGCTGACCTGGGTCCAGGCCAGGAAGGCGGCCGCGACCACGGCCGCGAGCAGTCCGAGGACACTCGCCATCCTGCGCGCCCGCTCCCGGATGTCGCCCACGGTCTTGAGCGAGGCGAAGACCGCGCCGTGGAAGGTGAACAGCGTCAGGGTGACCAGTCCGCCAAGGATCGCGTACGGGTTCAGCAGGTCGAGGACGGTGCCCACGTACTCCTTGTGGGCGTCGATCTTCACTCCGCCCACGATGTTGCCGAACGCGATGCCCCACAGGACGGCGGGCAGCAGCGAGGTCCAGAAAATCGCCGTCTCCCAGTTGCGCTGCCACTTCTCCTCGGGCCGCTTGGCGCGGTACTCGAAGGCGACGCCGCGCACGATCAGGCAGACGAGGATCAGCAGCAGCGGCAGGTAGAAACCGGAGAAGAGGGTGGCGTACCACTCCGGGAAGGCGGCGAAGGTCGCGCCGCCCGCGCTGAGCAGCCAGACCTCGTTGCCGTCCCAGACCGGGCCGATGGTGTTGATCAGTACGCGCTTCTCGCTCCGGTCACGGGCGAGGAGCTTGGTGAGTACGCCGATTCCGAAGTCGAATCCTTCGAGGAAGAAGTACCCGGTCCACAGGAAGGCGATGAGGACGAACCAGATGTCGTGAAGTTGCACAGCCGCCTCCTAGTACGAGAAGGCCATCGGCCGGTCGGCGTCCGCAGGGTCGCCGCCGATCTTGGTGGGCGGGTTGAGGTCGGAGTCGGTGAGTTCCTGGGGGCCGGCCTTGATGTACTTCACCAGCAGCTTGACCTCGACCACGGCGAGGATGGCGTAGAGCGTGGTGAAGACGATCAGCGAGGTGAGCACCTCGCCCTGCGAGACGCCCGGGGAGACCGCGTCCGAGGTGCGCAGCACGCCGTAGACGACCCAGGGCTGGCGGCCCATCTCGGTGAAGATCCAGCCCCAGGAGTTCGCGATCAGCGGGAAGCCGAGGGTGACGAACGCGAGCGACCAGTACCACTTGCTCAGCCGGGCGCCGAGCACCTTGTTCTTGGTGAGCGCGAGATGCGGTGGCTCCTCGTCCCCCGTACGCAGACCCGGCGACAGCCAGAACTTCTTCCGGGTGAGCCAGAGCCCGGCCAGGCCGATGGCGAAAGACGACATGCCGAAGCCGATCATCCAGCGGAAGCCCCAGTAGGCGACCGGGATGTTGGGCCGGTAGTCGCCGGGCCCGAACTTCTGCTGCTCGGCCTTGTTGACGTCATTGATACCGGGGACCGGCGAGGTGAAGTCGTTGTGGGCGAGGAAGGAGAGCAGGCCGGGGACCTCGATGGCGACCGTGTTGTGGCCCTTCTCGACATCGCCGTAGGCGAAGACGGAGAACGGCGCCGGCTCTTCCTTGTCCCACAGCGCCTCGGCGGCGGCCATCTTCATCGGCTGCTGCTTGAACATCACCTTGCCGAGCTCGTCACCGCTGATGGCGGTGAGCAGGCCGGAGATGACCAGGGTGACCAGGCCGAGCCGCAGCGACGTACGCATCACCTTGATGTGCTTCTTGCGCATCAGGTGGTACGCGGAGATGCCGACCATGAAGGCGGCGCCGGTCAGGAACGCGGCGGTCAGGGTGTGGAAGGCGACGACCAGGGTGGTGTCCTGGGTGAGCACCTTCAGGAAGTCGGTGAGCTCGGCGCGGCCGGTGTGGGGGTTGTACTTGTAGCCGACCGGGTGCTGCATCCAGGAGTTGGCGGCGAGGATGAAGTACGCGGACAGAATCGTGCCGATCGAGACCATCCACATGCAGAAGCAGTGGATCTTCTTGGGCAGCTTGTCCCAGCCGAAGATCCACAGTCCGATGAAGGTGGACTCGAAGAAGAACGCTATGAGCGCCTCGAAGGCGAGCGGGGCACCGAAGATGTCACCGACGAACCGCGAGTAGTCGGACCAGTTCATGCCGAACTGGAACTCCTGGACGATGCCGGTGACGACACCCATCGCGATGTTGATCAGAAACAGCTTGCCCCAGAACTTGGTGGCCTTGAGGTACTTCTGCTTCGCCGTTCGCACCCATGCGGTCTCCAGTCCGGCCACCAGAGCGGCAAGGGAGATCGTCAGAGGGACGAACAGGAAGTGGTACACGGTCGTGATGCCGAATTGCCATCGCGCCAGAGTCTCTGGCGCCAACGCCAGCTCCACGTCGCTTCCTCCTTACTTCGCCGATGCACTACGGAAAGGTCCCGTTGCGTCCCTTGCCAGACACAGACCGTGCGTGCGCTTGTGAACGCGTTCACATTCACAAGCATTATTACTCATGGGCCTGCAACCTTCGATAAGGGGGGTACGTGACCGCCGTCACGCGCAAATCCATGGCGCATGAATCCTTATGCCAGGCTTATCGCGCACCCCTTCCCCTGACCTTCAACATATTGTTGAATTCGTCGCCATGAAGATCCGAATCTCCTGGCCCGCAGGACACGTCACCGCCATCCTCGACGAGACCCCGACCGCCGCGGCGCTGCTCGCGGCCCTGCCGATAGACGGCACCGCCCACACCTGGGGCGAAGAGGTCTACTTCGACACCGGGCTCACGCCCGCACTCGAGGCCGACGCCCGCCAGGTCGTCGAGCCCGGCACGGTCGCCTTCTGGACCGAGGGCAACGCCCTCGCGCTGCCATACGGACCCACGCCGATCTCCCGGGGTGAGGAGTGCCGCCTCGCCTCCCCCTGCAATGTGCTGGGCCGGATCGACGGCGACCCCCGCGCGCTGGCCACCGTCCGCGGCGGCGACACGATCCACGTACACAAAGCCTGAGGCCGCGGGTCAACCGACCCACGGCCTCAATGCAACGCCCTGCAGCGCCTTGCAACACCCCGCAGTGGGTTACAGCGCCTTGCGGAACTCCTCCGCTGCCTGCAGGAACAGATCCATCGCGGCACTCTCACCGATGGTCACCCGCACGCCCTCACCCGGGAACGGCCGCACGACCACCCCGGCGCGCTCACATGCCGCCGCGAAGTCGACGGTACGGTCCCCCAGCCGCAGCCAGACGAAGTTGGCGTGCGACTCGGGGACCGTCCAGCCCTGCCCGGCCAGGCCTTCGACCACCCGGGCCCGCTCGGTCACCAGCGCACCGACCCGCTCCAGCAGCGCCGCCTCGCTGCGCAGCGACGCCACCGCCGCCTCCTGCGCCAGCTGGCTCACCCCGAACGGCACCGCCGTCTTGCGCAGCGCCGCGGCCACCGGCTCGTGCGCCACCGCGAACCCGACCCGCAGCCCCGCCAGGCCGTACGCCTTCGAGAAGGTCCGCAGCACGCAGACATTCGGCCGGTCGCGGTAGAGCTCGATGCCGTCCGGCACCTGCTCGTCCCGGATGAATTCGCGGTACGCCTCGTCCAGCACCACCAGGACATCGCTCGGCACCCGGTCCAGGAACGACTCCAGCTCGGCGCGGCGTACAACAGTGCCGGTGGGGTTGTTGGGGTTGCAGACGAAGATCAGCCGAGTACGGTCGGTGACCGCGGCGAGCATCGCGTCCAGGTCATGCACCTCGCCAGAAGTCAGCGGCACCTGCACGGGAGTGGCACCGGAGACCTGGGTGACGATCGGGTACGCCTCGAACGACCGCCAGGCGTAGATCACTTCATCGCCGGGCCCGGCCGTAGACTGCACCAGCTGCTGGGCCACGCCCACCGAGCCGGTACCGGTCGCCAGGTGCGTGAGCGGCACCGAGAACCGCTCGGACAGCTCCGCCACCAGGCCCGTGCAGGCCAGGTCGGGGTAACGGTTGAAGGACCCGGCGGCGGTCACCGCGCTCTCCAGAACGCCCGGCAGCGGCGGGTAGGGATTCTCGTTGGAGGACAGCTTGTAGGCGGCGGGACCGTCGGCCGCCGCGGGCCGGCCCGGCTTATAGGTGGGGATGCCGTCCAGCGCAGCACGCAGCTTCGGGGTCTTCTCGCTCACCGCAGGTCCTCCTCGACCGTCCCACTCGACTCCAATACTGCACACCTTATGAGGATTGCCCCGTCCGGCGGCAGTCCCTGATCGATCAGGGCGACCCGCGCACAGGCTCTGCGGAGCGCTCCCCGTTCCGTTACGCGCCGGTGGCTTGCGCCGTGGCGCGCATCCCCCGTGAAGGTGACTTGAGACCTCTTCGAGACCTGGACCGACCGATAGGCAAGGGCGGCCAGAATCGCCCCGTATGATCACCTCAAGCGTCAACTGCCTTTGTTTCAAAGGATATTGATGGTCCATCACCATGCAGAAACGTACCTTTTAACAAGCCTCGGCGGGGCCCCGCGAATGGCCCTGCCGAGCCCTACTATCGGCTCGCCATGACAGCAGCAGGGAAGCACCAGGTGAGCCGGTCGACCGGCCGCCGGCTGGGACGGGCGGGCATCCGAGACGTGGCCGCCGCAGCCGGTGTGTCCATCACGACTGTCTCCGACGCGCTCAACGGCAAGGGCCGGCTCCCGGATGCCACCCGTAGCCACGTCCGCGAGGTGGCCGATCGGCTGGGCTACCGCCCGTCCGCCGCCGCCCGCACCCTCCGTACCGGCAAGTCAGGGCTCCTCGGCCTGACCGTGACCACGTACGGGGATGAACCTTTCACCTTCACCGAATTCGCGTACTTCGCCGAGATGGCCAGAGCCGCCACCTCCGCGGCGCTGGCCCGCGGCTATGCGCTGGTCATTCTGCCGGCGACGTCCCGCCACGACGTGTGGTCCAACGTCGCGCTCGACGGCACCGTAGTCATCGACCCCGCCGACGGCGACCCCGTCGTCACCGAACTCGTTCGGCACGGCATCCCCGTCGTCTCCGACGGCCGCCCCGGCGGCGCGCTGCCCGTCACCGGCTGGGTCGACAACGACCACGAAGCCGCCGTCCTCGGCCTGCTCGACCACCTCGCCGACGCCGGCGCCCGCCGCATCGGCCTGCTCACGGGCAACACCACCGACACCTATACCCGGCTGTCGACCACCGCCTATCTGAGCTGGTGCGAGCGGGTCGGCCAGGACCCGGTGTACGAGTCCTACCCGGCGCACGACCCCTGCGCGGGCGCCGTCGCCGCCGACCGGCTGCTGGCCCGCTCGGACCGGCCCGACGCCGTCTACGGACTCTTCGATCCCAATGGCACGGACCTGCTCGCCGCAGCCCGGCGCTACGGCCTGCGCGTCCCCGAGGATCTGCTGCTGGTCTGCTGCAGCGAGTCCACCGTGTACGCCACCACCGAGCCGCCCATCACCACCCTCTCCCTCAAGCCCCGCCGCATCGGCACCGCCGTGGTCCAGATCCTCATCGACGCCATCGAAGGCCTCGACAACGGCCGGCCCATCGAACAGGTGATACCGACCGACCTGATCGTGCGGACCTCGTCCCAGCGACGCTCATCCCGCACGGCCGTGAGCCCGCCGCGGGGACCGGCCGGCGCCTGAGTGCGTGCCGTCACACGACGAATCACGCGTAACATCGCCGCCCACACGCCTCGTTCGGTCAGGAAAAAACAGGGCGATCCCGGGAGAAATCAGCCGCGAACGCCGGGCTCCTGCCGATTGACCACCCCCGGGTGCGTCACAACCCGCGAGCGGCATTCCTATGATGGGCGCACGACACCGCGGACCGCCGTCGACCAGGCAAGGTCCGAGAGGTGCACGGCGGCGCGACGGTGGAGGGGTCAATGACTCAGGGGGCCAGTCAGGGACCCATGGTGTGGACCATGGCGGGACAATCGGCGTCTCCTGTGCCGCCCGGACCGCACTCCGGTGCGGCCGCGGCGCCGCCGCCCATGCCGCCGGCCGGACCGCCGGCCCATCTGCCCGCCGGCCCCCCGGCCGCACCGCCTTTGGTGCCGACCCCCGCCGCGCCGGTCGAGCTGCCCGAGGAGTACACCCCGACCGCGCGCGACCTCCCGGTCATCGGCGCGGCCCGTACGGACACCCTCATCGACCGCCCGGCTGCCGGCCTCGTGCCGTCGGCCGAGCCCGCCGTCGACCAGGACGCGCCCGAAGGCATGGGCCCGCTGTATGTCGTCGGCGACGTCCACGGCTATTACGACGAGCTGCGCGAGGCGCTCGCCGCCGAAGGGCTGATCGACGCCGACGGCAACTGGGCCGCCGGCAACGCCCGTCTCTGGTTCCTGGGCGACTTCACCGACCGCGGCCCGGACGGCATCGGCGTCATCGACCTGGTCATGCAGCTCTCCGCCGAGGCCGCGGCGGCCGGCGGCTACTGCAAGGCCCTGATGGGCAACCACGAGCTTCTGCTGCTGGGCGCCAAGCGGTTCGGCGACACCCCCATCCAGTCCGGCGCCGGCACGGCCTCCTTCCAGGCCGCCTGGCTCCTCAACGGCGGCCAGAAGTCCGACATGGAACGCCTGCAGGACCACCACCTGCAGTGGATGGCCCGCCTGGACGCCGTGATGGAGGAGGACGGGCATCTGCTCGTGCACTCCGACACCACCGCCTACCTCGAATACGGCGACTCCATCGAGGCCGTCAACGACACCGTCCACGACGTGCTGACCCGCAGCGACGCCGGCGAAGTCTGGGACCTGTTCCGAAAGTTCACCAAGCGCTTCGCCTTCCGCGACGAGTCCGGATCCCAGGCCGTACGCGAGCTTCTGGACGCCTACGGCGGCGAGCGCGTGGTGCACGGCCACAGCCCGATTCCCTACCTCCTCGGCGAGGTCGGCACCGAGGACGGCGACAACGACGGCATCGCCGTCGACGGTCCGCATGTCTACGCCGACGGACTGGCCATCGCGATGGACGGCGGCGTCACCATGGCCGGAAAGCTGCTGGTGGTTCAGCTCCCCCTGAATGGCTGAGCGTTCTCCGGGCAGATGCCTGCCCGGGCCGGTGGGTGGGCGGCGGGCCTTTGGTTGGGGCGGGATCCGGTCGCGGCATTACTCAAATTCCGCAAACTCACTGTCACCCCGTGCCGGAGGCGCTCTACCATCGGGCTATCCGTAGCAGGCTCTCCTCCGTTTCCGCCCACTGCCCGGCCCAGCCGGCACGTACGGCCCTACGGAGCATCGGGGGATCCACATGAACAGCGCTCCGCACCTGCTGAACGAGGATCGCGCGGAATTCACGCGGCTCCTCGATGAGGCACTGCGCACCGCCGGACACCACCCGGACGGCCTCACCGCCGCCGCGGGTCAGCACCTCAGCGCCGAGCAGTTGCGTGCGATGGCAATAAGCGCCACCACCGCCATCGCCGCCTGCGCCACGGCCGAATACCAGCGCTATGTCCAGCTCCGCACCGCCCTGCGGGCACCCGCGGCGGCACCGTCCACGGACAGAACGGACGACTCGGAGCGGAACGAAACCACCGACGAGGCAACAGGTTTGGCCACCGGTACGCACTCGGCCGACGCCGCCTCCCCGCCTGAGGTCCCGGAGACGGCCGGTGCCGGGCTGGCCGCCATGATCGCCGTCCTCGTCCCGGTTCTCGCCGGCATCGCCGCCGTCCTCTTCCTCCTCATCGGCTATGTCCTGCGTGCCGTCAGCCCCGACAAGTCCATGGCCCAGCCGCTGATCAGCGTCGGCTGGATATTCGCCGCCCTGACAGCGGCCGGCGCCCTCGTTGCGATGGCAGGCCTCGTCATCACGGCCCTGCGCAACGGTTCGACGTCCTCCCGCGCCTCCAGAGCGCAGGAACTCCTGACCATGGACCTCGACCGCGCCCGCGACGCCTGGCGCCACGCCCTCCTCGAACGCGGTCTCCTGCCCTTTCTCCGCGAGGCCCTCACCGACCCCTCCCCGGACGCGGATCCGGACCCCGTCCGGTACGTCCCCCAGCCCGCCCCCCAACACCGCATCCCGACCCTCGGTTACACCCGCCCCACGTTCTCGAGCCCCGACAGCGGCTCATCGGGGTCGCGTCCGCGCTATTCCAGCCCGGATTTCACGAGCCCGGAGTACGGGGAATCGGGTGCGGGGCAGGGTCCGGGCGGGGGATCACCGGAGTAGGCCGGACCGGCGGCGACGGCCGGGGCGCCCGCTTCGGCGACAGCCCCGGCCGATTGTTCTGCGGCGCCCACACGGACTGGCGTCGCCCCCAGGCATCCTTCCGCCTCGGAGCGGCGCCGGCCCGCGCAGTGCTGGTCCTCTACGGGTGTCAGTCCGCCATCGGCAGATACACCCGGTTCCCGCTGGCCGCGAACTCCTTGGACTTCTCGAGCATCCCCGCCTCGATCTCCTCGGGCGACGCGTCCGCCTCGCCACCGAACTGCTCGGTGATGCTCCGGCTGATCTTCATCGAGCAGAACTTCGGGCCGCACATCGAGCAGAAATGGGCCGTCTTCGCCGGTTCGGCGGGCAGGGTCGCGTCGTGGAAGGCACGGGCGGTGTCCGGGTCGAGGGCCAGGTTGAACTGGTCCTCCCAGCGGAACTCGAAGCGCGCGTCGGAGAGGGCGTCGTCCCAGTCCTGCGCGCCCGGGTGGCCCTTGGCAAGGTCCGCCGCATGGGCCGCGATCTTGTACGTGATGACGCCGGTCTTGACGTCATCACGGTCGGGCAGGCCCAGGTGCTCCTTGGGCGTGACGTAGCAGAGCATCGCGGTGCCCCACCAGGCGATCATCGCGGCGCCGATTCCGGACGTGATGTGGTCATAGGCGGGCGCGATGTCGGTGGTCAGCGGGCCGAGCGTGTAGAACGGGGCCTCCTCGCAGATCTCCTGCTGGAGGTCGATGTTCTCCTTGATCTTGTGCATCGGGACGTGTCCCGGGCCCTCGATCATCGTCTGGACGCCGTGCCGCTTGGCGATGGTGTTGAGCTCACCGAGCGTCCGCAGCTCCGCGAACTGGGCCTCGTCGTTGGCATCCGCGATGGAGCCGGGGCGCAGGCCGTCGCCGAGCGAGTAGGTGACGTCGTAGGAGGCGAGGATCTCGCAGAGCTCCTCGAAGTGCGTGTAGAGGAACGACTCCTGATGGTGGGCCAGGCACCAGGCGGCCATGATCGAGCCGCCGCGGGAGACGATGCCCGTCTTACGGCGGGCGGTGAGCGGGACGTAGCGGAGCAGCACGCCCGCGTGCACCGTCATGTAGTCGACGCCCTGTTCGGCCTGCTCGATGACGGTGTCCTTGTAGATCTCCCAGGTCAGCTCCTCGGCCTTGCCGTCGACCTTCTCCAGAGCCTGGTAGAGCGGGACGGTGCCGATGGGGACGGGGGAGTTGCGCAGCACCCACTCGCGGGTGGTGTGGATGTTGCGTCCCGTGGAGAGGTCCATGACCGTGTCGGCGCCCCACTTGGTGGCCCAGGTCATCTTGTCCACCTCCTCCTCGATGGAGGAGGTGACGGCGGAGTTGCCGATGTTGGCGTTGACCTTCACCAGGAAGTTCTTGCCGATGATCATCGGCTCGATCTCCGGGTGGTTGACGTTGGCCGGCAGTACGGCGCGGCCGGCCGCGATCTCGTCCCGTACGAACTCGGGGCTGACGTTCTCGCGGATGGCGACGTACTCCATCTCCGCGGTGATCTCGCCACGCCGGGCGTAGGCGAGCTGGGTCACCGCGGCGCCGCCCCGGCCGCGGCGCGGCTGGCGCGGGCGGCCGGGGAAGACCGCGTCGAGGTTCTTGAGGCCGCCGCGCGGCGAGGTGTGCTTGAGACCGTCGTCCTCAGGCCGCATGGGGCGGCCCGCGTACTCCTCCGTGTCGCCGCGAGCGATGATCCAGTTCTCCCGCAGCGGCGCGAGGCCGCGGCGGACGTCGGTGTCGATGTTCGGATCGGTGTACGGCCCGGACGTGTCATAGAGCGTCACGTCCTTGCCGTTGGTGAGGTGCACCTTCCGGACGGGGACCCGCAGATCGGGCCGCGAACCGGAGACATAGCCCTTGTGCCAGCCGATCAGCGGCTGGCTGCCGTTGGCGGCACCGTTCTGGCTGCCGTCCTGAGCGTTTTCAGGCGTGCGTGCATCCTGCAGAGTCATAAAGACCCAACTCCCTACGCCGGCATTACCCGGTAACAGGTTCGGCGGTCGACGCAGCGGCTTCCGTCCGCCGACGTTTCACGTGAAACGTCGCTGGGACGAAGGTCAGCGCCCTCTCAGCCCGGTGCTCCGAGCTCCCGCGATTGCAAAGGTGCCACCACGGTAGCGGCCGATATGCCGGGGTGAACAGGGGGCCCCTGGAGTTCTTGCAAGGATCGGGGTGTGAGCCCTCCCGAGTCCCACCCTCATTCCGTCGCGCACTCGCATGCCCACAGCCACGGGCCTGCCGCGCCCGTCTCACGCCATCTGCGCAAGGTCATCGCGGCGATTCTGATCCCGTTCGCGGCCGCCGTGGTGGTCGGCCTGGTCGTGCTGTGGCCGGGCGGCGCGCCCCCGCACAAGCCGTCCGGGGTCGGCTTCGACCAGCCCACGGAGCAGGCCCGGGTGATCAAGGTGGAGGAGGTGAACTGTGCGGATGTGCACGCCGAGCCGCAGCCGCAGCCACCGGGGCCGCAGGGGCAGCCTCCGTCCGGAGGAGCACCAAAGGGCAAGAAGTGCCAGCGGGCAACAATCAAGGTCATCACAGGACAAAACGCCGGGCGCACCTTCCAGACGGTGGTGACACCGGACGCCTTGCGGCACTACACGACCGGCCAGGGCTTGGTGGTGTCGTACTCCCCCCGGGCCCCGAAGGATTTGCAGTACTCGGTCAGCGATGTCGACCGGACGTTCCCGATGTGGGTTCTGGCCGCCATCTTCGCGATTGCAGTCGTGATCGTCGGCCGGTTGCGCGGGGTGCTCGCGCTGGTCGCACTGATGGCGAGCTTCATGGTGCTGACGCTGTTCATCCTGCCGGCCATCCTCCAGGGTTCCGATCCGCTGGTGGTGGCGGTGGTCGGCGGCAGCGCGATCATGTTGATCGCGCTCTATCTGTGCCACGGTCTGACGGCCCGTACGTCGGTGGCGGTGCTCGGCACGCTCGCCTCGCTGCTGCTGATCAGCCTGCTCGGTTCGGTGTTCACCGGGTGGGCTCTGCTGACGGGCAATACGGACGACACGACGGGGCTGGTGCACGGCCTCTACCCGGACATCGAGATCCGTGGCCTGCTGCTGGCGGGGATCATCATCGGGTCGCTGGGCGTGCTCGACGATGTGACGGTGACCCAGACCGCCGCGGTATGGGAGCTCAAGGAGGCGGACCCGTCGGCGAGTTGGCGCAAGCTGTACGGCGCCGCGATGCGGATCGGACGGGATCACATCGCGTCGGTCGTGAACACCCTCGTACTGGCCTATGCGGGGGCGGCGCTGCCGTTGCTCCTGCTGTTCTCGATCGCCCGGAGCAGCGTCGGTACGGTCGCGACGAGTGAGGTCGTCGCGGAAGAAATCGTGCGCACGCTGGTGGGCAGCATCGGGCTGGTCGCCTCGGTGCCGCTGACAACGCTACTGGCGGCGCTGGTGGTCTCCGCGGATCGTCGGGAAGAGGGCGTGCCGGGGCCCGCCTCGGGTGCACCGTTGACCGCCACGGGCGGTCGCCCCGGGCGGCACGGATCACGCGGCAGGCGCCGTAAGCGATGACGGGACCGGCGGACGGGCCGGTCCGGGATCAGCCCGCCGGCGCCTCCGTGAGGATCCGGTCCAGTACGGCCTCGAGGGTGTCGCACACCTCTTCCTCACCGAGCGGGACCAGCCGGTCGGTGCGGTCGAGGAAGGCGACGAGCGGCGGCGCGCCGGCCCGGAACAGGGCCCGCTCGGCGCCCACTTGGAGGCTGATGAAGACATCGCCCAGGCGCTCCGGAGACGACGGCTCGACGCGTACATCCCCCTCGCCGGCAGGCCGGCTCAGTCCATCCAGCAGGAGCTCACGACTGAACACCCAGGTCACGGGCATATCGCCGGGGAGATCAAAGGTGAAACGGACGGCAAACGGATCGGCGATGTCGAAGTCCAGCTGTACTGGGATCCGGAACGCGAGCTCCTCGGAAACGAGAAAGCTCATGATCACTTCTGCCTGAACTGTGTCGGTCATCAACCACTGCCCCGCAATTGATCGGAGATGGCCGGGAATCATCCCCCGCAGCCCTATTCACGCCATCGTCTGCCAGGCACCAGCAGATCACAAGGAGTGAGTTTTCAGATACTGATAGAGAACGCGAGTGTCGTTAGCGTCGCCTCCGCCATTTTCCGTAGTTGTTCTGTGACGGTGCGCAATCGGTGCAGTTCGTCCGCGGGAAGCGAGAGCGCGAGCGCCGCGGCCGCCGAGCCGACTTGGATGGGGATGGCGGAGCACACCGTGCCCAGGGCGTACTCCTGTTGCTCATACGCAGCGTGGCCACGACGCACCGCATCCAGGCGGTGCAGCAGATCGTCCTCGGTCCGCACGGAGAACGGGGTTATGGACTGCACGGGGTGGCGCGCCAGATGCTCCTTCCTGGTCGCGTCGTCGAGCTGCGCGAGCAGACACTGGCCGATCGCGTGGGCATGCGCGGTGGTACGGAAGTCCACCCACTCCTCGACCGGCGGGCGTTCCGGGTCATCGGTGACGGCCACCACCTCCACCTCCCCCTCGCGGTAGACGCCGAAGTAGACGGCGGCTCTCAGCTCACGGCCCGCCAGAGCCAGCGCCTCAGAGATACGAGTGCGCTGCCGACGCCGCGCCCCCGCCTGCCCGATGGCCTCGGCGGCCTCGCCCAGGACGAAGACACCGCTCTCCCGCCGCAGATAGCCCTCGTGCGTCAGCGTCCGCAGCAGGTGGTACGTCGTCGGAAGCGGCAGCCCGGCCTCTCTGGCGAGCTGCTTGGCGGGCGCCCCGCCGGCGTGCGCGCCGACCGCTTCCAAGAGCCGCAGCGCGCGCTGCACCGATCCGATCAGGGTGGGGTGAGCGGCGGATTCGCCGTTCCCGATCGCCAAGGCCAACCCCCCAGGACCCACTGCTTTCCGGAATGTCATCGTCCGGAAGACGACTGCGATCCGCACTCTAGCCGGGGCGGTCCGGACCGCACGGCGAAAGCCGATGAGTTAACCCACCTGGCGCACGTCATGACCGGTTATGGCGTGACGTGATGCCGCGCGCGCCTGCGGTGAACGAACGGTGCCCCGCTCCGGGGCCGGAGCGGGGCATCGTCGGACGGGGGTTCAAACGGAGATCGCACGGCGATCGGACGGTGTCGGCCGGATCAGTGAGGGCTGACCCGTGGCCGGCGGCCGACGGCCTACCAGTCGCCCTTCGACGAGGACGACGAGGATCCGCTGAACCTGCGCACGAGATAGATGACTCCGGCGATCAGGGCGGCCGCTATCAGGATCTTGAACAGCACGCCGATCAGAAAGCCGACCGCCGTGGCGATCAGTCCGCCGAACACCACGATCAGGATGACGGGCAGCACGACCCAGGTGACCCACCACGGAAGCCCTGCGAATATCCCCTTACCAGCCACTTCTCTGCCCTGCTTTCTTTCGGTCTGTCGCGTCGGTCTGTCGCGGTCGCGTCCATGGCACCGTCCGCACACGTCGCATCTGCCGCGCCGCGTCTCCGGTCCCCCTTCACCATCGATGCTAGGTCGCCGAAAGAGGCCGTGGGGGCTTCGCAGCCCCGGTACTCCCCTGAACCGACCCTTACGGGTTCGAGGGTCCGGTCTCAGCTCTCAGGTGGAGAAAAGACCACCATCACCCGTAGGTCCTCGCTGATGTGGTGGAACTTATGGGGCAAACCGGCCGGCACATAGACCACGCTGCCGCGCGCCACCGACTGCGTCTCCGTACCGACGGTGATCGCCCCCCGGCCGCTGACCACCAGATACACCTCGTCCTGGGCATGCGGCTGCTGGGGATCGACGCTGCCGGCATCCAGCGCATACAAGCCGACAGACATGTTGCGCTCCTTGAGGAACTGCAGATACGCACCGTCGTTGGCGGCCCGCTCCGCTTCCAGCTCATCCAGTCTGAAGGCCTTCATGCCGTTCGCACCCCTCAAGGAATTCAGAGTCGTCTGCGACGATCTCACCATGAAGCATTTTCTGGTCAAGACGATCGCCAACGCCGCGGCGCTTGCCGTGGCCATCTGGCTGCTCAAGGACATCACGCTCACCGGCGACAACACCGGCCGCAAGATACTCACGCTGGTCCTCGTCGCGCTGATCTTCGGGTTGGTCAACTTCATCGTCAAGCCGGTGGTGAAGCTGCTGTCCCTGCCCCTGTTCATTCTCACGCTCGGCCTGATCACCCTGGTCGTCAACGCGCTCATGCTGCTGCTGACGTCCTTCGTCGCCGGCAAATTCGATCTGGCCTTCCACGTGGACGGCTTCTGGACCGCGGTGCTCGGCGGCGTGATCGTCTCCATCGTCTCCTGGGCGCTGCACATGATCCTTCCCGAAGACGACTGACCGCCCCAGACTCCCCGGGCCAACAGCCGGCCAACACTCAGCCGGCGACCGAACCCTCCTCGACCCGACCGCCCCGACAAGGACAGACCCTCGTGAACCGCGCCTTCCGCATCTGCTTCGTCTGCACCGGCAACATATGTCGCTCGCCGATGGTCGAGTCCGTCTTCCGCTCCCGAATCGCGGAGGAAGGGCTCGCCGGTCTGGTCGAGGTGGACAGTGCGGGCACCGGCGGCTGGCACGAGGGCGACGGAGCCGACCCGCGCACGGTCGCCGTACTGCGCGCGGGCGGCTATGAATCCACCCACTCCGCCCGGCAGTTCCACGCCTCCTGGTTCGCCGACCGCGACCTGGTCATCGCGCTCGACTCCGGCCATCTGCGCGAGCTGCGCCGGCTGGCCCCCACCCCGCAGGACGCTGCCAAGGTTCGTCTGCTGCGCTCGTACGCGGCCGACGCGGCGGACGTCGGGGAGCTCGGCCTCGATGTGCCGGACCCGTACTACGGCGGATTCGAGGGCTTCGAGGAATGCCTCGAAATGATCGAGAAAGCCGCCGACGGCCTCCTGGAAGCGGTCCGCGCCGCCGTCACCACCGGCGCCCCGGACGCCCCAGCACCCCTCAGCCCCGCCTCGGGGACAAAGGAGAACGCATGACGGGCGACGGCACGCGCGTCGTACGGGCCGGGCTTCCGGAGCCCGCGGCCTACGAACCCTCTCTCCCGGGCCCGGTGTTCGCGGCCCATTTCCACCTCCCCGGCGCTGCCACCGGCCCCTACACCTACGGCCGCGACGCCAACCCGACCTGGTCGCGCCTCGAAGAGGCCATCGGCGAACTCGAATCGCCGGAGGAGCCCGCGCACACCATCGCCTTCGCCTCCGGCATGGCGGCGATCAGCGCCGTCGTCTTCTCCCAACTGCGCGCCGGCGACGCTGTGGTGCTGCCCAACGACGGCTACCAGCTGTTGCCGGCCGTCCGCGACCGGCTGGAGAGCTACGGCATCGAGGTCCGTACCGCGCCGACCGCGGGCGACGCCCAGCTCGACGTGCTGGACGGCGCGCGGCTGCTGTGGATCGAGACGCCCTCCAACCCTGGCCTCGACGTCTGCGACATCCGGCGGCTGGCCGACGCGGCGCACGCCCGCGGCGCCCTGGTCGCCGTCGACAACACCCTCGCCACTCCCCTCGGCCAGCGCCCGCTGGACCTCGGCGCCGACTTCTCGGTCGCCAGCGGCACCAAGGCACTGACCGGCCACGGCGACGTCCTGCTCGGGTATGCCAGCACCCGCGATGCCGCGCTGGCCGACGGCGTACGGCTTTGGCGCAAGACGGTAGGCGCGATCCCCGGCCCGATGGAGAGCTGGCTCGCCCATCGTTCGCTCGCCACCCTCGCACTGCGCGTCCGCCAGCAGTCGGCCGGTGCGCTGGCGCTCGCCGAAGCCTTGGCCGACCGCCCCGAGATCACCGGCCTGCGCCACCCCGGCTTGCCCTCCGACCCGTCCCATGCGCTCGCCGCAGCGCAGATGCGCCCTGGCCGCTTCGGCTCCGTGGTCTCCTTCACGCTGCCCGACAAGGCGCACGCCGAGCGATTCCTGGCCGCGCTAACGCTGGTGGACGATGCAACGAGCTTCGGCGGCGTACGGTCCACCGCCGAGCGACGCGCCCGCTGGGGCGGCGACGCCGTGCCCGAGGGGTTCATCCGCTTCTCGGTCGGCATCGAGGAGCCGGAGGACCTGGTCGCGGATGTCGTACGGGCGCTGGACGCGGCCCAGAAGCGCGGCTGAACGAGGCGGAATTGGCCGGCAGGATATCCCCCCTCGTCACCCTGCCGGCCGCGGTGTTTCACGTGAAACAGTCTTCGCGGTGTTTCACGTGAAACTACCCGTTTCAACAAGGCTAGTTGACCGAGCGTCAGTGTCCAATCACGCTAGCGACACATGCCTATCGACAAATTTATAGTGGACCCGCGACCAGGCTTCCGAGGGGCGCAGGAGGTACGCGATGGATCTGGCTCTGCTGCGTACCTTCGTCACGGTGCACCGGGCCGGCTCCCTCACCCGCGCCGCGGCGCTGCTCGGCCTCTCCCAGCCCGCCGTGACCAGCCAGATCCAGGCGCTGGAACGCCAGTTGGGCCGACCGCTCTTCCTGCGCAATGCCCGCGGCGTCACCGCCACCACCATCGGCGACGAACTCGCCCACAAAGTGGCCCCGCACCTCGACGCGCTCACCGAGATCACCGAGACCGGTCTGGCCGCGGATTCCGTCACCCGCACCGTGCATCTCGCGGGGCCCCCGGAGTTCACCGCCGAACGCGCGCTGCCCGCGCTGACCCCGCTCATCGCTCAGGGCCTGTCCATACGTGTCTCCTTCGGCCCCGCCGAGGAGCTGCTGACCGGCCTCGCCGCCGGCCACCACGATCTGACCGTCACCGCCGTCCGCCCGCGCGGCGGCCTCCTGACCTCGACCCCCCTGTGCGACGAGGAACATGTGCTGGTCGCCGCGCCGCGCTGGGCGGCCCGGCTGGGCGGCCCAGCAGTCCTCCAGGCCAGGGGTGTGCGCGCGCTGGATCCCGTACCGCTGGTCGAGGTGCATGAGAGTCTCCCGCTGATCACCCGCTACTGGTCGGCGGTCTTCGACACCAAGCCCTCGGCCTCCGCCGCCGTTATCGCGTCCGACCTCCGCGCGGTGCTGGGCTGCGTCGCGGCGGGCGCCGGGCTCGCGGTACTGCCTCGCTATCTGTGTGCCGACGCGCTGGACAGCGGCGAGGTCGTCGCCCTGCTGGACCCGCCGGTGCCCCCGCTGCGCACGTATTTCCTCGCCATACGGACCGGCACGCTCGGCCTGCCGCATATCGCGCGGGCGCATGAGTGGCTGCTGCGGACGGCGGTGGGCTGGTGAGCGGGGGAGCGCCGCCTGGGGCGCGGGTACGGGAGGTCGGCGGAAGCGCATCCGGTGCCGCGGGTTTCGCCGGCCCATGACTGCGGCATCTGTCCCCTATGACCGTACGGCCAGTCGTCAAACGCACCGCCCGCGCGATTCTGCTCGACGGCGAGGATCTCGTTCTGATCAAGCGCACCAAGCCGGGCCGGGCCCCGTACTGGATCACTCCGGGCGGGGGCGTGGAGCCCGAGGACGCCACCGTCATCGACGCCCTCCACCGCGAGCTGGACGAAGAGCTGGGCGCGAAGGTGAAAGACGTCGTGCCGGTCTTCGTCGACACCGTCGAGCACTTCAGCGACGGCGGGGTGGACGGGGTGAAGGTGCAGCACTTCTTCGTCTGCCGGCTGGACTCGATGGACCCCGCACGCCGGCACGGCCCCGAAGTCGAGGAGCCGTGCGGGGATTACGAAATCGTGCGGGTGCCCTTCACCCGTGTCGGGATCGCATCCGTCGAGGTCGTACCGCTGTCGCTGCGGCACTATCTCGACGGAAACATCGAGGGCGTACGGGCGATGCACGCACCGGATCTCGGCTGAGGCCGGCGCCTGAATGGTCGCGTGCTCGAGTCCGCCGCTCACTCACGCGAAAACCAGCCACGGAATCCGGGCTCCTCCTCGGCGGGCCGCCGCGGCTGCGCCCGCGCGAGCACCTGCTCGACCCGGTCGAGGAACTCCTCGTTCAGCTGCTCCGCGAAGCTGGGCCGCATGGGTCCGGCCGCCGGCGAAGACGCGACCCGCCGCTCGGGGTCGGCCGCGTGCCGCTCGTATGTGTCCTCGTGCAGGCCACCCCGGAGATGCGGGTTCTTGTGCTCCTCGCGCTGGAAGGGCGGGCGCTCCGCCGCCTCGGCCGCTGCGCCGAAGAAGTCGCCGCCCTTCCGCTTGAAGTCGTCCGTGCCCCAGGCCCGCGCCCCGCGCGCCTGTGCCGGGACCTTCTGCAGATGCGGGATGTGCTTGGCGCAGTGGATGTACGCCTCTTCGATCTCGACCGTCACCCACAACTGCGCGCGCCGCCCGGGAATCGGGTCGACCGGCAGATCGAAGTGGGCGGCCCGCATCTCCTCGTCCAGTACCACCCGCGCCCGGCCGTTGACGTGGAGCCCGATGCGGTCCCGGGTGAAATCGATCATCAGGATGCCCAGCTGCGGGTTCTCCGAAATGTTGCCGATGGACGCCATGACGCCGTTGCCCCGGTATTCCGGGTAGGCCAGCGTCCGCTCGTCCAGCACCTGGATGAACCCGGGCGGTCCGGCGCGGAAGGTGGAGTCGCACTCGCCGTGCCGGTCGGCCGTGGCCAGGAAGAACATTTCCTGCCGGGCCACGAACTCCCGCATCCGGACGTTGAGATGATCCAGGACCTGGTCACCGTAGAAACGGTCGGCACGCTGCGTCGTACCGAGTCTCTGCTGCACCAAGTGCTCGCCGTCGCTCCCGGGGCGCTGCCCGCGCATGCCCCGTTCGTCCCCCGTCCGACCGTAGTCGGCCCGACCGAATTCGCCTTGTGCTGCCAAGACCTCAATCTCCTGCCGAGACCAGCTCTTCTATGGAGTCATGCCGTATGCGGTCGGACGGAATGCCGACCCCCCGCAACGCGTCCACGCCGCTGCGGATCAGTCCGGGCGGCCCGGAAAGGTAGGCGTCGAATTCCCGGAACGGACCGTGTTGGCGGACGGCGTCCGGGAGTTGCCCGGTGACGCCGTTCGACGCGCCGCGCACCGACCCGGTGGCGACCACCGGGCGCACCGAGAGCCAGGGGTGGCTCTGCTCGAGGCGGAGCATGGTGTCGAGGTCGTAGAGGCCGTGGTCGCTGCGGGCGCCGTAGAACACCTCGACGGGTCGTCGGCTGCCGCGCTGGGCGACGTCCTCGATCAGCGCCTTGATGGGCGCGATGCCGGTACCGCCGCCGACGCAGAGCAGGCCGTTGTTGGTGGTGTGGTCGACGGTCATCGAGCCGGCCGGGGCCCCGAGGCGGATGACGTCACCGGGGCGGGCACGGTGCACCATCGCGTTGGACACCCATCCCGCCGGTACCGCCTTCACATGGAACGCGAGCAGACCATCGGAGCGGGGCGCGGAGGCGAAGGAGTAGTGCCGCCAGACCCGGGGCCACCAAGGGGTTTCCAGGCTGGTGTACTGCCCGGCGAGGAACGGGTACGGCTGGTCGGGACGGACCGTCACCACGGCGGTGTCCGGCGTCCGCAGCTCGTGCGAGACGACCTCGGCCTGCCACCAGGCCGGGGCGATCGCCTCATTCTCGGCGGCCGCGTCGATCATGATTTGCGAGATCGCGGTGTACGCGCGCACCCACGCGGCCTCGGCCTCCTGGCTCCAGCTGGACGTCGCATAGCGCGAGAGCGCGCTGAGCAGACACTCGCCGACCGCGGGGTAGTGGTCGGGCATGGTGCCGTACTTACGGTGTCCGCGGCCGAGGTGGGAGAGGTAGTCGGTGAGGATGTCGGCGTCGTCGACGTGCTTGGCGGCGGTGAGCAGCGCCTTGAACAGCCGGTCGCGCTGGGTGTCCATCGAGGCGGGGAACAGTGCCCGCAGATCGGGGTGCTGGACGAAGAGCAGCGCATAGAAGTACGACGTCACCTTGTCGGCGACGGGCTCGATCTCCGCCATGGTGCGCCGGATGAGGATGGCGTCGGGGGAGGCAGGAGGTGCCGTGGAGGCGGCCGCTTCCACCGCGCCGAGCGTGGGCTCCGTGGCGGGGCGGCGCGCGGGGTCCTGGCTTTCCGCCGGGCGCTCGGTCTGGCGTTCCACCTGGCGTTCCGGGGGAGTGAAGAAGGAGCGGGGGGCGGGCTCGGCTGCCGGTTCCGCGGCGGCGCGCGGTCCGGCGGCGGCGCGCGTGGCGTGCACCGGCTCGTGTACGGGCTCCGGCTCCCCGTAAGGCCGCGGGCTCTGGTACGGCTGAGGCTCCTGGCGCGGCGGTGCCTCGCGGAGCGCCTGCGCCGCCTGGAGAGGCTGGGGCTCGCGGGGCGACTGCGCCACCGCCTGGGGCGGCTGCGGCTCCTGCCGTGGCTGCGGCTCCTGCCGCGACTGGGGCTCCTGGCGTGGCTCCGGTATGCGCTCGCGCTCGGCGGCGGTGCCTACCGGCCTGATCGGATTGACCGGGCGGCTGGGTATCCGGCCGGACTGCTCCTCCTGGCCACCGGCATCGCCCTGCGCACTGTGACCGTCCTGGCCGCCTGGATGGTCCTGGCGGTGCTGCTGGTCCCGCGTTTCTTCGGGGGACTTCTTCGACGGCGGAGTGAACCAACCCCAATCGCCACTGCTGCCGCCAGAAGAGCCGTTATCGGCCGATGTGGTGGTCGGAGCGTCCATGGTCTGCCTCGCCTCGAACGTCTTTCGGTTGTCTTCGCACTTCCGTTGATCGGAACTGCCCGGAATTCCCCCGCCCTGCCCCGGAATCCTTCATCAGTCAAGCTATTCCGGCAACATCCTCCATAGCGGACAAGCTCACTTCCCTGCGCAATCGATGCGGTTACCGTCGCAGCAGCATGCCATCCCGGCTCAGCACAACGGACAAATAGCCGGAAGTTCGGTCGTCGCGGGCCGCTTCGCCGGTAGGCTGGCGGGCTTGCACGCCCCTCACGGGCCCGCGGAAGATCTCACCCTCGCCAAGCCGGACTCGACCATACCGGCACTGGTTGAAACCACAAGCCCCGATCTGGGAACACTCAGCGCGCCCCCTTCGATAACAGTGACACTCCCCACAGAGTGCATTTTCCGCACATACCACGGACGAATGCCGTCATAGAAAGCTCCGAATTACTCGCCAGTACGTACCAGTTCGTATGCCTCGCGAAGATCACGCCCCACATACGCATATGAGGCGACGTCACTGACATGGTGGTCCGCATTTACGGCCACCGACGCCGGAACCGCCGCGAACAGGTCGGTGTCGGACATCGAATCGCCGTATGCCACGCAGTCGGCACGGGTCAACCCGTACTCCGCACAGAGTTCATCCGCGATCCGCACCTTCGCCGCCGACGTGAGGATGCCGGCCGGCTCCACCGGCTGACGGATCGGCACCGCGGGCCAGCGCGAACCACGCGCCGCGTCGGCGCCCCAGGGCAGCAGCCGCTCGACGAAGAAGTCCGGGGACAGGGAAATGACCGCGCACCGTTCGCCCCGTGCACGAATGTCCGCCCAGACCTCCCGGATCCCGGCCAGCCAGGGCGCATTGTCGAATGCCGCCGCGAGGTGAAGTTCGGTCAGCTCGGCGGCCCAGAGATCGGCCGCCAGCTGCGCGAACCGCGCCGGTGTCAGCGTGCCCGCCAAGAAGCCGCGCTCCAACTCGGCGATCTCCCGGTCCAGCCCGAGCTGCCGGGAAATCTCGACGGCGGCCGCGGACCCGTACAGCAGGGTGCCGTCCATGTCGAACAGATGCAGCTTGGTCATGCGTGGGAGGGTACGTCGGCGGCGAACCCACGCGACGGCCGGGCTCACGGCTCACCCTCACTCACCGCGCACCACACACGGGCAGGGGCGCCGGTCCCGCGTACTCGCCGTACTCAACGCCGGGTACGCGGGAATACTCCCACCGTCAGATGCGGCGCGCGGGCCCCGCCCGCCACCGTGGAGGGCATGCCACAGCTCAGCCGCCCCGCCCGCCGGGCTCTCCTCGTCGTCCACGTCGCCGTCTCCGTCGGCTGGCTCGGACTCACGCTCGGGCTGCTCGCCCTGAGCATCACCGGTTACACCACCGCTTCCCCCGATCTGGCCGCGGTCGCCTACCGTGCGATGAAGATCTTCGGCGACTGGCTGATCCTTCCGGTGGCACTGATTTCCCTGGTCAGCGGGCTGATGCTGTCCCTGGGTACGCGATGGGGGCTGGCCCGGCACCGGTGGGTCTACATCAAGTTCTGGCTGACCCTCATCACCGTCCTGCTGTCGGCGTTCTCCCTGCGGCCGGGCATCGACCATCTCGCGGCACAGGCCGCCGCGGGCAACCCGACGCCCGACATCGGCCTCCTTGTCGCGCCGTCGGTCGCCACGGCGACGTACGTCTTCATCACCGCCATCTCCGTGCTCAAGCCCTGGGGGCCGACCAAACGCGGCGGCCGACTGCGCCGCCGGGCGCAGTCGGCCTAGGGGAGCCACGGCGCTCAGGCGAGCGTCGATTCCTCCACCGCCGCGGTGGCGATCCGGTGGTCCTGCTCCGGGGCGCCGCCGCCGACGCCGATCGCGCCGATCAGCCGGCCGTCCCGGTGGAGCGGCACCCCGCCCGCGATGAAGAGCAGCGGCCGGTCGAGGGCGGTGGGCAGCGTGTGAAAGAGCCCGTCGGGCCGTACGAGATCTACGAGGTCGGCGGTCGGCGTGTCCAACTGGAGCGCGGTGTACGCCTTGCGGGTGCTGGTCTCCCCGGAGATCAGCACCGCGCGGTCATCCCGCCGGAAGCCGAGAAGGTGGCCGCCTGCGTCCAGCACGGTGACGCTGCCCTGCACGCCGAGTCCGTCGGCGGCCCGTACGGCGGCCTCGATGAGCGCATCGGCGTCGCGGGTGGTGAGGGGGCGGACGGTGGGGGTGGTGGTGCTCATGGGTGGTGCTCCTTGGGGGTGTGCGGTGGCGGTGACGGTGCCGCGAAGGTTCTTACGGATTAGGGGAGTTATGGCCCTATTAGCGGCTTAAGTAAATTTGATGGCACAGGCGACGCATATTCCTCACGCCCTTCGAGTGCGTCCCGTCGGTCACACGGCCTGGCCGGCCACCGGCTGGTCGGCGACCGTGGCGGGCACGCCGCCGGCGACCACCCGGCTACGGCTCGCCGTGCGCCGCTCCAGCGCGGAAGCGAAGATCGCCACACCGAGCGCGGCCACGGTCATCAGCGCGCCGACCCAGTTGGGCGCGGTGAAGCCGAGTCCGGCCGAGATGACGATCCCGCCGAGCCAAGCGGCCAGCGCATTGCCGAAGTTGAAGGCGGCGATATTGCCCGCCGAGGCGAGGGTGGGGGCGGAGGCCGCCTGGTCCATCACCCGCTTCTGCAGCGGCGGGACGGTCGCGAAGCCGAAGAAGCCGATCAGCGCGACGGTGACGGTGGCGCCCACCTTGTCGTGCGCGGTGAAGGTGAACGCGGCCAGCACCAGCGCCAGCCCCGTCAGCGCGATGTACAGCATCGGCATCATGGCGCGGTCGGTGAAGCGGCCGGAGACCAGGTTTCCGCCGACCATGCCGAGGCCGAAGACGGCCGTCAGCAGGATGACGGAGGACGGGGCGAAGCCGGTGACCTCGGTCATCATCGAGGCGAGGTAGGTGACGGCCGCGAAGACGCCGCCGAAGCCGAGGATCGTCATCAGCATCGCGAGGCCGACCTGCGGGTTACGGAAGACCGCGAGCTCGCTGCCGATCCGCGAGGCCGCCTTCGCCGAGTGGGCGGGGACGAGCTTGACGACGCCCAGCAGGGCGAGCACGCCGAGCGCGGCGATGGCGTAGAACGTCGTCCGCCAGTCGAACTGCTGGCTAAGCATGGTGCCTGCCGGTACGCCGACGACGTTGGCGATGGTGAGGCCACTGAACATCATCGAGATGGCGGCGGCCCGCTTCTGCGGCGCGACGAGGTCGGCGGCCACCAGGGCGCCGATGCCGAAGAACGCGCCGTGCGTGAACGCGGCAACGATCCGCCCGGCCAGCATGATCCCGAAGTTCGGCGCGAGGCCCGTGAGCAGGTTGCCCACGATGAACAGGCCCATCAGCAGTGTCAGCATCTGCTTGCGGGTGAACCGTGTGCCGAGCGCGGTCATCAGCGGCGCTCCGACCACCACGCCCAGGGCGTAGAGGGTGGTCGCGTAACCGGCGAGCGGGATGGAGACGCCGAAGCCGGCCGCCATGTCGGGCAACAGGCCCATGACCGCGAATTCGGTCGTTCCGATCCCGAAGGCGCCGATGGCGAGCGCCAGGAGTGCGAGAGGCATGACGGATCCCTTCAAATGATTGCGTCCGTCCCTTACGGGCGTCCACAATAATTGCAGACGCGGACTACTTGCAAGCGCGGGCTATTTCGGAAGTGTCCTATCCTGATTCGTACGACCCACGAGGAGGTCTCCGATGACGCAGCAGACGCACGCGACGCCGCAGGCAGCAGCCGCAGAGGCACCCGGCGGCGGGCTCGCCCAGGGCTGGTGCGCACTCTCCGCCCTGCACGGCCGTATCGAGTCGCACATCGAGCGCGCGCTCCAGGCCAAGCACGACCTCAGCGTCCGTGAGTTCTCGGTCATCAATGTGCTCAGCGAGCAGCACAGCGGACCCGGCGGCCATCTGCGGATGCACCAGGTCGCGGACGCCGTCGTCCTCAGCCAGAGCGCCACCACCCGGCTGGTCACCCGGCTCGAGGAACGCGGACTGCTCGAGCGCTATCTGTGCCCGGACGACCGCCGTGGCATCTACACCAACGTCACCCCGGACGGCCTCGCACTCCTGGAAGAGGCCCGGCCGACGCACGACAGCGCCCTGCGCGAGGCCCTCCACGACGCGGCGAAGCGGCCCGAGCTGGCGCCTCTGGTCACGGCCGTCGAGACGCTCGCGCCTTCGGCATAACGCGGACGCCCACGGCAGACGCCCGGCGGGCCCGCATAAGGTCGCGCCCATGAGCGATATCGAGATACGCCGCGCGACCGAGGCCGACCTGCCCGCCATCATCGCGATGCTGGCCGACGATCCGCTGGGCGCCGCCCGCGAGTCGCCGGACGATCTGACCCCGTACCGCGCCGCGTACGAGGCGATCGCCGCCGATCCCCAGCAGCATCTGGTCGTCGCGGTCCGCGCCGGCCGTACGATCGGCACGCTCCAGCTCACGGTCATCCCGGGCCTCTCCCGGCGCGGCGCCGCCCGCTCGATCATCGAGGGCGTACGGATCCACGCCGACGAGCGGGGCGGCGGCCTGGGCACCCGGCTCATCGACTGGGCGATCGAGGAGTCCCGGGCACGGGGCTGCTCGTTGGTGCAGCTCACCTCCGACGCGACCCGTATCGATGCCCACCGCTTCTACGAGCGCCTCGGCTTCGAGGCCTCCCACCTGGGCTTCAAGCTGATGCTCTGAGCGCTTCCGGGGCTGAGCACTGGACTGAGCTCTTCTGGGCTCTGGGCTGAGCACTTCTGGGCCGATTGTCTTGGGCTGAGAGCTTCTCGCCGACAGGTCCTCGTTGGCATCTTCCGGTCGGCGGCGCTTCCGGGCCGAAAGGCGGCGCGGCGCTACCGGGCGCGGTCGGCACGCTCCCGTGCCCGCGCCCGGTGCGCCTTCTGCCGGCAGGCGGCACCGCAGTAGCGCGCGGGCCGGCCGGTAGGGGCCGCCGCGACCGGCCCATCACATACCTCGCAGCGTGTTTCGTTACGGCCGGCCGCCATCGTCGGCAGTTTCGTTACGGTACGGCTCGCCCGCAGCCCATCACACATCAGCGCCGTCATCCGGCCCGGAGCCCCCGCCGCAGTCCCCTCACCGGACCGCCGGCGCTCCATGGTCATACACCCGACCAGCACCGCACGGACATCATCCAATTCCACGTCCGGCCGTACGGCGCCAGCCTGTTGAGCGCGTACCACCAGGACGCCCAAGGCCTCCGCGAAGTCCCTCTCGGGCCCCGTCGACACCTCCGCATCCGCCGCGCCTGCCCCGCCCGCCGCCTCCAGCGCATCGCAGAGCGCTTTGTTCTGCGCGGCGAGCCGTACCACCGACGCCAGGAAGCGAAAGAACACCCCACCCGGGTCCTCGGCATCGGCCAAGTCCCTTGCGGTGTCCGTGAAGAGCTGTATCCGGTCCACGACCGATGCCCTGAACAGGGCGTCCTTGGAAGGGAAATGGCGGTACACGGTCCCCGCCCCCACTCCGGCACGGCGTGCGATCTCGCCGAGCGGGACGCCCAACCCCCGTTCCTCGAAGGCGGATCGGGCCGCTTGGAGCACCAGAGCACGATTGCGCCGAGCATCCGCGCGCGACGGAGCCGAGCCGCCATCCGTCATTTCGGTCTCCTCAGATCGCCCGGTTTCACGGTTGAGGACGCGCCGGACGTCAACCGGGCCCGTCATTCCGATTCTATGAGAGCCCTGGAAGGGAGGGGTGGAGGGCCAGGCCCGGATCGCGGGGCGGGGCTCGGCTCCGGCCCACACAAAAGGGGCCCTGTTTCACGTGAAACGCTCGGTTTCACGTGAAACAGGGCCCCATCCGCCGCCCCGACGGCCTCGGGCCGACGTCAGCGGCGCCCCGCGCCCATCAACGCGCGGTAACCGCCTCATCCCATGCCGCGCCCGCCGCCCCGGCGGCCGCAGCCTCGTCCACCACGGTGCCCAGCGCCCGCAGGCCGACGGCCAGCGCCGCGATCGATGCCAGCACCACACCCCGGTCCGCGGCGCGGCCGTAGTGGTTGACCCGGATCATCTCCTTGGCCAGCGCGCCCGCGGCGGCCTGCACAGGGACCGAGCCATCGGCGGCGAGCGCGGCGGACACCACCTCCCGGGCGTCCAGGCCCCGCGGCGCGCGCAGCGTCGTCGCGGCCGGTGCAGCGTCCTCGTCCCGGATCACATACGGCACCGGACCACCCAGCGCCTGTACGCCCGCCCGGACCGCCGCTGCCGCCGCACGGTGCCGCACGATGACCGCGTCCAGTCCCTCCGCCTCGATACGGTCGACGGCCTGCTCCAGAGCGAGCATCTCCAGCTGCGCCGGCGCGTGCGGCAGAGCCGTACGCCCGCCGTCGATCCAGCGCTCCTTCCAGTCCCGCAGCGAGAGGTAAGAACGGCGCGGCGCCTGCTCATTGGCCACGATCCGCTCCCAGGCCCGGGCGCTGACCGATGCCACGGACACCCCGGCCGGCCCGGCCAGCGCCTTCTGCCCTCCGATCACGCACAGGTCCACGCCCCACTCATCGGTGAGCAGCGGCTCGGCGCCGACCGAGGCGACCGCGTCCAGCATCAGCAGCGCCCCGTGCTCGCGCACCACGGCGCCGATCTCGGCGACCGGATTGGTGTTGCCGGTCGCCGCCTCGGCGTGCACCAGGCTCACAAAGTCGATCTCGGGGTTCTCGCGCAGCGCGTCCGCCACCTGCTGGGGGCTCACCGCGCCCGTGAACGGCACGGTGATGGTGACGACCTCGGCGCCACAGGAGCGCAGCCAGCCGCCGAAGGTCTCGCCGTACGGGCCGGTGATGATGTTGAGCGCGGTGCTGCCGGGTCGTACGGCCGAGCGAATGCAGGCCTCCAGGGGCAGCAGCGCCTCTCCCTGCATCGCCACGACGTCACAACGGGTGCCCATCAGCTCGGCGACCTTGTCCTCGATCCGCGCGAAGTGCGCGGCGGTGAGCGGCGGCAGATCGAGCAGGTCCGGGGCGGCGGGATTCGCGGTCGGGTCAGACACGGCAGTCACAGGGCCTTCCAGCGGTAGCGAGCCGCGCGATCCGGTGCGGCTCCTGGTATCTCGCTCGACTGTACGTCCGCCCGTAACGCCCTCGCCGAACGGCCCTGGACTCTCCGTGCGGTCCCGCCGCACCGCTCAGACGCGCCAGCCCTCCTCATCGACCCCGCCCGGCACGGGCCCGGCGGGCTCGTACGGGCCACGGGTGAAGACGAACGTCCCCAGGTCCAGATGGCTGACCGAGCCGTCCGACTCCCGTACCAACCGCAGCGTTTCGCCGACGTAGTAGCCGTCCAGGCCGGTCCAGGTGCCGTCCGGCTCCGGCTGGAAGCGCGAGCCGCGACCGGCCCCCGACAGCGGCGCGAGCTCCAGTCCGCGCTCCGTCGTCAACCGCAGCACGAACGGGCGCGCGCCCCAGTACCAGGGCCCGGTGAGCGCCAGCAGGTCATGGTCGAGGGGTCCGGCCAGCGGGCGCCAGGGCTCCGGAATCCGCGGTTCGCGCTCGGCCACGATCTCCAGGAGATCGGCTGCGATGGTGCCCACGGCCGGCCCCGAGGTGCAGTTGGCCAGTGCGATGGCGGCGACGTCTTCCTCGACGTCCACCCACAGCGCCGCCAGAAATCCGGGCATCGATCCCGTGTGCCCCGCCAGCAGGCGTCCGTCCGATGCCGGCTCGCCGCCGCCCGTCCGCCGTGGATCTGTCCGTACGAGCTGGAGCCCCAGGCCGTAGCCCGCCTCCCAGCCGTCCCCCTCGGGCGGCACCGCCGGGGCCCGCATCTCGGCCAGGCTCGACGCGCTGAGTACCCGTTCATCGCCCCGCAGCAGAAACGCCGCCCACCGGCACAGGTCCTCCAGCGAGGACCACAGCTGGCCCGCCGGGCCCATCAGCCCGGTGTCCTGGGCCGGTTCGGGCAGCATCGCATCGGCCCACGGGTGCACCGCCCAGCCGCCCGCATGCGGCATCTGCGGTCGCAGCGCCGTGCGCGCCATACCCAGCGGCTCCAGCACCTCGCGCCGCAGCACCTCGCCCCATGGCTCGCCGCCCCGCAGCCGTTCGACGAGCGCGCCGAGCAGGGCATAGCCGGGGTTGGAATAGTGATGCCGCTGTCCGGCCGGCAGACGCTGCGGCCGCTCGCCGAAGAGATCGGTCGGCTCGGGCCGCAGCTCGCCCGCGGTCCGCTCCCACCACGGCCCCCGCGCCTCCGCCGCCAGCCCCGAACTGTGCGCCAGCAGCTGAGCGACCGTCGCCTGCGGCACCGGAGTTCCCTCCAGGTGACGGCCGATCGGGTCCGCCAGCCTCAGCAGCCCTTCATCCCGCAGCCGCAGCACCAGCACCGCGACGAAGGTCTTGGTGAGGGAACCGACCCGGTACTGCACATCGGCGTGCGGCACCTCCCCCGGCACCGAGGTCCGAGCCCCCGTCCACACCGCCCGCCCCTCGCGGACGACCGCGCCCATCATGGACGGCGCCCGCCCCTCAGCCTGCCCGACCGCCAGCCGGCGCAGCAGCGCCCGCCGCGTCTGCGGCATCAGTTCGGCATACGCCTCGCCGGTGTCGGCCGTTCCCGCCCGGACGGCCGCCGGCAGAGGCTCGCCGGCACGCGGCTCGGGCAGGGCCTCGGTCTCCTGGGATTCCGGGCTTTCGCCCCCGGAATCCCGCGACTCGGACTGCTGGGACTTGGCGGACGCAGCGGTGGACATGGCGCTCCTCAACGGCCGGTGCGGCTGATCGGCGAGCTCCTGCCCACCGTGGCTCACCTTCTCGTGAGTACCGCCCGGCATGCGAGGCCATTCCGCCCCCACCGCTCACCCTCACCGCAGCGCAGCAGCCCCGATCACCGCACCGAGCTTCGCCTGCTCGTCCTCCGGCAGCCGGCGCGCCGCATGGACCGTGTGCAGCGCGGTCCGCAACCGCATCCGGTCCTCGTCCGTCCCCAGGTACCCGAGATAGGCCGGCAGCGTCAGCCCCAGCGCCACAAAATCGGCCCGCGCACACCACCCCCACAACAGGTTCCGGATGCTGGTATCGACGTCGTCTTCAACGGCCCACGGTGCCGGAGAAACGGCGCCCGTGGGGCCCTCTCCCGTCGCCGCATCCTTCGCCTCCGGCGCGGTGTCGCGCATGCCCTCCCCGATCGCGAACCGAATCCAGTTGCCGTACTGCCCCTCCGGCAGCTCACCCACCCGCTCGGCGGCCCGCATGAAGTACCCGTACGCCAGGGCCGGTTGCCCCAGATCCCGGTATGCCCGTCCCATGTTCACGTACAGCGAGGGATAGAACCCCCGCACCCGCTCGTCCGCCACCAGGTCGGCCCGGTTCAGACACTCCTGGTTCCAGCGGAGCGTCTCCTCGGGCGAGCTCTGGTGCCGGGCGAGGTAGTGGGCGGCGATGCACGCCTCATAGTCGTCGCCGGCCGCGTCCCAGGCCTGTCTAAAGAGCTCGTACGCCGCATCGGTGCGTCCCTCCGCCTCCGCCTGCATCCCCGCCACACACAGCCGCACGACCGGCAGCTCCGGATCCATCCCCCGGCTCCCCTCATCAGCCATCGGCGCGGCCCTCACCCGTACCGGCGCCGGCCTGTTCGCTCACCGGCATCACCAACGTCGTAAAGCTCCCCTGGTCAGCGGAGCGCACCACGACGGGCCGGACCTCCGAGGCGATTTCCAGCAGCGCATCGGGCCCCACTCCGGCCTCCAGCGCGGGCACAAGAACCGCCGGATCAAAGGCGATCCGCGGCACCGCCTCATGTTTCACGGCGTCATGTTTCACGTGAAACACCGCCCGCAGCCGGACCGGCGGCTGTTCTCCGCCCGTCACCTCGAGTTCCTGCTCGCCGCCTCGCCCCATGCGCGCCTCGAGCGCCACCACACCGCCCCGCCCGGCGACCGCGTCCCGCAGCCCGCCCCGGTCGACGATGACGCGGTACCGACCCGGCTCCAGCCCCTCCAGAATCAGCCGGTAGTCCAGAAAGGCATCGGGGTCCTGGCGGGGGCTCCGGCCTCGCTCCCGCGGTGGCTCCCAGCACTCGCCCTCCGCGGCGCCCCGAAGCCGAAATCCCGCCGCCTCCGCCGTGCCCTCCGCATTCATCGTCTCCGGCCCGCACTCCACCACGACGGTCATCCGCCGTACGGCCCACTCCGCCAGGTCCCGCGCCGCCCCCGCGCCGATCAGCAGCTTGCGCGGCCCACCCTCAAAGACCTCGGCCCGCAGCACCCGCACAGCCAGCCGATAGCGGTCCGTGGCCACCAGTCGCACCTCGCCGTCGACGAGTTCGAGCAGCACACTCCCCAGCACCGGGAACTCCTCGCTTGCCGTCCCCACTGCCGCGGCGGGCACCACCTGGCGGACCGCACCGGCGAGTTCGGCACCGTCGACGCGGGCTCGTGCGCAGCGCCCCCGCGGGTCTCCGGCCGCCTCCCACAGGAAGCCTTCCACCACCGTCTGCGCCTCATCCGCCGTACGCCGTGTTCGCTCCAGATGCGCTCGCAGCACGTCCCGCGCCGCGTGCTGAGGTCCATCCAGCACCACCGCGACATCCACCAGCGGCAGTCCCGCCGCCCGCAGCCGGCGCAGCCGCACACCACGGGCCGCCTGCGCCTCCGCGTACTGCCGGTATCCCGTGGCCTCATCCACCCGGGCCGGTCGCAGCACGCCGCAGTCGTCGTAGAAGCGCAGCGCGCTCGGCGCCAGCCCCACCCGCCGCGCGAACGCGCCGATACCCAAGAGCTCTTCGTCCTCGTCCATGAGCGGGATTGTCGGGCTTCAACCAGCCTGAAGGTCAAAGACTCCGCCACGGAAGATCAGTTACGGCATCGGGAGGCTCGAACCTCGGGAGGGCGTTCCGCCGATGAGCATGGGCCGCGCCGGCCGGCCCTGCGCGCTCCCCGCGCGTCGCCATCCGTGGCGGGCGGCGCGGCTACCGGACGTCGTCTTACAGACCGCTCGCTCCGGGCCCCACGAGCCCCGTCTCATACGCCAGGATGACCGCCTGCGTACGGTTCTGGGCGCCGAGCTTGGCGAGCACATTGCCCACATGGGTCTTCACGGTCTCCAGGCTCACGATCAGCTCGGCGGAGATCTCTTGGTTCGTCAGGCCCTTCGCCATCCACCGCAGAATGTCGGTCTCGCGGGGGGTGAGCGCGTCCAGCCTGCGGGCGGCGTCGCGACGCACGGGCCGGCCGGTGGCCAGTCGTCGCACCGCCTCGGGGAACAGCACGCTGTCGCCCGTGGTGACCAGCCGGATGGCGTGCGCGATCTGCTGCGCCGGGGCGCGCTTGAGGACAAAGCCGCTGGCCCCGGCCTGCAAGGCGTCATAGACATACTCGTCGTTCTCGAATGTGGTGATCACGATGATCTTGGGTGGGTCGGTCAGCTCGGCCCGCAGCCGCCGGGTGGCCTCGATTCCGTCCAGCCGGGGCATCCGTACGTCCATCAGCACCACGTCCGGCCGCAGCCGCACGACCAGGGGGAGCACCTCCGCGCCATCGGCGGCCTCGCCGACCACATCCAGGTCGGGTTTGGCCGACAGCAGGGCACGCAGTCCGGTACGGGTGAGCTCCTCGTCGTCGGCGATGAGCACACTCACCGACGCGTCCGGGGCCTTGTCCGGTGCCTTGTCCAGCGTGGCCGGCGCGGCGTTCACGGTGCTGACGGTGTGTGTGCTGCTCATGACGCCGACGGTAGTGGAATCCGCACCAAGAGACGCCAGAGTCCGCCGCCGTGCTCATCCCCCTCGTCGCCCTTGCCCGGTGCTATTCCGGTGAACACCTCGCCGCGCAGCAGCCGCACCCGCTCCGCGATCCCGACGAGGCCGCGCCCCTGCCCCAGACGCTCGCCCGAGCGGAAGCAAGCACCGCCCACATCAACGGGATTGGTGAGTTCCACCACCAGCCAGCCGTCCTGTGCGGTGACCCTCAGCGCGATCCCCGTCTTCGTCCCGTATCGCAGGGCATTGGTCAGCCCTTCCTGGACGATGCGGTACGCCTCCCGGGAGGCGGTGGCCGGTATCCGGTCCACCGCACCCAAGGTCTCGACGCGCATCTCCGCTCCGGCCCGCCGGACCCGCTCCACCAAGGAACCGAGATCGCCGAGCGTGGGGTGCGGTGCTCTGGGCGACCGTCCCTCCCGCAGGACCCCGAGCACATGGTCGAGGTCGTCCATCGCCGCTCTGGAGGTCTCCTCGATGCTGGCCAGGGCCCGACGTGCCGCATCCGGGTCACGCTCCATCAACTCCCCCGCCACGGCGGCCTGGATGGTGGACGCCGTGAGGGTGTGGCCGATGGAGTCGTGCAATTCCTGGGCCAGACGATTGCGCTGGGCCAGCTGATGCATCTGCTCCTCAACGGCGGCCAGCCGTTCTGCCGGGTGGTGGTCGAGAAAGACCGGCGCGAGCAGCCGGAGTACGGCCGCCGACCCGGCGCAGACCGCCACGGCCAGCGCCAGGCACCCGGCGACCGCGCCCCATGCCCACAGGCCCGGCAGCCCGGAGTCCACCTTGATGTGCCGTCCGAAGGCGTCGACAGCGCCTCCGCCCCGCAGCCAGACCGAGGCGAGCATGACAGCGCTGAACAACAGCAGGCCCGTCAGCCCTGTCACCAGCCCACCCAGCGCCATATGCGGCACCAGCCACCCCGCCGTACGGAGACGGTTGGCCCAGGGGCCCCAGGGACGCTCCCCTGACGCCGGCTTGAT
The DNA here is from genome assembly GCF_044767545.1 of Streptomyces sp. NPDC101227. Lineage (NCBI taxonomy): Bacteria > Bacillati > Actinomycetota > Actinomycetes > Kitasatosporales > Streptomycetaceae > Streptomyces > Streptomyces sp. NPDC101227. The sequence goes on along the minus strand of NZ_JBIWOD010000005.1, from coordinate 32,535 downwards.
CGGCGCGGGAAGATCTGTCCCCAGCAGGTGATTCGCCAGGCGCACGCTGCCGCGGCGCGCCGCACGGGGGCAAGCCATGGCCATGATCACCGCCGCGAGCGCGAGCGTGAAACCCACCATCCGCAGCGCCGCCGGCCACGCCGGCGGCGCGAACAGCAGCGCGGTCGTCAGCGGCACTACGCCCAGCAGCGCACCGAGGAACGCGTGGCTCCAGTCCGTCATGCCTTGTTTCATGGCCCTGCCGAAGCGCGGGCGATTCATTCTGCGCACGGCCTGATGATGACACCCGGCCGGTACGTAATCCTCCCCCGAAAGAGCCAGAACGGCGTCCCGATTTCGAGGGGCCGCTATTCCCCCTTCGCGGCGATGCGCGCACCCGGCACACAGTGAGACGGTCACTGAGACCACATCGACTACCCGTGCTCAAAACTCTACGCGAGATATGAGCTCGCCCGAATAACAGTCACCTCGGACTCAGCCCGCCCTGATTGCCACTGGAAGGAAAATACTCATGTCAACAAGAAACAAGGGAATCGCAGCATTCCTCGCCATCTCCTTCGGGGGAGCATGGCTCTGGCTGCTGATCGCACACCTGAGCCTCGGACTCTCGGCGCTCCATCCCTTACTGCAACTGCCCGCTTTCTGCATGCCAGGGATGGCCGCGCTGATCGTCCGGCGCTGGGTCACCAAGGAGGGATTCGCCGATGCGGGACTGCGTCCGCACCTGAAGACCGGCTGGCCCTACTACCTCGCTGCCTGGCTCGGCCCGCTCCTCACAGCCGCCGCCACCGTCGGCCTGGCGGCAGCACTGGGCCTATGGCGCCCAGAACTCTCACCGCTCAACAGTCTGCTGCCCGGAATCCCCGGATGGGCTGCAATAGCCCTGCTGATGTTGGTGGTCCCCTTCCTGATACCGCTGTACTGGGGCGAGGAATTCGGCTGGACCGGCTACCTCCGTCCGCGCCTGTACGCGGGCAGAACTGCACCGTCCCTCATCACAACCAGCCTCATCTGGGCGACGTGGCACTACCCCCTGCCCTTTATAGGCTATATCGAATTCTCAGACCTGATACCCGGCCTGGCCACTTGGACCGTTTCCTTTCTCTGCCAGGAAATCATTCTCGCCTGGCTCTACCAGCGCAGCGGCAGCGTCTGGGTCGCAAGCCTGGCCCATGCCGGAAACAACATGGTCCTTTTCTTGATCACCGGGCAATTACTCGGCACCGGGGGCGGCCTCAGCGCCGTCGTCACCACACTGCTCCCCACCGTCCCCATGGCCGCACTGAGCGCATGGATCGTCCTCGGCCGAGGGCTGACGCCCCGTCGCGACCACGCCCGGTCCACTCACCGCGTCATCACCTCGACGACGGCTCCGGCCTCGCGCGGAGGCGAACACTTGTCGGGCAGTCAGTTCGGAGCGGCGCTGCCCGACGCTAAGCCATCCGTTGAGCCCTCCGGTGCTGTCTGCGACTTCGAGGGCTAACCCGTCGGGGCGTCAGTCGTACGCCGGAGCCGCCGAGCCCAGGCCTATCGGGTCCGCCGGGTCGGCCAGGTCCACAGCCAGCGCCCGTGGACGATCGGCATCTGGGTGGCGTAGCCGGAATGGCCCTACACCCGCCCCTTCCGCTTCGTCTGGACCTCACCTCATTCAGCCCCCGGAAGCAGACCCACCACAATGAGCGCTCCGCCCGCACCACTGCGCCGCTCCGGATCCGCCGGTACGGCATGGGGTGTTGGCCGGCCGCATCATCCAAGTGGGCCACAGCTGCTTCGAGAACAACTTGGAACGCTGCCACCAGCACGTCCGGCCCACATGACCTCATCGAAACGTCGAGGTTCCTTACATGCAGAGGGCGTTGACCCGCCACGGCGAATATGAAGCCCTCGCAGCAAAGCTAGTTGAGCACGCGGGCGAAGTGAGTCGCGGAACCCGACCGCGCCGGGTTGCCCAGCCAGAAGAATCAAGCCCGAGCTGATGACCGACGGCGTCTCACCTTGCCCCATCCCCACCAACCTCATTAACTCCAAGGAGAGTTGGCGCTTCCTGGAAGCAAAGCGGCCCCCTCCATCCCGCCTCCCGAGCGACGGTCCGAACCCGTCGCAAACAGACCGGAGATGACACGCGCACAGTCCGGCACGGTCGCCAACTCCCCCTCTTCTCACGCCTCACAAGCGAAGGCGAGAGGGAGGCAGACGCGCCGGCGATCGCGGCACCCTCCGCGATGACGGCAGGTCACACAATCGCTGTCGACCGCCACCCCTTGAAAGGCGGACTGCCGGGCGTTGCGCGCCGCGAACCGGCCGCCCCCGAAGACCCGTATGCCAGCGCCGATGAGCGGGGCGGGATTTTTCGTATTAGCTTCCAGTAACTGTACGAAGTGGATCTGTTGCAGATCGCATCCGCTCAATCAATGGAGGAGATATGCGCAAGCTTCACAAGGCCGCTGTTGTGGCAGCCGTCCTCGGCAGTGTCAGCTTCCTCGGCGCCGGCACCGCCAACGCCGGCGGCGCCGGTGGGTGTGGGGCGCACGTCCTCGACGTCAACGTCCTCGGCGAGGTTGGGATCGCCAATGGCATTCTGTCCAACCTGATCAACAGCGAGGGATCACCGGGCGGGCAGATCACCGGCATGGGCTCGTCCATGGGCTGTAACGGCCATGGTTGGTGACCGCCGGAAAGTCGCGTAGGTGACGGAAATGGGCCGCGGTGTCCGAGCCACAGGCCCGGCGCCGGGGCCCATTTCCGACCCGCAGGACCTGAGCGCGGGCCGGTTCGCGATACGCGACACCAGGGCCTCGATCGCAGGAACTGCTTTCGGCCTGCTGGGAACTCGGACAAGCAGCACTGGTGGGTACTCGGACATGGAGCACAACTGGCTGCTGGGAGCAGGACCACGATGTCGGGCTCGCCGTCAACTGCTCCAACGCCAGGCGATGTACGCCCCTACAAGGCCTCACTCACGTCTGCGCCATATCCACAAACCGCGAGTAGTGCCCCTGGAACGCCACCGTGATCGTCGCCGTAGGACCGTTACGGTGCTTCGCCACGATCAGGTCGGCCTCGCCGGCGCGCGGGGACTCCTTCTCGTAGGCGTCCTCGCGGTGCAACAGGATGACCATGTCGGCGTCCTGCTCGATCGAGCCGGATTCACGGAGGTCGGAGACCATCGGCTTCTTGTCCGTGCGCTGCTCGGGACCACGGTTGAGCTGGGAGAGCGCGATGACCGGGAGCTCGAGTTCCTTCGCCAGGAGCTTGAGGTTTCGGGACATGTCCGAGACCTCCTGCTGGCGGCTCTCGGCACGCTTCGATCCGCCGGACTGCATCAGCTGGAGATAGTCGATGACGACCAGCTTCAGCTCGTTGCGCTGCTTGAGCCGACGGCACTTGGCGCGGATTTCCATCATCGAGAGGTTGGGCGAGTCGTCGATGTACAGCGGCGCGGCCGACACATCCGGCATACGGCGCGCCAGGCGTGTCCAGTCCTCGTCCGTCATGCTGCCGGAGCGCATATGGTGCAGCGCCACCCGGGCCTCGGCGGACAGCAGACGCATCGCGATCTCGTTGCGCCCCATTTCCAGCGAGAAGATCACGCTCGGCAGATTGCTCTTGATCGAGCAGGCACGTGCGAAGTCCAGCGCGAGGGTGGAGTTGTGGGTGGGGACCATTGACCGAGTGGCCAGGTAGAGGTGATCCGGGTTGTCCACCTGGACGCAGCGGACCGGGACGCTCTCGATCTCGCGGACGTCGGTGATGAAGCGCTGCTTCGCCTCCGCAGTACCGGGGCGTCCGCTCTCTGCGTGGTCGCTCCGCATCCGCTCCGGGCCGACCACCTCGTTGGTCGGCGTGAAGGCGATGCGGTACGCGGTGGACGACTCCTCTGCGCGCCCCGTGATCCGCTCGGCGCGCATGTCGCAGCGCTGGCCGAGGCTCACCACCAGCTCACAAAGCCCTTCAGCCAGCGCCTTGTTGGTGACCGTGAACTGCACCGATCCAGTGCTGGTGACGGCTCCGTGGGTGTCGACAAACCCCGCGAGGAGTTCTCTGCGCTGGGCAACGGCGCTGCGCAGATACTCCTGAGGGATGTGTGCCTTCCCCAGTAGACCCATGTTCCGCAGCGCGTCTTGAAGGCCGGCGGCTTCTCTCTGGCCGTCCCCCAGCCAGGCGCCCAAGGTGTACGGAGCCACCGGCAGGTCCCGATGCGGGAGTTCGAGAGCGGCTGCGTTCTCTACGCTGTGGTTGTTGCGCCGCTCGGCCGTGTGGCAGTGCAGCGTCGCGGCGATTTCCTTGGTCGTCTTGACCGAGGCGAAGTTGCGCTGGTCGCGGGAGCCGCTGTGCCCGACGTCGGCGGCCTGCGCCGACCTGCGAGCAGCCCGGGTGTCGGTGAGCCACTGGTGATCCGCATCGGCGATCACGGTGGTGCCGTCGTCGAACGACATCTCGTAGCAGGGGCGTCCCGTCATCACCTCGGTGGCGGCCACCACGCGAGTGGGCTTCCCCGTTGCGTCGAGGAGATAGTCCCCGGGCTTCACCTCGCCCATGGTGGTCCACCCGGAGGGGGTGGGCAGCGGGGTGTCGAGAGCAAGGGCCTTACCCATGGCGGGACGGGCCGCGATCACGATCATCTGGCCCGGGTGCAGGCCGTTCGTCAGGGAATCGAGGTCGGTGAAGCCGGTGGGCACGCCCGTCATCTGGCCCTGGCGTGAGCCGATCGCCTCGATCTCGTCGAGGGCGCCTTCCATGATGTCGCCGAGCGGCAGGTAGTCCTCGCTGGTCCGCTGCTCGGTGACGGCGTAGATCTCCGCCTGGGCGCTGTTGACGATCTCGTCGACGTCGCCGTCCGCGGCGTATCCCATCTGCGTGATCCGCGTGCCGGCCTCGACCAGCCGGCGCAGCACGGCACGCTCGTGGACGATCTCGGCGTAGTACTCGGCGTTGGCCGCCGTGGGCACGGACTGGACGAGGGTGTGCAGATACGAGGCGCCGCCGACCCGCCCGATCTCGCCGCGCTTGGTCAGCTCCGCCGCGATGGTGATCGGGTCGGCGGGCTCGCCCTTGGCGTAGAGGTCGAGGATCGCCTGGAATACCAGCTCATGGGCGGGGCGGTAGAAGTCTTCGCCCTTGAGGACCTCGACAACGTCGGCGATGGCGTCCTTGGACAGCAGCATGCCGCCGAGCACCGACTGCTCCGCGTCCAGATCCTGCGGGGGGACCCGCTCGAAGCCGCCCGCCCAGGAGCCGCCCTCATCGTCACCACGGTCCTGGCGGTCGCCGCGTCCGCGGCCCTTGCCCTCACCTCGACGGGAGCGGGGGGCCGGCAGCCGGTCGCTCGGACCGGAGTCCGCCCAAGGGTCCTCCATGGGCTCGGGCATGCTCACCCCGGCACCTCCTCCCGTCCGCGGCGCGGACCTTGCTGTGCTCTTCTTTCTTACGGCACAGCTCTGACAATCGAGACGCCCGACTCCGGTTACGGCGCGTCGAGTTCGGACGATGTTTCAGGCCGGAACAGGCGGCGGGTGCCGGACCACGGTAGGCCCGCGGGCACCGTCCGCCAATCTGGTTATCCACAGGCCGTGTGGATGACGGGCCTCCAGCTGTGGAGAAGTCCCCGGATCCTGTGCACGGGCCGGGGGAAACTACTGTGGACAAGCACACAATCAGCCCACCCACACGCCTCTGACCTGCAGTTTCCTCATCCATAGGCTGTGGGGGAGAAAAACTTCGACGACCTGGTCAAGATCACGGCAAACAGTACGGAGATGACGACTCCACACAGCGGAAAGTAAGGACCACAAGAGGATTGCATCTCTTACCTGTGGAAGATTAGATTGCCTGCATGACACAGGCTCCCGCGACGCCACGGCGCGCCCACCGCCGCCATGACCGCGAGATCGTCGCCCTCGCCCTGCCGGCCTTCGGCGCACTGGTCGCGGAACCTCTCTTCCTCATGGTCGACAGCGCCGTCGTCGGCCACCTCGGCACCCCCCAGCTGGCCGGCCTCGGCGTCGCCGCCGCCCTGCTGACCACCGCGGTCTCCGTCTTCGTCTTCCTCGCGTACGCCACCACCGCCGCGGTCGCCCGCAGGGTCGGCGCCGGCGATCTCCCCGCCGCCATCCGTCAGGGCATGGACGGGATCTGGCTCGCGCTCCTCCTCGGTGCCGCGGTCATCACGGCAGTGCTGCCCACCGCCCCCTGGCTCGTCGAAGCCTTCGGCGCATCCGGCACCGCAGCACCGTACGCCACGACCTACCTTCGCATCAGCGCCCTCGGCATCCCTGCGATGCTCGTCGTACTGGCCGCCACCGGCGTGCTACGCGGCCTCCAGGACACCAGGACCCCGCTGTACGTCGCCATCGGCGGCTTCTCCGCCAACGCCGCGCTCAACGCCGGCCTGGTCTACGGCACCGGCCTCGGTATCGCCGGCTCCGCCTGGGGCACGGTCATGGCCCAGTGCGGCATGGCCGCCGCCTACCTCACCGTCGTGATCCGCGGCGCACGGCGCAACGGCGCCTCGCTCCGCCCCGATGCTTCGGGGATACGCGCCTGTGCACAGGCCGGCATCCCCCTGCTCGTGCGCACTCTCTCGCTGCGCGCGGTGCTGATGATCGCCACCGCCGTCGCGGCCCGGCTCGGCGACGCGGAGATAGCCGCGCACCAGATCGTGCTCACTCTCTGGCAGCTGCTGGCCTTCGCGCTGGATGCGATAGCGATAGCCGGCCAGGCCATCATCGGTCGCTACCTCGGTGCGGACGACCGGGACGGCGCCAAGGCCGCCTGCCGCCGCATGGTGCAGTGGGGCATCGCCTCCGGCGTGGTCCTCGGGGTGCTGGTGGCGCTCGCCCGGCCGCTGTTCGTCCCCCTGTTCACCGCCGATCCCGCCGTCCGCGGACCGCTGATGACCACGTTGCTGGTCGTGGCCGTCACTCAGCCGATATCCGGCATCGTCTTCATACTCGACGGCGTCCTGATGGGCGCGGGCGACGGCCCGTACCTCGCCTGGGCAATGGTCGTGACGCTGGCCCTGTTCGCGCCGGTGGCGCTGGCCGCACCCGCCCTCGGCGGCGGGCTTGTCGCCCTGTGGTGGGCGATGGCCTTGATGATGACCGTGCGCATGCTGACGCTCTGGCTCCGGACCCGCTCGGGCCGATGGATTGTGACCGGAGCCTCCCGCTGAACTGTCCCGTAACCGCGAGTGGCTGTCGATAATGACCGTGTGCGCGCCCTGACCAGGAATTCCCTCCTGCCCCTGACGTTCATCGTCGTCGTGGCAGCCGCTGTGGTGGGCTACTCCGCGGAGGACGCCGACACCGGCTACATCGGCAGTGGCCGCAGCAGCTTCGGCAAGTCCGGCGAACCGGGACAGGATCCCCAGGACCAGGATCCCGCCGCGACGGCCCCGGCCGATGACGGCAACGCCTACACCCCGCGCAGAACGGAGCAGAACGCCCGGGTCGGCGTGGTCTTTGAGAAGGACGACTCCGGCGACCACTTCTGCACCGCCAGCGTCGTCCAGAGTCCCGGCCGCAACATGCTCATCACGGCGGCACACTGCGCCTTCGACGCCGATGCCGGGACCACGGTGAACGATCTCGTCTTCGCCCCCGACTACCGCGGTGGCGACGAACCCACCGGCTTGTGGAAGGTCAAGAAAGTGGTCATCGACGACCGCTGGGCAAAGTCGCAGGACGAGGATCTCGACGTCGCCTTCCTGATACTCGACAAGAAGCACGGCAAGCAGATCCAGGACGTCCTGGGCGGCAACACCCTCGGCATCGACCGCGGCTTCGACAACGAGGTCAAGATCACCGGTTACCCCACGAGCCGCGAGACCCCGATCTCCTGCCAGAACCGCACCACGAAGTTCAGCGACACCCAGCTACGCGTCCAGTGCACCGACTTCGAAGGCGGCACCAGCGGCAGTCCCTGGCTGGCCGACTACGACCCCAAGAGCCACACCGGCACGGTCATCGGCGTCCTGGGCGGCCATGAGGGCGGCGGCGACGAGGACGACATCTCCTATGCCGCGTATTTCGACGACGATATCGCCGAGCTGTACAAGCACGCACAGGACGTGGACTGAGCGCCGGCCCACGGCACCGCAACACGGCGAAGGGCCGTACCCCCGCGAGGGGGGGTACGGCCCTTCAGCGTTGTGCTGAACTGCTGCGATTACGCGGCGACGACCTCGACGCCGAGCTTCGCAACGACCTCGGCGTGCAGACGCACGGAGATCTGGTGCGCGCCCAGGGTCTTGATCGGCGAACCGAGCTCGACACGGCGCTTGTCGACGTCCGGACCACCGGCAGCCTTGATCGCCGAGGCGATGTCGGCCGGGGTGACGGAGCCGAACAGACGACCCGCGTCGCCGGCACGGACGGCCAGCTTCACGTTGACGCCCTCGAGCTGGCCCTTGACCTCGTTGGCCTGCTCGATCGTGGCGATCTCGCGGATCTTGCGACCGCGACGGATCTGCTCGACGTCCTTCTCGCCACCCTTGGTCCAGCGGATCGCGAAACCACGCGGGACCAGGTAGTTACGGGCGTATCCGTCCTTGACGTCAACGACGTCGCCGGCGGTGCCGAGGCCGGAGACCTCGTGGGTGAGGATGATCTTCATGTGTCGGTCACCCTTCCCTTATCGCGCGGTGGACGTGTAGGGCAGCAGCGCCATCTCACGGCTGTTCTTCACGGCCGTGGCGACGTCACGCTGGTGCTGAGTGCAGTTGCCGGTGACCCGGCGGGCACGGATCTTGCCGCGGTCGGAGATGAACTTCCGCAGCAGGTTCGTGTCCTTGTAGTCGACGTAGGAGATCTTCTCCTTGCAGAACACGCAAACCTTCTTCTTAGGCTTGCGAGCAGGCGGCTTCGCCATTGTCTCTCTCCAGTGAGTTCAAGAAGTTTGTGCTGACGCCCTCAAGGCCCCCGGCCGTTCCACGGCGTTGTTTCACGTGAAACAACGCCTCGGACGGACCGGCTGTACGGACCTAGAAGGGCGGCTCGTCCGAGTAGCCGCCGCCGGAGCTGCCGCCCCAGCCACCGCCGCCGCCACCCTGCTGGCCGCCGCCGGCAGGTGCACCGGTCGCCCACGGGTCGTCGGCGGGAGCACCGCCGCCGCCCTGCTGGCCGCCGCCGGAGCCGCCGCCCCAGCTGCCGCCACCCTGGCCGCCGCCACCCTGCTGGCCGCCGCCGCCGAAGCCGCCGCCCTGGCCACCGCGACCACCGGTCTTGGTGATCTTGGCCGTGGCGTTCTTCAGGCTCGCGCCGACTTCCTCGACGTCGAGCTCGTAGACCGTGCGCTTCACGCCCTCGCGGTCCTCGTACGACCGCTGCTTGAGGCGGCCCTGCACGACCACGCGGGTACCCCGCGTGAGGGACTCGGCGACGTTCTCCGCCGCCTGACGCCACACCGAGCAGGTCAGGAACAGGCTCTCGCCGTCCTTCCACTCATTGGTCTGACGGTCGAAGGTGCGGGGGGTGGACGCGACGCGGAACTTCGCGACCGCCGCACCCGACGGGGTGAAGCGCAGCTCGGGGTCGTCGACAAGATTGCCGACAACCGTGATGACGGTCTCGCCTGCCATTAGGGGAACCTCTCGGCGGGTGTGCTGCTGGCTGCTGGTGTTGCTGCTACTCGAACCCGGTTACCGCTGGACGCTTGCGCGCTCAGTGGGTCTCGGGACGGAGGACCTTGGTCCGAAGGACCGACTCATTCAGGTTCATCTGACGGTCGAGCTCCTTGACGACCGCAGGCTCGGCCTGCAGGTCGATGACCGAGTAGATGCCCTCAGGCTTCTTGTTGATCTCGTACGAGAGACGACGACGGCCCCAGGTGTCGACCTTCTCGACCTTTCCGTTGCCCTCACGGACGACGGAGAGGAAGTTCTCGATCAGCGGGGAGACAGCGCGCTCCTCGAGATCGGGGTCGAGGATGACCATCACCTCGTAGTGACGCATGTAGAACCCACCTCCTTTGGACTCAGCGGCCACGGTCGTTCCGTGGCAGGAGGGTCATGATGCGTTCCGCACCGAGCCCGGCCGGAGTATCCGGACAGACATGGGCGCAGACCGTACAGCGTACCTGCCTCAGGCCTTCCGGTTGAAATCCGAGTGCCACACCCCTCAATCTGGAACACAACGGGTGTGAGCGGCGTTACAGTGCGCCGCCCTGTCATCGGAGGTGCCGCATGGCACAGGCAGTAAGGACCCAGCGCAGCCTGATCTCGCTGCTCAACAGCGACGGCCAGGCTCATCCCGTCGAGAACACTCTCGCCATCGTGACCGTAGTCCTCGGCGCGATCGCCGCTTTCGCCACATTTTCCCCCAGTCTGCACCTGGTCAGTTCCTGGGTCGGCCTGGTGGGAATCGGCACCGGCCTCTGGGGCCAGTTCATCTCGTCCACGACAGGTGAACGCTTCCTGTTGATCATCGGGCTCGGAGCGGCGGCCTTCGGCTTCTACCTCGGCCTGGCACACGGCGGACTCTTCGGCGGGGTCATCGGTTAGCGCAACGGATAGGGGCCGTACGGGCCCGTGCCCGCATGGGCCAGTCGGGGCGCTCCCTGGTCACAGTAGGCTTCGGCGCGAGAGCCGGAGCCCCGACAATGGGGACACACCTGCCGAGGAGCGCCCCGCATGAGCCTGACCCTGAGGACCATCAGTCGAGAGCAGCATCTGGCATACATCCAGAGCCTGCCCGCGGCCAGCCACATGCAGGTTCCTGCCTGGGCGGACGTCAAGGCCGAATGGCGCGCGGAGAGCCTGGGCTGGTTCGACCCGAGCGGCGAGCTGGTAGGCGCCGGCCTCGTCCTCTACCGCCAGGTGCCCAAGGTCAAGCGCTACCTCGCCTATCTCCCCGAGGGACCGGTCATCAACTGGTACGCGCCGAACCTCAAGGACTGGCTGCAGCCGATGCTCACGCATCTCAAGCAGCAGGGCGCCTTCACCGTGAAGATGGGCCCGCCGGTCGTCATCCGCCGCTGGGACGCCGCGGCGATCAAGGCCGGCATCCAGAGCCAGGACGTCAAGCGCCTGCGCGACGTCGAGGCGACCCACATCGAGCCGCGCGCCTTCGAGGTGGCCGACCAGCTGCGCCGTATGGGCTGGCAGCAGGGCGAGGAGGGCGGCGCAGGCTTCGCCGACGTCCAGCCCCGCTATGTGTTCCAGGTGCCGCTCGCCGACCGCAGCATGGAGGAGGTCCACAAGGGCTTCAACCAGCTGTGGCGTCGGAACATCAAGAAGGCCGAGAAGGCCGGTGTCGAGGTCGTCCAGGGCGGCTACGAGGACCTGGCCGAATGGCAGCGGCTCTACGAGATCACCGCGGAGCGCGACAAGTTCCGTCCGCGACCGCTCAGCTACTTCCAGCGCATGTGGACCTCCCTCAACACCGAGGACCCCAACCGCATGCGGCTGTACTTCGCGCGGCACAACGGCGTGAACCTCTCCGCGGCGACGATGCTGGTCGTCGGCGGGCACGTCTGGTACTCCTATGGCGCCTCCGACAACATCGGCCGGGAAGTCCGCCCGTCCAACGCCATGCAGTGGCAGATGCTGCAGGACGCCTACAAGCTCGGCGCCTCGGTCTACGACCTCCGTGGCATCAGCGACTCGCTGGACGAGAACGACCATCTCTTCGGCCTGATCCAGTTCAAGGTCGGCACGGGTGGGCAGGCAGCGGAGTACCTCGGTGAGTGGGACTTCCCACTCAACAAGCTCATGCAGAAGGCATTCGACATCGCGATGTCTCTCCGCGGATAGCCTGCGCACCGCCGACAGCTCCACCGCACCGTTCGTACCCTGAGACACCCAGCTACGAGAAAGGTCCCGGGCCCGGCCATGGCGCTCACTCTCTACGTCGACACCGCGCGCTGGCGGGCACACCAGCAGAGCGTGCTCCAGCAGTTCCCCGGGCTGGTCCCGGTCTGCAAAGGCAACGGTTACGGCTTCGGCCACGAGCGCCTCGCCGAGGAGGCAACCCGCCTCGGTTCCGACATCCTCGCGGTCGGTACGACCTACGAAGCGGCCCGCATCAAGGACTTCTTCAGCGGCGACCTGCTCGTCCTGACCCCGTTCCGGCACGGCGAGGAGCCGGTGCCGCTGCCGGACCGGGCGATCCGCTCGGTCTCCTCGGTCGAGGGTGTGGGCGGGCTGGTCGGCGCCCGGGTCGTCATCGAGGTCATGAGCAGCATGAAGCGGCACGGCGTCAAGCCGGAGGACCTGCCGAAGCTGGCCACGGCCATAGAAGACGTCCGGCTCGAAGGGTTCGCAATCCATCTGCCGCTGGACCGCGCCGACGGCTCCGACGCCGTCGAGGAGGTCATCGGCTGGATGGACCAGCTACGCGCCGCCCGGCTGCCGCTGCACACCATGTTCGTCAGCCACCTCAAGGCGCAGGAACTCGCCCGGCTCCAGCAGCAGTTCCCGCAGACCCGCTTCCGTGCACGGATCGGGACGCTGCTGTGGCTCGGCGACCACGAGGCCACCGAGTACCGCGGCTCGGTCCTCGATGTGACCCGGGTCGCGAAGGGGGAGCGCTTCGGCTACCGCCAGCAGAAGGCGGCCTCCGACGGCTACCTGGTCGTGGTGGCCGGCGGCACCTCGCACGGCGTCGGCCTGGAGTCCCCCAAGGCGCTGCACGGCGTGATGCCGCGCGCCAAGGGCGTGGCACGAGCCGGCCTGGCAACGGTCAACCGCAATCTGGCCCCGTATGTATGGGCCGGTAAGCAGCGCTGGTTCGCGGAGCCGCCACACATGCAGGTGTCGATCTTGTTCGTGCCGGGGGATGCACCGGAGCCCCAGGTCGGCGAGGAGCTGGTGGCCCACCTGCGCCACACCACCACCCAGTTCGACCGCATCGTGGACCGCTGACCCGGCCTCCGTAACGCCAAGGGCCCGGTGCCGCAGACATCTTCTGCGACACCGGGCCCGATGCTTGTCCACCGGGGTCGGCTTACTTCCGTACGGCGCCCCAGCGCACCGCCGCCGCCCCTTCGAGGTGCGCCGCGTGCCGTGGCTCATGGGCGACCCGCCCGAGCACAAACGCATCGGGCGCCCGGTCCAGGACACCGCCCGACGGGTCATCGTCCCCGTCCCTGCGCACCACATCGCGCTCCGGCATCAGGATGTCCCGTACGACCACAGCGCACAGATACAGCGTGCCCAGGAGGTGCAGCGCGATGGCGAGCTGATAGCCCTCGGGCGGCAGCCCCTGATGCTTGTCGCCGTTGCTGGTGTACGCGAGGTACATCCAGATCCCGAGGTAATACATGACCTCGCAGCCCTGCCAGATCAGGAAGTCCCGCCAGCGTGGGCGGGCCAGCGCGGCGAGCGGGATCAGCCACAGGACGTACTGCGGCGAGTAGACCTTGTTCGTGAGGATGAACAACGCCACGACGAGAAAAGCAAGCTGCGCGAAGCGCGGCCGGCGCGGTGCGTACAGAGTGAGCAATCCGATGACGCCGCAGCCGACGATCATCAGCAGCGTGGCATAGGTGTTGGCGTTCTCCAGGGGGTTGCCCGTGCGCTGGGAGATCAGGAGCCAGAGTGAACCGAAGTCGATCGGCCGTTCCTGGCTGAAGGTGTAGAACTTCGCCCAGCCCTCCCGGATGTGGAAGCCGGCCGCATCATGCGTGATCATCACCGGCAGGTTCACCACGAGCCAGGCCACCACGGCGCCGGTGAGGGCTCGGCCGTACGCCCGCCAGGCCCCCGCGCGCCAGCACAGCACCAGCAAGGGCCCCAGCAGCAGCACCGGGTACAGCTTTGCCGCGGTCGCCAGGCCGATCAGTACGCCGGCCGCCAGCGGGCGGCTGCGCGACCACATCAGCATCCCCGCAGCGGTCAGGGCGACTGCCAGCAGGTCCCAGTTGATGGTGGCGGTGAGGGCGAAGGCGGGCGCCAGGGCGACCAGCAGTCCGTCCCAGGGACGGCGGCGGTGGGTGCGGGCCACACAGACCGCCATGATGGCGGCACACACCATCAGCATCCCGGCGTTCACCAGCCAGTAGATCTGCTCACTGGGGACTCGGTCCTGGATCGTGCCCGGGAGCGGCGTCATCCATGAGGCGACCTCCATGAAGAGGCCGGTCAGCACGGGGTACTCGAGGTACTCCATATCGCCGGGCAGTCGCTGGAAATACGGGATCAGACCGTCGGCGAAACCCCGCCCCACATAGAGATGGGGAATGTCGGAGTAGCAGGCGTGGGTGTACTGGGTCGTGGCGCCGAAGAACCACCCGCCGTTGTAGCAGGGCAGCTTCTGCACCATGCCGAGCGCAAATACGCCGATGGCGACCAGCGCGATGACCCGCACCGGCGTCAGCCAGTTCGTTCCGAGCAGCGCGCGCCGGCCGATCGGACCGCCGATCAGCTCGCTCCCGGCCGCCGCCACCTCATCCCTGTTCGTCGGCCGTACAGGCTCGTCCTGTCGCACGCTCGTCATGGCCCCATCCTGCCGTACGGTCCCCGGCCGCAGACGGCAAAGCCCCCGCCCGGTCATCCCGGGTCGGGGGCTTCGTGAGTCCGTGTTTCACGTGAAACGGTCTGCGTGTTTCACGTGAAACATCTCGCGGTGATGGACGCTAGCTGCCGTTGGGGCCGCCGAAGATGCCGCCACCGCCGCCGGTGGGATCGGGCGTCGGAGTCACGTCGCCTCCGGTGTCACCGCCCGGTCCCCCGCCGGGTCCGCCACCGTTGCCTCCGCCATTACCCGTGCCGCCACCGTTGCCTCCACAGCCGATGTCCCACTTGGAGCAGGTCTCGCTCGGGCTGGGGGACGGCGAGTCGCCGGGGGTGGCGGACTCGGACGGCGTCTCGGAGGGCTCCTGCGACGGCGTCGGGGTCGGGGTCGGCTTGGGCGTCGGCATGCCTGCCTCGTTCACCGGCGGACCGACGGACGACGTGGGCGCCTCGAAGTCCTTCGACGGGATATGCGCCGCCAGCATGTACTCGGTCCACACCTCAGTGGGCAGGGCGCCACCGTGGATCGAGTCGAAGCCACCGACTCCGTTCATGGACAGCTGGCGGGGATTCTGCGGGTCCTCACGGAACATCGTCACGGACGTCGAGAGGCGCGGCGTGTAGCCGACGAACCAGGCCGATTTGTTCTCGTCGGTGGTGCCGGTCTTGCCAGCAGCCGGAATACCCAACCGCTTCGCTTCCTTCGCCGTGCCGTTCTGGATGACGTTCTGCAGCACCTTGGTCACGGTGTCGGCGATGTTGGGCTGCAGCGCCGACACCTGCTCGGGCTTCTCGAAGCCCGGCAGGTCCTTGCCTTCCGACGTCACCTTGGTCACCGAGTACGGATCGACCTTGGTGCCCGAAGCAGCGAAGGTCGCGTAGGCATTGGCCATCCGGATCGCACTCGGCGTGGAGGTGCCCAGCGCGAACGACGGGTTGAGGTTCTTGTCGAAGCTGTCCCGTGAGATACCCGCCGACTCCGCCACGTCCCGCACCTTGTCCATACCGACATCCATGCCGAGCTGAACGAACGGGGTATTGATGGATTGCTCCATCGCCTTGGTCAAGGTGATGTAGCCCCAGGGATGGTTGCTCTCGTTCTCCTGATAGAAGGGCGAGTTGTCCCGCTTCAGGACGTAGCCGCCCTCTGCGTTCTTCACCTTGAGATGGTCGTCGCCGTTGTACTTGCTCTCCGGAGGGATCGGCGCACCCTCGCTGGCGGCCGTGCCGTACTTCATCGCCGCCGCAAGAACGAACGGCTTCCAGGTCGAGCCGACGGGCACACCATAGGTGTCGGCGTTATTGCTGAAGTGTCCCTTGTCGTAACCCTCACCGCCGTACAGCGCGACGATCCTGCCATCGCCGGGCACCACGGAGGCGGCACCGAACTGGACGTATTTGTCCTTCGCACGCTTCTTCGGGTCGATGTATCGCTTGTCGACCTTCTTGACCGCGTCGGTGAGTTTGTTGACCTTCGACTCATCGAAGGTTGTCTGGATGGTGTAGCCGCCCCTGTCGAACTCCCTCTCGGTGAGGTTGGAGTGCTTCAGGACATACTTCTTGGCGGTGTCCATGAGGTAGCCGATCTGGCCGGCCTTACTGGCCACCGGCTTCGGGTCTTCGACGTGCGGGAACTTCGTGATCTTGAGTCGATCCTGCTTCTTGATCATCCCGTTCGCGACTTCCCGATCAAGGATCCAGGACCATCGCGCCTTCGCCCGCTTGGTGTTGTCCGCCCGGTCGGAGTTCGGCCCGGAACCGCCGGCCGGGTCGTAGAGGTCGGCGCCCTTGAGCACCGTTGCCAGCAAGGCGCTTTCGCTCCGCGACAGCTTCCCGGCGTCCTTGCCGAAATACGCCTGGGCCGCGGCCTGGATGCCGTAGGCACCGCGCCCGTAGTAGCTGGTGTTGAGGTACCCCTGCAAGATCTCGGGCTTGCCCTTGAGTGCCCCGACCTTTATCGAGATGAACAGTTCCTTGAACTTACGGTCCAGCGTCTGGTTCTGGGTCAGCATCGCGTTCTTGACGTACTGCTGCGTGATGGTCGAACCACCCTGGGTTTCCCCACCCTTGGCCATGTTGAACAGCGCGCGTGCGATACCCATGGGGTCTACGCCCGAGTCGTGCCAGAACGAGGCGTTCTCGGCTGCGACCGCCGCGTCCTGCATCGAATCGGGGATCTGGGCAATCTTGAGGTTCTGCCGATTCGTCTCGCCGTCGCGGGCCATGACCTTGCCGCCGGCCCAGAAGTAGACGTTGTTCTGGGCCATGGCGGCCTTGTTCTCGTCGGGAACATGCACCAAGGCCAGCGCGACGCCGGCAGCTCCGACGATCAGACCGAGGAAGCCTACGCACAGGCTGGTGACCTGTTTCCAGGACGGCACAAAGCGGCGCCAGCCGTTGCGGTTGGCACGCGGATAATCGATCCAGCGCTTCTTGACAGGCTTCGCGCTGCCACGCCCTCGGCCGCCTCCCTCGGGGCCGTTGCCGCCGCCACCGGTGCGGCGGCCTCCACGGCCTCCACCACCATGACCACCGGGGCCGCCGCCGGCGGCCATCGCAGCGGAATCTGATCCGCGCCGGCGGCCGCCGCGTTGCGCGGCCCGGCGGGCTTCGGCACGTCCACCGTACGGCCGCTCCTGACCATGCGGATCGGAGGTGGGCGGCGGGCCGGCAGCCGAGTCTCGCGAGGGCGCGGCACGACGCCCTGTTGACTGCTGCGCGGCACGTCGGGCCGCGGCACGTCCGCCACCTTGTGGCTGTGGCGGTTTGCGACGGTGCTCGCTCATGGAACGATTACTCCTCGGGCAGGCGCGCTTTCTCGTCGCCTGAAGGCGGCAGTTGTCTTCAGGTCCCCCCGATGCACGGCCCACTCGTGGGGTGAGGGCCGCACTACACCGAGGACGGGGACGCCAGATATCGGTCCGCGGTTCCCGGCAGTCTGCATGCCGCACAGACTACGCACCGCCAAAACCTGCCCAGTGTTGAAATTCACTCCAAATCAGTCAGGTTGCGTGCAGCGAATTGGTGATGTGACGCCGTTCACCGTGCCCCCGCTTGTTCCATTCGAGGCACCGTTCTATCGTCTGGATGTATCGAGTCGATACATCAGCACGAGATAAAGAACGCACCGGGCCAAGGAGGCGGAGGATGAGCAGACGTTCCGGCATCCTCGAGTTCGCCGTCCTGGGCCTGCTTCGGGAGTCTCCGATGCACGGCTATGAGCTGCGAAAACGGCTCAACACCTCGCTCGGTGTCTTCCGTGCGTTCAGCTACGGCACCCTCTACCCCTGCCTCAAGGCGCTGGTCGCAAGCGGCTGGCTCGTCGAGGAGACGGGCGACGCCCCGGAGGGCGCGCCCGGCGCGGCACTGTCAGGGCGCCGGGCAAAGATCGTCTACCGATTGACCGCAGAGGGCAAAGAGCACTTCGAGGAGCTGCTCGCCCACTCCGGACCGGATGCGTGGGAGGACGAGCACTTCGGCGTCCGCTTCGCATTCTTCGGTCAGACGTCGCGGGACGTTCGGATGCGCGTGCTGGAGGGCCGCCGCAGTCGGCTGGAGGAGCGCCTTGAGAAGATGCGCACCTCTTTGGCCAGGACCCGCGAGCGGCTGGACGACTACACCCTCGAACTGCAACGCCACGGCATGGAATCCGTGGAACGCGAAGTCCGTTGGTTGAACGAGCTCATCGAGAGTGAGCGCACCGGGCGCGATCAGCGCGCACCGGATCCCGCAGAGCAGGACAAGAAGTCAGAAGATGCGGGCGGCCTGCCCCGGCACCGGGGTGGTTCCCGGCCGGATCCGTCCGATGACACCACCACATGAGGCCCTGCGGTGCCAGGTCCTCATCGAGAACACAGGGAGCAACCGGAATGGGTTCGGTTCGCGTAGCCATCGTCGGCGTGGGCAACTGCGCCGCCTCGCTGGTACAGGGCGTCGAGTACTACAAGGACGCCGACCCGAAGAGCCGCGTGCCCGGCCTCATGCACGTGCAGTTCGGCGACTACCACGTGCGTGACATCGAGTTCGTGGCGGCCTTCGACGTCGACGCCAAGAAGGTCGGCCTCGACCTCTCGGACGCCATCGGCGCCAGCGAGAACAACACCATCAAGATCTGCGATGTGCCGAACGCCGGCGTGACGGTCCAGCGCGGTCACACCTTCGACGGTCTGGGCAAGTACTACCGCCAGACCATCGAGGAGTCCGCAGAGGCCCCGGTCGACATCGTCCAGATCCTCAAGGACAAGCAGGTCGACGTTCTGGTCTGCTACCTCCCTGTCGGCTCCGAGGACGCGGCGAAGTACTACGCCCAGTGCGCCATCGATGCCAAGGTCGCCTTCGTCAACGCCCTCCCGGTCTTCATCGCCGGCACCAAGGAGTGGGCGGACAAGTTCACCGAGGCCGGTGTCCCGATCGTCGGTGACGACATCAAGTCCCAGGTCGGCGCCACCATCACGCACCGCGTGATGGCCAAGCTCTTCGAGGACCGGGGCGTCATCCTGGACCGCACGATGCAGCTGAACGTCGGCGGCAACATGGACTTCAAGAACATGCTCGAGCGCGAGCGCCTGGAGTCCAAGAAGATCTCCAAGACCCAGGCGGTCACCTCCCAGATCCGGGACCGTGAAATGGGCGAGGACAACGTCCACATCGGCCCGTCGGACTACGTGGCCTGGCTGGATGACCGCAAGTGGGCCTACGTCCGCCTCGAGGGCCGCGCCTTCGGTGACGTCCCGCTGAACCTCGAGTACAAGCTCGAGGTCTGGGACTCCCCGAACTCCGCGGGTGTCATCATCGACGCCCTGCGTGCCGCGAAGATCGCGAAGGACCGGGGCATCGGGGGCCCGATCCTCTCCGCTTCCTCGTACTTCATGAAGTCGCCGCCGGTGCAGTACTTCGACGACGAGGCGCGGGAGAACGTCGAGAAGTTCATCCAGGGCGAGGTCGAGCGCTAAGACGTTCGCCTCACGCAGCCCGCAGGCCTCCGGGAATTCCACCCGGGGGCCTGCGGGCTGTGTGAGGCTGTGCGCCATGCATGCAGTGCGCGACCTCCGCGTATTACTCCGGCTCCGCGACTTCCGTTCCCTCCTCGCCGTACGGCTCCAGTCCCAGGCTGCCGATGGTGTCTTCCAGGTCGCGCTCGCCACATACGTCGTGTTCTCACCCGAGAAACAGGCCTCGCCCGCGGCCATCGCCTCCGCCATGGCGATCCTGCTGCTGCCTTACTCGCTCCTCGGGCCGTTCACGGGAGTGCTGCTCGACCGCTGGCGCCGCCGCCAGGTTCTGCTCTATGGAAATCTGCTGCGCGCCGTGCTCGCCGCCGCGACCGCCGCATTGATCGTGGCTCATGTTCCTGACTGGCTCTTCTATGCCTCGGCGCTCTCCGTGACGGCCGTGAACCGCTTTGTACTGGCCGGTATCTCGGCCTCACTGCCACGCGTGGTCGACGGTGAACAGCAGCTGGTGATGGCCAACTCCGTTTCGCCCACAGCCGGAACGCTTGCCGCGACCGCCGGCGGCGGGCTCGCATTCGCCGTCCGGCTCGCCGGCTCACATGTCGACGCCTTTGTCGTGCTGCTTGCCTCGGCTCTCTATCTCTGTTCGGCCCTCACTGCCCTGCGCATGGCACCGACACTCCTCGGGCCCGACCCCGCCCGGCTCCAACCACATGTGTGGGCAGCCCTGTTCAGTACTGTGCGGGGACTGGTAGAGGGTCTGCGCCACCTCAAGGAGCGGCGCACGCCGGCCCGCGCCCTGACGGCAATGACCTTGATCCGCTTCTGCTATGGAGCTCTGACGGTCACGGTGCTGATGCTGTGCCGCTACTCCTGGGCCGACACCGAATCCGACGGCCTGGCCCTGCTCGGGATCACCGTAGTGGTGTCCGGAGTCGGCTTCTTCGCGGCCGCTCTCGTCACACCGTGGGCGGTCGAGAAGCTCAGCCCGTTCGGATGGATCGCCTGCTGCGCGGCCATGGGAGCCGTACTGGTGCCGACGCTCGGGCTGTTTTTCGCCCCCGAGCCGATGCTGACCGCCGCGCTGATGCTCGGGCTCAGCACCCAGGGAACCAAGATCTCCACGGATACCGTGGTGCAGTCCACGGTCGACGACGCGTTCCGAGGCCGGATCTTCGCCATCTACGACGTGCTGTTCAACGTGGCCTTCGTGGGTGCAGCAGCGGTCGCGGCGCTCATGCTGCCGCCGGACGGACGGTCCGTCGTGCTGCTCATCGTGGTGACCGTTCTCTACGCGATCGTCGCCACGGCATTGGCCCGACCCTGGCGACGATGGGGCAAGTCTCCCCTTGAATAACGGGGCCTCAGCCCACGGGGCGGCGCCCACCCATCCGCGTAGGGCGATGTTTCACGTGAAACACCGCCCCATGTTTCACGTGAAACATGGCGGTTCATCGACCGAACGTTTCACGTGAAACATTCAGCCCTGCGCGGTCCACCACTCCTTCAAAGCGGCAACCGCCGCGTCCCGATCCATGGGGCCGCGCTCCAGTCGCAGTTCCAGCATCGCCTTGTAGGCCTTGCCTACCTCTGGCCCCGGCGCAATCCCCAGGATCTTCATGATGTCGTTGCCGTCCAGGTCCGGTCGGATGGCATCCAGCTCTTCCTGCTCCTGGAGCCGTGCGATGCGCTCCTCAAGCCCGTCATACGCCCGCGACAGCGCATTGGCCTTGCGCTTGTTCCGGGTGGTGCAGTCCGAGCGGGTCAGCTTGTGCAGCCGCTTCAGCTGCGGGCCGGCGTCACGCACATAGCGCCGGACCGCCGAGTCCGTCCACTCACCCGTCCCGTATCCGTGGAAGCGCAGATGCAGCTCCACCAGGTGCGAGACGTCCTTAATCATGTCGTTCGAGTACTTCAGCGCAGTCATCCGCTTCTTGGTCATCTTCGCCCCCACCACCTCGTGGTGGTGGAAGGAGACCCGCCCGTCCGACTCGAAGCGCCGCGTTCTGGGCTTGCCGATGTCATGCAGCAGAGCCGCCAGCCGCAGCACCAGATCGGGCCCGTCCTCTTCCAGGTCGATTGCCTGCTCCAGGACGGTCAGCGAGTGCTCGTAGACGTCCTTGTGACGGTGATGCTCGTCACTTTCCAGCTGCAGCGCGGGCAGCTCGGGCAGCACCCGGGCGGCGAGCCCTGAATCGACGAGCAGCCGGAGCCCCTTGCGCGGGTGCGCCCCAAGGATCAGCTTGTTCAGCTCGTCCCGTACACGCTCCGCGGAGACGATCTCGATCCGCTCCGACATCGCCTTCATCGCGGCGACCACCTCGGGGGCGACCTCGAAGTCCAGCTGGGCGGCGAAACGGGTCGCGCGCATCATCCGCAGCGGATCGTCGGAGAACGACTCCTCCGGCGTCCCCGGCGTCCGCAGCACGCGCGATGCCAGGTCCTCCAGCCCGTCGTGCGGGTCGACGAACTCCTTCTGCGGCAACAGCACTGCCATGGCGTTCACCGTGAAGTCCCGACGGACCAGGTCTTCCTCGATGGAGTCGCCGTAGGACACCTCGGGCTTGCGCGAGGTGCGGTCGTACGCCTCGGAGCGGTAGGTCGTGACCTCGATGTCGAACGAGCTCTTCTTGCAGCCGACCGTGCCGAAGGCGATGCCGACCTCCCACACCGCGTCCGCCCACGGCCGGACGATCTTCAGGACGTCCTCGGGACGGGCATCGGTGGTGAAGTCCAGGTCGTTGCCGAGCCGCCCGAGCAGCGCATCCCGCACCGAACCCCCGACCAGGGCAAGCGTGAACCCGGCCTCCTGGAACCGGCGGGCCAGATCGTCCGCTACGGGGGACACCCGCAGCAGCTCGCTCACGGCACGGCGCTGGACATGGTTCAACGCGTTCGTCGACTGCGGCGTCCGCTCGGTCGGCGGGGTGGGGAGGTCATTGTTGGCGTTCGGCACAACAAAACAGAGTACGTGGCTGCGCTGTAGGAAGCGTCACGTTAATAAAGGGGACGCGGCGGCCGGCGCCGTCCCGGCGATCATGTGGAGCAGTCCCCGGCACTACGGCGCAGCGGGCCTCGTTACCATTCGTGGACGCACATTCCGACGACCACTGACGACGACGAGGGACGGGCGAGCGCGTGGCCGAGGCGGCAGGGTTCCAGGGGACTGAACGGCCGCGCGGCCGATGGCTGCGCAGGACCGTGGCGCTGTTCACCGGAACACCCCTGCTCACAGGCCTGCTGCTGGCCCCGCAGGCCCCCTCCGCACAGGCCGCCCCGACGGGCTCCCGCCCGGTCGACATCAGCATCGAATCGATGACGCCGTCGGCTCCCACGAAGGCGGACACGGTCACGGTCTCCGGCACGCTGACCAACGACGGCAGCAGGACGATCACGGACGCGCACGTCGGAATGCACCGTGGCGTATCTCTCGGCGGCCGCAGCTCCATCGACACCGCGTCCCGGCACACCGGCTACGTACCCGGCGTCGACGGACCGGAGGTCAAGGGCCACAAGGAGAAGATCGACAAGCTGGATCCCGGTGCCAGCCGCCCCTTCTCCCTCAGCGTGCCGGCGACGGACCTCGACCTCGGCGAAGACGGTGTGTACCGGCTCAGTGTCACGCTGTCAGGGCGTACCCAGACCTCGCCCTTCGAGCAGGTGCTCGGCATCGACCGGACCTTCCTGCCCTGGCAGAAGGGGGACGCAGGCAAGAAGACCCAGCTCACCTACCTGTGGCCGCTCATTTCCGACACCCATCTCACTGCTGAGACCGACGCCGCGCAGACGCCGGTCTTCCGCAACGACGATCTCGCTGCGGAGCTCGCGCCCGGCGGCCGGCTGCAGCAGATGGTGACGCTCGCCAAGAACCTGCCGGTGACTTTCGTCATCGATCCCGATCTGCTCGCCAGTGTCGACGCCATGACCAGGACGTACAAGGTTGGCGGCCCGGACGGCCCGGCGGGCAAGAATCAAGCCGTCGCCAAGCAGTGGCTGAACGACCTCCAAAAGGCAGTGAAGACGCACGAGGTCGTCGCCCTGCCGTTCGCCGACCCCGACCTCGCCTCGCTCGCACACCACGGCAAGAGCGTCCCCAGTGCCCTCAGCCACCTCGGTCCGGCCACCGAGCTCGCCGCCACGACCGTGGACACGGTGCTGGGGGTCACACCGCGTACGGACTTCGCCTGGCCCGTCGACGGCGCCATCGACTCCTCGACCGTCGATGTCGCCACCTCGGCCGGTGCGCACAACGTGATCACCCGCAGCGACAGCCTGCGCGAGACCGGCGGACTGCCCTACACACCGACAGCGGCGCGGCCCATCGGCGGTGGCAACACCGCCATCGTCGCGGACGCGCGGCTCTCCCGGGCATTCGAAGGCGATATGTCGAAGGCGGACAACGCCTCCCGCGCGATTCAGCAATTCGTCGCCCAGACGCAGATGATCAACCTCCAGGCACCGGACCGGCAGCGCAGCATCGTCGTCGCCCCCCAGCGCATGCCCTCGGCCGAACAGGCCCATGCGATGGCCACCGCTCTGCGGAATCTGGAGGACGCGGGGCGGTGGACACAGCCACTGGACCTCAGCGATGCGACCAACGCGAAGCCCGACCCCGCGGCCACCCGTCAGGTGCCGAGCGGCGCCGCCTACCCGGGCTCGCTGCGCAGGGAAGAGCTTCCCACCGAGGCCTTCCGGAAGATCCAGGAAACCCAGGCGGCACTGGACGACTACCGCGTGATCCTGGCCCAGCCGGAGCGCGTGGTGACCCCGTTCGGCACCGCCATACTGCGCGAGATGTCGACCGAGTGGCGGGGCGACCCGACCGGTGCCGGGGCCTTCCGTAACTCCGTGCGCGGCTATCTCGACGGCCTGACCAAGAAGGTCCACCTGATCCAGAAGTCGGATGCGACACTCTCCGGGCGCAGCGCGACGATTCCTGTGACGGTGCAGAACAACCTGGTCCAGGGCGTCGAAGGCATGACCCTGAAGCTGACCTCGTCCCAGCCCAACCGTCTGGACGTGGGGAAGTCACAGCAGATCAAGGTGGACGGCGGGCACAGCCAGTCGTTCAAGTTCGACACCACGGCGAATGCCAACGGTCGTGCCTGGGTGACCGCCCAGCTCTACACGGCCGACGGAAAGCCCTACGGTGAACCGATGACGTTCCAGGTGAACGTCACCGAGATCACCGCGACTGTGATGCTCGTCATCGCCGGCGGCGTGCTGCTGCTGGTCCTTGCCGGCGTACGGATCTACCTCCAGCGCAAGCGGATGGCCGCGGCGCCCCCGGAGGACGGACCCGACGGCGAAGACCCGGACGGCGAGGAAGGCACGAACGGCGACAACGGCGGCACGGACGGCGACAAGCCCGAGCAGCCGAGTGACCCCGCGCCGGACACCGGTTCGGAAAGCACCGACCCGTCCGGCTCAGGTGAGAAAGTGGACCGTTGATAGATGGCGGGGCCGGATGGCCCGCGACGGATGAGATGGGGCAGCGATGAACGCGCCGTACGACGGTGACCGCAGCCGGGACGCCCATGGCGACCCGGCTGGGCCGGTCCCTGCGACGCCCCAGGTGCCCGCAGCTCCCGGCCCCTACGCCCAGGACCCTTACGTCCAGGACGCCTACCGCAACGACCCGCACCACGCTCCGCCCCCGGGGGTCCCGGATCCGGGCGCCCAGGCGCCCTACGACCGCGCCGCGCACTCCGCGCCCCCGCTGGACCACACCCAGCCGCTCTACCAGCAGCCCCCCGCGGCACAGCACGCCCCCGACCCGCAGCTCTGGGCGACGCCCACCCCACCCGACTCCCGTGCCGGGGGACCCGAACCCCACTACGTTGACGCCGCGACCACGCAATTCGTGGGTGTCGACGACCTGATCACCCAGGCATCCGACGAGCGCTCGGAACCCGACGCCTTCGCGCATCTCTTCCGGGACCAGCAGCCGTACGAGCCCCAGCACCCCGCTCCGGCCCCGGCACCCGCCGTGGCCGGGGGAGTGGGCGCGCCGACGCCGGAAGCCGTACCCCCGCAGCCCGCGCCGACGCCCGAGCCCGCTCCCGCAGCCGCCGGCAAGCAGTCCGGCGGCAAGGCCTCGGGACTGCTCAAGTCCAGCGCGGTGATGGCCGCCGGAACCATGGTGTCCCGGCTCACCGGCTTCATCCGCTCCGCGCTGATCGTCGCGGCGCTCGGCGGCGCGGTCCTCGGTGACTCTTGGCAGGTCGCCTACCAACTGCCGACGATGATCTTCATCCTGACCATCGGCGGCGGTCTGAACTCCGTCTTCGTCCCGCAGCTCGTCCGCGCGATGAAGGAGGACGACGACGGCGGCGAGGCCTACGCCAACCGCCTGCTCACGCTCGTCATCGTGATCCTCGGAGCACTGACCGTCCTGGCCGTGGTCGCCGCACCGGTCCTGGTGAAGCTGGTCTCGTTCGATATCTCCCGCGATCCGGCGGCCAACGAGGTCGCCGTCGCCTTCACCCGCTACTGCGTGCCCACGATCTTCTTCATGGGTCTGCACGTGGTGATGGGGCAGATCCTCAACGCCCGCGGCCGCTTCGGCGCGATGATGTGGACCCCGGTCCTCAACAACATCGTCATGATCGCCACCTTCGGCCTGTTCATCTGGGTCTACGGCTCGGCCAAGACTTCCCACATCGGCGTCACGACCATCCCCACCGAGGGCATCCGGCTGCTGGGCATCGGCACCCTCCTCGGCCTCGTCGTCCAGGCGCTGGCGATGATCCCGTACCTGCGGGACGCCGACTTCAAGCTCCGGCTGCGCTTCGACTGGCGCGGCCACGGCCTGGGCAAAGCCGCCAAGCTCGCCAAGTGGACGGTGCTGTTCGTCCTCGCCAACCAGGCGGGCGTCCTCGTCGTCACCCAGCTCTCCACATGGGCCGGTAACACCGCCAACGAGCAGGGCCACCCCGGCACCGGCTTCATCTCCTACGCCAGCGCACAGCTGATCTGGAACATGCCGCAGGCGATCATCACCGTCTCGGTGATGGCGGCGCTGCTGCCACGCCTGGCACGCTCCGCGCACGACGGCGACACCGCGGCCGTCCGCGACGACATGTCCCAGGGACTTCGTACCTCGGCCGTCGCCATCGTGCCGATCTCGTTCGGCTTCCTGTCCCTCGGTATCCCGCTGTGCACCCTCGTCTACGGCTCGTCCGGCGCCGGTATCCCGATGGGCTACATGCTGATGGCCTTCGGCGTCGGCCTGATCCCGTTCTCGGTGCAGTACGTCGTCCTGCGTGCCTTCTATGCGTACGAGGACACCCGCACCCCCTTCTACAACACGGTGATCGTCGCCGCGGTCAACGCCGCCGCCTCCGCCCTCTGCTTCCTGATCCTCCCCGCGCGCTGGGCCGTGATCGGCATGGCGGCCTCCTACGGTCTGGCGTACATCATCGGCGTGGGTGTGGCCTGGCGCCGCCTGGGCAAGCGGATGGGAGGCGACCTCGACACCGCGCATGTCGTGCGCACCTACGCACGGCTGGCCGGCGCCAGCATTCCGGCCACGATCGTCTCCGGGGCCGCGGTGTACGGCATCATGCAGGCACTCGGCAGCGGGTTCACCGGCTCGCTCGCCGCCCTCGTCGGCGGCAGCGCCGTACTTCTGGCGGTCTTCTACGCGGCCGCCCGGAAGATGCGGATCCAAGAGTTGAACGCCCTGGTCGGGATGGTCCGCGCCAAGCTGGGTCGCTGACCGGGCACAACCATCGACCGCCACCGTGTGTCGTGCATAGTGGCGGACTGTGGGCACAATTGTCTTGGCTCATTGAGCCTGCAACGGATGGGGAGGCAGGAACGACGGTGGCGGAACGGAGCACGGCTGCCGTCGACGTGGCCGACACGAGCGGTGAGGAACCGCTGACCGCCAAGGCGGGTCAGGCCACGGACGACGGAGCGGAGGCCGAGAAGGTATCCGGCGGGGAGAAGGACACCGCAGGCAGTGACGAGACTGGTGCCGCGGCGGCCGACTCCCAGCCACCGGAGCTGCACAGTGGCCATAAGCTCGCCAGACGCTACCGCCTCGAGGAGTGCGTCACCCGTCTGGACGGATTCAGCAGCTGGCGCGCGGTCGACGAAAAGCTGCGCAGAGCCGTCGGCGTGCACATCCTGCCCGCGGACCACCCGCGGGCCCGCCCGGTGTTGTCCGCCGCCCGCTCGTCCGCGCTTCTCGGTGACCCCCGGTTCGTCCAGGTCCTCGACGCCGTGGAGGAAAACGACCTCGTCTACGTCGTCCACGAATGGCTGCCGGACGCCACCGAGCTCACCACCGTCCTTGCCGGCGGCCCGCTCGAAGCGCACGACGCCTACCAGCTCGTCAGCCAGGTCTCCCAGGCCATGGCCGCCGCGCACCGCGAGGGCCTGGCCCATCTGCGGATCACTCCCGGCTCGGTGCTGCGAACGGAGTCCGGCCAGTACCGTATCCGTGGCCTGGCGGTCATGGCCGCGCTGCGCGGCATCACCTGTGAGCACCCCCAGCGCACGGACACCGAAGCGATCGGCGCACTGCTGTATGCCGCGCTGACCCAGCGCTGGCCGTACGAGAACGACGCCTACGGTCTCACCGGTCTGCCCAAGGGCGTCGGGCTGATCGCACCGGACCAGGTGCGTGCGGGGGTCCACCGCGGGCTGTCCGAACTCGCCATGCGCGCGGTCGTCAACGATGGCGCCACGGCTTCCCGGCAGGAGCAGCCCTGCACCACTCCGGAAGAGCTGGCCAAGGCAGTCGCGGCGATGCCGCGCATCCGGCCCCCCGAGACGACCTTCAACACGCCGCCGCCCTACCAGCGCACCGGATACCAGCAGGGCACCTACCGCCAGTCGCCGGCCCGCAACGGCCAGCCAGGCCGGCCGACGCAGGCCATCCCCACCCCGCCGCCCCCGCTGCAGAGCCGTACCGGCAAGGCGCTGAAATGGTCCGTCTCCGCGCTGCTCATCGCGGCCCTGGGACTGGGCAGCTGGCAGCTCGCGGACACCCTGCTCTCGCTGGAGGGCGACAAGGACGGCCCGAGCAGCTCTCACACCACCGGCGGCAAGGCCAAGACGCCGGCCGACAAGCCAATCAAGATCGCAGACGCCGAGGAGTACTACCCGGACGGCAAGCCGCAGCACCCCGGCCAGGCCCAGGACACCCACGACGGGGACGCCGGCACTTTCTGGTACAGCAAGACCTTCAAGGAAGGCCCCGACCTGAATCCGGCCTTCAAGCAGGGCGTCGGCCTCATCTACGACGTGGGGTCGAAACAACGGATAAGCAGCGCGTCGATCGGGCTGCACTACGGTGGCCCCCGCACCACCGTGACGCTGTACGCGGCCAGCTCTCTCTCGCCGTCTGAGCCGGTGAGTTCCATGCAGAAGCTCGGTACTGCTCAGACCTCGCAGAAGACGGCCGAGATCAAGATCGATAAGCCGGTGAAGGCTCAGTACATCCTGGTGTGGATCACCGCGATGCCGTACTCCCCGGCGGATCCGGAAACGTACAGCGGCGAAGGCTATAAGCAGGGCGTGACGGAGGTTTCCTTCACCAGCTGAGCAGGTAGCAAGCTCAGCGGCTGCCAGGGTCAACGGAAACCGGTCCGTGAGCGGGAGGGATACTTCCGGCTCACGGACCAGGGCCTGAGCGGCTACGCAACATGCGGGACCATCGGGAGCAACCATCCGAATGCCCGCACAACTACTCGCGGCCTGACACGACGGTCACGTGCTGCAGCGATCTCCAGAGTCGCCGGGAACCGCCGGGGCCCCGATTTCATCGGCATTTACTTTCCTGACCTGGCGGGCTTCAATGGAACCCGAGATCAGGCAGCTACGGCCGGGGGGCCCGTGTCCACCGACAGCGACGAGGCTTCGACACCAACCGACGCCGATCTCCTTGCTCTGCATGTGAAGGGCGATCCCGATGCGTTCGGGGAGATCGTCCGACGCCACCGCGACCGCCTCTGGGCCGTGGCACTGCGCACCCTCGGAGATCGCGAAGAAGCCGCGGACGCCGTCCAGGACGCACTGGTCTCCGCCTACCGCGCGGCCCACACCTTCCGTGGGCAGTCCGCCGTGACGACCTGGCTGCACCGCATCACGGTGAACGCCTGTCTGGACAGGGCACGCAAGGCCGCCTCCCGGCGCACCTCACCCGTGGCCGAGACCGAGCGACTGGAACAGCTCCTCGAACCCCAAGAATCCGCGGCCGTTCCCGCCGAGCGCCAGGATCTGCACCGGCAACTGCTCGGCGCGCTGCGCACACTTCCCGAGGAACAGCGCGCCGCGCTCGTCCTCGTCGATATGCAGGGCTACCCCGTCGCCGAAGCAGCCGCGGTCCTCGGTGTGCCGACGGGAACGATCAAGAGCCGCTGCGCCCGGGGCCGTGCGCGGCTCCTTCCCTTGGTCACCCATCTGCGCGCAGACGGCGGGGATAGCCGGCCCGCAAGCGGGGGAAGGAACCGGGCGCAGGGGACATCCGTCCCACCGACGGCAGGACCGAAGGACACAGGTGCCGTGAAGGGCGGAGGTGGGCGATCGTGACGTCGACGACCGGCTCGGATGAGCACCCGGAGGTCTCCGAGATTTCCGACCTCACGGACGGACTGCTGCCCCCGTCCCGCACCAGGGAACTTCGCCGCCATCTCGCCGGCTGCCCGCTGTGCGCGGACGTCTACGCATCACTGGAGGAAATCCGGGGGTTGCTCGGCACACTCCCCGGCCCGGCGAGGATGCCGGCCGATGTCGTGGGGCGCATCGATGCCGCGCTCGCAGCCGAGGCGCTGCTGAACTCCACGACGCCCTCCACGGGGACTCTTGTTTCACGTGAAACATCGACCGCCGCCGGTTCGGTTTCACGTGAAACCGATGTGGAATCGCCCACACACAGCGCTCCCTCGGACCGGCCGGCGGGTCGCCCCAAGGGCGCCTCCGGTCCCGGCCGCCGGACACCCAGCAGCCGCTCGTCCCGTGCACGGCGTTGGCCCCGCGTTCTGCTCGGTACGGCAGCGGCCGCCGCAGCCCTCAGCATCGGCGGACTCCTCTTCCAGAACGCCGCCACCGACGGCACCCGGGCCACCCACCAGGACCGGGCGAGCGCACCCGCCGAGCACAGCTCCGGCGGTTCGGCGCTGACGTCGGCATCCCTCGGAGCGCATGTCCACGGACTGCTGGCGGCGAAACACGGACACAAGACTCCTGAGATCGGCACCCGCAGCTCTCCCGAAACACCGCTGCGCGGTAGTGCCGACACCGTCCCCTCGTGCGTGCGCCAAGGCATCGGCCGCACAGAAACTCCGCTCGCCTCCAGCCACAACACCTACAACGGCAAGGACGCGTATCTCGTGGTGCTGCCACACGCGTCCGACCCGTCGCGCGTCTCTGCCTATGTCGTGTCTTCCTCCTGCGTCTCTGCCACCCCACCGGCCCCCGGCAAGGTCCTGCTGACCCACTCGTACCAGCGAGACTGAAACGACGAGACGTGCGCTGTGACACTCCGGGAATGCTCGCCCCGTAGGATCCGTTGGGTGGGGTGAGAGTTCCGATACCCCAGCAAGCCGTCGGCAGAGACAAGGAAGACACCCGTGAGCGACGTCCGCAACGTGATCATCATCGGCTCCGGGCCCGCGGGCTACACCGCAGCGCTCTACACCGCCCGCGCGTCCCTGAAGCCGCTCGTCTTCGAAGGTGCCGTCACCGCCGGCGGCGCACTGATGAACACCACCGACGTGGAGAACTTCCCCGGTTTCCGCGACGGCATCATGGGGCCGGACCTCATGGACAACATGCGCGCCCAGGCCGAGCGCTTCGGTGCCGAGCTCGTCCCGGACGACATCGTCTCGGTCGATCTCTCCGAAGAGATCAAGACCGTCACCGACACCGCGGGCACCGTCCACCGGGCGAAGGCCGTCATCGTGAGCACCGGCTCCCAGCACCGCAAGCTCGGGCTGCCCCGTGAGGACGAGCTGTCCGGCCGTGGCGTCTCCTGGTGCGCGACCTGCGACGGGTTCTTCTTCAAGGGCCAGGACATCGCCGTCATCGGCGGTGGCGACACCGCGATGGAAGAAGCAACGTTCCTCTCCCGCTTCGCCAACTCCGTCACGGTCGTCCACCGCCGCGACGCCCTGCGGGCGAGCAAGGCGATGCAGGATCGCGCCATCGCCGACCCGAAGATCAAGTTCGTGTGGGACAGCGAGGTCGCCGAGATCCACGGCGAGAACAAGCTCACCGGTCTGACGCTGCGCAACGTCAAGACCGGCGAGACCTCGGAGCTCCCGGTGACCGGCCTGTTCATCGCGATCGGCCACGACCCGCGGACCGAGCTGTTCAAGGGCCAGCTGAACCTGGACGACGACGGTTACCTCAAGGTCGAGGCGCCCAGCACTCGTACGAACCTCAAGGGTGTCTTCGCCGCCGGTGACGTCGTCGACCACACCTACCGTCAGGCGATCACAGCGGCCGGCACGGGCTGTTCCGCCGCCCTGGACGCCGAGCGATTCCTTGCGGCGCTGTCGGACGGCGAGGCCACGGCCGAGCCGGAGAAGACCATCTCCGCCTGACCATCGTCACCCCCAACTTTTCACCACCCACCGAGTAAGGAGACAGCCATGGCCGGCGCCACGGTGACCGTTACGGACGACAACTTCGAAGAGGTCGTCCTCAAGAGCGACAAGCCCGTCCTCGTCGACTTCTGGGCCACCTGGTGCGGCCCGTGCCGCCAGGTCGCCCCGTCTCTGGAGGCCATTGCCGCCGAGCACGACGAGATCGTCATCGCCAAGCTGAACACCGACGAGAACCCGGCGACCACCGCCAAGTACGGCGTCATGTCGATCCCGACCATGAACGTCTACCAGGGCGGCGAGGTCGTGAAGACCATCGTCGGCGCCAAGCCGAAGGCCGGGATCGAGCGCGAGCTGGCGGACTACCTCGCCTGAATCACGCGGTCACGTTTCACGTGAAACATTGGGCCCGTCCCCTTTCCAGGGGGCGGGCCCGTTCTCTTACTGAGCCGATCTCGGCGTTCCCGGCTGAAGGCGCTAGATGTGCTGTCCCGGCACGTTGGTGACACGCGCGCTGGGTGCTTGAACGAGGTGAGGGCCTTCTGGCTCGGTGGGGATTGCGACATCTACCGCCGAG
>NZ_JBIWOD010000004.1:209186-596372 GCF_044767545.1 Streptomyces sp. NPDC101227 | reverse complement strand
ACGCCCGGTTACATTCCGAACCCGGAAGCTAAGCCTTTCAGCGCCGATGGTACTGCAGGGGGGACCCTGTGGGAGAGTAGGACGCCGCCGAACAATCTTTGTGGGAAGCCCCGCACCTTATGGTGCGGGGCTTTTCCGCGTTTACGGGGTCGGTACGCTCGAGGCATGCGCTACGACCTGGTCATTTTCGATAATGACGGTGTCCTTGTGGACAGCGAACCGATCTCGAATCGCGTGCTTGCCGAGTACCTCACGGAATCGGGGCACCCGACCACGTATGAGGAGTCGGTGCGGGACTACATGGGCGGGGCTATGCACCGTATTCATGACGTGGTGCTGGAGCGGTCGGGAGAGCGGCTGCCGGCGGACTTCGACACGACGTTTCATGGGCGGGTTTTTGAGGCGTTCCGGCGGGAGTTGGAGCCTGTTGCGGGGGTCGGCGAGGTGCTGGGGAAGCTGGCCGCGGACGGGGACGCCTTTTGCGTCGCATCTTCGGGGAGCCATGAGCGGATTCGGGTGGGGCTGAAGAAGTCCGGGCTGTTCGAGCGGTTCGGTGAGGAGCGGATCTTTTCTTCGCAGGATGTGGGGCGGGGCAAGCCCGAGCCGGATCTGTTTCTGCATGCGGCGCGGGTGATGGGGGTTGCCCCGGAGCGCTGTGTGGTGGTTGAGGACAGCGTGTTGGGGGTGCGGGCGGCGGTCGCGGCGGGGATGGACGTCTACGGGTTCACGGCGATGACGCCGTCGGCGGCGCTCTGGGAGGCTGGCGCGACGGGGCTGTTCGCCGAGATGTCGGAGTTGCCGGGACTGCTTCACGGGGCAGGCGAGCCATCCGCGGAATTGGTTGAGTGATCCATCTACCCATCAGTAGCGCCGAGTTCTAGGCTGTGCGGCCATGACGGCCCCACTGGTACCAGGAGCGCAGCTGCGGCACGGACGTGCCTCGCTTGCCATCAGCTTTTTCATCCAGGGGGCCGTTTTCGCCCTCTTGGTGACGCGCATACCGGCGATCCAGGACCGGTACGGGATCTCGGACGGCCTGCTGCCGGTCTTCCTGGCGGCGGTGCCGGTACTGGCCGGGGTCGGCAGCGTCGGCACCGAACATCTGGTGAAGCGGGTGCGGCCCAGCCGGGTGCTGCGGTGTGTGCAGCCGGTGGTGTGCCTGGCGTTGCTGGCCGTGGGGGCGGTCGGGTCGATGGGGCAGGTGGCGTGCGCGCTGGCGGCGTTCGGGCTGTCGGTGGGGGCGCTGGATGCCTCGATGAACATGCTGGGCGTCAGTTTGCAGCGGACGTACGGGCGAAGCATCATGCTGGGCTTCCATGCCGCGTACAGCCTGGGTGGCATCGTCGGGGCGTCGCTGGCGTGGGCCGGGGCGCACTGGCATCTGTCGCTGGCTGTGCTCTACGGGCCGGTGGTGCTGGTGTTGGTGCCGGTCGCGCTGGTGGCCGGTCGGTGGTTTGTGGACGGGGAGCCGGCACAGGCCGCTGAGGGCGGGACGGTGAAGGCGGCGCCGGTTGCGATGAGGCTGCTGTTGCCGCTGTGTCTGGTGATGGCGTTCGCGTATATCGGGGATTCGACCGTCTCCAACTGGAGCGCCAAGTATCTGCAGGACGTTCTGGGGAGCTCGGAGCAGCTGGCGACCGTCCCGTACAACGTCTATATGGTCACCACGCTGCTCGGGCGGGCCGTGGGGGACCTGGGCGTGCGGCGGTTCGGGGCGGCCGCGGTGGTGCGGACCGGGACGGTGGTCGCGGCGGGGGGCTTTGCCGTAGTGGCGGCGGCGCCTGGGGCGTGGATCGGGATGGTGGGGTTCACGCTGCTGGGGCTGGGGCTGTGTGTGATCGTGCCGCAGACGTTCGCGGCGGCGGGAAGGCTGTTTCCCTCGGCTTCGGACACGGCCATCGCGCGGCTGAATATTTTCAACTATGTGGGGTTCTTGATCGGTTCGCCGTTGGTGGGGGCGCTGGGGGATGCCTGGAGCTATCGGGGGGCGATGCTCGTACCGATGGCGCTCGTACTGGTGACGTTGGTGTATGCCCGCTCGTTCGGGTCACCGCAGGCCCGATACGGTGACGAACATGAGCGGCCGCGCACAGCTGATGTGGGATGAGGCAGTAACGGGCTACGACTTCGGGCCCGGCCATCCGATGGACCCGGTCAGGCTCGCGCTGACCATGCGCCTGGTGGAGGCGTACGAGCTCGACCGCGGGTCCCTGGAGGTGGTCGCGGCCAAGCCGGCCGGGGACTCCACGCTGCGGCTGGTGCACCGCGAGGACTACATCGAGGCGGTGCGCCGTGCCTCCGTCGACCCGGCGTCCGCGGATACGGCGTACGGGCTGGGGACGGAGGACGATCCGGCGTTCGCGGGGATCCATGAGGCGTCGGCGCTGATCGCGGGGCAGTCGGTCGGGGCGGCGGAGGCCGTCTGGCGCGGCGATGCGCTGCATGCGGTGAATTTCGCCGGCGGGCTGCACCACGCGATGCCGGGCGGCGCGTCCGGGTTCTGTATCTACAACGACGCGGCGCTGGCGATCGCCCGGCTGCTGGAGCTGGGCGCCGAGCGGGTGGCGTATGTGGATGTGGACGTGCACCACGGGGACGGCGTTCAGGCGGCGTTCTGGGAGGACCCGCGGGTGCTGACGATCTCCCTGCACGAGCATCCGCGGACGCTCTTCCCGCAGACCGGCTGGCCGGAGGAGACCGGCGGGGAGGGTGCGGAGGGCAGTGCCGTCAACGTGGCGCTGCCGGCCGGGACGGGTGACGAGGGCTGGCTGCGGGCCTTTCACGCCGTGGTGCCGGAGCTGCTGGGCGCCTTCCGGCCGCAGGTGCTGGTGTCGCAGCACGGCGCGGACACCCACTTCGAGGACCCGCTGGCCCATCTGGCGGTGAGCCTGGACGCGCAGCGGGCGGTGGCGGAGTCCTGCCATGAGCTGGCGCATACGCATGCCGACGGCCGGTGGGTCGCGCTCGGGGGCGGCGGCTATGCGGTGGTGGAGGTGGTGCCGCGCAGCTGGACGCATCTGACGGCGATCGCGGCGGGGCGGCCGATCGATCCGGCCTCGATGGTGCCGGAGGCGTGGCGGCATGAGGTGTATCGCCGTACGCGGCAGCCGGCGCCACGGCGGATGACGGACGGGCGCACGCCGCAGTGGCGGGACTTCGTCGACGGCGGTTACGACCCTGCCGACCGGCTGGACCAGGCGGTGCTGGCCACCCGGCGGGCGGTCTTCCCCGCGCACGGGCTGCTTCCGTAACGGCGCGGCAGTCGGCGCGCGCTGAAAGACCGTCATGGTGCGTCGATAGCTCCCCGGCCGTTCGGAGAGGGCCGTAGCCGTTCCCGTACTCCACGGATGTGTGACTACCCGTCGGTTAGGGCATGCGACGGCAGGTCACCGCATGACCATGGGCGCGTGTTGGGCACCGGGGCGCTGCGGGCGCACCTGATCGAGGCGCGGCTCGCGGGGACGATCGCGACCATGCGCGAGAAAAGTCTGGGACGCTATCGGCTCTTCGCGGCGCGCGATCCCCGGGTTCTGCTGGGGCTCGATCCCGAAGGGGACTGGCCGGTCGGCGAAGTTCTGCGACTGATGGGGCTGAAGTGCGGGGTTTCGGTCGATCCCGCGCACACTTCCGGCCCCGATGTGATTGATCCCGATCGAACGATCGGGGCGCTGGACGATTTCGCGGAGCGGGTCGGCGAGGCGGCCGGCCGGCGGACGCCGGTGCTGCTCGGCACCGGGCACCCGCACCGGTTGCTGGAGTTCTACGCCACGCTCGCAGACGCTCTCTCGGCGGCGGGCTGCCCCGTCCTCACCCCGGCGTATGGCTGCCGTGTCGACATAGCGACCAGGTTCGGGGTACGTACCCGCTCGCTCGATTACGTACGGGGAGTCGCGCTGATGCGCGAGGCGGGCGCGCGGGGAGCACCTGGTACGGGGGGCGTGCACACCCATTCGCCGCTCCCGATACGGACCGCACTGGCGGCCGCGGCGGACGCCGGTGGGCCGGTCCCGGGGCTGGTGATCGGCGACCACGGATGGGTCTGCGGGGCAGGTCAGCTGGGCATCGAGGCGATCGGGCTGGCGGATACGGACGACCCCGCGCTGTTCGTCGGGCAGGCGGAGGGACGGGTGTCCGCGGTGGTGCCGCTCGATGACGCCGTACGGTCCGCCCACTACCGTCCCCTGATGCGTTATGTACTCAATCGGGCTGGTCTGTCACGGTAGGCGGCTGTTCGCTGCTCCTCTTCCCCACTCGCATCACTGGCCCCTAATCTGGGGAGTGAGCGCATAGCGACGAAGAGTCACCGGAGGGGAAGCCGGTGACCGTCTTATGCGGAAGGTGCAGGTGTGGCATGGCTGCAGACCAGAGGCCTCTGAACGAGGTCGTGTTCCTGACCGTGGCGGAAGTTGCCACGGTCATGCGAGTGTCGAAGATGACCGTGTACCGCTTGGTGCACAGCGGTCATCTGCCCGCGATCAGGGTGGGGAGGTCTTTCCGGGTTCCGGAGCAGGCCGTTCACGACTACCTCCGTGAGTCCTATGTGGGGGTGGAATCAGCCTGACGGGTCCTTCGGCGACCCTCGGATTACGCCGTACGCTCGGCGCCGGGTAGGCTGGCCCGATGTAGGTAGTGTGGGCTCGGACGCCCCGCACCGAGTGATTCGAAGTAAGCGAGGGTAGTCGTGGGCTCTGTTATCAAGAAGCGGCGCAAGCGGATGGCTAAGAAGAAGCACCGCAAGCTGCTCAAGCGCACCCGTGTTCAGCGTCGTAACAAGAAGTAAGCGACGCTGAATCACGTTTTCGCGGCCTCCTGTCACCTTGGTGTGGCAGGGGGCCGCGGTGCGTTGTGGGCCGTATGGGCGGGCCTTGGGCGCGAAATGCAGCGAAGGGCAACCTGCGGTCATCGCGGCGCAACATCGACCCGATAGCGTGGCCCGTACAGCTCGACTCAGGCGGAGGCCGAGGGCGGGAAGGAAGGGCTGATCTTGGGCAAGGTCGTGCTCGTCACGGGAGTCGCACGCCAGCTGGGGGGCCGGTTCGTCCGCCGCATCCAGCGCGATCCCGACATCGACCGGGTGATCGGGGTCGATGCCGTGTCACCGGAGCATCATCTGGGCGGCGCCGAATTCCTCAGGGCCGACATCCGGCAGCCGACGATCGCCAGGGTCCTGGCCGAGACGGGCGTCGACACCGTCGTCCATATGGACATCAACGGCACGCCCCTGGGCAGCCGCGGCGGCCGGACCGCCGTGAAGGAAACCAACGTCATCGGGACCATGCAGCTCCTCGGCGCCTGTCAGAAGGCCCCGAAGGTGCAGCGCCTGGTCGTGAAGTCGAGCGCCAGCGTCTACGGTTCCGCGCCGAAGGACCCGGCGGTCTTCACCGAGACCACCCCGCCCAAATCGCTGGCCAGCGGTGGCTTCGCGAAGGACGTCGTCGAGATCGAGGGGTATGTCCGCGGCTTCGCCCGCCGGCGGCCCGATGTGGCGGTGTGCGTCCTGCGCTTCGCCAACGTCCTGGGGCCGTGCGCGGACTCCCCGCTCGCCGAGTACTTCTCGCTGCCCGTGTGGCCGACGGTCCTCGGCTATGACCCGCGGCTGCAGTTCGTCCATGAGGACGACGCGATCGAGGTGCTGCGGATCGCCGCCGAGGCGCCGCGCCGGGGCACGCTCAACAGCGGTACGTTCAATATCGCCGGGGACGGTGTGCTGCTGCTCTCGCAGATCTCCCGGCGCCTGGGGCGGCCCACGCTGCCGCTGTTCCTGCCGACCGTGACCTGGGCCGGTACGGCGCTGCGCGCCATCGGCATCACGGACTTCTCGCCGGAACAGATCCGGATGCTGACCCACGGCAGAGTCGTCGAGACGACACAGATGCGCGAGACACTGGGGTTCCACCCGCAGTACACGACGGCGGAGACCTTTGCGGAATTCGCCCGCAGCCGCGGCCCCGGGCTCCTGCCGCCCGAGTGCCTCGCCCGCACCGTCGACAAGCTCGCCGGCGTGCTGCCCGCACGCTGAGGCCCGACCCAGTGAGGAGTTCACCCACGATGGCGGACGCCAAGGTCATTCCCTTCGGCGAGGAGCCTC
Source organism: Streptomyces sp. NPDC101227 (assembly GCF_044767545.1). Taxonomy (NCBI): domain Bacteria; kingdom Bacillati; phylum Actinomycetota; class Actinomycetes; order Kitasatosporales; family Streptomycetaceae; genus Streptomyces; species Streptomyces sp. NPDC101227. The sequence goes on along the minus strand of NZ_JBIWOD010000004.1, from coordinate 590,284 downwards.
GGGCGCGCAGAAAGGCCAGGCGGGCCGAGCGCGCGGGGCAGGCTGCGGCGCTGGCGCCCGTACCGGAGGCGCGCAGCGAGCCCGAGGAGCCGGCGGCGCAGCCGCGGCCCAGCGCCGGGCGGTCCCTGGAAGAGAAGATCGCGGGCGGACTGGCCTTCCTGCGCCGGCGGATCACCGGCGACTACGAGGTCGACGACTTCGGCTACGACGAGGAGCTGACCGACCAGGTCCTGATGTCGCTGCTGCGGCCGTTCTACGAGAAGTACTTCCGGGTCGAGGTGAAGGGTGTCGAGAACATCCCCTCCGACGGCGGGGCGCTGATCGTCGCCAATCACTCGGGGACGCTGCCGCTGGACGGCCTGATGCTCCAGGTCGCGGTGCACGACCATCATCCGGCCGAGCGTCATCTGCGGCTGCTGGCGGCCGATTTGGTGTTCGTCCTGCCGGTGATAAACGAGCTGGCGCGTAAGGCGGGGCACACCCTGGCGTGCGCGGAGGACGCGCAGCGGCTGCTGGAGCGTGGTGAGGTCGTCGGGGTGATGCCGGAGGGCTTCAAGGGCATCGGCAAGCCCTTCGCGGACCGCTACAAGCTCCAGCGGTTCGGGCGGGGCGGGTTTGTCTCGACGGCGCTGAAGGCCGGGGTGCCGATCGTGCCGTGCTCCATCGTGGGCGCGGAGGAGATCTACCCGATGATCGGGAACGCCAAGACGCTGGCACGCGTCCTGGGGCTGCCGTACTTCCCGCTCACGCCGACGTTCCCGTGGCTCGGGCCCCTGGGGGCGGTCCCGCTGCCGACGAAGTGGACGATCCAGTTCGGCGAGCCGATCTCCACGGACGGCTATCCGCCGGAGGCGGCGGACGATCCGATGTTGATGTTCAACCTGACCGATCAGGTGCGCGAAACGATTCAGCACACCCTCTACAAGCTGTTGGTGCAGCGGCGGTCGGTGTTCTTCTAGGGAGGGGCGCTGCGAGGCCGCCGGCTTTCCCTGGCGGGGTCGCTCACCGGGGGAGTGCAGCGGCACGCCCTCTACAAGCCGATGGTGCAGCGGCGCTCGGTGTTCTTCCGAGGGAAGGACCGGAAGAACACCGAGCGCCGCGTCCGGAGAGAGCGCCGCGTACGGCTATTTCGAGGCGTCCTCGCCGTCGATGCCCAGGCCGGGAAGCAGTCCGGGCAGCAGCGGCGGCAGGGTGACGTCGGGGTGGCCGGGGGCGTGGCGCCCGTGGCCGGCGCGCGGGCTGGGGCTGCCGCTCTTGGCGGGCGGGTCGAGCAGGCCGCCCGTATTGCCGCCGAGCAGACCGTCGTCCTGGGACGGGGAGGCCGACGGGCGCGGGCTGTGCGAACCGGCGCGGTGCTTGCCGACGGAGGGCTTGCTGCCGGACGGCGTGGCGCGTTCGCCGGTGCCGGAGCCGGTTTCCGGGGTGGCGGGCGCGCCGTGATGGGAGCGCCTGCCGTCCGGGGGCTGCGGCAGCAGTGAGCGGAGCGGACCGACCTCTTCGTCTATGGCGTCGAAGACCGAGCTGACGCTGTCTCGGACGTCCATGAGCTGCACGGGGAGCTTGTCGCGCAGCTGTTTCCAGGTGCCGCGGTGGGACTTGGTGAAGGAGCTCAGCGCCTGGATGGGGCCGAGCGAGCCGTCGCGCTTGTAGGCCGCGTGCAGGAGGCGGTGGCCCTCGCCCGCGTCGTGCGTGACGCCGGCCAGCACCTTGCGGACCTCGCCGAGCGATTCATGGTCGAGGTGGGTGCCCCGGCCGCGTTCCATCAGACGGCGGGCCTCCTGGATGCGCGTGGCGGCCTGGTCGAGGTAGAGCCGCCCGCGGTCGGACTCGTCGTCGGCCATGCCGAGCTTGAGGTCCTCCATGCCGCGTTTGAGGCCGTAGAGGGAGTCGCCGGGAAGGGCGTCGGAGCTGGCCGCGGCGACGCCGCTGAACGCCCCGGCGGCGACGCCGACCGTCAGTCCGCCCGCGGCCAGCCCCTTGGAGAGCCGTGAGCGCGGGCGCAGCCGGCCGAGGGATTTCGCGGCGCGGTGTGCGCCCTTGGGTGTGCGCTGCTCGGGCACCCTGGCGTCGCCGGACGGGGCGCCTTCGGCGAAGGCGGCCTCCATCGCGGCCACGAGCTGGGCGCGCTGGACTGTCTTGACCTCGGTGGCCATCTCCGGCCTCGGGAGCTCCCCGAGGCCGTCGGCGACCGCCAACAGCCGTGCTTCTTCCGGCGCCTGCGCCGGGGTGTCGACCTGGTCCTCGGCCGCCGCGCCCTGGAGGACCTGCTCCTCCAGGGCCTGGGCGAAGGCGTTGGCCCGCCGGTGCGCCGAGACATTCGCGATCACCTGCGGCACCTCCTCTCGTCATCCCGCTCGACTCCCCGGACTGGCTTTGACTGTCCAGACGGACCGGACGGTGCACGCCGTACTTCGCGACCACTCGAAAGAGTGAGGGGCGGCGGGCATGGCGTGACCGCATGGAGCCTGCATTCCGCACAACGAGCGCCGCGGCACTCGGGTTACGCACTCACGATGATCTGACCGACCGGGCATGGACGGTCACGAAGAGTAAGTGCGGTATGCCGTGGCGGAGTTGGTGAATTCAGCGGAGGCGGGGGGCGGGGGGACGGTCGGGTCGGCGTCGGTCAGCGGGCGTCTTCGGGCAGGAGCCGTGCCAGGGTGCGGACGGCCCGGTACTGGAGGGTCTTGATCGCGCCCTCGTTCTTGCCCATGACGCGGGCCGTCTCGGCGACCGAGAGGCCCTGCAGGAAGCGAAGTGTGACGCATTCCTGCTGCTGGGGGTTGAGCTTGCGTACCGCCTCCAAAAGGGCGGCGTTGGAGAGCGATTCGAGGACCGAGTCCTCGGGGCTGCGCTCGACCTCATTGGCGTCGAGCATCTCTCCGGTGGTGACTTCCAGGCGGAAGCGGGAGGACTTGAAGTGGTCGGCGACGAGATTGCGGGCGATGGTCACCAGCCAGGCGCCGAAGTCACGGCCCTGCCAGGTGAAGGTGCCGATACGGCGCAGCGCGCGCAGGAACGTCTCACTGGTGAGGTCCTCGGCCGTGGCGCGGCCGCCCACCCGGTAGTAGATGTAGCGGTACACCGTGTCGGCGTACTGGTCGTAGAGGCTGCCGAAGGCGTCGGCCTCGCCGGCCTGGGCGCGTTCGACGAGGTCCATCATGCGACGGCTGTCGCTGTCGGCGGGGCGACGGGCGGTGGTCGTGCCGGTGCCGGAGCGGCGGGTTCTGCCGGCGGCCTTGCTGACCGCAGCGCTCCCGTCGGCCAAGGCGTAGCAGGGGCCGGCAGCGGGGACGGCTGAGGCGAATGCGGGGACGGCGTACGCGGTGGGGACAAAACTGCGCAGGTGGTCGACGAGTGTCGTACGCAGCGTAGCCAGGCCCGAGGCGTCAACCCCGACGTGTGGGTACACGGGACTCCCAGAGGCAGAGCTTCCATCACGTGCAGTGCGGGACCATTCACTCGTCGTAGGGACGTGTGGGTTCCGGATTGCGTCTGAGGAGAATAACGCTTCGTACAGGCAGCGCTACACCCAGTTGCTCAAATCATCGATTACTTACGGTCCGTGGCCGGTTGGTGGCAGATCAAGTATCGAATATGGAGCAACTATTGATCGGAAGGCGACGGAATCTGCCTGGTTGGAGGGCGTGTTGTGGTTGACCGCCAGCGGCGGGACTGACGGGGCGGCGGTGGGGGTAGGGAGTCCGGATGGTCCGCCGCGCCGTCAGGTGATCAACCCTGGTCAGCGGCGACGGCGCTGGAGCGCGACGGCGGCCGCGGCGCCGCCCGCGAGGGCGCCCACTCCCGCGGCGGCGGGGATGCCGATCCTGGCCGCCTTGCGGCCGGTGCGGTAGTCACGCAGCCGCCAGCCCTGTTCCCGGGCGTGCTTGCGCAGCCGGCTGTCGGGATTGATCGCGTACGGGTGCCCGACGAGCGAGAGCATCGGGATGTCGTTGGCGGAGTCGCTGTAGGCGGCGCAGTGCGAGAGCTCCAGGCCCTCGGCGGAGGCGAGCGCGCGGACCGCCTCGGCCTTGGCCGGGCCGTGCAGCGGTTCGCCGACCAACTTGCCCGTGTAGACGCCGCCGACGGACTCGGCGACCGTGCCCAGGGCGCCCGTGAGGCCCAGGCGGCGGGCGATGATCGTGGCGGTCTCGACGGGCGCGGCGGTCACCAGCCAGACCTTCTGGCCCGCGTCCAGGTGTGCCTGGGCGAGCGCGCGGGTGCCCGGCCAGACGCGCTCGGCCATGTACTCGTCGTAGATCTCCTCGCCGATGGACATCAACTCGGCGACGCGGTGGCCCTGGACGATCGAGAGCGCGCTGTTGCGGACGTCCGCCATGTGCTCGGGGTTCTCCGAGCCGGCCAGCCGGAAGTAGATCTGCTGCCAGGCGAAGCGGGCCAGGTCGCGCTTGTGGAAGAAGTGCCGCTTGTAGAGGCCGCGGCCGAAGTGGAAGAGGGCCGCGCCCTGCATGACGGTGTTGTCGAGGTCGAAGAAGGCGGCGGCCGCCTCGTCCCCGGCGACCGGGAACTCCGGCTCCTCCGGGGCTTCCTCGGGCTCGGGTGCCTCCTGGGAGGACTTGCGGGCGGCCTCGGCCGCGGCCTCGCCGGCCAGGACGCTGCGGGCCGTGGCGGGTCGTCTGCGGCGGGTGAACCATTGGGGAGCGGGCGCCATGACGGTAGCGTAGCCAGTTTGTTCGGTGCGACTGGTTACGGGCGCGTGTCCGTAAGGCCTGGGGCGATAAAAGGTTGGGCAAGGCCCCGCCGTACGGCCGTCCCGTACGGGTGCCGGGGGCGCTCAGGCGCCCAGTGCCGTACGCAGCCGCTTGGGGTCGACACGCCAGAAGTCGTGCTGTTTCCCGTCCACCAGGATGACCGGGATCTGCTCCCAGTAGAGGCGGTGCAGCTCGGCGTCCTCGGTGATGTCCTTCTTCTCCCAGGACGCGCCCGTCTCGGCGCAGATCTTCTCGATCACGGCCTGGGCGTCGTCGCACAGATGGCAGCCCGGCTTGCCGATGAGGGTGACCATCGCGTCGGCGGGGTTCTTGCGGGAGCTGCGGCTGAACAAGGGGGCCATGGAGCCATTGTGCCAATTCGGCAGGGTGCTCCGGGGCGTCGGTTCGCTTACCATCGGTGGGCGATTTGTAGGTTTCCGGGGGCATAGCGGCAAGGAGTGAGGGCTCGTGCTCCCGTCGGCGCTCCCGCGATACCAGTGGGAAGCGGGTGAACGGTGTGACGTCGGAGTTGGTTCCGCGAACACTGGTATAAGCCGCGTGACCCCGGTCACTTTGGGCGGACAAAGCGGACACCATCTTTGTGCACGCGTTCACAAAGGCATAGCCTGCGAGAGACAGGGCGGTCGGGTTCCATGCCGGCGCCCGCAGCCCCGCTCTACCCGCAGGAGCACCGTGGCAACTGGCCGAACTCACCGACCGGCGACCCGAAGCCGAGGCATTCCCGAGGCCACCGTCGCCCGGCTTCCGCTGTATCTGCGTGCCCTGACCGCGCTCTCGGAGCGTTCGGTCCCCACGGTCTCCTCCGAGGAGCTCGCGGCCGCGGCGGGGGTCAACTCCGCCAAGCTGCGCAAGGACTTCTCCTACCTCGGCTCCTACGGGACCCGCGGCGTCGGCTACGACGTGGAGTACCTCGTCTACCAGATCTCGCGTGAGCTCGGCCTGACCCAGGACTGGCCCGTGGTCATCGTCGGTATCGGTAACCTCGGCGCCGCCCTCGCCAACTACGGCGGCTTCGCCTCCCGCGGCTTCCGCGTCGCGGCCCTGATCGACGCCGACCCGGCCATGGCCGGCAAGCCCGTCGCGGGCATCGCGGTCCAGCACACCGATGAGCTGGAGCACATCATCGAGAGCAACGGCGTCTCGATCGGCGTCATCGCCACGCCGGCCGGGGCCGCCCAGCAGGTCTGTGACCGCCTGGTCGCCGCCGGTGTCACCTCGATCCTCAACTTTGCGCCGACCGTACTGACCGTCCCGGACGGGGTGGACGTACGCAAGGTCGACCTGTCCATAGAGCTGCAGATCCTCGCCTTCCACGAGCAGCGCAAGGCGGGCGAGGAAGCCGGCCAGGAGGGCGGCCAGGAATCCGGCCAGGAAAGCGGGCCGCAGGGCCCGGTGGCGCGCGCCGCTGCCGCTCCGGCCGACCGTAAGGGACCTGACGGGGACGTTCCCGCCGTGATGCCGGCATGAGTCTCCTCGTTGTCGGACTGAGCCACCGCAGCGCGCCGGTGAGCGTGCTGGAGCGGGCCGCGCTCGCCCCCGAGGCGCGCGGCAAGCTGCTCCAGGACGCCGTGTCGGCGGAGCCGGCCACCGAGTCCGCGGTGCTCTCCACCTGCAACCGCATCGAGCTTTACGCCGACGTGGACAAGTTCCACGCCGGGGTCGCCGAGCTGTCCACCCTCCTGGCCCGCCACGGCGGCGCGGCCCTGGAGGAGCTCACCCCCTACCTCTACGTCCACTACGAGGACCGCGCCGTCCACCACCTCTTCTCGGTGGCCTGCGGCCTGGACTCGATGGTCATCGGCGAGGGCCAGATCCTCGGCCAGATCAAGGACGCGCTCGCCGTCGCCCAGGAGCAGCACACCGCGGGCCGGCTGCTGAACGACCTCTTCCAGCAGGCGCTGCGGGTCGGCAAGCGCGCCCACAGCGAGACCGGCATCGACAAGGCCGGCCAGTCGCTGGTCACCTTCGGCCTGGAGCAGCTCGCGGGCGGCGCCGACGTCGCGAAGTGGGCCGAGGGCAAGCGGGCGCTGGTGATCGGCGCGGGCTCGATGTCCTCGCTGGCCGCGACCACCCTCGTACGCGCCGGCGTGGCCGAACTGGCGGTCGCCAACCGTACGGTGGAGCGTGCCGAGCGGCTGGTCCAGATCCTCACCGAGCCCGGCGGACCCGGCGCGGCGGGAGGGCTGACCGCCCGCGCGGTGCCGATGGGCGCCGTCGCGGCGGAGCTGGCGGACGCCGATGTGGTCGTCTCCTGCACGGGCGCGGCCGGGCTGGTGCTGGGCGCCGACGCCGTGGCCGCCGCACTGGCAGACCGTAAGGGCCGTACGGACGGTCTGGCGCTGCTGGACCTCGCCATGCCCCGAGACATAGACGCCGCGGTCCACCGGATCGAGGGCGCGCATCTCGTCGACATCGAGACGCTGGCCGACGCGTCCGCGGACGCGCCGATGGCGGCCGACGTGGACAAGGTGCGCGGCATCGTCTCCGACGAGGTCGCCGCGTTCGGCGCCGCCCAGCGGGCCGCGCACATCACCCCCACCGTGGTCGCCCTGCGCACCATGGCCGCGGACGTCGTCGCCGGCGAGATCGCCCGGCTCGACGGCCGCCTCCCCGACCTGGACGACAAGCAGCGCGCCGAGATCACCCAGACCGTGCGCCGCGTCGTCGACAAACTCCTGCACGCGCCCACCGTGCGGGTCAAGCAGCTCGCCAGCGAGCCCGGCGGCGCCGGGTACGCGGACGCGCTGCGCGAACTCTTCGATCTGGACCCGCAGACGGTTGCCGCCGTCAGCCGGGCCGACACGCGCGCCGACAGGCACGATGCACGGGAGCGCACATCATGACCGACACCTCTACAAGGGCTCTGACGCCCCTGCGGCTGGGCACCCGGCGCAGCAAGCTCGCCATGGCCCAGTCCGGACACGTCGCCGAGGCGGTGCGCGAGCTGACCGGCCGCCCCGTCGAGCTGGTGGAGATCACCACGTACGGCGACACCTCCCGCGAGCACCTCGCGCAGATCGGCGGCACCGGTGTGTTCGTCTCCGCGCTGCGCGACGCGCTGCTCGCCGGGGACATCGACTTCGCCGTTCACTCGCTCAAGGACCTGCCGACCGCGCAGCCCGAGAGCCTGACCGTGGCCGCGATCCCCGTCCGGGAAGATCCCCGTGACGCGCTGATCGCCCGCGACGGGCTCACGTTCGAGGAGCTCACCGCCGACGAGGACCGGGTGGCCCGTATCGGCACCGGCTCCCCCCGGAGGATGGCGCAGCTCAACGCCTGGGCCAGGGCGCTGGGCCGGCGCGTGGAGACCGTACCGATACGCGGGAACATCGACACCCGCATCGGCTTTGTCGAAAAGGGCGAGCTGGACGCGGTCGTGCTGGCCGCCGCCGGGCTCACCCGGATCGGCCGGATAGACGAGGCGACGCAGCTGCTGTCGCCCGACGTGGTTTTGCCCGCCCCCGGCCAGGGGGCGCTGGCGATCGAGTGCGCTGCGGTCAACGTGGACCTCGTCGCCCAGCTCGCCGGACTCGACGACCCGTACACCCGGGCCGCCGTGACCGCCGAGCGTTCCCTGCTCGCCGCCCTGGAGGCCGGCTGCTCCGCACCCGTTGGAGCACTGGCCGACCTTTCCCCAAGCTCTCGGGTTCGCTCGAGCAGGGAAGGCCCCAAGGCTGACGAGCAGACTGTCACCGAATTGCATCTGCGCGGCGTCGTCGGCACGACCGACGGCAGCACGCTGGTGCACTTGTCCACCACCGGGCACGTACCCGCCTCTCCCGACGATGTGACGACCCCGCTGAAGCTGGGTCGTGAACTCGCCGCCGAGATGCTCGCAAAGGGTGCGGCCGGTCTTATGGGGGAGCGAGCACTTTGAACCCCACCGCCCCTAACCACTCCGCCTCCGGTCAGGTCACCTTCCTGGGTGCCGGGCCGGGAGACCCGGGTCTGCTGACGTTGCGTGCCGTGGAGGCGCTGGCCTCCGCGGACGTACTGATTGCCGACCCGCAGGTGCTGGACGTCGTGCGCGTGCATGCCCGCGCACACGTGGACACACCGCTGCAGGCGTCAACTGACGAGGCGTCAATCCCCGTCACCCCCAATGGCGTTTCGGCGCTTCGGGACACCGCCAATCTTGTCATGGCGGCCGCGCGCGCGGGCAAGCGGGTCGTCCGTGCGGTCACCGGCGACCCCGGCCTGGACGGTTACGTCGCCGAGGAGATGCTGGCGTGCGCCGCCGAGGGCATCGTCTTCGAGGTCGTGCCGGGCATCGCCGCGGCCGTCGGCGTACCCGCGTACGCCGGTGTCCCGCTGCGCGACGCCCAAGGTGCCGACGTCCGCTTCATCGACGCCCGCAGCGCCGATGACCGCTGCTGGGCGGAGCTCGGCGCCAGCGACGCCACCGCCGTCGTCTCCACCACGCTGGACTCGGTGGCCTCGGCCGCCGGCGAGCTGGTGACCGCGGGCCGCAAGCCCGACACGCCCCTCAGTGTCACGGTCGCCGGCACCACCACCCGCCAGCGCACCTGGACCGCGACCCTCGGGTCCGTCGCCCAGGTGCTCAAGGCCGCCAAGGTGCTGCCCTCCCCGGACGGTGGCCAGCCGGTCATAGCCGTGGTCGGCGAGCGGAGCGCCCCGGCGCAGCGCGACCAGCTGTCGTGGTTCGAGTCCAAGCCGCTGTTCGGCTGGCGGGTACTCGTGCCGCGCACCAAGGAGCAGGCCGCATCGCTCTCCGACCAGCTCGTCTCGTACGGCGCGGTACCGCACGAGGTCCCGACCATCGCCGTCGAGCCGCCGCGCACCCCGCAGCAGATGGAACGTGCGGTCAAGGGCCTGGTCACCGGCCGCTACGAGTGGATCGCCTTCACCTCGGTCAACGCCGTCAAGGCCGTCCGGGAGAAGTTCGAGGAGTACGGCCTCGATGCCCGCGCCTTCGCCGGGATCAAGGTCGCGGCGGTGGGCGAGCAGACCGCCAAGGCGCTGGTCGCCTTCGGTGTGAAGCCCGACCTGGTGCCGAGCGGTGAGCAGTCCGCTGCCGGGCTCCTGGAGGACTGGCCGCCGTACGACCCGGTCTTCGACCCGATCGACCGGGTGTTCCTCCCGCGCGCCGACATCGCCACCGAGACCCTGGTCGCCGGGCTGATCGAGCTGGGCTGGGAGGTCGACGACGTCACGGCCTACCGGACCGTGCGCGCCTCGCCGCCGCCGGCCGAGACGCGGGAAGCCATCAAGGGCGGCGGCTTCGACGCGGTGCTCTTCACCTCCTCGTCGACCGTCCGGAACCTCGTCGGCATCGCCGGCAAGCCGCACAACGTGACCGTGATCGCCTGCATCGGTCCGGCCACCGCGAAGACCGCCGAGGAGCACGGGCTGCGGGTGGACGTCATGTCGCCGGAGCCCTCGGTCCACAAGCTGGCCGAAGCGCTGGCGGACTTCGGTGCCAAGCGCCGGGACTCGGCGCTGGAGGCCGGGGACCCGGTGACGCGCCCCAGCGAGCGCCGTCCGGGCGCGCGCCGGCGGCGGGCCACTCCGTAGGCGGGGTTTTCCGTAGGCCGGTCGGGCGCCCCCCTTGGGGGCGCCCGGCGTCAGGCCGAGCGTCGGTAGGGCGGTCAAGGGCCCGTGCCGGCGCTATTCGTCTGTTGAGGCGTAGGGCCGGAAGGCCGCCCGGATGGCGTCGGGCATCTCTTTCTTGCCGCCGGTCACGGTGTCGGTGAACACGTGCCGCACCTCGCCCTCCGCGATGAGCCGTTCGCCGACCTTGAACCTCGGGCGCACGATCATGCTCGTCGTGCCGAGACGGGTGATCGGCATTTCGATGTCGATCAGCTCGTCGTAGCGCGCGCCCTGGAGATAGCGAATCCGGGCTTCCGCCACGACCACGTCGGTGCCACTTTTGACCATGGATTCATAGCCCTCGGTGGTTTCGCGCCACAGCTCGGTCATGGCGACGTCGTAATAGAAGAGGTAGTGGCCGTTGAACACCACGTTCTGCTGGTCGCATTCGCTGTAGCGCACCCGCAGTTGGTGAGTGAAGAGCTTGGTCATGGGCGAGAGCGTAGTTGCCTTTTCGTGCGGATGATCGAGGTCCGGGGGAGTCGGTGGCTCCCTGAACTTCCCTGTGGGGTAGGGAAGTTGGTGGGCGCCGCCGGAGTCCGGAAAACCGGGATCCGGTGAGCCGCGCGGCGGCGCGGCGGGCCGTCAAGAAGAAAGAACCGGGTGAAAGAACCTTCCCAACCAACCAAACCTCGGATTCGTCACCCACGGGGGTGAATCGGCCCAACTCGGCTGGCGCGGGGGAGGTTTGGGCGGGCAGGCTCGCACTGACAACCGCAGACATGCGACGGCCCCCGCCGGGACGGCAATCCCAGTGCGAGGGCCTGACCACAGAGGAAGCGATCCCTTCCCGATGGCTGACAAGCAGCTTAGCGCCGCCGCGCGCCCCCACCCCCGTGTTCGGCGAAGTGCCACCCACACCGGGGTCACCCACATCAGGCACCACCAGCCGGACCGGTACACGATCATCGGCAATCACCTCTCCCAGCACCGCGAGCTGTCGCTGACCGCGATCGGGGTGGCCACCCACATCCTGTCGCTGCCAGAGGGTGCCTGCGTCGACATCCGGACCCTCGCCGGCCGCTTTCCCGAAGGCCGCGACCGGATCGCGTTCGCCCTGCGGGAGCTGGAGGCCCAGGGCTATCTCGAGCGGGTGCGGGAGCGCACGCCCAACGGGCGGGTGATCACCCGCACTTACGCCTGCAACGATCCCGCCGCGGGCCGCCGTGCTCATGGCGTGGCGGCGGCGGAGCCGGTGGTGCCGGCACCGGCAACGGCCCCCGCGGCACGGCCCTCGGCACCCTCCGTACCGGCCGAGCCGCCCGTACCGCCCGCCCCCGCCGAGCCGTCCCGTACGCCGCACCACGCCGCGGCCGTCGCGCTGCTCGCGGGGCTGCGGCGCAGCGACGACCGGCTGACCCTCGCCGAACGCGATGTCCGCCGGCTGGCCCCCGCCCTCACCCCCTGGCTGGAGAACGACGCCAGTCCGGCCGCCGTCCGGCGCACGCTCACCGCGGACCTTCCGGCGGTCCTGAAGAACCCCGCCCAGCTGCTCGCCTACCGGCTGCGGGAGCTGCTGCCGCCGCCCCTTCCGGAGATTCCCGCGGCCCCACCAGGGCGCCGGGACGGAGCCGCGCACCCACCAAACCCGTTCCAGACCTGCGACGGCTGCGAGCGCGCCTTCCGGGCCCCGGAGCCGGGGCGGTGCCGTGACTGCCGGTGCGATCCGGCGGCCGGGGACGCCGTTTTCGCGGCCTGACCGGCCGACGCCATGTTGGCAAAGGCGGGTGTGGGGCGGGCGTAGCGTGGGTGGCATGACGAAGTACGGAAGCTTCCCCGGGGCGCGGCCGCGGCGCCTGCGTACCACCCCCACCATGCGGCGGATGGTGGCCGAGTACCGTCTCCACCCGGCCGACCTGATCCTCCCGGCGTTCGTGCGGGAGGGCGCCGCCGAGCCGGTGCCGATCTCGGCCATGCCGGGGGTCGTCCAGCACACCCGCGACACGCTCCGCAAGGCGGCCGTCGAGGCGGTCGAGGCCGGGGTCTCCGGGATCATGCTGTTCGGCGTGCCCGAGGACGAGAAGAAGGACGCGGCGGGTACGGCGGGCACCGATCCCGACGGCATCCTCCAGGTGGCCCTCCGGGATGTGCGGGCCGAGGTCGGCGACGATCTCGTGATCATGTCGGACCTGTGCCTGGACGAGTACACCGACCACGGGCACTGCGGTGTCCTGGACGCCGACGGCCGGGTCGACAACGACGCGACGCTGGAGCGCTACGCCGAGATGGCGCAGGTGCAGGCCGACGCGGGCGCCCATGTCGTCGGCCCCAGCGGCATGATGGACGGTCAGATCGGGGTCGTCCGGGACGCGCTGGACCAGACCGGTCATGAGGACGTCTCGATCCTGGCGTACACGGCGAAGTATTCGTCGGCGTTCTACGGGCCGTTCCGCGAGGCCGTCGGCTCTTCGCTGAAGGGCGACCGCAAGACGTACCAGCAGGACCCGGCCAACCTCCGGGAGTCGCTGCGCGAGCTGGCGCTCGATCTGGAGGAGGGCGCCGACATGGTCATGGTCAAGCCGGCGCTGCCGTATCTGGACGTGCTGGCGAAGATCGCGGACGAGGTGGACGTGCCGATCGCGGCGTATCAGATCTCGGGTGAGTACGCGATGGTCGAGGCCGCGGCGGAAAAGGGCTGGATCGACCGCGACAGGGCGATCCTGGAGACGCTGACGGGCATCAAGCGGGCCGGGGCGAACATGATCCTGACCTACTGGGCGACGGAGGTCGCGCGGGGGTTGTGAGGCGTGGCATGCGTGGGGCCCCCGTCCGGATTTCCGGACGGGGGCCCCACGCGTGGGTGTCAGGCCGCCACGGCCTCGGCCAGCACGGCCGCGGTCTTCCTGATCAGCGGATTGTCGTAGGACGCGGCCTGCTCCGCCTTGCGGGTGAGCACGGCCAGCACGACGGGGGTGCCGTCCGCGGTCCAGGCGACGCCCACGTCGTTGCCGGTGCCGTACGAGCCGGATCCCGTCTTGTCGGCGATCACCCAGTCCTTGGGCAGCCCGGCCCGGAAGCGTTCGGTGTTGGTCCGGTTCGCCTCCATCCATGACGCCAGCCGGTCCCGGTCGGCGGCCGTCAGGGCATCGCCCACCAGGAGCCGGGCGTAGCTGCGGGCGATGGCGTAGGGGCTGGTGGTGTCCGTCGTGCGCCAGGGCTCGGCCGAGTTGAGCTGGGTCTCCCAGCGGTCGAGGCGGGTGGTGCGGTCGCCGAGGGAGCGGGCGAAGGCGGTGATGCCGGTGGGGCCGCCGATCTCGCGCAGCAGGAGGTTGCCCGCGGTGTTGTCGCTGCGCTGGAGGGCGGCGGCGCACAGCTCGGCGATGGTCATGCCGGTGGCGACGTGCTTCTCCGTCTCCGGCGAGTTGTCGACCAGGTCCGCGGCGGTGTAGTGGATGCGGCGCGCCAGGGTCTCGCCGTGCCGGTCGAGATCGCGCAGTACGGCCGCGGCCGCGAGGGTCTTGAAGGCCGAACAGATGGCGAAGCGGGTGTGCGCGCGGTAGGCGACGGTCGCGCCGGTGGCGGTGTTGTGGGCGAACGCGCCTATCCGTGCCCCGTGTTCGCGTTCCAGGTGGCGCAGGTGTGCGAGGGCCCTGCCGTCCGGCCGGTGCCGGGGCGAGGCCGCGAGGGCGGGCCCGGTGGCCGCCGCCAGCAGGCCGGCGGCCAGTCCGGCGCCCGTGCCGAGGACGGTGCGGCGAGGTAATGCGGTGGATCCCACGGTGGTACCTCCAGGTCGGAATGTGCGGCACTCCCCGGCCGCCGGGGGGTACAGGCGGGTGGCGGGCGGCGGCTTGCCGTCCGCCGCCCGCCTGCCCGGCCGCTAGCGAGGCGCGCCGGGGTAGGGCATGGGGCCCGCCGGGCCTGCCGGGCCCATGGGACCTGCCGGGCCCGCGTCGGCGTTGGCCTTCGCACGCCGGCGGCCCAGGACGCCGATCAGTATGGCGCCGAGGACCATCGCCAGGCCGGTGCCGGCCGCGCTGTACCCGACGGTCGTCAGGCCGGTGTCCAGCTCCGGGTGCGTGGTCTTCGGCGTGCCGTCCTGCCCGGCCGGGTGCTTGTTGCCCTGGTACTTGACCGGGGCGGCGCCGTCGGCGGGCGGGTTGGCGGAGGCCCGGACCGCGGCCGCGGCGTTGATCTGCCCGTAGCCGACCAGGGGGTTGTACCCGCCGGACGGGTGGTGGGCCGTGCTGGTCAGCACCGCGCGCACCTGCGCCGGAGTCAGCTTGTGGTTGTGGGAGAGCATGAGGGCCACGGCGCCGGAGGTGAGCGCCGCGGCGGGCGAGGTGCCGTTGACCGGCGCGTAGCCGCCGGTCTGCTTGGCGCTCATGATGCCCACGCCCGGCGCGGCCACGGCGTTGTAGGTCCGTACGGTGGAGAAACTGGCGCGGCTGCCGCCCTTCTGGGTGGCCGCGACGGCGATCACCTCCGGATAGCCGGCCGGGAAGGAGGTCTCGTTGAAGACCTCGGCGTCGTTGCCCGCGGAGGCGATGACCGGGATGCCCTTCTGCGCCGCGCGGGCCAGGGCGTCGATCTCCCCGTCATCGAAGTCGCGGCCGAACAGCTCGCCGCCGAGCGACATGGAGATGACGTCGGCGCCGTGGTCGACGGCGTAGTCAATGCCCTGGGCGACCGGGCTGGGCCCGTGCCGCAGCTCGGTGTGGTCCTTCTTCTCGTCGAGCACCCGGACGGACAGGATGTGGGCCTTCGGCGCGACCTTGAGGACGTCCGAGGCCATCGCCGTGCCATGGCGGCCCCAGCGCGGATCGCCGGGGTGGAGGCCGTCCTTGAAGTAGTCGGGGCCGGTGGTCACCCTGCCCGCCACTGCCGGGTGGTCCTTCTCGACGCCGCTGTCCAGGACCGCGACCGTGATGCCTTCGCCCTGCGCGATCCGCTGCGCCGCGGCGAGGCCGAGCGCCTGGTACTCCCAGCTGCTGGGGGTGGCGGCGGCGGGCGGTGCGGCCGTCACGCACAGCAGCGCGGCGAGCCCGGCCGCCCCTGTGGCCGAGCCGATGCGTCGCAAACTCATGCCCTCGTCCCCTCGTCCAACAGGTCGGTGACGTGCAGGTTCAGCAGGGTGACCAGGCTGTTGGCGGCGCCCTCCCACGGAACGCGGTCCTGCTCCCCGTGGTCGCTCGAATCGCCGAACTCGCCGGGCAGCCGGCCCGCCTTGCGGCCGTCGACCGCGCCGGCGGAGGCCGCGAAGGCGTACGGGAGATCCGAGGAACTCGCGGCCCCGGCCGAGCCGTTACGGCGGGCGTCGCTCCACTTGGCCGCGAGGCTGCCCGGGACGGCGTACGCCTTCACCGCCTGCGGCGGGTTGTCCTTGTCCCGCTCGTCGCTGAAGAAGGCGTTCATCTCCTCGGAGGAGGTGTCCTTCGGCAGGGCGATCAGCGCGACCGTCGCGACGGTGTTCCCCGTCGGATCGACGTAGGTGGCCCGCAGTACGCCCTTGCAGCCGAGCTTCTTCACCTGGGCCGCCGTGGCGCCGCTCAGCCCCTGCTCGCACCCGGTCTGCCGGGATATGCCGATGCGGTGCCACTGCGCGTGCGTGGGGTCGATGGCGTAGGTCCGGGTCTCCTTCGTGGCGCCGATGGCCGCGGGGAACAGCTTGTCCACGGGTTCGTTCTGCCACATCGTGGGGCCGTAAGCGCTGCGGTTCGCGGTGACCTGACCGGCGTTGGAGTACGCATGGGCCAACAGCCCGCCGCCTCCCAGCAGTCCGAGCGCGCCGACGACGGCCAGGAAAGCGGTGAAGCAGGATCGGGCGGTGTTGCTGCGTGCGGCGGGGGCGGTCGGCGGGCCGGGCATCCCCGGACCGGGCGGCATCCCAGGGCCCGGCGGAATCCCCGGCGCGCCCTGGGGGGCCCACCCGCCGGTCGGCCCCTGAGGCGCGTACGGCGGCGGGGGCTGCATGGGTGGCGGCGGAGCCGCGCCCTGGCCCTGCGGCCAGCCCCCTTGCTGGGGCGGCTGCCCGTATGGCCCGGCTTGGCCGGGGCCTCCGGGCGGCGGCGGCGGGTAGGACATGGCTCCCCCTCGTCGGTGTCGGCGTCCAGCGCGCCGGCGCCGAACAGCGGGGGCTCAACACAGTGGTGACGCACGCCCCCGCGCGTGCAGGAGAGAACCCTATCGATCACTTGTCCGGTGGAGCGAGGCGCGTTCTTGGATCGATACCGGGGGAACGGCGGGGGAGTACAGCAGCGGCGGCCCGGAAAAAAATCCGGGCCGCCGCTGCGGTCAGTACGGGCCGCCGCTCACAGCCGCTCGGGGGTACGGATCCCCAGCAGCGCCATCCCCTGGTGCAGGGTGCGGGCGGTCAGGTCGCACAGGAAGAGGCGGTTCTCGACGACCTCCACCGGGTTGTCCTCGCTGACGACCTGGCACTGGTCGTAGAACGTCGTGAACAGCGACGCGAGGCCGTAGAGATACGCGGCGAGCTTGTGCGGCTCGTACGACTGGGCCGCCTCGGCCAGGGTCTCTGCGAACTGGTCGAGGTGCAGTCCCAACGCCCGCTCGGCCGGGGCCAGTTCGAGCTCCGGGTGGGCCGCGGGGCGAACCTCGCCGGCCCGCCGGATGATCGAGCGGATACGGGCGTACGCGTACTGGAGGTACACGGACGTATCGCCGTTCAGCGAGACCATCTGGTCCAGGTCGAACTTGTAGTCGCGGCTGGCCGACGTCGAGAGGTCGGCGTACTTCACCGCGCCGATGCCGATCTGGACGCCGTTCTCGACGATCTCCTCCTCGGTGAGGGCGATCTTCTCGTTGTTCTTCTCGCGTACGACCGTCGTCGCCCGCTCGATCGCCTCGTCCAGCAGGTCCACCAGCCGCACAGTCTCGCCCGCACGGGTCTTGAACGGCTTGCCGTCCTTGCCCAGGACCGTGCCGAAGGCGAGCTGGACGGCGTGCGTCTTGTCGTTCAGCCAGCCGGCCCGGCGGGCGGTCTCGAAGACCATCTTGAAGTGCAGGGACTGGCGGACGTCCACGACGTAGAGCAGGGTCTCGGCGCCGAGGTTCTGGACGCGGTCGCGGATAGCGGAGAGGTCGGTGGCGGCGTAGCCGTAGCCGCCGTCGGACTTCTGGACGATCAGCGGGACGGGGTTGCCGTCCGGGCCCTTGACGTCCTCGAAGAACACGCACAGCGCGCCCTCGGAGCGCACCGCGACGCCGGACTCCTCCAGGAGCCGGCAGGTCTCCGCGAGCATGTCGTTGTAGCCGGACTCGCCGACGACGTCGGGGTCGCGGATGTCCATGTCGAGCTTGTTGAAGACCGAGTAGAAGTAGATCTTCGACTCGTCCACGAACCGCTGCCACAGCGCGAGGGTCTCCTCGTCGCCGGCCTGGAGCTCGACGACCCGGCGCCGGGCCCGCTCCTTGAACTCCTCGTCGGAGTCGAAGAGGGCACGCGAGGCCTTGTAGAGGCGGTTGAGGTTGGACGCCGCCTCCTCGCCGGAGATCTCGGCGCTCTCGCCGCCCTTGTGATCCAGCTCGTGCGGGTGCTCGGTCAGATACTGGATGAGCATGCCGAACTGGGTGCCCCAGTCGCCGATGTGGTGCCGCCGGATCACCTTCTCGCCGGTGAACTCCAGGATCTCCACCATCGCCGCGCCGATCACCGCGGACCGCAGATGACCGACGTGCATCTCCTTGGCGACATTCGGCTGCGCGTAGTCGATGACGGTCGTGCCCGCGCCTTCGGAGTACGGCACGCCCAGCCGGGCGTCGGCGGCGCGCTCGGCGAGGGTCTTGATGATCGCCTCGTCCGCGACGGTGATGTTGAGGAAGCCGGGGCCGGAGACCTCGATCTCCTTCAGGACGTCGTTCTCGCCGATCGCGTCCACGACCTTGGTGGCCAGCTCCCGGGGATTGCCCTTGAGCTTCTTCGCCAGCGCCAGCATGCCGTTGGCCTGGAAGTCGGCCCGGTCGCTACGTCGCAGCAGCGGGTCCGCGGAGCCGGCCTCCGGCAGGGCTGCCGAGAGGGCGTCCGCGACGCGCTGGTGGACCGTTGCTGCGAGGGAAGTGACCGAGGCCATGGAGATGAGCTCTCTTCTGGAGGGAGGGGTCGTTGGAGTGGAAAGGGTTTGCCAGTGAGTATCCCACGCCGGTACCACTGAATTTCTGACCGGGCGATGTCTGGGAGAATGGCACCGTCAGGCTTGTGTACGTCGGACGGCGGCGTCGGACGGACACCAGGGCGCAACGAGCAAGCACCAGGAAGAGGAAGGGCCGATCGTGGCTCAGCAGAGCACCGAGACCGACTGGGTCTCCAGGTTCGCGGACGAGGTCATTGCCGAGGCGGAGCGCCGCGCCCCGGGCAAAGTGACATCAGGTGCTGCCGCACCGGTCATCGTCTGCGCCTCGGGCCTGAGCCCGTCCGGCCCGATCCACCTGGGCAACCTCCGCGAGGTCATGACCCCGCACCTGGTCGCGGACGAGGTCCGCCGCCGCGGGTACGAGGTCCGCCACCTCATCTCCTGGGACGACTACGACCGCTACCGCAAGGTCCCCAACGGCGTCCCGGGCGTCGACGACTCCTGGGCCGAGCACATCGGCAAGCCGCTGACCTCGGTGCCGGCCCCGGCCGGTTCCTCGTACCCGAACTGGGCCGAGCACTTCAAGGCCGCCATGGCCGAGGCGCTCGCCGAGCTGGGCGTCGAGTACGACGGCATCAGCCAGACCGCGCAGTACACCGCCGGTGCCTACCGCGAGCAGATCCTGCACGCCATGAAGCACCGCGGCGACATCGACGCGATCCTCGGGCAGTACCGCACGAAGAAGGCTCCGGCGAAGAAGTCGCAGAAGCCCGTCGACGAGGCCGAGCTGGAGGCCGCCGAGGGCTCCGGCGCGGCGGCCGAGGACGACGGCAGCGGCGGCTCGGCCGGCTACTTCCCGTACAAGCCGTACTGCGGCCGGTGCGAGAAGGACCTGACCACCGTCACCTCGTACGACGACGAGACCACGGAGTTGGCCTACACCTGCACGGAGTGCGGCTTCGGCGAGACCGTCCGGCTGAGCGAGTTCAACCGCGGCAAGCTGGTCTGGAAGGTCGACTGGCCGATGCGCTGGGCCTACGAGGGCGTGGTCTTCGAGCCGTCGGGTGTCGACCACTCCTCGCCCGGCTCCTCGTTCGTCGTCGGCGGGCAGATCGTCCGCGAGGTCTTCGACGGGGTCCAGCCCATCGGCCCCATGTACGCCTTCGTCGGCATCAGCGGCATGGCCAAGATGTCCTCCTCCAAGGGCGGCGTGCCCACCCCGGCCGATGCACTGAAGATCATGGAGGCGCCGCTGCTGCGCTGGCTCTACGCCCGCCGCAGGCCCAACCAGTCGTTCAAGATTGCCTTCGACCAGGAGATCCAGCGGCTCTACGACGAGTGGGACAAGCTGGCCGCCAAGGTCGCCGACGGCTCGGCGCAGCCCGCCGACGCCGCCGCCTACAAGCGCGCCGTCGGCATTGCCGCCGGTGAACTGCCCAGCACGCCGCGCCCGCTCCCGTACCGCACGCTGGCGTCCGTCGTGGACATCACCGCGGGCCACGACGAGCAGACGCTGCGCATCCTGAGCGACCTGGACCCCGGCAACCCGGTCCGCGCCCTGGACGAGGTCCGGCCGCGGCTGGCCAAGGCCGAGTGCTGGATCACCACCCAGGTCCCGGCCGACCAGCGCACGATCGTCCGCGACGAGCCCGACGAGGAGCGCCTCGCCACGCTCGACGACCAGGGCCGCGCCTCGCTGCGGCTGCTGCTCGACGGACTGGACGAGCACTGGTCGCTGGACGGTCTGACCACGCTGGTCTACGGCGTGCCGAAGATCCAGGCGGGCCTGGAGCCGGACGCCAAGCCGACGCCGGAGCTCAAGGTCGCCCAGCGCGCGTTCTTCGCGCTGCTCTACCACCTGCTCGTCGGCCGGGACACCGGGCCGCGGCTGCCCACCCTGCTGCTGGCGGTCGGCGCGGACCGGGTGCGCAAGCTGCTCGGCGGCTGAGGGACTGCCGCCAGGTCGTACGAGCCGGTCCGGGCGTGCGACTTGGGGATGAGGACGGGTTCGGCCCCGGGGACGAAGAGCCCCGGGGCCGAACCCGTCACGCTGGAGCCATGAGGGGATTCATCGGATTCATCGCCATGATCCAGGGGGCGGTGGGCTTCGCCGGCCAGGTGTTCTTCGGCAAGAACTGGGGGATCCTGTCCCACTGGTTCGATCCGCCGGCTCTCGCCCATGCCGGGGTGTTCGCCGTCGGTGCGGCGCTCGCCGTATGGGGCGATCTGGACAAGAAGCGCAAGCAGAAGCGGGAGCAGGGGCAGGTGGCGGGCGGGGCGGCGTAGGGGCGCCGTCCTCGTTGCGGGGCTGTCGTCCCCGTTACGGGATGTACTCGGTATCCATCTCCGACCGGAACCGCAGCTGGAAGTCGCGCACGAAGGAGCGCAGATATCCCTCGGTCAGCGGGCCGCCGTTGCGCCCCTCGACCCCGTGGGATTCCAGCAGATAGCGCCCGAACTGCCGGGAGTCGGGGAACGTGTTCTTCTCGGTGACGTAGGCGCGGAAGGCGAGGAAGTACGCCTCGTCGCGGGGGACGTCGTCGGGGAGGGTGGTGATCGGGGGGAGGGAGTCGGGGGCCGGCTCCGGCTCCGGTTCGGGGGCGCCGGCAGGTCCCAGGGGGCGGCTGCGTCCGGGGCCCACGGGGACGGTCAACTGGGGCGCGGCGAGCGGGTGTTCGGCGTCGTCGGCCGGACGGGAGGCCATCTGGGGGACCGTATGGGGGGTC
Organism: Streptomyces sp. NPDC101227; assembly: GCF_044767545.1. Lineage (NCBI taxonomy): Bacteria > Bacillati > Actinomycetota > Actinomycetes > Kitasatosporales > Streptomycetaceae > Streptomyces > Streptomyces sp. NPDC101227. Next base: position 569,185 of record NZ_JBIWOD010000004.1, on the reverse strand, counting down.
TCGGCGGCGGCCCCGGCGGTGAACCCTGCGGTCGCCTGGCCGACGGTCTCGTGCCGGGGGCCGAGCGGCGCCTGTCCTGCCCGTGTTCCGTTTACCTGCGTTCCCTCTGCCTGCGTTTCCCCTGTCCGCGCCGCGTCCGACTGCGTCGGGTGTTCCGGGGCCGGGTCTGCGGGCGGCATGTTTCCGGCGGCTATGTGCTCCGGCGCGCCGCCGTACGGCTCCGCCCCGGCGGCCGGCGCCGGGCCTGTCCCGGCCGGCATCAGCACCGGCGGCGCTATCCCCGCGGCCGTCAGCCCGGCCGGGGCGGTCTGGGCCAGCGGCACCCCGTACCGCGCCAGCCGCAGCGGCATCAGCGCCTCGACCGGCGCCCGGCGCCGCCACGCCCGCCCGTAGCGGCTCCGCAGCCGCGCCTGATAGACGAGGCGGTCCTGCTCGAGCCGGATGACCTGGTCGTAGCTGCGCAGCTCCCACAGCTTCATCCGGCGCCACAGCCGGAAGGTGGAGGGGAAGGCGAGCAGCCAGCGGGTGAGCCGGACGCCCTCCATGTGCTTGTCGGCCGTGATGTCGGCGATCCGGCCGACGGCGTGCCGGGCGGCCTCGACGGCCACCACGAACAGCACCGGGATGACCGCATGCATGCCCACACCGAGCGCGTCCGGCCAGGCGGCCGCGCCGTTGAACGCGATCGTCGCGGCCGTCAGCAGCCACGCCGTCTGGCGCAGCAGCGGGAACGGGATGCGGATCCAGGTCAGCAGCAGATCCAGCGCCAGCAGGACGACGATCCCGGCGTCGATGCCGATCGGGAAGACGGCCGAGAACGCCCCGAAGCCCTTCTTCTCGGCCAGCTCGCGCACCGCCGCGTACGAGCCGGTGAACCCGATGGCCGCGATCAGTGCAGCCCCGGCGATGACCACGCCGATCAGGATGCGGTGCGTACGCGTCAACTGCGCCGTCTTCGTCGCGGACACCCGCGGTTCCTCCCCGGCCTCGGCGAAATGGCGCGCCTAGCGTGGCACACCCGGTCAAGCCGGGGCCGGAGAGGGCCCGGGGCTACGGTGCGGCGGCGGTGTTGCGGCCGGTGTTGCGGTGCTGTGTCAGCCGTTCGCCTTGATTGCGGCGTTCACGGCTTCCTTGGTGGCGGCCTGGGCCTTCTTGAGCAGGTCGGCGGCCTTGGGGGTGTCGGCGCCGGCCATGCCCGCGCCGTTGTAGTTGACCGTCACGACGATGTTGGCGGTGCGGGCGATGACCGTCGTGTTCTTGAAGGCGTTGCCTTCCCGCTTCACGTCGTAGGTGATCGCGGTCGCCTCGTCGCCGGTTCCGGAGGTCTTGACGACCGACAGCTTCTTGGCGCCCGAGGTGGCCTTCGCCTCGGAGACCTGCTTGGCGTAGAAGTCCGTGGCGCGCTTCTCGCCGGAGCCGATCTTCGGGTTGGGGTCGGAGTCGTAGCGCTGGAAGCCGATGTCCAGCCAGCGGAACTGGGTGCCGTCGATGCCCTTGTCGTCCGAGCTGTCCCACGAGCAGGTGCCGTGCTCGCTGTCGGTGGAGTCGCCCTGCCTGCCGGCCTTGTTCTTCGTCTTGGGCACCATCGTGGCGAGGGTGTCCTTGGAGAACCCCTCGCACGGCCGCGGCAGCTTCGAGAACTTCGCGGCCGCCACGGTCGGCGACGGGCTGCTCGACTTGCTGGGGGCGTCCGAGGAGTCGTCGGAGCTCTTGGTGTCCGAGCCGGAGCAGCCGGCGACGAGCATCACCGGGACTGCTGCGCAGGCGAGAAGGCTGGCGAGTCGCTTGGCTGAACGGTGCATGGTTCCTTCGCTGTTCGTCGTCGTGGCGGCGGCCCCGCCCCGCGTCCGAGGGTCGTGCGGCGGTTCGTACGCGGGTTCGTACGGGGCAGGGCTAGACGGCACGGTACGCGGCGGAGCGGGATCGGTGGCCGATTCGTGTCGTTTGGACGAGGGGACGAGTAGGGCGAAGCGTCATAGTTCGAGCCAATCGCTTGGATCGCCCAATTGGGACTATTCGCTCAAGCTGTCGGCCAGCTCTCCGGCCAGCGAACGGGCCTTGTCCTGCAGTTCCTGGCTGACGGGCAGGTTGGCCTTGTCCGTGGACCACTGGTCGTAGGTGATCGTCACGATGACGTTCGACGTGCGAAAGACCACAGTGATGTCTCGGTGCACACCGGAGTCCGCGGTGGCCAGTTTGTCGTTCAGGAACGCCGCGTCGCCGAGGCCGCTCAGGACGCGCGGCGCGGTGGAGCTGCCGGGGTCCGCGGTCGCCTCGGTGGACGGCGACGCCGGGCTGCCGGACGGCTTCCCCTTGCCGCCCTTGGCCTTGTCGTCCTTGCCTTCCTTGGCGCTCTTCGCCTCCGGCGTGCTCTTGGGGGACGAGGGCGGTGCGGTGGGCGACGCGGAGCCGTCGGCCGGTATTTCGGCGGCCTGCGCCTTGTCGGAGTAGATCTCCTGGGCCCGGTCGTCGTCGCTGACGGCGGGGTCGTACGAGACCACCCGCACGATGTCGAGCGCCAGGTGGCGGGTGCCCTCGGTCGTCTCGCGCTTCCAGTGGCAGCCGACGCGGCGGTCGGTGTCATAGGTGACATCGGCCTGGCCCGCGTAGACCTTGTCCGCCTCCTCGCGGGAAAGCTGCTGGTCATCGCCGGGCAGCAGGCCGCGTACGGTGCTGCGCGCGGGGAGCCGGCAGGCCTCCGGGAGCGTCTGGTAGCGGCCCGGCTCGACGGCCTGGCTCGATGTGGAGGCGTCGCCGCCCTTGGCGTCGGCGTCCCCACCGTCGGTGCCGGAGCCGGCGGTGCAGCCGGTGAGGCCGACGGCGAGCGCCGCGGCGGCCACCAGTGCGGCACCGGGGGCGAACGACTTCCGTAGCGACTTTCGCTGCATGGTTCGGTGCACGGTTCGTTGCATCGTTCGCGGCTCCTTTCCTGTGGAGTCCCCCACGAAATGTGGTTGCCGCCGGGTGGCGGCCGATGGAAACAATGTCTACCGCACGTCTTGCCGCGAACGTCGGCCAACCGTCCAAGATCCGATGAGTTGTCCGCCTTTTGCGTTTTATATGCTTTCGGGGGAATGAGGAAGTTATGTCGTACACCGAGGTGCCCGGCGCCCAGGTGCCGATCCGGATGTGGACGGACCCGGCCGCGGTCGAGGGCGTCGCGATGCAGCAGCTGCGCAATGTCGCGACCCTGCCGTGGATCAAGGGCCTGGCCGTGATGCCGGACGTGCATTACGGCAAGGGGGCCACCGTCGGCTCGGTGATCGCGATGCGGGGCGCGGTCTGCCCGGCGGCGGTCGGTGTCGACATCGGGTGCGGGATGAGCGCGGTGAAGACCTCCCTGACCGCCAACGACCTGCCCGGCGACCTCTCCCGCCTCCGCTCCAAGATCGAGCAGGCGATCCCGGTCGGGCGCGGGATGCACGACACTCCGGTCGACCCGGGGCGGCTGCACGGCTTCCCGACGGCGGGGTGGGGGGACTTCTGGACGCGGTTCGACGGGGTCGCCGAAGCGGTCAAATTCCGTTATGAACGCGCGACGAAGCAGATGGGTTCGCTCGGAAGCGGAAACCATTTTCATGAGATCTGCCTCGACGAGGATCAGTCGGTGTGGATCATGCTGCACTCGGGGTCGCGCAACATCGGCAAGGAGCTTGCCGAGTACCACATGGGCGTCGCCCAGAAGCTGCCGCAGAACCAAGGGCTGGTCGACCGCGACCTCGCCGTCTTCATCGCCGACACCCCGCAGATGGCCGCGTACCGGAACGATCTGTTCTGGGCGCAGGAGTACGCGAAGCACAACCGCGAGATCATGATGGCCCTGACACAGGACGTGATCCGCAGGGAGTTCAAGAAGGCGAGGGTCACCTTCGACGAGGTCATCTCCTGCCAGCAGGAAGATGCCGAAGGCCAGATGGGGACCGTCGAGTACCGCCCTGGTGTCATCAGCTGCCATCACAACTATGTCAGTGAAGAGCGGTACGAGGGGATGGATCTGCTGGTTACCCGCAAGGGAGCCATCAGTGCGGGCTCGGGGGAGTGGGGAATCATCCCGGGTTCGATGGGCACGGAGTCGTACATCGTCCGCGGCCTGGGCAACGCGGCGTCCTTCAACTCGGCCTCGCATGGCGCCGGCCGCAGGATGAGCCGGAACGCTGCCAAGCGGAAGTTCTCGACGCGGGACCTGGAGGACCAGACGAGGGGTGTGGAGTGCCGCAAGGACTCCGGCGTGGTGGATGAGATCCCCGGCGCCTACAAGCCGATCGGCCAGGTGATGGAGCAGCAGCGGGACCTGGTGCAGGTGGTGGCGAAGCTCAAGCAGGTCGTCTGCGTCAAGGGCTGAGGCCCAGCACTACACGTGATCGGCAAAGCCTCGAACTGGATGCGGTCTGGCGAGCATCGGGGTCAAGCCACCGTTATGTCGCGTAGCAGTGCTCGCGGACCATGCATCAACCCTGTGGCAAACCAATACGATAGCGTGCTGAAATCTGCGATAGACCTCCATGATTGCAGGCGGCACGCTGTCCCTATGGCGTTACGAGGAAGTACGTCCTCCCGTAAGTGCACCCAGTGTGGCTGGCCGGTCGGCGAACCCGCTTGCGTGGTTTCACGACATCCGACCACCCAGGGCGTCGTCGTTTACGCACGGTGTGCTTGCGGTCGGCTGAGAGTGTGGCTCGACACGGACAGTGGGGTGAGTCCGCGTCTGCTCATTGCGAATGGTGGGGGAACAGCTCCTGAAGATGAGCGGAGATGAGGTTGGTCTGCGTCGATGAGCATCATCGGCGTAGTTCTTTGGCCGCCGGGGAGTTGGTCGCATATCCAGCCAGACTGCGGTAGATGAGACTCTGCGCAGTCGGTGCGAGGCGGCCGTCAAGGCATCGGTGAACGTGTCCGCACGCTGGTGTCGACGGCCGTCACGTGGAGCTATTCGGCAGGACGAGATGCCGACGGTGTGCCAGGTGCGGCCATCCTCCGTAGGTTGCGACTAGTGGTGTCGCTGCTGCGCGTGATGCGCTTTGACGGATATCGGAGTTCGGAGGATGAATACCCGGACGGACGAGCACTACCAGGAAAGTGGCCTGGCTGAGGGCCGCGGTGGCGGCGATGCGCAGGGAGCGGCCGTAGAGGTCGGGTCGTCGGCGCGGATTGCTGCGGCCCGAGTTCAGGTGGACCGCGCGCTCCTCGGTGCCCTCGTCGTCCTCGCCGAACCGCAGCTCCATTGAGGTGCCCAGGGCGAGTTGGAGGTAGTCGTTCGGAGTTCGCAGTCCACTCAGGGGTTGCGAACGTCGTCAGAGCCCAAGGCATGAGCCAGCAGCGCCAGCGAGCGCTAGAAGCGTATTTAGCAGCTTCCATCGATTTCCAGCAGTGGCGGCCTGCGGTTAGGTGGAGCTGACGACAGATTCGTCACCAGCACGTCTTGCGGCGGACAGCCTCACGTCTCGGCGACGGTCGACAGCTGCTGCGCGGGACCCATCGGGTGGCTCCATGATGACCTGCAGATTTACCAAATTGAGGGGACGAACCTTCACGACGCGTACGGCACGTGCGGCCGGAGAAAGGGAGCGCCGCATGCTTTCGCCGGACGCTTCCGATTCCGGAAGTTGCGCAAAGCGGAACCATCTTCCCACTTTCCTGCTGCCGGCGAACGCTGCAGAGTGATCACGGGACGGCCGTGCCTCGCACGCGGCTGTACCGGAATAGCCGCTGTCGCATCAGGCCTAAGAAGGGTCCGATTCCATTGATTACCTGGCCGCGCACGTATTACACGAGTCAGCAACACTTCGAGCGGGAGCGGGCGCAGATACTCGAGCGTTCTTGGATGTGCGTGACCCGCTCATCCGAATTACCCAAACCTGGCTCCTTCCGTCGGGTGCAAGTCGGTGGCGAAAGTGTGCTCCTCGTCCGCAATCGTGATGGCGAGCTGCGCGCTCATATCAATCTTTGCCGGCACCGCGGTGTGGTTTTGTGCACCGAAGATAGTGGGCAGTTCAACACATCGATTCGCTGCCCTTATCATGGATGGACCTTCGACCTGAACGGCCAGCTCACAGCAGCACCGTTCATGAAAGAACTCCCGCCTCAGACCAAGGAACGCCACTTGTATTCCGTCTCGGTGAGTGAGTGGCTGGGCTATATATGGGTAAACCTTGACCCCAGCGCTGTACCGCTTGCCGACCAGCTTGCGCCGATGCTGCATAAACGTTTTGGCGATGTCGACGTCCCTGGCCGCTATGGGTGCGATGAGCTCGAAGTGGCGAAGAGGGAAACGTACGAGGTCAACGCGAACTGGAAAATTCTCTTCGAGAATTTCTGCGAATGCTATCACTGCCCGACGATGCATCCTGAGGTTTGCGACATACTGCCCGAGTGGCGATCCGGCTACGGAACGGTAAGTGGCCCCACTGGCCCCAAAATCGAGGGTTCGAAAATCAACGAAAAGGCGGAGGGTTTCTCCCTCTCAGGGCGGGCGACTTCGGCGCCTTTGCCTGGTGTGCCCGAACACGACCACCGCACTTTCCATGGCCTCTTGTTGTGGCCCAATGTGCACCTCATGTTCATTCCAGACCATGTCATGTGCATGCGCTTCGAGCCTCTCGGGCCGGCAAAGACTCGTGTCATCGTGGACTGGCTTTTCCATCCGACTGCTGTCTCCGAGTCCGGCTTCGACCCGTCAGATGCGGTGGCTCTGGTGGATGTCACTGCGCGCCAGGACTTCGAGGCGTGTGAGCGAGTGCAAGCTGGCGCCGAGTCCTCCTATTTCGAGGAATTCCACACCCCGCACGAGAGCATGATCACCGACTTCCGCCGGTGGCTTGGTGAGCAGCTCAGTGACGGCGCGGAGACATCGGCTGGCGCGACTTCTCCCCAAGCGGATGTGATCGCGGTCTGAGGTATCAGTCGCTGTGCTCGGCGGTCCACCTGGAGGCCGTCGAGCGCAGCGCAGCGAGTCCGCGGCCGATCGGCCCCTGCTTGCTACTGCCCCGGCGTACGCAGGCCACGATCTGGCGGGTCGGCCGTGTCTCACCTCGCAGAGGCACGCGGGACACTTCAAGTCCTTCGGAGATCGGCGCCAGCCTTGGGATGAGGCAGATGCCCAACCCGCTCGCAACAAGTGTGGAGACGGCGAACCAGTCCACGGCGTTGTGGGTCACTCGGGGCACAAACCCGGCGGCGGCGCATGCGGTCAGCAGGAGTTGGTGCTGATCGCGAGGGTCTCCTGCTCGCAGCCACTCAGCTTCCGCGAGTTCGGTCAGCTCAGCGAATTCTCTTTGAGCGACGGGGTGCCCTCGCGGCACGAGAAGGTCTTGCGGTTCTTCGAGCAGGACGTGCTGTTCGAAGCGCTCATCGTCGGGCGGCGGGGTTCCCGTCGCGGGGATGGTGACGGCAATGTCGATCTCCCGGGTCAGCAGGAGCTGGAACCGGTCCTCCTCCGGGTCCTCACCGACGTGGAGCGTCATGTGTGGGTATTGCTCGGCGAGTTCGGTGCCCGCCGGAGCGACGATGGCGGCAAGAGCGCTGGCGACGGCCGAGATGCGTAGATGGCCGGCAAATCCTTCGCGATGTGCGGCCAGGTCGGCCGTCGCGCGTTCCCACTGGGCGAAGAGGCGGTCGCTGTGGCCGAGCAGCGTGTACGCGGCGGGGGTCAGTTTCACCCTGCGGCCAACCGGCTCCAGGAGCGTCACATTCAACTCGCCTGACAGCTGGCGGAGTTGCTGCGAAACGGTGGAAGGAGTCAGGTGAAGAGCCTCAGCTGTACCAGTGATTGTGCCGGTCTCTCGCAGCACGCGGAGTGCCTGCAGACGACTATCAATCATACGTTTCCCCCGAACGGTACTGTGCGTTTATCTTCGATAGACTCGAACAGTCATAGCATGGAGGCTGAGCACATGACGATTTATCAGGTGCCTAGTCGCCTCTTTGCTCACCCTGACCAGTTCCGTCGTGAGGACATCGGCTGGGAGCCGGCCAGACGTACGGTGCAAGCGCTGGACCAGACCTCCGCAGTCGCATGATCGATTCAATTCTGTCCGGCCTCTGGGCAGGGTACGGTCTCGCCGTGCCCGTCGGTGCGGTCGCCGTCCTGATGATCAATATGACCGCCAGGACCTCGTTCAGGAACGGTGCTGCTGCGGCGATTGGTGCGGCCACTGCGGACGCCCTGTATGCAGTAGCCGCAGTAATCGGTGGTGGGGCCATCGCGTCCACTCTCGCCCCTGTCGCCGATCCGCTGAGGTGGGCCGCCTCGGTGATCCTCATCGCCATGGCGGTTCGTATCGCAATGCAGGCCATGCGGCATAGGCCAGGTGCAACCGAGGAAGAGTCAGGCAACGAGTCAGAACTCCGCCCCTTCCGCGCCTATCTTACTTTTCTCGGGCTCACAGCACTCAACCCATGGCCGGCCATCTATTTCGTTGCCCTCGTCCTGGGCCGGCAGGCGCAAGGTAATCAGACACCCTGGCAGGCATCTGCCTATGTGATTTCTATCGTGATGGCTTCTGCCAGCTGGCAGCTCCTGCTCGCAGGTGGGGGAGCCGTGCTGGGACGCTTTCTGACAAGCCAGCGCGGCCGTTTCATCACCGCCATACTGTCAAGCCTGCTTATCGCTGGCCTTGCGATAAGCGTTGCTGTTACTGGCTGAAGACACGGGGGTTCTGCCTTCGCTTCCACTACTTTACTTTCCTGCCCAGGATGTATCCGAGTTGAAATCGATTCTCTGCACCGAACTCTTTCTTCATTTGAGATATGTGAGATTGAAGTGCCCGCTGGCTGATCGCCAAACGCCGAGAAATCTCTTTGTCTGACCTTCCATCGATGAGAAGATTTTTTATAGTCTCGCGAATCGACGGAACAACCTCGGAAGCGGCTTGCGCGGCAAACGAGGGGGTGAAGGGGAAGTTCTTTGCGCGGGTCCAGGCCCGTTCAAAAACGCCGGTTAAAAATCCGACGATGGCCGTATCGTCAATCCGTACTGCGGCAGTCCGCTGAACGTTTGCGGGAATGAAGGCCGTTTTTCGATCGACGATGATGATCCGCTCAAAGAATTCGGGAAGTGTACGTACCTGTGCACCATGGTCAATAGCTGTGCGGACATAATCCTTGGTCGTCGCGTCGAACCTGCTGCTGTGGTGGTAGATGGTTCGCATGGATATGCCTCTATTGAGATGTGCGCGCATCGTATCCATGGATTCCTCTAAGATTTCCTTTGGGCGAGGACCATCTGGCTGGGCAGTGAGAACTTCTTCCCTGACCGAGCCGACGGAAAATTGGATGGACCGATTTATGTCGCTCACGCCCACCAGGTAGGCCAGGCGACCATCACGAATTGCGTCTTCAGCGCTGGATCCTTCCAAGGGGAGCGCTGCGGCAATCTCCTGCAGGCGTCCCGCGCCTTCGTTCAGGCGAGCCGAAAGTTCGGACAATTCTCGTGCGGTGCAGTTGAAAGGAGTGTTCGGTTTTGTCTCATTAGCGCAGTCGGGCATGCGCACCTCTCCCCCTGGAAGGCATTTCGGCCAAGTGACGCTACCTGGTGATCAACTTCCATGCAAGAAGTTTTCATCTTTCATGCATCCGCCGTTAACGCGATTGAGCCGTGAGCCGCATTTATTGAATTTGTCTCATTAGTGTAGCTGTGTCGCATTTTCTATTTTCGTCGGTTACTTGGAATGGGGAATATGCCTACCGTCTGCCGTCCGAGCCTCAGCCTCCCTGACCATGTAGTGGATCTGGACGATGTGGTCCTCCACATGCAACATCAGCACTCTGAGCACCCTCGCCTTGGCACCGCGCTCCGCCTGATGCGCAGCACCTCGGTGGCAAGGCGCCATCTCATCGATCCACTGGAGATCGTGACAACGCCCCGCACCTTCGGTCAGCGAATGCGCCGGTATGCCGAAGAGGGAACTCGCCTTGGGGTTTCGGCTGCCAAGCAGGCTCTCGATGAGGCGGACACCGTGTGTGCTGAGATAGACAACCTCATCGTGGTCTCATGTACGGGGTATCTGCTGCCTGGGCTCGATGCATATATCGCAAATCAAATGGGCCTGGAATCCCGTGTGCGGCGTCTATCGTTCACGCAAGTCGGGTGCGCCGGCGGCGCCTACTCACTGGCAAGGGCGCAAGAATTACACAAGGCCCACACGGGTGCGGTTACGCTGATCGTTGCGGTCGAGCTCTCCTCCCTCTCCTACCAGGCAGGGGATTCCAGCATTGCGTCGTTCGTCTCGACTGCACTCTTCGGAGATGCTGCTGCGGCCGTGGTTATCCGCGATGATCGACCGGGTTTCCAGTTGAACGATGCTTACGAAGATCTGACGCACGACTCACTCGGTCACATCTCTTATGTGGTTGATGAGCTTGGCTTCCACTTCGACACAAACCCCCGCATCTCAAGGATTGTGGCAAATGCCATGCCGCAACTCAAGGAATGGCTTGGGAAAATTGGTGGACCGGTGGATCCAGAATTTCTCATAAGTCATACTGGCGGGCCTCGTATCATGCATGAAGTCAGTAAGGGCCTCCAGATTCCAACAGATATGTTCCGGTTGAGTGAGAAATCTCTTCAGGGGCGCGGCAATACAGCTAGCGTCGTGGTTTTCGACGTTCTTCGGCAGACCTTCGAGGATCCTCCGGAAGTAGGGGACTCCGGGCTCATTATCGCTTTTGGTCCAGGTGTAACAACTGTCGCTGTCACCGGCTCTTGGGTAGGCTGATCTGTTTCGCGAGATGACCTTGGCGGCCCGCAGATGAGGTGCCGGTGTTAACTGGGGCCAGCTACGTGGAGCCTTTCTGGTGCCGTAATTAAGCATCACCTAATGGCATGCGTCCCTCGATGGCCGCGTGCCAAATCAGATCCCCGACGGGCCCCGGCTGACCCTGCCTGACGAGCTGCTCGGTACAGCCGCCTGACCAGCGCTGCCGGTCTCTTCTCCCACGCTCCCCTGCAGATTTTGCACCAGAACTCCATCTCGTGGACCGAGCCGCGCTTTGATCGCGAGCATGGCCCTCGTCTGAGAAAGCGGGGACGCCAGGCGGGAGGGCGCGGCCATCGCTAGCAATTGTTCTGCCACCACAACTACGTGGCGGAGGAGCGGTACGACGGCATGGACCTGCTGGTGACCCGTAAGGGCGCGATCAGGGCGGGCAGCGGCGAGTACGGCATCATCCCCGGCTCGATGGGCACCGGCTCGTACATCGTCAAGGGCCTGGGGAACGCCGCGAGCTTCAACTCCGCCTCGCACGGCGCAGGCCGGAAGATGAGCCGTAATACGGCGAAGAAGCGGTTCTCGACGCGGGACCTGGAGGAGCAGACGCGGGGAGTGGAGTGCCGTAAGGACTCCGGTGTGATCGACGAGATCCCGGGCGCGTACAAGCCGATCGAGAAGGTCATGGAGCAGCAGCGGGATCTGGTGGAGGTCGTCGCCCATCTCAAGCAGGTCGTCTGCGTGAAGGGCTGAGGCCGGCACTACACGTGATCGACAAGGCCTCGGACCGGATGTGCTACGGGGCTCGATGCTGCAACGGGGGTAGCTCGTTGCCTCTTCGCGCGCCAAGTCGCCACGGCTACCTAGCCATCAAGGAAGGTGACGGTCTCGGAGAGCGGGGCGCGGTCGATGCGGGCGTAATGCGTGGCGGTGTCCTCGAACCCGATTGACATGCCACAGAACAGAATGAGTCCGTCAGGCGGTGACACGACCTCGGCGACGGTCTCGCGGTACACCGACCATGCCATTTGTGGGCAGCTGTGCAGTCCTTCGGCGCGAAGCAGCAGCATGATGGTCTGCAGGTACATGCCGATGTCCGCCCACTGGGCAGGCCCCATATCGCGGTGGACATAGCAGAACAGGGCGGCGGGAGCGCCGAAGCAGTCCCAGTTCGCGGCGACTGCCTTCCCACGTGCCTGTTTGTCCTCGCGTGGGATCCCGAGTGCGGCATAGCGCTGTTCGGCGGCGGCGGACCGACGCTCGCGGTAGGGGGATTTCGGATCGGGCGGATACATCTCATATTCTCGCTCATCCCCGGCGTCTCCCGCGGCCACGCGCTGGGCGGCGCGCTTCTTCAGTTCGGCCAGTGCCGGGCCCGTCAGTACGTAGGTGTTCCACGGCTGAAGGTTCGCTCCCGACGGCGTCCGGCCCGCAGCGGAAAGCACGCGTTCGAGTACATCTCTCGGAACTGGCTCATCAGTGAACGCGCGCACCGCCCGTCGGCTCGCAACCGCGGCATAGACGTCCATGGACCACTACCTCCTGAGCTCGGCTGCCGAATAGCCCGCCGCCCGGCGTGTTGGGCTTCTACCGTGTTGACGGTCGGCCGAGAGGAAAGGTGACCGATGAACGAGAAGGACGGCCTCGCGGACCGTTTCGAGACGCATCGTGACCACCTGCGTACCGTCGCCTACGGGATGCTGGGCTCGTTGAGCGAGGCGGAGGACGCTGTCCAGGAAGCTTGGTTGCGGCTGGTTCGCGTAGACGCCAATGGCGTGGACAACCTGGGCGGGTGGCTGAGGGTAGTCGTGTCTCGTGTGTGCCTGGACCTGCTGCGGTCCCGTGCGTCGCGACGAGAAGAACTTGTCGGCCATCAGGTGCCGGACGAGAGCCCGGCCCCTGCGCCCGGCAGCGACCCGGAAGAGGAAGCGTTGCTGGCCGACTCGGTCGGCCGGGCGCTGCTCGTCGTACTGGACAGGCTGGGCCCCGCCGAGCGGATCGCATTTGTGCTGCATGACATGTTCGTCGTGCCGTTCGACGAGATCGCGCCCATTGTGGGGCGCTCTTCGGTGGCTACGAAGAAGCTCGCCAGTCGGGCGCGCCAGAAGGTGCGAGGGACTCCCGCAGTTGCCGATGCGGAGCTTGCCCGGCAGCGACGCGTGATCGAGGCGTTCCTGGCCGCTTCACGAGCCGGCGACGTCGATGCGGTGCTCGCGGTGTTGGCCCCCGATGCCGTGCGGCTGGCCGATCGGGCTGCCCTTCCCGCGGGGCGGGCGACTGAGATCCGCGGTGCGCGGGCCGTGGCGGAGGAGATCGCCGCCTTCGGACGGAACTCGCAGTTCGCGGAGCCGATGCTGGTCAATGGCGTCGTGGGGATTGTGGTTGCACCACGTGGTCGGCTGGTTCTCGCCATCACCGTCACGATTGAGGGCGAGAAGATCGCCGGGTATGAGCTCATCGCCGACCCCACTCGACTTCATCAACTCGGTCTGGCTCTCCTCGGCAAGCAGAGACGAGACCCCCTTGAACGAGGCACCGAGGAGCTGCGCCAAGACTCTTGACGGGGGAGTCCACCTGGAGGCCATGTCGTGCCAGCGGATCGGCGCCTATGCAGGTGGTCGCGAAGCTCAAGCAGGTGATCTGCGTCAAGGGCTGAGCCGGCGCTACACGTGATCGACAAGCCCCGGACCCGAATGAGGTCCGGGGCTTTTGTGGAAGGAAGAGGCGAAGTCCTGTATTCCGGCCAGCGCTGACCGGTCCTCGCAGGGCTCTTGGATGCCGTTTCTTATGGCGGAGTAATGCGTTGATCAGTATGCGACGGATGTGGTCGAGCGATAGGTACCGCAGTGCAGCAAGCCACGAGTTACTGCCCCACGTTGACACCCTCTTCTGCGAAGCCGGAGAAGGAACCCCTGCCGTTGGCTGCTGAGACCGAGACCTTCTCCGTCCGGCCCTATACCTCGCACTGCCAGGTCATCCGCGATGAAGGTGCCCACGCCGTCATCGGTATCTCCCCCGGCAATTCCTACTTCTCCCACCAACGCGTCACCGACCTTGCTGCGTGGGGGTTGCGCAACTTCGAGCAGGTCGACCTGATCTACACGGACCTGCACATCACTGAGATGTACGAGGCGCTGGGCTACGGCCTGCATGACGCTCATCGGAAGGCCGTCAAGAATCTCCGTGGCCTGCGCGCCAAGGTCACCAATGCCGTCGCCGCTCTCGATCTGGACCGCTCCCGGCTCCGCGGCAGGCCGTTGTCCGCGTTGCTCGACAACCCTGCCTATCAACAGATGCGCACGAGCCTGGACCATCTCCTGGCCACAGATCCGGCCTTCCTCGGCGTGTGCGACCGGCTGGTCGAGGCGTTCTTCACGAACAAGTTGCCGGACTGCGATCCACCCACCGCCCGGCAACGCGACGTCTGCCTCGCCTACATCTGCGCAGAGGCACCACTGTTCCTGGACACCCCGGCGATCCTCGGCGTGCCGTCATCGCTCAACTGCTACCACCAGCTTCTCCCGCTGGCAGAGCTGCTGTACGCGCGAGGACCGGGCCTGCGGGCCTCCCGTAACCAGGGGCACGCGATCATCACCCCCAGCCCGCAAGGAGACAGTCATGGCTGTTGACAGTGACAACCTGCTGCGTTTTCCCTTCGATGCCCGCGGGGACCGGCTGCCGGCCCAGGTCAACGGGCTGCTGCGTGACGCGCCGGTCGTCAAGGTGCGCACCATTGCAGGAGACGAAGCCTGGCTGGTGTCCTCGTACGAGCTGTGCAAGCAAGTGCTGGAAGACAAGCGGTTCAGTCTCAAGGACACCTCGGCGCCGGGCGCGCCACGCCAGTACGCGCTTACCATTCCGCCCGAGGTCGTCAACAACATGGGCAACATCACCGGGGCCGGGCTGCGCCGAGCTGTGATGAAGGCGCTCAATCCGAAGTCACCAGGGGTGGAGAGCTGGATGACCGCCCGCGCCCACGCGCTGGTGGACACGCTTCTTGCGGAAGGAGCGCCGGCCGACCTCCGCTCTGAGTTCACGGTGCCGTATTCGACCGGGCTGCACTGTCACATCCTCGGAATTCCGCAGTCGGACGCCGCACGTCTGTATCGCAGCCTGCACATCGCTTTCATGAACTCGGCCACGCCGATTGTTGCGGCCGAGTTGAACTGGAATCGCGATATCGCCTACATGATCGGCCGTCTGGACGACCCGGACACCGGCGGTCTGATGGCCGAGCTTGCCGCGCTGCGCGACGACCCCGACTACGCACACCTGACAGACGAGATGCTGGCCACCGTCGGCATCACCATGTTCGGCGCCGGAACGATCTCCACCATGGCGTTCCTGACCATGGCGCTCGTGTCCCTGATCCAGCGTCCCCACTTCAAGACGCAGCTGGTCAGTGAGCCCGCACTGATCCCCGCTGCCGTGGACGAACTGCTGCGCCTCAACCTCTCGATCGGGGACGGTCTGCCCCGCTTGGCCATGGACAACGTGCAGCTCGGAGACGTCGAGGTGAAGAAGGGCGAGCTCGTCCTGGTCCTGGTCGAGGGTGCTCACAACGACCCGTCCGTCTTCCCCGACCCGGATGCCGTGGTCCTGCACCGCCCCAACGCAGCCGCGCATCTGGCATTCGGCGGCGGCGACCATTACTGCCCGGCAACCGCGTTGGCCAAGCGACACGCACAGATTGCCCTCGAGGTGCTGCTCGACCGGATGCCGGGCCTCGGCCTGGCGGTGCCGATGGAGCAACTTGTCTGGCGCACCGGGTTCATGAAGCGCCTTCCCGAGCGGCTGCCTGTCATCTGGTGAAATCGAACCGCGGGCCCCAACGCGAGATCCTCCGGTATGGCCCTGGTGCGCCGGATGTGTCATGCGCTGGACAGCGTGCCGTGCAGCATCGGCTACCTGTGGTCGGCGTGGGACGCGAAGGACCAGACCTTCGCGGACAAGGTCATGCGCACGGTGGTCGTCAGGACCGGGTAAGCCGGCGCCGAGCCGGCCGCCGGTCGGCTCCTCAACCGCCCGAAGGCCCCCTCGCATCCGCGCGAGCGGGGCCTTCGCGCCGCTCGGCCGCGATACCGCGGCCCGCCCCGCGGGTATCCGGTCGGGCCTCGGATATCCGGGTGTCGACCTCAAGGGGCAGCGGGGCTCGCGTGCTGTTGGAGGGAGCCGTAAGTGGCGTGGGCGATCTCGTGTGCTCTGGTGGGCGCAATCGCTGTGCCGGGACGGGTTAAGGGGTTTCCGGCTGGGTGCACGCGTCCCCCCCCCCGCCTGGGGCCGTGCGGCTTTGGAGATCGGGCCGACCGCTAGGCCGCCGATCGCCGGGCCTTCCCCTTCCCCTTCCCCTTCCCCTTCCCCTTCCCCTTCCCCTTCCTTCGTCGCTGGATTACGTACTCGGCCGCGATCAGATTGAGGACGAGGGCGATCCAGGCCGTTCCGCTGGCTATGTCGTGGGCGGCGGCCAGTTGGTCGCCTGCGTAGCTGACCGGGTCGGTGAGCTGGGCGGCCGCGAGGTGTTCGAGCAGGGGCTGGATGAGGCGGGAGGTGATGGCGACGAGGGTGAGGGCGAAGTTGCGGATCATCCAGACGCGGTGGTCGGCGTAGCGGCGTTGGCGCGCGGTGCGGTAACCGGCGATGCCGGTGATGATCCAGAGGATGTCGAGAACGGCCAGGGCGAGTTCGTTGCTCATGCCCGTGGGCGCGAAGTAGACGACGGGGAGACCGACCAGGGCCGACGGGAAGACGCCGGCGAAGAAGTAGGCGCGGCCGGTCCGGCGGTGTGCGGCGGGGTGACGGCGGCGTAGCCAGGGCCAGAACTGGGCGACACCGGTGAGCACCGCGACGGTGGCAGTGGCGATATGTGCCAGGAGCAGCGCGTAGTGGAGCTGGCTGCGCGGCGGGACGCGGCTGGTGTGCAGGTCCGGGGGGACGTAGGCGCTCAGCGCCTGGGCGGTGACGAGGACGATCACCGCGGCCATGGGGATCAGCCACCAGGCACCGCGGCGGCGGCTCCGGAGGCGGGATGCGGCCGGTCCGGGCGCTCCGGGCGGTCCGGTGGGCGTGGTGGCGTGGGTGGCGGCGGGGGCTTCCGGGTGCGTCGCGGAGGTCATGGGCCCACTCTTGCGAGAGCGGCGCCGCGGGACACGGGGCCGGGACACCCGGTTGGGGGTGTACCCAGGCCCCGTAGGGGAGGGGGGAGGGCATCAGGCGGGGCGGCAGGCGGGGTGCCCGGTGCCGCGCGGGCCGCGCGTGGGTCCGTGCACCCCGCCGGTGTGGCCTCACATGGTGCGGTGGACCTTGGAGTTGGAGGCCTGGGCGCGCGGGCGGACAACGAGGAGGTCGATGTTGACGTGTGCGGGGCGGGTGATCGCCCAGGTGATGGTGTCGGCGACATCGTCCGCGCTGAGCGGCTCGGCCACGCCCTCGTAGACCTTGGCGGCCTTGGCGGTGTCGCCGCGGAAGCGGGTGGTGGCGAACTCCTCGGTCTTGACCATGCCGGGAGCGACCTCGATGACCCGTACGGGCTCGCCGCACAGCTCCAGCCGGAGCGTTTCGGCGATGACATGCGCGCCGTGCTTGGCGACGACATAGCCACCGCCACCCTCATAGGTGGCGTGGCCGGCCGTGGAGGACAGCACGACGACCGTGCCGTCTCCCGATGCCGTGAGGGCGGGCAGCAGCGCCTGGGTCATATGGAGCACGCCGAGCACATTGACCTCGTACATCGCGCGCCAGTCGGCCGGGTCGCCGGTGGCGACGGGCTCCGCGCCGAAGGCGCCGCCGGCGTTGTTGACCAGGACGTCACAGCGCTCCAGGGAGGCGGCGAAGGCGTCGACGGCGGCGCGGTCGGTGACATCGAGGGCGTAGGCCTCGGCGTGCGGCAGCTCGGCGGCGAGCTCCTCTATGCGGTCCTTGCGGCGGGCCGTCAGGACGACGCGGAATCCGGCCGCTGCCAGCTGCCGTGCGGTGGCGGCGCCGATGCCGCTGCTCGCTCCGGTGATGACGGCGGTACGGGTACCCGACGCGGCGGCGTCCGGGGTGCGGCCCTCGGCGGTGGGGGCGTCGGCGGTCATGCGGTCTCCTCGTGGCCGGGGTTGGGGCCGGTGCGGGGGCCGGGGTATGGCCCGGGTGAGTGCGCCCCGTGCTCCGCAAAGGCTTGGGGAGGGGGGGCAGGGCGGTAGACGGCGGGCGGGGAGTGGTGGGTGGTGAGGTGATCGAGGGTGAGGTGGTCGGGCGGTACCAGGGCGGTACCTGGCCAGGATATGCAGGCGCGGATCAGCGGCCCCGGGGGACGTACATGATCACCGCCATACCGGCCAGGCAGATGAGCGCGCCGATGACGTCCCAACGGTCGGGGCGATAGCCGTCCGCGACCATGCCCCAGGCCAGCGACCCGGCGACGAACACCCCGCCGTACGCCGCCAGAATGCGGCCGAACTCGGCGTTCGGCTGGAGCGTTGCCACAAAGCCGTACAGGCCCAGGGCGATCACCCCCGCGCCGATCCAGATCCAGCCCTTGTGTTCCCGGACGCCCTGCCAGACCAGCCAGGCACCGCCGATCTCGAAGAGCGCGGCGACGACGAACAGGGCGATGGAACGGGCGATCAGCATGAGGCCAGGCTAAGGAGCGGCACGCCGCGCGCGGGGCCGGCGTCGTCGGGGGCGCCGATGTCGGTGCCCTGTGAGAGTTTCGGGGGCATGCTCATCGAACGCGCCTACGTGGACCTCCCGGAGGGGAAGGGGACGGCCGCGGACGGCTGGCCCTGGACCGTGCCCTGTGTGCGGCAGCTGGTGGCGGAGGGGCTGACGTTCCGGGCCCCGGTGACCTTCCTCGTGGGAGAGAACGGCTCGGGGAAGTCGACCCTGGCGGAGGCGCTGACGGAGGCCTTCGGGCTGGATTCGTACGGCGGCTCGGCGGGCTACAAGTACGCCGGTCCGCGGGCGCCGTCGGAGCTGGGCGCGCTGCTGCGGTTCTCCCCCAAGCTCTTGAGGAGCAGGGGGACCCCCATCACCCGCGCCGGGCGGACGATGGTCCGGGGGCCGCGCACCCGCCGCCGCGGCTTCTTTCTCCGGGCCGAGACCGCGCTCGATGCGCTGAGCCGCGAGCGGCTGACGCAGGCTCCGGGCGAGATGAGCCATAGCGAGGGCTTTCTGCTGGCCTTTCGGGAGAAGTTCGCGCAGCCGGGGCTGTATGTGATGGATGAGCCGGAGGCGGCACTGTCGTTCTCCTCCTGTCTCCAACTGGTGGGCCTGATGGATGAGTTGGCTGCGATGGGTGCGCAGGTCATCTGTGCCACGCACTCGCCGGTGCTGACGGCGCTGCCCGGCGCCGAGATCGTCGAGGTCGGTGAGCACGGCATGCGGGCCGCCGACTGGGCGGAGCTGGGCCTCGTCGATCACTGGCGCCGGTATCTGACCGACCCGCGGGCCTATCTACGGCATGTGCTCGCCTGACATGCCCTCGCCCGGCAGGCGCACTCCATGGCCTATGAGGTGACCGCGACGTGGTCGGCCGGACCGGCCTGGCCCGTCTCGGCGGGGGCTATCGCCCCGCCCGTCCACTGGAGGAGTGCGCTGCGGAGCGCGGCGGCGCGCTCGGCCGGTGCGGTGGCGTCGGTGGCCCAGGCGACGTAGCCGTCGGGGCGGACGAGCAGGGCCGTACGGCGGTCGCTCGCCCAGGAGGCCTCGGCGACCCGGTCGGCGTCGGGGCGGACCGTGCCGGTTTCGTCGGCCGGGGTGATGAGGACGAACGTGCCCCGGCGGAGGAGTTCGTACAGGCGGCTGCCGTCGGCCAGACGGACATCGGGGGCGCGACGACCGGCGAGGGGGTGGGCGCCGCGCGCGGCCGGATAGCTGATGTCGATGCCGGAGAGGCCGCGGACCGCCCGGCGGGACAGCGGACGGAGGTGGTTGACGAGCCGGGCCACCAGGGCGCGGGCGGCGAACGCCGGCGCGGTGTGCACCAGCCCGAGCCGGAGGATTGCGCCACTGGTGCGCAGCACCTGCTTGCCGACCGGATGGCGCTCGCTCTGATAGCTGTCCAGCAAGCTGCTGGGGGCGTGGCCGTGCAGCACCGCCGCCAGCTTCCAGCTGAGGTTGGCGGCGTCCTGCAGGCCGGTGTTCATGCCCTGGCCGCCGGCCGGGGAGTGGACATGCGCGGCGTCCCCGGCGAGGAAGACGCGGCCCACGCGGTAGTCGGGGGCCTGACGTTCGTCACTGTGGAAGCGGGAGACCCAGCGGGCGTCATGCATGCCGTAGTCGCTGCCGAAGGCGCGCCGCACGCACTCGCGGACCTCGTTGAAGTCGGCGGGCGCGTCCTCGGCGGCCCGGCGGTGGCGGTCCCAGCCGATGACCCGGTACCAGCCGTCGCCGAACGAGGCGATCAGCGCGAAGGCGTCCCGGGTGGAGTTGGCGACGAAGGGGGAGGCGGGCTCCTGCGCCAGCCGGACATCGGCGAGGACCAGCGAGCGGACGGCCGACCGGCCGGGGAAGGGCAGGCCGAGGGTCTCGCGGATGGTGCTGCGCACGCCATCCGTACCGACGAGATAGGCGGCGCGGGCTTGGTCGGTGCCCTGGGCGTCGCGGACGCGGACCGTCACTCCGTCGGCGTCCTGGACAAGGCCGAGCACCTCGCTGTCGTAGCGGAAGGTGACCCCGGCCTCGCGGGCCCGCCGCGCAAGCAGTCGTTCCACCTCGAACTGCGGGGTGACCAGCACAAAGGGGAAGCGGGACGGGATGAGCGCGGGGTCGAGGCTCGCGTCGCCGAAGAGCCGGAGGCGGTTGAGCCGATGGCCGCCGGCGATCAGCTCGTCGGCTATTCCCCGGGCGTCCAGCTGCTCCAGGGTGCGGGCGTGCACGATCAGCGCGCGGGTGAGATTGCTGAGCGCCTCGGGGCGGCGCTCCAGGAGCGTGACACGCAGCCCGGCCTCGGCGAGGTCGCCGGCGAGCAGCAGTCCGGTCGGGCCGGCGCCGACGACGATGACGTCGCTGCCCGGGGTCTCGGTCTCGGGGGTCGTCGTCGAGTCGGTGGTGCTGGGCTTGCGGTTCGTCGCCGCCATGGCCGCCTCCAGTGCCAACAGTGCCAACAGATTCAAGAGAGCCAAGAGTGCCAACAGGTGTTGGTCAACGCTTGTTGGCAAGAGTAAATCGCCCGCGAGTGGCATGTCAACAGCTGTTGGCCTACATTTGTTGGCATGGCTGACCACACACCCGCCACCAGTTCCTCCGGCACCGCCGCCGACAGCCCTCCCCCCACCCCTGACCTGGCCCTGGGTGCACCCCCCGTCGCCGCCGAGGCCCCCAATGCAGGCCTCCACGCCCGCCCCCGCCGCTCCGACGCGACCCGCGCCGCGATCCTCGCCGCCGCCCGTGACCGCTTCGCCGCCGACGGCTACGAGCGCGCCACGATCCGCGCCATCGCCCGCGACGCGGGCATCGATCCGTCGATGGTGATGCGCTACTACGGCAACAAGGAGGGCCTCTTCGCGGCCGCCTCGGAGATCGACCTGCGCATCCCCGACCTCACCCAGGTGCCGCGCGAGGAGATCGGCGCCCGGCTCGTCCGCCACTTCATCGAGCGCTGGGAGGGCGACGAGACGCTGACCGGCATGATGCGCGTCGGCGTCACCAATGCCGCCGGCGCGGAGCGGATGCGGGGGATCTTCGCCGACCAGATCAGACCGGTGCTCGACGCCGTCTGCCCGGCGCCCGAGGAGGCGTCGACCCGCGCCGCGCTGATCGAATCGCAGATCCTGGGCATGGCGCTGTGCCGCTATGTCCTGCACATGCCACCCGCCGTCGCGCTCGGCCGCGACGAGATCGTGGCCTGGCTGGGCCCCACCGTCCAGCGCTACCTGACGGCCGATCGCCCGTGAGGAAGCCCGCCGCCACGCGCGCCGTCCCGGCCCGCGGCTCAGCGCCCGTATGCCGTCGGGGACACCCCCACGGTCGCCGTGACATCGCGGATCAGATGCGCCTGATCGCTGTAGCCCAACTCGGCCGCGACCGCGGCCCAGTCCGCCTCCGCCCCGGAGGCGGCACGTTCCAGGGCCTCATGGACGCGATGGCGCAGCAGCACCCACTTGGGGCTGACCCCGACATACCCGGCGAACAGCCGCTGCAGCGCCCGTACGGACATTCCCTCGTCCCGTGCGAACTCCGCAACCCGCCGGATCGTACGGTCCCGGCGGATCCGGTCGGCCAGGCGCACGGCGAGCTCGGCCTGCTCCAGGACCCGCGGCCCGCCCCGTAGCAGCGGGGTCAGAAAGGCATCGAGCGCCGCCACCCGGGCGTCCTCGTCCGCCGGCTCCAGCACACCGTGCGCGACCGCGCACCCATCGGGCCGGAAGGCGTCCCCCTCGTCCCCCTCGGGCCGGACCGCGTCCCACCCGGCGCGGCCCACGCTCCCCTCGGTACGGTCCGCCCGGCAACCGGGACGCTCCCCACTGCCGAACACCGCATCGAGCGGCAGCCGCCGCCCCGTCCAGTCCGTGACCGGCCGCCCCGGCGCGAACGGCCGGAAGCCGCCTGGCCGGAACTGCACCCCGCACACCCGCCCCCGCCCCACCAGCTTCTGCGAGAACAGCTCCAGCCCGACACCCGCGACCTCGCCGAATCCGCGCCGGTCCGCGTACCGCTGGAAGACGACGTTCACGGACGGGTGCGGGACGACATGCGTGGCGTACGGCTCGGCCAGATCCCAGTCGATCAGCCAGTAGTGCTCCACATACGGGCGCAGCGGTGCGGCGGGGAGGCGGCGGCGGAACCGTACCTGGGTGAGGAGCCCCCGGGCGTCGACGATGCCCCGGGTATCGCGCCGTGGAGCGGTCATGTCCACGAGCCTACGGCGGGTCGTCGCGCTCACGAAGGCGCCGGCTGTCGCGTTTTTTCAAGCCACCGGCGAGGGGCTCCCATAGCGTCGGGCACATGACACAAGAACCCATCGGTGAACTGCTCGACGCGGCCGCCGGGGCCGCGCTCCCCGTCCTGCGCGGCGTGCGCGACGATCAGCTGGACCGGCCGACGCCGTGCGCGGAATACGACGTACGGGATCTGCTCAACCACCTCTTCCACGTGATCGTCGAGTTCCAGGCGCTGGCCGCCAAGAAGGACGCCGACTTCAGCCGTACGCCCGACCGGATCGGCGAGTACGGGGCGCAGTGGCCGGACCGCTTCGCCGAGGAGGCGGCGCGGCTGGCCGAGGCCTGGGCGGCGCCCGGCGCGGAGGACGGGCTGAGCGGCGGGATGAAGCTGCCGGCCCGGACCGTCGGCGCGATGGTGCTGCTGGATCTGACGGTGCACGGCTGGGACGTGGCGCAGGCGACGGGCCAGGCGTATGCGCCGGCCGCCGGTTGCGTGGCCGAGCTGCGCTCGCTGGTCGCCCAGATGGCCCCGACGGCCCGGGAGATGAACGTCTTCGGCGCGCCGGTCCCCGCACCGCCGGGCGCGTCCGACCTCGAGACGCTGCTGGCGGAGACGGGCCGCGACCCCCACTGGACGGCCGGCTGAGGAGCGTCAGCGCGATGCCGACGGATCCTCGGCGGGAGCCGGCCGGCCCGTAGGACTCGTAGCAGGAGCCGACCGGCCCGTGGACGACGCCGCACGCTCCGCCACCCGGTCCAGATGCCCGTCGAACACCCGCCGCGCGTCCGGCGTCAGCGTCCGCAGCGCCACCATCGCCGTCACGATCACGTCGCAGAGTTCGCTCTGTACGTCGTCCCAGGTGTGGCTGTGGCCCTTGCGCGGGTTCTGGCCGGTGGCCCCTATGACGGCCTGTGCGACCTCGCCCGCCTCCTCCGAGAGCTTGAGGATCCGCAGCAGCCGCACCTGTTCGGGCGGTAGCACATTCTCCCGGTCGAGCCAGCGCACCAGCTCGTCGACGACCTCCCACACGGCCGGCCCTGCCGCCGCGCCCTCGGTGCAGGGCTCGGAATCGGGTACGGGGTCGGGCACGGCATCGGGCACGACATCGGAGTCGCCGTGAGACACGGCGTCAAGAACGGGACCGGGCAAGGGATCAGACAAGGAGTCAGACAAGGAGTCAGGCAAGGGGTCAGGCAGGGCATCAGGTGCGGCATCAGGCATGGCCCGATTGTGCCCGTGCCCCGCCCGCCTCCTGCCTAGGGTGTGGACCACACCGGGAGTACGGGAGGCCGTCATGCATCAGCCGCCGCCAGTGCAGCAGCCGACGCCCGAGGAACTGATCGACTTCTATGGGCTGGTCCCGCTGCCCCGCGAGGGCGGGCGGTTCCGGCGTACCTGGGCCGGGCCCGAGCGGGCGGACGGGCGGCCGGAAGGGTCGGCGATCGTCATGCTGCTGACCGCCGAACCCGATGACTTCTGCGCGCTGCACCGGTTGCCGACCGATGAGATCTGGCACTTCTACCGGGGCGATCCGCTGAGCCTGTTGCTGCTGTCCGCGGACGGCACCGCCCGTACGGTCGTCCTCGGCCCGGACATCCTGGGCGGCCAGCACGTCCAGTTCACTGTCCCGGCCGGTACGTGGATGGCCGCGGCGGTCGCCGAGGGCGGGTCCTGGGCGCTCTTCGGCTGCACCATGGCGCCGGGGTTCACCTTCGAGGACTACGAGCAGGGGGACGCCGCCGAACTGGCGGCGCGGTTCCCCCGGGAGGCGGCGCGGATCGTGGCGCTGAGCCGGTCATGACAGGGTCGACGTCCCCCTCTGGGGCCCACAACGCGGGCGGTGGGGCGGCCACTCCCGCAGGGCCCACCGGGGCCGGAAGTACGCCCGAACGTGCTAACGACACGCCCGGCCACCAGGGCAGCGGCCACCGGCCAGGTGGCGGCCCCCGCCATACCGACCGACTCGACCACCCCGACCGACTCGACCACCCCGACTACGCGGACCACGAAGCCGGGCCGAGCCACTCCGACCACCCCGACCACGCCACTCGGCCGAGCCACCCCGACCACCACCCCGCCCCCGCCGACCACCCCGACCACGCCACCCGGACGGCCCGCCGCGACCACCCCGCCCGGACGGGCCTCCCCGACCTCAGCGGCCAAGTCGCCCTGGTCACCGGCGCGGGCGGCACCATCGGCCGCGGGGTCGCGCTGCGGTTCGCCGCGGCGGGCGCCGCCGTGGTGGCGCATTACCGTACGGCTGCCGGTGCCGCGCGGGAGCTGGTC
The DNA here is from genome assembly GCF_044767545.1 of Streptomyces sp. NPDC101227. NCBI lineage: Bacteria > Bacillati > Actinomycetota > Actinomycetes > Kitasatosporales > Streptomycetaceae > Streptomyces > Streptomyces sp. NPDC101227. The sequence goes on along the minus strand of NZ_JBIWOD010000004.1, from coordinate 544,331 downwards.
CGGCAGATCGAGGCGGACGGCGGGGACGCCGTGGCGCTGGCGGCCGATCTGACCGTCGAAGAGGAGTGCCACCGGCTCGTGTCGGAGGCGGCCGCCTGGCGCGGCCGGCTGACCGCGCTGGTGAACAACGCGGGGGTGCAGCCGACCCAGGAGCTGGCGGGCATGTCGCTCGCCGACTGGCGGGCGGTGGCGGATCCGAACGTCCACAGCGTCTTCGCGTGCACGCAGGCCGCGGCGGGCGTGATGCGGGCGGCCGGCGGGGGATCGGTGACCCATATCGCCTCCATCGAGGCGGACCGTCCCGCGCCGCTGCATGCCCACTACAGCGCGGCCAAGGCGGCGGTGGTGATGCATGCGCGGTCGGCGGCGCTGGAGTACGGCGCGTACGGCATCCGCGTCAACAGCGTCTCACCAGGGCTGATCGCGCGTCCCGGCCTGGAGGACGACTGGCCGGAGGGGGTGCGGCGCTGGCAAGCGGCGGCGCCCGCCGGACGGTTGGGGCGGCCCGAGGACGTGGGCGATGCCTGTGTCTTTCTCGCCTCCCCGATGGCCTCCTGGATCACCGGTCACAATCTCGTCGTGGACGGCGGGGTCTCGGCACGTCCTACGTGGTGAGGCGCTGACGGGCCGCCGCGCCCTCCGCGGGCCCGCATCCACCACGGCCCACGCCGCCCCAACCGCCCCACGCCACACATCGTTCCTGCCGCCCCAACCGTCCTGACCGCTCCTCACGACGCCGCCGCAACGCGAAGCCGTCGCACCACCGGCAGGCAGGCATCTGCGAGGGCATCGCACCTGGTCATGAGCCCTATATCGGTAGTAGCCGCAGGGGAGTTGCGGTGCCACGATGAGGTGTATGGAGGGACGTCCGCACCACCACCATCACCACCATCCGCATCACCTTCATGACCATCATCGACCCGACGGCCGTCCTCGCAAGCCTGGCAGGACACGCCGGTCAGCCGGACCAGCGAGGTCGGTCACCCCGGCGCTCCCGGTCATCTCGGCGCTACGTCACCGGGCCGCGCACCTGCTTAAGCCGCACAGCCACCAGGCGGCGGACAAGCTCGACCCCGCGATGGAGGCCTCCGGTGAGGGGATGCGCACGCTGTGGATCTCGCTGGCCGTCCTGGGGCTGACCGCCGCGGTGCAGGCCATGGTCGTCGTCTGGTCAGGGTCGGTGGCGCTGCTGGGTGACACCGTCCACAACGCCGCCGACGCGCTGACCGCCGTGCCCCTGGGCATCGCCTTCGTGCTGGGCCGGCGGGCGGCCGACCGGCGCTACACCTACGGCTACGGGCGGGGTGAGGATCTGGCCGGTATCGCCATCGTGCTGACGGTCGCCGCGTCGGCGGTGGTGGCCGCTTGGGAGGCCGTCGACCGGTTGCTGAACCCCAGGGACGTCTCCCACCTGGGGGCGGTGGCGCTTGCCGCGGTGGTCGGGTGCGTCGGCAATGAGTGGGTGGCCCGCTACCGGATCCGTACCGGCCGGAAGATCGGTTCGGCGGCGCTGGTCGCCGACGGACTGCACGCCCGGGCCGACGGCTTCACCTCGCTCGCCGTGCTGCTGGGCGCGGGCGGCGCGGCGCTCGGCTGGCGTGCGGCCGACCCCGTGGTCGGCCTGCTGATCACCGGCGCGATCGTGCTGGTGCTGCGGGACACGGCGCGGGAGGTCTGCCGACGGCTGATGGACGCCGTCGATCCGGAGCTCGTCGAGCGGGCCGAATCCGCGCTGCGCGGTGTGCCGGGGGTGCGGGACATCGGGCCGGTGCGGATGCGGTGGATCGGCCATACGCTCCGGGCCGAGGCGGACATCGTGGTCGACCCGCGGCTGTCGGTGGTGGCGGCGCACGAGCTGGCGGTGGCGGCCGAGCACGCCCTGATCCATGCGGTGCCGCGGCTGACCGGGGCCACCGTCCATACGGACCCCGCCCCCGCCCTCCTCGACGGCGCCGCCGATCCGCATGCCGCGCTGGCGCATCACCACCAGCGCACCGACGCTCACCGCCACGATCACCCTCAGCGGCACGCCGCCGTCTGACCTCTGGCGTGCCGCGCACCGGCACGCCGCCAGGGGCGGCGGGACCCGGGCGGCGGGACCAGGCCGCCGGATCGGCCCGCGCCGAACCCTCGCGGCGGTGTGGTCAGGGCCACACCAGGCAGTACGCCTGATGCCCCGCCTCGTGCAGCCGGTGGCTGAAGTCCTGCCACTCGTGCAGCAGCTGGTAGACGGTGTAGGCGTCGCGCGGGCCGCCGCGGTCGGGGACGGTGGACCAGATGAAGGCGGCCGCGCCGACCGATTCCTCGCCGACGCCGCGCAGCGGGTCGACGACGGTCATGGGGAGCTTGACGACGGCGTAGTCCGGGTGGAGGACCACCAGCTCGAGCGGGGGAACCTTATGGAGGGGTATGCCCTCTATACCGGTGAGGACCATGGCCGCCATCGTCTCCGGCTTGATCTTGGTGAACATGCCGCCCATGCCGAGTTCGTCGCCGCCGAGTTCCTCGGGGCGCATCGAGATCGGGACCCGGGCCGCGGTCGCGCCGTTGGGCGCACCGAAGTATTTGTATGTCACCCCCATGCGGCCGCCCCTGTGTTCCCCGCCCGTGATGCCCTCGACGTCCTCGCGCCGGTGACGGCCGCGCTGGGCGCGCTCGGGACCCCGGTCATTGGTCCCCTCACCCAGTTCGCCACCGCGATGCATATCTCCACCCGACCACTCGCAGCCCAAGCCGCGCAACCCGATCATCGTCACAGAGACCTCCCCCGTAACCGGCATGTGAAACGCCCGGCCACGCGCCCCTGTATGCCTCTGAGACCATTGCTTGCGTGACTTACTCGTCCGTCGCCCCAGTTTTGCAGACGCACGGGGGCTAACGCCCGGTCGAGAGCGAGAGGAATCAAAAAAGGGACCGAGATGGAACCGCGCGGCGCCTCAAGGTGTCCGCGAGGGGATTCCCGCACCGTTGTCAGCCGGGCCGTGTCCGTGTGCCGCAGCCCTCCCTCCGTTTATGCAGGTCAGGATCACAGTGTCTTTTCCGTATGAAGCCCCTGTTTCGCAGTCGCTGTTCGACCGGGCGTCCGTGGTGACCCCGGGCGGCGTCAATTCCCCGGTGCGGGCGTTCCGCGCCGTGGGCGGTACGCCCCGGTTCATGGTGTCCGGTACGGGTCCGTACCTCACCGACGCCGATGGGCGGGAGTATGTCGATCTGGTGTGTTCCTGGGGGCCGATGATCCTCGGCCACTCGCACCCGGAGGTGATCGCCGCCGTCCAGGAGGCGGTCGCACGCGGTACGTCGTTCGGCACGCCCGGCGCGGGCGAGGTCGAGCTGGCCGAGGAGATCGTGGCCCGTATCGAGCCGGTCGAGCAGGTGCGGCTGGTCTCGTCCGGCACCGAGGCGACGATGTCGGCGATCCGGCTGGCGCGCGGGTTCACCGGCCGGTCGAAGGTGGTCAAGTTCGCGGGCTGCTACCACGGGCATGTCGATGCGCTGCTCGCCGCGGCCGGTTCGGGAGTGGCGACCTTCGCGCTGCCCGACACGCCCGGGGTGACCGGCGCGCAGGCCGGCGACACGATCGTGCTGCCGTACAACGACATCGAGGCGGTCCGGGCCGCGTTCGCCGCGCACGAGGGCGAGATCGCGTGCGTCATCACGGAGGCGTCGCCGGGGAACATGGGCGTGGTGCCGCCGCTGCCCGGCTTCAACGAGGGGCTCAAGGACCTCTGCTCCGCCAACGGCGCGCTCTACATCTCCGATGAGGTCATGACCGGCTTCCGGGTCAGCAAGGCCGGCTGGTACGGGATCGACGGCGTCCGTCCGGACCTGATGACCTTCGGGAAGGTCATGGGCGGCGGCTTCCCGGCGGCGGCGTTCGGCGGGCGCGCCGACGTCATGGCGCACCTCGCGCCGGCCGGGCCGGTCTATCAGGCGGGCACCCTGTCCGGGAACCCGATCGCCACCGCCGCGGGCGTCGCGCAGCTGCGGCTGCTGGACGATGCGGCGTACGAGAAGGTCGACGCGGTCTCCGCCGAGCTGCGGACGCTGGTCGACGAGGCGCTCACCAAGGCGGGCGTGGCGCACCGGCTCCAGGTGGCGGGCAACATGTTCTCGGTCTTCTTCACCGACCGGGACGTGACGGACTACGAGACGGCGAAGACGCAGGAGTCGTTCCGGTTCACCGCCTTCTTCCAGTCGATGCTGGCGCAGGGCGTCTACCTCCCGCCGTCCGCCTTCGAGTCGTGGTTCGTCTCGACCACGCACGATGCGGCGGCCCTCGAGCGGATCGCCGCCGCGCTGCCGTCCGCGGCGCGGGCCGCCGCCGAGGCGACCGCGTGAGCGCGACGGACCGGAAGGCGGCGGACCGGAAGATGGGTGACGGGGACATGAGCGGCGACGACATCACCGTGGTGCATGTGATGCGGCACGGCGAGGTGCACAACCCGGAGGGCGTTCTCTATGGGCGCCGCCCCGGCTACCACCTCTCCGACCTGGGCCGGAAGATGGCCGACCGGGTCGCGGAGCATCTGGCGGGGCGGGACATCACCCATGTCGTCGCCTCTCCGCTGGAGCGTGCGCAGGAGACCGCGCTGCCGATCGCGAGCGCCCACGGTCTGGATCTGGCCACCGACGAGCGGCTGATCGAGGCGGGCAATGTCTTCGAGGGGAAGACCTTCGGGGTCGGCGACGGCGCGCTGAAGAAGCCGGGGAACTGGAAGTACCTGACGAATCCGTTCCGGCCGTCGTGGGGCGAGCCGTACATCGAGCAGGTCGTACGGATGATGGCGGCGCTCGGTGCGGCGCGGGACGCGGCGCGCGGGCACGAGGCGGTGGCGGTCAGCCATCAGCTGCCGATCTGGATCGTGCGCAGCTTCGCCGAGCGGCGGCGGCTGTGGCACGACCCGCGGCGGCGGCAGTGCACGCTCGCCTCGCTGACGTCGTTCACCTTCCACGGCGACAAGATCATCTCGGTCGGTTACAGCGAGCCGGCGCGCGATCTGGTTCCCTCCCATCTTCTGGCGGGCGCCAAACCCGTCAAGGGAAAGTCCAAGGCTTTCGGGGCCTGATCCTGCCTCAATTGGCGGAATGTCAAAAGCCGGGAAAACAAGAGATGTAAGCGCATAAATCAGAATCCCATCCTTCGACATGCCCTCTACTCGGTTGTCCGTTTATATGGACTTTGAGTACGGCGAGTACGGATGGGGTCACGGTATGCGAGCAATCAGTCGGCGGGACCTGCTGGGCATGGGAGTTGGGGCGGCGGCTGCCTTCGGCATAGCAAGCTGCTCCTCGTCCGGTTCGGGCGAGGAGGCGGACAAGCAACGGGTGCGGAACTCGGTGCAGGCCCGCTCAAAGCTCATCGGTGACGGCTCGACGGCCAATTCCGGCGCGCAGCCCCATCAGCCGGGGCGCCCCGAAAGGCTGGAGCCCGGTCAGACCCCGCCGCAGTTCGTGGTGTTCTCCTGGGACGGCGCGGGGGAGGTCGGCAACGGCCTCTTCCCGCGCTTCCTCAAGCTCGCCAAGGACCACGGCGCGGCCATGACGTTCTTCCTTTCCGGGCTCTATCTCCTCCCGGAATCCCAGCGCCACCGTTACGAACCGCCGAACAACCGCCGCGGCGCCTCCGACATCGGCTATCTCGCCGATGACCACATCAAGCAGACGCTGAAGTACGTACGCGAGGCCTGGCTGGACGGCCATGAGGTCGGCACCCACTTCAACGGCCACTTCTGCTCCGGCTCCGGCACCGTGAAGCACTGGACGCCCCGGCAATGGCAGTCCGAGATCGACCAGGCGATGGATTTCGTCACCAAGTGGCGTACGCATACGGGTTTCACGGACATAGAACCGCTGCCGTTCGACTACCGCGAGGAATTGGTCGGCGGCCGCACCCCCTGCCTGCTCGGTCAGGAAAACCTCCTGCCGGCCATCAAGGACCTCGGCTGGCGCTATGACGCCAGCTCGCCCGGCGGCCTCCAGATGTGGCCCAGGAAGAAGTCCGGCATCTGGGACTTCCCGCTCCAGCAGATTCCCCTCCCGGGTCACCCCTTCGAGGTCCTCTCGATGGACTACAACATGCTCGCCAATCAGTCGCGGAACTCCACCAAGGCCCCGCCGGCGAACTACCCCGGATGGCGGCAGCAGGCCACCGACGCCTATATCGCCGGGTTCAACCGGGCCTACGAGACCAACCGCGCGCCGTTCTTCATCGGCAACCACTTCGAGCACTGGAACGGCGGCATCTACATGGACGCCGTCGAGGAAGCGCTCAAGCGCATCGCCGACGACAGGAACCGGGATGTGCATCTCGTGTCCTTCCGGCAGTTCACCGACTGGATCGACGCCCAGGACCCGGACGTGCTGGCCAAGCTCCAGCGGATGGGCGTCGGCGAGCGGCCGGCCGGTGGCTGGAACGCGTACCTCTCGGCGGCCTGAGTCCCCTCGGCCGACCGGGTCCGTACCTCCCGACATGCCCCGTGGCGCCGGGCGGCGCCGGGCGGCGCCGTGCGAGGGGGGTGCGGAAGATCCGGAATCGGCCCATGCGAAACTTTTCACATGAGTGCCTGCCGTCCACGCCGCACCAGTCGCCGCCGTATCGCCCTGTTCGCCGCGGGGGCCGCGGCGGCATCGCTCGCGCTGAGTGCCTGCGCCGAGGGCACGTCCGGCGGCTCCGCCCAGACCCGGTTCGTGCAGGGCAAGAACGGCATCGCCACGGTGCCGAAGGCCGACCGGCAACCGGCGCCCGATCTGTCCGGGAAGACCACCGCCGGCAAGGCGCTGGACGTCGCCGGCTACAAGGGCAAGGTCGTCGTCCTCAACGTCTGGGGATCCTGGTGCGGCCCGTGCATCGCGGAGGCGCCGAACTTCGCGAAGGTCGCGGACGAGACCAAGGCCAAGGGCGTGCAGTTCGTCGGGATCAACACCCGTGACGCGGAAGTGGTGCAGGCCGTCAACTTCGAGGAACAGCACAAGATGCCGTACCCGAGCCTGTACGACCCCAAGGGCAAACTGCTGCTGCGCTTCCCCCCGGGCAGCCTGAACCCGCAGTCGGTCCCCTCGACCATCGTCATCGACCGGCACGGCAAGATCGCCGCCCGCTCGCTCGGTCCGCTCACCAAGGGCGATCTGCGCAAGTTGATCGACCCGCTGATTGCCGAGAAGTGACCCCGTGATCGAGCTCGCCGCCAAGGCCGCGGAGGACCCGGTCGTCTCCGGAACCCTGCTCGCCGCCGCCCCCATCGCACTGTTCGCCGGCCTCGTCTCCTTCTTCTCCCCCTGCGTGCTGCCGCTGGTCCCCGGCTATATGTCGTATGTGACCGGCGTCACCGGCACCGACCTCGGCGAAGCCAAACGCGGCCGGATGCTGGCCGGCGCCTCGCTGTTCGTCCTCGGCTTCACCGCCGTCTTCGTCTCCGGCGGCGCGCTCTTCGGATACTTCGGCAAAACCCTTCAGGAATACCGGGGCACCATCTCGCAGGTCCTCGGGGTGCTGATGATCCTGCTCGGCCTCGCGTTCGCGGGCGTCCTCAAGCGCTTCGGCCAGCGCGAGCTGCGCTTCCACAAGAAGCCCACCATGGGGCTGGTCGGCGCGCCGGTGCTCGGGGTGCTCTTCGGCGTCGGCTGGACGCCGTGCATGGGCCCCACCCTCGCCACCGTCAGCGCCCTGGCGTTCAGCGATGCGAGTGCCGGGCGGGGCGCCCTGCTCACCGTCGCCTACTGTCTGGGCCTGGGCCTGCCGTTCATCGCCCTGGCACTGGCCTTCCGCCGGGTGCTCGGTGCGTTCGGCTGGGTCAAGCGGCACTACCTGTGGGTGATGCGGGCCGGCGGCGGCATGATGATCGTGCTCGGCGTCCTCCTCGTCACCGGCGCCTGGGACGGCCTGATGTCCCAGCTCCAGGGCTGGACGAACAGCTTCAATGTTGGGATCTGATTGATGGCCACGAAGACCGGCAGCCCCCGCGAGCCGGACACCGGCGCACCGGCCGCCCCCGACGCGGGCGGCGATCTCGGCGCCGCCGGATCCCAGCTCTCCACGGCGCCCAAGGAAGACATCAGCTTCCCCTCGCTCGGCCCCCTCGGCTGGGCGCGCTGGTTCTGGCGGCAGCTGACCTCCATGCGGGTGGCGCTGCTGCTGCTCTTCCTGCTCTCCATCGGCGCCATTCCCGGCTCGCTGATTCCGCAGATCAGCATCGACCCGGTCAAGGTCGAGCAGTTCAAGACCGAGCACGACACCCTCGGCGCGATCTACGACAAGCTGGGGATGTTCCACGTCTACAGCTCGGTGTGGTTCTCGGCGATCTATCTGCTGCTGTTCATCTCGCTGATCGGCTGCATCATCCCGCGCACCTGGCAGTTCGTCGGCCAGCTCAGCGGCCGCCCGCCGGCCGCCCCCCGCCGGCTGACCCGGCTGCCCGCGTACACGACCTGGCGCACGGATGCCGAGCCCGAGGCGGTCCTCGGGGCGGCGCAGCGGATGCTGAAGAAGCGCCGGTTCCGCGCGCACCGGACCGGCACCGCGGTCGCCGCCGAGAAGGGCTATCTGCGGGAGGTCGGCAACCTCGTCTTCCACATCGCGCTGATCGTGATGCTGGTGGCATTCGCCGTGGGCAGCCTGTGGAAGTCCGAGGGCGGCAAGCTGATCACCGAGGGCGACGGCTTCGCCAACAGCCTCGTCCAGTACGACGACTTCAAGTCCGGCCCGTTCTTCGACACCGACACCATGGAGCCCTTCGGCTTCACGCTGAAGAAGTTCGAGGCGACCTATGAGCGGACCGGGCCGCAGAAGGGCACCCCGCGGATCTTCCGCGCGGACATCAGCTACTTCAGCGGCGCGGACGGCAAGGAGCACCGGACCGCGATCGAGGTGAACACCCCGCTCGACATCGCGGGCAGCAAGGTCTATCTGCTCTCGCACGGCTACTCGCCGGTGGTCTCCGTCAAGGACGGCCGCGGCAAGGTCGTCTACCACGGCGCGGTGCCCTTCCTCCCGCAGGACCCAAAGAACTTCACCTCGACCGGTGTGGTCAAGGTGCCGGGCGCGCAGACCAAGGACGGCAAGCGCAATCAGCTCGGCTTCAACGGGCTGTTCGTACCGACGTTCGGCGGCAAGAACTCCGGGTCGATGTTCTCGCAGTTCCCGGCGCTGGACTTCCCCGTACTGGCGGTCAACGCCTGGCACGGCGATCTGGGCGTCGACTCCGGTCTGTCGCAGAACGTCTACCAGCTCGACACCAAGCGGATGAAGCAGTACAAGGACGCCAAGGGCAACATCTTCAAGAAGATGCTGATGCCCAAGGACCGTCTGGCCAAGCAGTCGAAGCAGCACGCCGGCATCAAGGGCGGCCTGACGAAGAAGGACGTCGAGGCCGACAGCACGATGCAGCTGCCGGGCGGCCAGGGCTCCATCACCTTCGAGGGCGTCAAGAGCTGGGCCAGCTTCAAGATCACCCACCAGTCCGGCAACGGCCTCGCGCTGACCGGCGCGGTGTGCGCGCTGCTGGGCCTGGCCGGATCGCTGTTCATCCAGCGGCGCCGGGTGTGGATCCGGGCCGAGCGGGGGGCCGACGGGGTCACCGTCGTCGAGATGGCGGGCCTGGGCCGCAGCGAGTCGCCCCGGCTTCCGGAGGAGCTCGGCGATCTCGCCGTGGCGCTGGGGCCCGACGCGCCGCTCGCCCCCGACGCCGGGCCGGAGTCCGGTACGGAACCCACGGCCGAGGCGCCCGACCAAGACCCGACGGAGCCCACCGACTCTGCCGATCCTGCTGATCCCTCCGAAGGAGCGCGCGCGTGAACCTCGCTGCCGCAGCCAACGAGACACTGGCTCACAACAGCAATCTGCTGGTGTATTCGGCGATGGCCGTCTACACCCTCGCCTTCCTCGCCCACATGGCCGAGTGGGTGTTCGGCAGCCGCAGCAAGGTCGGCCGCACCGCCGCGGCCCTCACCGCCGAGGCCAAGGCGCCCGCGAGCGTCTCCGTCGCGGCGGCGCAGAAGGGCGGCGGCACCGCCGTACTGGAGCGCCCGAAGATCATCACCAAGGCCGCGGCCGGCAGCCGTGACGTCCCCGACGGGCCCGGCGCCCACGGCGGCACCGAAAAGGGCGACCTCTACGGCCGGATCGCGATCTCGCTGACCGTCCTGGCCTGGGCGCTGCACGTGGGCGGCGTCATCACCCGCGCCCTGTCCGTACAGCGCGCCCCCTGGGGCAACATGTACGAGTTCTCCACCACGTTCGCGGCCGTCGCGGTCTTCTTCTACCTGCTCCTTCTCGTGCTGAAGAAGAACGTCCGCTGGATCGGCCTGCCCCTGGTCACCACCGTCCTGCTCGACCTCGGGCTGGCCGTCTCGGTGCTCTACACCGCCAGCGACCAGCTGGTGCCCGCGCTGCACTCGTACTGGCTGTGGATCCACGTCAGCTGCGCGATCATCTCCGGCGCGGCGCTCTACCTGGGCGCGGTCGCCACGCTGCTCTTCCTCTTCCGCGACCGCTACGAGGCCAAGCTCGCCGACCCGGCGCTCAAGCAGCCCGGCGCGTTCGCCGCCTCCGTCCTGGAGCGGCTGCCCTCGGCGGCCTCGCTGGACAAGTTCGCCTACCGCGTCAACGCCACCGTCTTCCCGCTGTGGACGTTCACCATCATCGCGGGCGCCATCTGGGCCGAGGCCGCCTGGGGCCGCTACTGGGGCTGGGACCCCAAGGAGGTCTGGTCCTTCATCACCTGGGTCGCCTACGCCTGCTATCTGCACGCCCGCGCCACGGCCGGCTGGAAGGGCCGCAAGGCCGCCGTGCTGGGCCTGATCGCGTTCACCTGCTACCTGTTCAACTACTACGGCGTGAACATCTTCGTCACCGGCCTGCACTCCTACGCCGGAGTCTGAGCGCCCGACCGGTCACACCGGTCACACCCTGGTGCCGTACGGAACCGGGCTCGCCCTGAGCCCGGACCCGTACGGCACCGTCGTCGGGGCGGGCCCGTTCAGCGCCGCCTGCGCCGCCCGCGCTCCTGGTGGGGCAGCTGCTGGCCCGCCCCCGGCAGCGTCGGCTTCGGCAGATGCGCCACCTCCCACTGCGCGTCGGCCAGCTGGTCGGCGGTGTCGTCCGGCAGCCGCGGCGGGCGCCGCGCCGCATTCCGGAAGCCGAACGCGGAGGTCAGATCGCCGAACGCGGAGCGCCGCCAGTCGCTGATGTTGGGCTCCTGGACGCCGGTGAAGCGCTCCAGGAACTGCAGCACCGAGGTGTGGTCGAAGGCATCGCCCGCGGCCCAGCCGCCGACCGTCCAGGGAGAGACGATCAGGCACGGGACGCGGAAGCCGCCGCCGATCGGCAGGCCCTGGACGAACTCGTCCTTCGTTCCGGCGGGCGGCACCGGCGGCGGCACATGGTCGAACAGACCGTCGTTCTCGTCGTAATTCAGGATGAAGACGGTCTTGCGCCACACCGCCGGGTTCGACGCGATGGCCTCGATCTTCTTCGCCACGTAGTCGGCGCCGGCGGCCGGCAGATAGTCCGGGTGCTCCGACTGGTCGCTGGTGGGGATCAGCCACGAGACGGCCGGCAGCCGGTCATTGCGGGCGTCGTCCTCGAAGGTCCCGGCCGGCTGCGGCCGCATCCCGCGCTCGTACAGCGGCTCGCCCGGCTTGGCGTCCCGGAACGTCTGGAACTGCTCCAGCAGATTGCAGCCGTAGTCGTCCTCCTCCTGGTACACCTTCCAGCTGATGCCGGCCGCCTCCAGCCGCTCCGCGTACGTCGTCCAGCGGTACGGCTTGGGCGCGGTGTTGTTGAGGACCGGGCCGCCCCGGGTACCGCCGGGGTCGATGGTGCCGGTCATCCAGTAGAGGCGGTTGGGCCAGGTGGGGCCGAGGACCGAGCAGAAGTAGTTGTCGCAGAGGGTGAACGCCTCGGCGAGGGCGAACTGGAAGGGGATGTCCTCGCGGGTGTGGTAGCCCATCACATAGGGACCGTTGATCCCGTCGGCCTTACGGTGCGCGGGCAGCCAGCGGTCCATCTTTCCGGCGTTCCACGCCTCGTGCTGGACCGACCAGGCGTGACTGGTGGACGGGATGGCCTGCGCGCTGGAGGTGTGGGTGTTGAGGCGGAACGGCAGCAGATAGCCGTCCGGGTTCTCCGCGTCCGGCTGGTGGAAGACGGACCGGCCGCCGGGCAGGGTGAGGGCGTCCGGGTCGGCGAAGCCGCGGACGCCGCGCAGGGTGCCGAAGTAGTGGTCGAACGACCGGTTCTCCTGCATGAGCATGACGACATGCTCGATGTCCTGGAGCGAGCCGTGACGTGGGGGTCCGGCGGCGACGGCCTTTTGGACGCTGGGCGGCAGCAGCGACAGCGCGGCTCCGCCACCGATCGCGCCGGCGGCGGAGCCGAGGAGTCTGCGTCGGGTCATGTCGGGCATATGTGCCACTCTCCCTGAGTCGCGTGCGGCCTCGGGGGGCCGACCCGACTGTGGCGGCGGCCCGGATTCCCGGGCAGGGGGAGGTGGCTGAAGGGTTGTCAATTGGCTGTTAACAGGCGCGAGTTGGCGGGTTGCCGCTACGTCTCATACGCCACGCGAAGCAGGGCGCAGCGGACCCCCCGTGGCGCAAACTACGCGTTTATGACGTCGTGTCAGGACACGCGGCTCAGGCCCGGAGTTCCCCCAGGTGCCGGGTAGGGACGCTCCTGCGGCAGCAGCGCGGCGGCCGCCGCACCCTCGCCGGCGCGCACCAGCGCACGGATCTCCTGGGCCAGCGGTGTGACGTCCGTGATCGACACCGTCCACTCGTCCGCGTACCGCCGCGAGGCTTCCCCCGCGAGCCCCAGCTGCAGCGACCGGTACGGCAGCGCCGCCAGCTGCAGATCGCGCTCCGGGTCCCACTGCACCCGGGCCGGCGAGGCCTTCAACTGCCGCGTCCAGGCCGCCCGGTCCGCGTGCTCGGCGGCGTCGTAGTGCGACAGGCAGGCGTTGCCCAGCGCCCAGTCGAAGCCGGCCCGGTCGATCTCGATGGCGAGCACGGTCTCCTGGCTCTCCTTGGCGCCCCAGCCGCAGCGGTACATCATCCACAGGAACGACGGCTTGATCCACGTCATCCGCTCGCGCTTCCAGGCCGCGGGGAACCGGCCGTCCCGGGCGGCCGGGACACCCAGCGCCGGGGCGTACGCCTGATAGACGGTGACGGTCCGTTCGGTGTGCAGCGCCCGGATCCGGCGGAGGGGTTCGGGGGCAGGGGGTGCGGTGTTCATCGTGGCTCATCCTGGCGGACGGCAGCCCCGGGGGCCACCGGATTCCGCCCCGGGCACCGGCCGGCTACTCGTCCCCGATGTCCTCGTGCCACAGGGCCGGATGCGCCCCGATGAAGTCCCGCATCATCGCCGCGCACGCGGGGTCGTCCAGCAGCACGATCCGCACGCCGTGCCGCGCCAGCCAGTCGTGCCCGCCGTGGAAGGTACGGGCCTCGCCGATCACCACCCGCGAGATCCCGAACTGGCGCACCAGGCCGCTGCAGTACCAGCAGGGGGAGAGGGTGGTGACCATCGTCGTACCGCGGTAGCTGCGCTGCCGCCCGGCCGCGCGGAAGGCCGCGGTCTCGGCGTGCATCGACGGGTCGTCGTCCTGGACCCGGCGGTTGCGCCCCCGGCCCAGCAGCGCCCCGTCCGGCCCGTACAGCGCCGCCCCGATCGGAATCCCGCCTTCGGCCAGCCCCGCCCGCGCCTCGGCGACCGCCGTCGCCAGCATCGCGCGGGCCTGCTCCTGGACGTGGTCAGGATGCCCGTGCGGGTCGATATGGCCGTCGACGCTGCCGTGCAGCCGGAATGCGTCGCGGTCGGCCGCCCAGTCCTGAGCGCGCCCCTGATCCGGTGCCTGGTCCATGACCGCAACTCTCCTCGCTCGGCCGCGGCCCGGCAACGTGCGAACGGGCGAAGTACGGGCGGAAGTGTTCAGCCCTTGGCGGCCGGCGGGGTCTCCTCGGGGCCGTTCCCGGCCTCGCCTTCCTTACGGGCCTCCGCCTGGCTCGCCCCGTGGCCTTCCTTGCGCCGCAGCTCCTCCTCGCGGCGGCGCAGATCGGCCTCCCAGTCCTTGAGCAGGGACTCGTCCTTCTTGTTCTCTTCCTTGAGAGCCCTGAGGAACTCGGGATTGTCGTCCGGCGCGATCCACTTCTTTCTGCTGTGGTTGCGGTGCCACTCCGCGGGCGTGCTGCCGCCGCCGCCCGCCACCGGATGCCGCTGCTTGCCCGCCGCCAGCCAGGCGATCGGGCCGATCAGCACCTCTCCGAAGAGCAGGATGATGATCACCCACACCACCTTGGGCAGGCCGCGCACCTGCGATTCGGGGGTGTTGACGCAGTCGATGAACGCGTAGATCCACAGTGCCAGGACCAGAAGAAACGGCAGATACCTGAGCATTGCGGAACGTCCCCCTGCATACGACGGCGGGCCCACGGCGGGGCCCGGTGACCCGTACAGGGTAGTGCGTACCGGATACTGGAGCGCATGGCTTACGACGATCTTCGCTCCCTGCTGCGGGCCCTGGAGCGCGAGGGCGACCTCAAGCGCATCAAGGCCGAGGTCGACCCGTATCTGGAAGTCGGCGAGATCGTGGACCGGGTGCAGAAGTCCGGCGGACCGGCGCTGCTCTTCGAGAACGTGCGCGGATCGTCGATGCCGCTGGCCATGAATGTGTACGGCACGGACCGCCGTCTCCTCAAGGCGCTCGGCCTGAAGGCGTACGGCGACATCAGCGACAAGATCGCCGGACTGCTCAAGCCGGAGCTGCCGCAGGGCTTCGTCGGGGTGCGGGAGGCGTTCGGCAAGCTCGCCGGGATGACGCACGTCCCGCCGAAGAAGGTGAAGGGCGAGAGCGCCCCGGTCCAGGAGGTCGTGCTCCAGGGCGACGACGTCGACCTCGACCGGCTCCCGGCGCTGTTCACCTGGCCCGAGGACGGCGGCTCCTTCTTCAACCTGGGCCTGACGCACACCAAGCACCCCGAGACGGGCGTACGCAATCTGGGCCTGTACCGCCTCCAGCGTCACGACCAGCGCACCATCGGCATGCACTGGCAGATCCACAAGGACAGCCGCAACCACTACCAGGTCGCCGCCAAGCGCGGCGAGCGGCTGCCGGTCGCGATCGCCTTCGGCTGCCCGCCGGCCGTCACCTACGCCTCGACCGCGCCGCTGCCCGGCGATATCGACGAATACCTCTTCGCGGGCTTCGTCCAGGGCAAGCGGATCGAGATGGTCGACTGCAAGACCGTCCCGCTCCAGGTCCCGGCGAACGCCGAGGTCGTACTGGAGGGCTGGCTGGAGCCCGGGGAGATGCTGCCCGAGGGCCCGTTCGGCGACCACACCGGCTTCTACACGCCGCAGGAGCCGTTCCCCGCGCTGAAGATCGACTGCGTGACGATGCGCAAGCGCCCGTTGCTCCAGTCGATCGTGGTGGGCCGCCCGCCGACGGAGGACGGTCCGCTGGGCCGCGCGACGGAGCGATTCTTCCTCCCCCTCCTCAAGATCATCGTCCCGGACATCGTGGATTACCACCTCCCCGAGTCCGGCGGCTTCCACAACTGCGCGATCGTCTCGATCGACAAGAAGTACCCCAAGCACGCGCAGAAGGTCATGCACGCCATCTGGGGCGCGCACATGATGTCGCTGACCAAGCTGATCGTGGTGGTGGACGCCGACTGCGATGTCCACAACCTCCACGAGGTCTCTTGGCGGGCGCTCGGCAATACGGACTACGCCCGCGACCTGACCGTCGTCGAGGGCCCCGTCGACCATCTCGACCACGCCTCCTACCAGCAGTTCTGGGGCGGCAAGGCGGGCATCGACGCGACGAAGAAGTGGCCCGAGGAGGGCTATACGCGTGATGGGGGGTGGCCGAACATGGTCGAGTCCGACCCGCCGACGGCCGCCCTGGTCGACCGCCGCTGGAAGGAGTACGGACTGTGACCGCCTCGGCCGCCGCGGTCCCGCAGCAGCCGGGCCGCACCAAAGCCTTCCTCCGCCTGGTGATGATCGAGCACTCGGTCTTCGCGCTGCCCTTCGCCTATATCGCCTCGCTGACCGCGATGTTCCAGTGGGACAAGAACATCCACTGGGCCAAGCTGCTGCTGGTCACCGTCGCCATGGTCGGGCTGCGCACCTTCGCGATGGCCTGCAACCGCATCATCGACCGCGAGATCGACGCCCGGAACCCGCGCACCGCGAGCCGCGAGCTGGTCACCGGCGCGGTCACGGTGAAGTCCGCCTGGACCGGCGCGCTGATCGCCGTGGTGATCTTCCTGGGCGCGGCCGCGCTGCTCAACCCGCTGTGCCTGGCCCTCGCCCCCATCGCCGTGATCCCGATGGTCGTCTATCCCTACGGCAAGCGCTTCACCAACTTCCCGCACGCGATCCTCGGCCTCGCGCAGGCGATGGGGCCGGTCGGCGCCTGGATCGCGATCAGCGGGACCTGGTCGTGGGACGCGGTCATCCTCGGCCTCGCGGTCGGCGTCTGGATCGGCGGCTTCGACCTGATCTTCGGCTGCCAGGACGTCCAGGCCGACCGGGCGCACGGCGTGAAGTCCGTGCCGGCCCGCTTCGGTATCCCGGCGGCGCTGCACGGCGCCCGCGCCAGCCACGCCGTCACCACGGCGCTGCTGGTCTGGTACGCGCTGGCCACCGGTGCCGGGATCTTCTTCTGGGCCGGTCTGGTGATCGTGGCCGCGGCCTTCCTCTACGAGCACACCATCGTGCGCCCGCACGACCTGTCCCGGCTCAACCGTGCCTTCTTCACGGTCAACGGCTTCATCGGCATGGCGCTGTTCGTCTGCGCGCTGCTGGATCTGCTGGTCCGAGGCTTGACGGTCTGACGGCCCGACGGCCGCAGGAAAGGCGCTGCGGCCGTCGGGGTCCCGACGGCCGCGGGGGAAATCAGACCTTGGCCATCGGCCAGGCGATCAGCCGGGGATAGGTCCACAGCTCGCCGCTGTTCGCCTTCACCGTGCCGATGATGGCGCAGACCATGCCGGCCAGCGCGTACGCGACCATGATGCCCATCACGGTCAGCACCGGGACAGCCAGGCCAGGACCTTCGCGCTGGGCGTCGTTCGCGGCCGCCGCGAAGATGAAGGCGCTGCCGAAGTACAGCACCACGCCGAGGACCGCCACTATCGCCTGGGTGAAGCCGAAGTTCATCGCCTGGGTGGCGTGGTGGCGGACGTAGGGGTTCTGCTGGTGACGGACGTTGTTGCGGATCGACAGCGGGGCGACCCAGCCGAGGAAGCCGCCCAGGCCGCAGCAGAGGCCCGAGCCCACGGTGACGGTCAGCAGCGCACCGAGGTGGGCCCACATCGCGGGGCCCGTCGGGGGCGCGGGCTGCTGGGGGCCGTAGCCGGCGACGGGCTGCTGATAGCCGGGGCCCGGCGGGTAGCCGTAGGACGGCTGCTGACCGTACGGCTGCTGTGGCCCTGTGGCGTGCGGCCCGTAACCGGACTGGTAGTAGTCGGACATCGTCTGCTCACCCCGTGGTTGCTGCGGTTGCCGCCCGCCGCTGCCATGGCGTCAACTGGCCCTGGCAGCGCGCGGGTCCCGTTCATCCGAGACTACGGGACGGGTCGGACAGGCGTTCCGGCGGTCAGCGAACGGGGGCGTTCGCGCAGGACGAAGGCCGCCACGACGCCGCCGATCAGCCCGAACAGATGCCCCTGCCAGCTGATCTGGCTGTCGGTCGGCAGCGCGCCCCAGATGATGGAGCCGTACACCGCGCCGACCAGCACCCCGATGCCGATGTCGAGCGCCTTGCGCTCGATGAAGCCGCGCAGCAGGAGATAGCCGAAGAGGCCGAAGATGACGCCGGAGGCGCCCGCGGTGTTGCTGCCGGACGCGGCGGTCAGCCAGACGCCGATGCCGCTGGTGAGGATCACCAGCAGGACGACGGCAAGGAAGCGGCGGATGCCCGTGCGTAGCGCGGCGACGAAGCCGAGGAGCAGCAGCGGCAGGGTGTTGGCCGCGAGATGGGCGAAGCCGAAGTGGAGGAAGGCGGCGGGCACCACATCGATCAGCTCGGCGGGATCGCGCGGCTGTATGCCGAAGGCGTCCAGGGCGTTCCCGGTGACGAAATCGACGCCTTCGAGCACCCAGAGCAGGGCGACCCAGCCCAGCATCAGGCAGATCGCCGGCTTCGCGCGGGCTGTCATCACTCCGGCCGTCCTTTCCCGTCTCCGGGTTTCGTGCCCGGGTCCCGTCCCGGGTCTCGTCCCGGGGCGCTTCCCCCGGGGCGTATCCCCCGGCGGGCGCCCCTCGGCGGGGCCGCGCGAGGGGCGCACAGGTAAGAACGGCCGTGACGGGGTCGGTGGTTCCGCCGGATAGGCTCGATGGTGTGGAGCCGCCGCACAACAACACCAGTAAGCAGGATCCCGGCCGCCGCCGTCCGTGGGTCGTGGGGATCTCCGGCGCGTCCGGAACGCCGTATGCGGCGTCCGTGCTGCGCGGGCTGCTCGCGGCGGGCGAGGCGGTGGATCTCATCGTCAGCCGGGCGTCGCGGCTGACGCTGCTGGACGAGACCGGCATCGCCTTCCGGGACGCGCATTGGCGCACTGACCTGCGGGAATGGCTGGCGCTCGGGGCGGACGGGAAGCCGGAGACATTTCCGGTGACGGAGGAGTCGCTGGCGGATGTGCGGTACTGGCCGGCCGGTGATCTGGCGGCCGGCCCGTCCTCCGGTTCGTATCCCGTCAAGGGGATGCTGATCGTCCCGGCGAGCACGGCGTGTGTGGCCGGGGTGGCGCTCGGACTCTCGAAGGATCTGCTCCAGCGGGTGGCGAGCGTGACGCTCAAGGAGCGGCGCCGGCTGGTGGTCACGGTGCGGGAGACTCCGCTGAACGGACCTACGCTGAAGCATCTGGTCGCGCTGGACGAGGCGGGCGCCGTGGTGCTGCCCGCCTCGCCGGCGTTTTACGCGGGGGCGACGCACATCCAGGATCTGGTGGACTTCGTCGCGGGCCGGGTGCTCGATGCGGCAGAGGTGCCGCACGGTCTGTACCGGCGCTGGGAGGGGGAGCTGCGGGGAGGCTCCAAGGAGGAGGCCCCGGACCCGTCCTAGCTGTGTCTAGCGCTTCTTGGCGGCGGCGCGGCCGAAGAGGCGCCGGGACCGCGGGGCGGCTTGCTTGTAGGCACGTGAACGATTGGCCTGGTCCTGCAGCTCGCGCATGCGGGCGTAGGCCATCTCGATCGAGTACACGGTGACAACTCCTGTGAAGATCGTCGCTGATCGTCGGAAGATTCGAAAGAATCACAGGGCATGAGGCCCTGTATGCCTTAGATTCTACATGCAGAACTCGAAAATGCGTAAAGATTGGAAGGCTTGAGGGCATGGACGCGGTGGATAGGCAGCTCATCCAGGCACTTCGCGAGAACGGCAGGGCCTCGTACGCCGAGCTCGGCCGGCTCGTGGGCCTCTCCGGGCCCAGCGTCACGGACCGGATCAACCGTCTCGAGGCGGCCGGGGTGATCACCGGCTACCGCGCCACGGTCGACGCCGCCTCCCTCGGGCTCGGCGTCACCGCGCTCGTCGGCATCTCCCTGTCGGACGCCGCCGACCACGAGGACGTGGCGCGCCGGCTCAAGGACCTCGCCGAGATCGAGGACTGCTGGTTCATCGCCGGCGACGACTCGTACATGCTCAAGGTGCGGGTGGGCGACGTGGACGGCCTGGAGCGCACCATCCGCCGGCTGTCCGGCACCCGGGGCGTCTCCCGCACGCGGACCACGATCGTGCTCTCCACCAAGTGGGAGAACCGCGTCGGCGAGCTGCCCGAAGAGGTTGAGTAAGCGCCCGGAACCGGTCCGCGAGCGCGGGCGGACGGGCGCGCCAAGGGGCCTCCGTCCGCCCGGAAAACGGGGGAGTAGGCTCGTCGAAGCCGTTTTTTCGGCACCGAGAGGCACCGAAGCGGCACGGATACGGCAGAGATACTGGGAGGCGACGGGATGGCTGCATCTATGGATGCGGGCCTCAAGCGCGAGCTGGAGGCGAAGGTCCACGCCGGAGAGCGGCTGACCCGCGAGGACGGTATCGCCCTCTACGAGTCCGACGACCTGGCATGGCTGGGCGGCCTCGCCCACGAGGTGCGGACGCGCAAGAACGGCGACGTCGTGCACTTCAACGTCAACCGCCACCTCAACATGACCAACGTGTGCACCGCGTCGTGCGCGTACTGCTCCTTCCAGCGCAAGCCGGGCGAGAAGGACGCGTACACGATGCGCATCGAGGAGGCCGTCCGCCTCGCCAAGGCGATGGAGGGCGAGAACCTCACCGAGCTGCACATCGTCAACGGTCTGCACCCCACCCTCCCCTGGCGCTACTACCCGCGCTCCCTCAAGGCCCTCAAGGAAGCCCTCCCGCAGGTCTCCCTCAAGGCCTTCACCGCCACCGAGATCCACCACTTCGAGACCATCTCCGGCCTCACCGCCTCCGAGATCCTCGACGAGCTGATCGAGGCCGGCCTGGAGTCGCTGACCGGCGGCGGCGCCGAGATCTTCGACTGGGAGGTCCGGCAGCACATCGTCGACCACCGCACCCACTGGGAAGACTGGTCGCGCATCCACCGCCTCGCCCACGAAAAGGGCCTCAAGACCCCCTCGACGATGCTCTACGGGCACATCGAGGAGCCCCGCCACCGGGTCGACCACGTTCTGCGGCTGCGTGAGCTCCAGGACGAGACCGGCGGCTTCCAGGTCTTCATCCCGCTGCGCTACCAGCACGACTTCGTCGACATGCAGGACGGCAAGGTCCGCAACAAGCTCCAGGCCCGTACGACCATGGCCAGCGGCGCCGAGGCCCTCAAGACCTTCGCGGTCTCCCGCCTCCTCTTCGACAACGTCCAGCACATCAAGTGCTTCTGGGTGATGCACGGCCTGCAGACCACCCAGCTCGCGCTGCAGCACGGCGCGGACGACATGGACGGCTCGGTCGTCGAGTACAAGATCACGCACGACGCGGACAACTACGGCACGCCGAACAAGCTCACCCGTGACGATCTGCTCGACCTGATCCGCGACGCCGGCTTCCGCCCCATCGAGCGCAACACCCGCTACGAGGCCATCCGCGAGTACCCGGGCCCGGACCCGGACCGCCGCGAGGCCCCGCAGCCGATGCGCCTCTGACCAGGTCGCGGACGACTGTCAGTGGCGGGCGTTAGGGTCCGGGTCATGGACGTGCGCTTCGACCTGGACCCCTCCGTCACCCCGGAACTCCGTGACGGGATCTGCGCATTGTGGGCGGATGTCTCCAATGCCGGCGGGGCCGTGGGCTTCGTGCCCCCGGTGACCGCCGAGGACATCCGCCCCGATCTGCTCCGGCATCTGACGGCCATGGCCGAGGGCCGCGAGCGCCTGGTCGTCGGCCGCGACCCGGAGGGCCGCGTTCTGGCCACGGCCTTCCTCACCCTCAACAGCCACCGACTGATGCGGCACTGGCTGTGGGTCTACACCGTGATGGTCCACCCCGCCCTCCAGGGCCGGGGCACCGGCCGCGCCCTGATGTCCGCGGTCGCCGACGCCGCCCGCACCCTCGACGGCATAGGCGGCATCCGCCTCACCTGCCGGGGCGGCACGGGCATCTCCCGTTTCTACGTCTCGTGCGGCTACAAGGAAGTGGGCCGGGTCCCGGGCGCGATCAAGGTCGCGGAGGGGGACCTGCGGGACGACGTCACGATGTGGCTCGAGCTGGCATAGGGGCCGTGGGCGGAGCGAGCGGAGGGTACGGGGGGAGCGGACCGCGGAGCGGGGACGGGCGGTGCGGGGCGGCGACGGGGGCGCGGAAGATCGCCTCGGCCGTTGTGCTTCACTGGCAGGAGACCCTTTAGGTTGCCGTTGAGAAGAAGGTCCCGTCCGTGAGTAGCCCCCAGTTCGCCACGCTCCGCTACACCGCCCTTCGCATCGGCCTTTTCATCGCCTCGTTCGCCGTGGTGTGGGTGCTGGCCTACTTCCGGATCATTCCGCTCGGCGTCGGCAGCTCCAACTTCATCTGGCTGCTCCTGCTGGCCATCGTGATCTCCGCGCCGCTCAGCTTCGTGCTGCTGCGTAAGCAGCGGGATGCCATGTCCGAGCAGATCGTGGCCAAGGTGGACCGCCAGCGCGAGCGCCTCTCGGCCAACCGCAGCCAGGAGGACGGCGTGTAAGACGCCTCACACCAGGCTCTGCGCGGCAGGCGCCCGGCAGTTGGGAAGAATCCAACTACCGGGCGCCTGCCGCGTTTTGCTCCCTTTTCACCCCTTGCGGCGCACCTCACCGCCGCCTCCCCGACCCAAAGATTTTCTTTGGGTTCCTCAAAGTTCAAGTGTTAACGTGTTTTTCATGAAGACAGCAGCCGCGCCCCCGTTCCCCATGAGCGTTCCGCTCGTGGCGCGCCTGCACGTCGATCTTTGCCGCTGTATGTCCGCGGCCTGTTGCCGCCGCTGACCACCACGTCATCCAGCGGCCGGAGATCCTGACAGCACGGACCTCCTGGCGCCTTCTGCACGCCGTCCCCGAAGACTTTTCGCCCTCACCGGAGTGTGTCCGTTGTCCTCGTCCCCGTCTGCCCCGGCAGCACCCAAGTCCTCCCGAATACCCAAGATCCCCTTCTGGGTCCAGATCCTGGCCGGCCTCGCCCTCGGCGTGCTGCTCGGCTGGGTCGCCAAGAGCGGTGACGTCGGCTGGCTGACGTCCACGCTCCAGCACATCGGCGATCTCTTCGTCCAGCTGCTGAAGCTGGCCGTCGCCCCGCTGGTCTTCTTCGCCATCCTGGTGTCGATCACCAACCTGCGTCAGGTCAACAACGCCGCCCGGCTCGCCACCCGCACCCTGCTGTGGTTCATGGCCACCTCGCTGATCGCCGTGGCGATCGGCCTGGCCATCGGCCTGCTCACCAACCCCGGCGCGGGCACCGGCCTGACCCCCAAGGACGGCAAGCTCCCGGACCACGCCGGCTCCTGGATCGACTTCCTGACCGGCATCGTCCCCACCGACATCATCACGCCGTTCACCGAGCTGAACGTCCTGCAGATCGTCTTCATGGCGGCCGTCGCCGGCATCGCGGCCCTCCAGCTCGGCGAGAAGGCCGAGCCGGTCCTGAACATCAGCCGCTCGGTCCTCGAACTGCTCCAGAAGGCCCTGTGGTGGGTCATCCGCCTCGCCCCGATCGGCACCGTCGGCCTCATCGGCAACGCCATCGCCACCTACGGCTGGAACCTGATCGGCAAGTACGCGACCTTCACCGTCGACATCTACGTCGGCTGCGCGATCGTCCTCTTCGGCGTCTACCCGCTGCTGCTCTCGACCGTCGCCAAGGTCAACCCGCTGCAGTTCTTCCGCGGCGCCTGGCCCGCCATCCAGCTGGCCTTCGTCTCCCGCTCCTCGGTCGGCACCATGCCGGTCACCCAGAAGGTCACCGAGCGCCTCGGCGTGCCGCGCGAGTACACCTCCTTCGCGGTGCCGTTCGGCTCGACGACCAAGATGGACGGCTGCGCCTCCATCTACCCGGCGATCGCCGCGATCTTCATCGCCCAGATCTTCGACGTCCACCTGAGCATCGGCGACTACATCCTCATCGCCTTCGTCTCCGTCATCGGCTCTGCCGCCACCGCCGGCCTGACCGGCGCGACGGTCATGCTGACGCTGACCCTCTCCACCCTGGGCCTGCCCCTGGAAGGCGTCGGCCTGCTGATGGCCATCGACCCGATCCTGGACATGATGCGTACGGCGACGAACGTGGCCGGACAAGCGGTGATCCCGGTGATCGTGGCCGCCCGCGAGCGCATCCTCGACCGGGACGCCTACAACGCCGCCAAGAGCATCAGCCTCGACGCGGACGCAGGTGCGGACGCTGCCGTTGACGCGGACGAAAAGATCCCCGCGACGGCCGCCGCCTAGCCCGAGCTTGCTCCGCAAATGTGCCCCGACCTTCCCCGCAAGGTCGGGGCACATCTGTGTGCGCTGCCCCATGAGAAGGCCGTGGTAAGTGGGCTGACGAACTCATCGACGGAGCGACGTCAGCCGGCGGCGGAACGGCCGGAGCCAGGCCGGCCAGGGCACCACCGCAGCCCCGGGGTCCACCGGCAAGCACCGTTCGCGAAGATGTCGAGCGCCGCGCGATCCGCGAGCACCTGAGGGGTGGTCTGACCCGGGCCGGCCTCCAGCCGAGTGGGATTTTGAGCCGGGCTCCGCGCACCGCAGGTGTTGTACTCGCCGTGGGCATCCCGACTGCTTATGAGCTGCGTGAAGTCGAACCGCACGCTCGCGGTGCCCCGGAGGGCAAGGCAGGCACCTGTTCACCGCCCGAGCCGGCCTCACTGGGCAAGGGACCTGCCTGGATTCGTTTATCACACGCTTATCGTTGACCCGTTCGATCGCAGAGACTCGTGACCGGGGGGACGCGTGCTGGGTGAAGAGGTTTTCCGGACCGAGGCTGTGCCGGCGGCGGAGCGGTTGGCCTACTGGGCGGAGCGTATGGCACAAACGCATGCTCCTTTGAGCTTGAGCAGCGATCACGCCCGTGATTTTCGGGCTTCCCAGCGTGTGTTGGACCTGGGTGCCGTGTCCATGTGGCCGGCAACGATCCAGCAGGTGGTGTACCGGCGCACGCCGAAACTGATCCGGCAGTCCGACCCCGACGTATACCACCTCTCACTCGTGGTGGACGGGACGGGGATAGGCAGATGGGATGACCAGGAGGTCGTGTACCGCCCCTCCGATCTGGCTATCAATGATTCTGCCCGGCCATGGGAGATATGCAGCGGCGCGGCCCCGGTCACTTCCGTGGGACTGGAGGTGCCCAAGGCCTTGCTGCCGCTGCCGCGCAACATGGCCGGCCACACGGTCCCACGGTGGGCGCCGGCCCGGGAAGGGATCGGCGCGCTGCTGGCGCAGTTCCTCACCCAACTGTGTGCGGACACGACTCCTTACCAGCCCTCCGACGGACCCCGGCTGGGAACGGTCCTGACCGACCTGGTTGCCGCCCTCTTCGCCCAGACCCTCGAAACCGGCGACGCCCTCGTGCCAGAGGCACGCCGACGGACGCTCATCCTGCGCATCAAGCACTTCATCCAGGAGCACCTGCACGACCCCGGCCTCACCCCGGCCGACGTCGCCGCGGCCCACCACATCTCGATCAGCTATCTGCACGGCCTCTTCCAGGACGAAGAGGCCACCGTTGCCGCCTGGATCCGCCTCCGACGCCTGGAGGCCGCCCGGCGCAACCTCACCGACCCGGCACTGCGTACCACCCCCATCCATGCCATTGCCACCCGCTGGGGCTTTCCCCGGGCCGGGTGCTTCACCCGCGCCTTCCGCGCCGCCTATGGAGTGCCACCGAGCGACTACCGGCATCAGGAACTGGCTTCCACTCAGGCGCCGGCTTCACCTCAAGAGGACTGAGCGCTCACCACGGTGGACGCAGTGCTAACGACATTCACGTGCCGTACCGGGAACCTTGAGATGGCCAGCAACCAAGTCTGCTGCTGGTGAATTCGATGACGTCGGGCCGGCCCGGCGGCCGTTGGGGCGGCCGACGGGGACAATTAAAGAAACTGGGGGTTTCTTTGCACGGTCATCCGGCTCGCTGGGCGGGGCCCTGTTTGCGGGCCCCGGCCGCGTGCTGGTGAGCACGCGCGATCGTGGAGCTGATCCGTCTCGGGGAGAACGCGGTGTTCGGCTTGCACCGGCTCCGGTGATCGTGCGGGTGGCCCGTGGTGAACAGCGGATGCCCAAGGCTCGTACCGAGATGCCCGTCTCTCGGTGGTCGGCAGGTGAGGGGTGCCCGGGCGGCTATGAACGTGGCCGGACAAGCGGTGATCCCCGTGATCGTGGCCGCGCGAGATCGCGTCCTCGACCGGGATGCGTACAACGCGCCAAGAGCACCAGCCTGGACGCGGACGCTGCTGTGGACACGGACGAGGAGCTCCCCGCGGCGGCTGCCGCCCAGCCCGATCCCATCCTGCGGATGCGTCCCGGCCGTTCTCCAAGGCCGGGACGGACGACCGCTGTGCCGACCATCTTGTCGGCGAAGGTCTGCTTCTTCTCGTCCCACAGCGGCCACAAGTGCGAAGTGACGTGAACGGGTCCCCGTTGCGCCCGGTGAGTGATGTGATGAACAGTCAGATCCGCGTGGTCATGACGAGGAGCGCGGGGCGAAAAGACCGCGTATCCGAGCCGCGACATCCCGCGCTGCAGCCCATGGCGGGCGGACGGTGCGGCCGCACGTCATGAGTCGAGTCGTCGGCGTCGGCCGGGCGCGGTAATCGTGGGCGCGCGTACGGGGTCCCCTGCCCGGGGTGCGTGCGGCAACGCCAAAGGCAGGTCCGAGAGAGGGAATTCGGGCCGACTCCCCTTCGTGACGGTCAGGAATTCGGCGCGTCGGCGATTGATTGCCGGGCTTTCATATTACCCTCCCGTAGCTGTACGTAGTTGATCTGTTACAGATCGAATCCAATCACTCGAGGGAGAAAAATGTTCAAGCTTCGCAAGGCTGCCGTCGTGGTCGCCGTCCTCGGCAGCGTCGGCCTCCTCGGCGCCGGTACCGCCTACGCCGGCGGCGGATCGAGCAACGAGTACAGCCAGCAGGAGAAGTCGAGCGGCGACAACTACGGCAAGTCGGGCGGCTACGGTCACCACAAGTCGAGCGGTGACAAGATCGAGATCCGCCAGGGCACCTCGTGCCGGTCCGAGGACGTGAACGTCGACGTGCTCGGCGAGGTCGGGATCGCGAACGGCCTGGGCGGCAACCTGGGCGGCGGCGAGGGTCAGCCGGGCTCGCAGTCCACCGTGATCGGCTCGAGCATGGGCTGCAACAACAGCGTCGGCTAGTAACGTCGGCCGGTAACGGAGATGGGTCCCGGCGTCCGATTTGCAGGCCGGCGCCGGGGCCCGTCGCGCGGCGAGGCATCGACTCACCGCATGGGGCGGCTTCTTACTTGCCGAGGCCGATGATGTTGTTGCAGCCCATGCTCGAGCCCAGCGTGGTGAGCTGCGCGCCGCCGACGACCCCGACCTCACCGAGGGCGTCGACGTTCAGATCGTGCGCCCGGCATGAGCTGCCCGCCTTCACGTTCCACGTCGTTTCGCCCTCCTTCCCGCCGTGAGCGTGTGCGGTGCCGGCGCCGAGCAGGCCGACGGTGCCGAGAGCGGCGACCGCGACGGCGGCCTTACGAAGCTTGCGCATTTCATCTCCGGTAGATCGTCGGATGCGATCGGTAATTGATCGGCTCCGTGCAGTTACCAAAGGTTAATACGAAATATCTCATAATCGCCGGGCGGCGCGCCGAACCCCCTTGCCGCCGCGAACTGGCGCCGCCGGGGTGCGCGCCCCGCGCCCTGCGCGAGCCGGGGCGTCGACCGGCCGCAACGCCGATCGGGGGAGCGGCTTGCCGGGCCGGCGCTGCCCATGCGGCCGCCCTCCCCTCCAAATGGGTTCCAGCAGAACTACGGTGACGCCCAGTTAGCTGCCCTTCGTGCCGTCGGATTCGGATTCGGATTCGGGGCCGGGGTCGGATTCGGAGCCGGGGTCGGATTCAGGTCCGGGTTCGGGCTCGGGGCGTCACCGCTCCGTATGCGTCAGGATCGCGGCGGCCAGCGGGGCGTGGACGGCCGGCGGGAGGGCGTGGCCCATGCCCGGGATCTCGACGAGGCGGGCGTTGCCGACGGTCTGGGCGAGGTGCTGGGGGTGCGGGGGCGGGAAGACGGGCTCGGCGGGGGCGGCGATGACGAGGGTGGGGACCTGGTTCTTGGCGAGCTCGTCGGTGCGGAGCAGGCCGTTGTGGTCGGCGCGGCCGTGCGCGGTGCCGACGCGGTAGTGACCGGTGTGCTCGATGACGCGGCGCTCGAGGGCGCGGAAGTGGTCGGCGTCGAAGGGGAGTTGGTCACCGGCGAGTACCCGCCAGTGTGCGACGCGGCGTTCCACTTCCGCCGCCGGCCCGTGGTCCTCGACGGGGCGGGCCCACAGCTCCAGGACCTCGGGCGCGATCCCGGGGAGCTCGCCGGCCGGGACCGTGGTGCCGTCGGGGCGGGTGTAGGGGGTGGTGCTGAGGGCGCTGGTGCCCATGAGGGTGGCGCTGATCCACCGGTCGGGGTGGTCGGCAACGGCCAACTGGGCCAGCATGCCGCCGAGGGAGAGCCCGACAAGGTGCGCCCGCTCGATGCCGAGCCCGTCCAGGACGGCGATCACGTCCTCGGCGAGGTCGGCGATGCGATACGGCTGCCGCTCGAACGGCCAGCTGGAACGACCGGTGTCGCGGTGGTCGTAGCGGATAACCCGGTGGTGTGCGGCAAGCGCGTCAACCAGGGGGTCGGGCCAGCCGACGCCGGTCGCCTGGGCGCCCATGACCAGGAGCAAGGGGGGCGCGTCGGCGGGCCCGCGCTGTTCGGTCCACAGACGGATTCCGGGGGTGGAGGCTTCGATGAACTGCTGCACGGCCGGTCCTGTTCGTAGAGGGGGCGGAGAAGGGTTGACGGAGGCGCGACGAGCTGAGCGCGACGAGACGTATCGTCTCGTCTTGCGGTGATCGTGTCAAGGAACGGGGGCCGGAGGGCGAAGATCGTAAACTTACTTTGCAGTAAAGGGGCGGGATGGAAGGGCATTCAGCGTGGGCGCTGTGAAGGGCAAGCGGGTTCCGCGGGCGATCCGGGAGCGGCAGATGCTGGATGCGGCGGTACGCACGTTCGCCCGGCGCGGCTACCGGGCGGCTTCGATGGACGAGATCGCCGAGGCCGCCGGGGTCTCCAAGCCGCTGGTCTATCTCTATCTGCATTCCAAGGACGAGCTGTTCAGTGCGGTCATCCGGCGGGAGTCGGCGGCGCTGGTGGAGGCCGTGACGGCGGCCGTCGAGCCGGAGGCGCCGGCCGACCGGCAGCTGTGGAGCGGGCTGAAGGGGTTCTTCGCGCACACCGCCGCGCATCCCGAGGGGTGGGCGGTGCTGCATCAGCAGGCCCGTACGCACGGCGAGCCGTTCGCGCCCGAAGTGGCCGCGATGCGGGCCGAGATCGTGGAGTTCGTTACGGGGCTGATCGGCGCGGCCGCCAAGGAGGCGGGCTGCGCCGGGGAACTGGCCGAGCGCGAGGTGGCCGGCCTCGCGCATGCGCTGGTCGGCGCGGCCGAGTCGCTCGCGGAATGGGCCAACGTCCGCAAGGACGAGGGCGCGTCGGGAGAGTGGGAGCGCCCGGCGGCAAAGGACACGGCGGCCACGTTGATGAACTTCGCCTGGGCCGGGCTGGGCCGCCTGATGGGTGGCGAACGCTGGACGCCGGACGGCTGACGCGGGCGGTCCATCGCCGGCGACCGGTGCCCCGATGGCCACCGTCGACGCCCGGCCGCGGACGCATCCCTGACCCAACAGCCGTGGGTGGACAGGCGAGTTGCGGCCCACCCGACGGACGGATGACGGGTTCGCAACGGGCGCGTCCACAGCACACAGGCGCCAGTTAGACGGTCACCGTCCCGGAGAGATGTACCCGCCCGGCCGCCGTCCCGCTCCGCAGCTGAAAGGCGCAGCCCGCGCCGTCCCCCGGGTCCTGCTGCGCGTACGAGACGGTGGCGGGCAGCAGCACCGGGGCGCGGAACATGGCCGCGAGGCGTACGGAAGGCGCCCCGGCCGGTACGGCCTCCGCGGCGCACCGGGCCGCCGTCCACATGCCATGGGCGATGGCGCGGCGAAAGCCGAGCGGGCGGGCGGTGAGCGGATGGAGGTGGATGGGGTTGTAGTCCCCTGAGACGGCCGCATGGCGGCGGCCGAGGTCCGCGGGGAGCGACCATTCGGCCCGTACGGGGAGGATGTGGCGGTCGGTTTCGGGCCGGGCCTCGGCCTCGGGTTGGGCGGACGGGTCCCGAGGCCCGTCCGTCACCCGGTGCCGCGCCAGATAGCCGCTGCGGTCCGCCCACACCAGCCGCCCCGCGCGCCGTACCTCCGTCGTCATCACGACTTCGGTGCCGCGTCGATGGGCGCGCAACTGCGCGGCGTACACGGTCAGTTCGAGCCGGTCGCCGATGTCCAGCGCCGCGTACTGCTCGATCTCGAGGGTCGTATGCACCAGCCCGAGCAGCGGCAACGGGAAGGCGCGGGCGCTCATCAGGCGGGCGGCGAGCGGGAAGCCGAGGATGTGCGGATAGGTCAGAGGCAGCGGCCCGGCGGCGGGAAACCCACAGATCTGGGCGTACGCGGCGACCTTGGCCGGGTCGATCCGGGCGACGGGCAGGACCAGGCGGGTGGGCGGCAGTGCGGCGTCCGGATGCGGGCGCTTGCCGATGCCGGTCAGTACGCCTTTGCCCAGGGCGGGCATCAGCCGCGGAGCCCGGCGTGGCTCGGTGGGGTCCGAGGGACGCAGGTGGCGGGCGAGGAAGCGGCCGGGGCCGGAATTGGTGAGGCGAAGGTAGCGATCGGGCATTGGCCTGCTCCTGGTCCTCGCGTAAATTTACTTCGAAGTAAGGTTACTGGCGGGTCAGAGAGTTGGTCGAGGATGAACGCTGCCGGCGGGCCGAGAGCGGGACCGGTGACGGGCGGACGACGGGCCGGCGCCGGAGTCCATGCCCGGCAGCGCAACTTCCGTCCCCATGCGGAGCGTTACGCCCCGCGACGGCAGCCGCATCCCTTTCGTCCTCCGTCCGCTCCCCCCTCGGCTTGGCTGCTCATGGCCCCCAGCCCGTAACCCCTAACCCCAGCCTGTAGCCCTCAGCCCGTAGCCCTCAGCCACAGCTTCGTGCGCCCCCCACGCGCCCCCTCAGCAAGAACGCGCCGCCAACTCGCCCCGATTTCGCGGAAGAATTGAGGAGCCGCCCGTGTTCAGCCAGGAAAGCGCCGTCCCCCGAACCGCCGCCCCGCAAACCGTCCCCGCCCCCGCCCTCACAGAGCCGCAGAAGACCCTCCTCAACGGCACCGTCCGCGAGGCCTTCGTCCCTGCCCTCGCCCCGCCCGTCCGCACCGGCTCCCTCGGCGACATCCCCTTCATCAACGCCGCCGAGGCCCCCGCCGATGTCGTCCTGGCCCGCAAGCAGCCGAGCGGCGCCTGGCGCGACATCACCGCCGCGGAATTCGCCGCCGAGGTCCGGGCGGTGGCCAAAGGCCTCATTGCGCACGGCCTCCGCCCCGGCGACC
The DNA here is from genome assembly GCF_044767545.1 of Streptomyces sp. NPDC101227. Taxonomy (NCBI): domain Bacteria; kingdom Bacillati; phylum Actinomycetota; class Actinomycetes; order Kitasatosporales; family Streptomycetaceae; genus Streptomyces; species Streptomyces sp. NPDC101227. The sequence continues at coordinate 513,248 of NZ_JBIWOD010000004.1, read as the reverse complement.
GGCTCGCGATCATGGCCCGTACGACCTACGAGTGGACCCTGATCGACTTCGCCGCCTGGGCCGCCGGCCTGGTCACCGTCCCCATCTACCCGACCTCCTCCGCCCACCAGGCGCGATGGATCCTGCATGACTCCGCCGCCCGCGCCTGCGTCGTCGAGAACGTCGACGAAACCCGCCTGATCAGCGGCATCCGCAACGAACTCCCCACCCTCGACCACCTCTGGCAGTTCAACACGGGTGCCGTCTCCCAGCTCATATCCGCCGGGCGCGACCTCCCGGACGAGGCCGTGGACGAGCGCCGCGCCACCGTCGGCCCCGCCTCCCTCGCCACCCTCATCTACACCTCCGGCACCACCGGCCGCCCCAAGGGCTGCGCGCTCACCCACGCCAACTTCTTCGCCGAGGTCGACAACTCCGTCGAACTCCTCCACCCGGTCTTCAGGTCCGTCAGCGCCGAGCCCGCCGCCACTCTCCTCTTTCTCCCCCTCTCCCACGTCTTCGGCCGGATGGTCGCCATCGGCTGCCTGCGCGCCCGCGTCCGCCTCGGCCACGCCCCCAGCATCCAGACCGATGACCTGCTGGCGGACCTTGCGGCCTTCCAGCCGACCTTCCTCCTGGCCATCCCCTACGTCCTGGAAAAGGTCTTCAACACAGGCCGCGCCACCGCCGAAAAGATGGGCCGCGCCGCCTCCTTCGACCGCGCGGCCCGTATAGCCCGCTCCTACGGCGAGGCCGTCGAGGCCCAGGAACACGGAACCGGACCGGGACCCGGCCTCGCTCTCAAAGCCGCCCGCAAGCTCTACGACCCCCTCGTCTACCGCCGTATCCGGTCCGCCCTGGGCGGCAAGGTCCGCTACGCCATCTGCGGCGGCTCGCCGCTGGGCCACCGCCTCGCCGCCTTCTACTCCGGCGCCGGCATCGAGATCTTCGAGGGATACGGCCTGACGGAGACCACCGCCGCCGCGACCGTCACCCCGCCCCTCCGCCCCCGTATCGGCACGGTCGGGTGGCCGCTCCCCGGCGGCGCGGTCCGGATCGCCGACGACGGCGAGATCCTCCTCCGCGGCGGCCATGTCTTCACCGGCTACTGGGACGCGGCCACCGGTACGGCCACCCCGGTCACCGACCAGGACGGCTGGCTGCCCACCGGTGACCTGGGCGCCCTCGACGCGGACGGCTATCTGACGATCACCGGCCGCAAGAAGGAGATCATCGTGACCACGGGCGGCAAGAACATCGCCCCCGCCCCTCTGGAGGACCGCCTCCGCTCGCACCCGCTCGTCGGCCAGTGCATGGTCCTCGGCGACAATCGCCCGTACGTCACCGCCCTGATCACCCTCGACCCCGACGGCCTCTCCCACTGGCGCCAGATGACCAAGAAACGGGACGTCCCGCTCCCCGAACTCGTCCGCGACGAGCGCCTCCTGGCCGACCTCCAGCACGCCGTCGACGACGCCAACAGCCTCGTCTCCCGCGCCGAGTCCATCCGCCGCTTCGCCGTCCTTTCGGCCGAGTTCACGGCGGAAACCGGCCACCTCACCCCGTCCCTGAAACTCCGCCGGGCCGCCGTGGCCCGCGATTTCACCAAGGAGATCGAGGCCCTGTACGAGCGGCCCTGACCGTGCCCGCCCGGTCGCTCAACGCCGCCCACCGCCGCCGGACGCCCACTTGTTCAGCCGCCGCACGCTCTCCTCCAACGCCGCACGCCGCCCGGCATCTTCCTTCCGCTCCCTCGGCTCCCCCTCTTCTTCCCTCTTCTCGCTGCCCCTCTCCTCGCTCATCGCACCGCCACCCCATGGGTGGCCAACCAGAGATCCCGCCGCCCCCGCCGTGCGCGCCGCTCCCGCCATTCCTCGTCGGTCAGCAGATACGGCCGGACCAGGCAGCTGTCCTCGCCGCGCAGCGGGGTCTCGGCGGGGCGGCGGAACCTGCGCACCGGCGGTACGGAGGGGAGGGCGCGGGGTGGGCGTTCGTCCGGAGCGCCGGCCGCCGCCCGGCGCCGTCCGCATGCCGGAAGTAACCAACCCAGTACCAAGAGCGAGATCGTTCGGATATGGTCAGACATGCTTCTCAACCTCCAGGGGGTTGATGGCCAAGCCCCCGGACCGGTCACACGGTCGCGGGGGTGTTTCGGGACGTTGTCGGCATGCCTTACGTAAAGAAGGCGCCCCCCGCTATGGAGCCGGGGCGCTCGGCGCGTCAAACTGGAACCCCCGTGTCACCTCTGTGGGGGAGGTGGCACGGGGTCATTTATTTGCCGCGGCCTTACGGAGCGCGCCGGTCAGCTTGCGTGCCGTAGCGGTGTTGCAGTTCCCGAGCGCCACGAGCGAGACGCGGTAGCTGCCCGCGTAGGCCGGCAGCTCGACCCCGAGGGACGGCAGGGTGATGCCGTTGGCAGCGAGGGCGCTGCGGAGGGCTTCGGTGCAGTCGTCCACGTCGTCGACGTGGGTCAAGTCGTGATTGAGCATGGGCTTTCGCTCCCTGTGCGCATGGTGACGATCCGCTCACAGAGTGCCGCGGTGCGGCGTAGCGTGGAAGGAATTTCCCTTACGGCACGAGACCGTGGAACGGTGAGAAATGCCTGCACGCAAGGACGTTGACGGATCAGCGAGTGTCCCTGCCTTCTACGGCTCCGAGTTGCGCTGGAAGCGCGAGGACGCGGGCCTCACCCTCCAGGCGACCGTCGAGGGCATCTATTACGCGCCGAGCTACCTCAGCGAGATCGAACGCGGCCAGCGGCGCATGCCGTTGGACATGGCCGTCCATGTGGACCGTGTGCTGAAGACCGACGGGTTCTTCGAGCGGCGCTGCCAGGACGTACGCAAGGCGCGGATGGCCGGTCATGCCAACTATTTCGAGAAGGTCCTGGAAGCGGAGAAGCACGCGAAGACCATCGAGGAGTGGTGCCCCAGCGTCATTCCGGGTTTGCTGCAGACCGCGGCATACGCGGGGACCGTGGTGTTGGCAACGCACCCGCTGGCGTCCGACGAGGAGGTAGAGGAGAAGGTCAACGCGCGGATGGCACGGGCGCGTCTCTTCGAGGACGATCACAAGACCCCGATGTACTGGGCGATCCTGCACGAGTCGCTCCTGCGCGACCCGATCCTCCCGCCGGGGGAAATGGCCGAACAGCTGGAGCGCATCGCGTCGCTGGCACGGCGACGCCGGATCGTTCCACAGATCCTTCCGCGCAACCGGGGGCCGCATCCCTTCATGCTCGGAATGGCCAAGGTCATGACCTTTCCCGACGCGCCGCCGTTGGTGTACACGGAGTCGCTGCACAGCGGCGTCACCATCGACGATCCGGCGCTCGTGGAGGAGTACCGCAAGTCGTACGATCTGCTCAGGGCCGCCGCACTGCCACCCGAGGTGTCCCTGGCCATGATCGAGGCAGTGGCGGAGGACTACCGAAATGGCAAGCAGACAGATTGACTTGAGCGCCGCCACTTGGTGCAAGAGCAGTTACAGCAACGGCTCCGGCGGTGACTGCATCGAGGTCGCCGACGACATCCCCGGCCTCGTCCCCGTCCGCGACACCAAGACCGCCCCCAACGGCGGCCCCACCGTCCTCATTTCGGCCGCCGCCTGGACCCGCTTCGTCGCGGCTGTCAAGGACGACGCGTTTCACGCCTGAAGATGGCCGTCGGCGGCGAACGCTTCCAGCAGGTCTCCCGCTACGTGTCGGAGGATGACCCTTTCGGCTGGGCAGTCGGCTTTCCAGGTGAGGGCCGCGGTCATTTCCTTTCCGTGGGTTCCCTGCTCCTCGCCCCGTGGCGTTCCCTTCTTGGCCGCTTCTTGTTCTCTTACGGTTCCTCGTGTGTTTGGGCCGTTCCTTGCCCGCTTCTTGCCTGGTGTTCTGGCCGGCGGGGGAATTCGTGCGGGCTGCCGATCGTGGGGCGAGGGCGGCGTCGAGGCGTACGGGAAAAGGCAGGAGCCCCTCTCCCCACCGAAGTGGAGGAGCGGGGCTCCTTGGGTTTTGCTAAGTCGACCTAATGATTAAAGGTCGGACCGGGCAACTCAGACCGGCGTAACGTTCTCCGCCTGCGGGCCCTTCGGACCCTGCGTGACGTCGAAGTTCACCTGCTGGTTCTCCTCAAGGGAGCGGAAACCAGAGGCGTTGATCGCCGAGTAGTGGACGAAGACATCCGGGCCGCCGCCGTCCTGGGCGATGAAGCCGAAGCCCTTTTCAGCGTTGAACCACTTGACGGTTCCGGTAGCCATAAGCCCTCCTTGGGCCAAAGGGTTGCCCTGCTCCAGAACCTGCAAACAAGTCTGAAAACTACAAAAGCCTGCGGGTCACATGCTCCGCAGGCTCTGTACTGCAAGGGAAACCAAACTGCAACTTGCGCTGAGCCTAGCACGGTGCGCTCGTGAGGCGGAAGAGCCAAAGATCACGTTTAGTCGAGAGGCGCGGAGGCCATACGCAGCCCCCGCCGCGTTGCCCCAAGGGAGGCGGGTCTAGCCTCCGGCATGTGGACAATTCAACCTTTGGAGACGCACCCGCAGGCGCACCGGCCGACTACCGTCGGAGCCGGCCGCGGGTGGGCCACATCCAGTTCCTGAACTGCCTGCCCCTCTACTGGGGCCTCGCCCGTACGGGCACCCTGCTCGACCTGGACCTCACCAAGGACACCCCGGAGAAGCTCAGCGAGCAGCTGGTCCGCGGCGAGCTCGACATCGCGCCGGTGACGCTGGTGGAGTTCCTGCGGGCCGCGGATGATCTTGTCGCGTTCCCCGATCTGGCCGTCGGGTGCGACGGGCCGGTCATGTCCTGCGTGATCGTCTCGCAGAAGCCGCTGGAGAAGCTGGACGGCGCCCGGGTCGCCCTCGGGTCGACCTCGCGGACCTCCGTACGGCTGGCCCAGCTGCTGCTGGCCGAGAAGATCGGCGTGCGGCCCGAGTACTACAGCTGCCCGCCCGACCTCGGCCTGATGATGCAGGAGGCGGATGCCGCGGTGCTGATCGGCGATGCCGCGCTGCGCGCCAATCTGCACGACGCGCCCCGGCTCGGCCTGGAGGTGCACGACCTCGGGCAGATGTGGAAGGACTGGACGGGGCTGCCGTTCGTCTTCGCCGTATGGGCGACCCGGCGCGACTACCTGGAGCGCGAGCCCCTCGTCGTACAGAAGGTGCACGAGGCGTTTCTGGCCTCGCGCGATCTGTCGCTGGAGGAGGTCGGCAAGGTCGCCGAGCAGGCCGCCCGCTGGGAGACCTTCGACGAGCCGGTGCTGGAGCGCTACTTCACGACGCTGGACTTCCGTTTCGGGACCGACCAGCTGCGCGGCGTGACGGAATTCGCTCGGCGGGTCGGGCCGACGACCGGGTTCCCGGCCGATGTGAAGGTCGAGCTGCTGGGCGGCTAGCCGCCGGCGGCCGGTGCCGGGCCGCGCAGCACCTTGCTGATGCCCTCCAGGGTGGCTTCCCGCATTCCTCGGATGTAGCTCTTGGCGTCGTGGCCGCCACCCTGGATGACGTGGAGACGGGCCGTGACCGGGCCCGTTCCGTCTCCGTACTTCCGCACGAAGCGTTCGAGAGCGGCGCGGCCGCCTTCCTCGGTGCCGATCTGGAACTCGATGTGGACGGGGGGAGCGTCCGGGCGGGCGGCGAGCCGCTCGGCCAGGAGCCCGGGGTCGTTGGCCCGCATCTCCTTCTCGTGGCCGCGCCAGAGGGGGGAGTCCGGGCGGGTGTCCGGGCCGGAGGCGATGACCGCCGCGAAGCGGTCCGGGTGCTGGAGGACCTGCTTGAGGCCGGCGAAACCGCCGGAGGAGGAGCCCATGAAGGCCCAGCCGTTGCGGTCGGCGTACGTCCGGAAATTGGCTTTGACCAGGTCGGGGACGTCGTCCGACATCCAGGTGCCCATTTTCGGCTGCCCGGGTATGTCGCTGCCGTCGTAGTAGTGGTCCGCGTCCGGGTTCAGGACGGGCATGACGACGAGGAAGGGTTTGCTCCGGCCCGCCGTCACCATGTCGCTGACGGTGCTCTGGAGTTTCAGGTCGGTGCCCATCCAGTAATTCACGGGGTAGCCGGGGCCGCCGGGGAGGGCGATCAGCACCGGAAAGGCGCTGTTGCGGTAGCGGTCCTCGTAGTACTCCTTGGGCGCCCAGACCCAGACCTTGCCGGTGAAGCCGGATTTCTTGCCGTGCAGCGTCGTGACGCCGATCTTGGTGCCGTCGTCGAGGGTGTTGGCCGTACGGAATTCCGACCGGGGGCCGGTGGGCATGCGGACCGTGGGGTCGGCGGGAGCGGACGCGGGGGCGGGCCGGTCGGGGGCGTCGAAGGACAGGGGCTCGCCCTCGTCGGAGAACGCATCGAGATGGACCAGGACGGGGAGGACTGCGGCGAGGCAGACGGCCATGATGGCGGCGCCGATGAGGAGCGGCCGCCTTCTGCGCGGGCGGCGCGCGCGGTGCGAGGAAGCAGAGGGGTGCGGGGCTTGCGGGGCGTGCGAGGGGTGCGGGGGATGCACGGACGTACTCCGGACGGTCGCGCTGCCGCATGGGGCAGATGGGGCAAGTGGGGGAGTTGTGGGGACTTACGCCCTGTTTGATGCGGAAAGCGGGGTGGAGGTTTCCGGTGACCGCGCATGACATGGGTCATAAGCTGAGGTGCGCATACGCAGGGGGAGGCAAGCCATGGAGCCGCTGGCGGCGGACGATCCACGGGTCCTGGGCGGATACCGGTTGCTGGGCCGTCTCGGCGCCGGCGGGATGGGGCGGGTCTACGTCGGGCGGAGCGAGGGCGGCCGCACGGTCGCGGTGAAGGTCGTCCATGCGCAGTTCGCGGTCGACGACCAGTTCCGGGCCCGTTTCCGGCGGGAGATCGAGTCGGCGCGGCGGGTGGGCGGCGCCTGGACCCCGCCCGTCCTGGATGCCGACCCGGACGCGTCCCTTCCCTGGATCGCCACCGGATATGTCGCGGGCCCCTCGCTCGCGCAGGCCGTCGCCGATGTCGGGCCGCTGGCCGAGCACTCCGTACGGGCCCTGGGCGCGGGGCTGGCCGAGGCGCTCACCGCCGTCCATGCGCTCGGACTGGTGCACCGGGACGTCAAGCCGTCCAATGTGCTGCTGACCCTCGACGGACCGCTGCTGATCGACTTCGGGATCGCGCGCGCCACGGAGGCGACGGCCTCGCTGACCTCCACCGGGGTCTCGGTCGGATCGCCCGGATACATGGCGCCCGAGCAGATCGCGGGGAAGGGCGCGACGGGGGCCGCGGACGTCTTCTCGCTGGGAGCGGTACTGGCCTACGCGGCGACCGGGGTCAGCCCCTTCTCGGGGGACTCGTCGGCCGCGCTGCTCTACAAGGTGGTGCACGAGGAGCCGGAGCTGGGTTCTCAGCTCACCGGCGAACTGCGGGAGTTGGTGGCGTCCTGCCTGTCCAAGGACCCCGCCGGCCGGCCCGCCCCGGAGGAGCTCGCGGCGCGGCTCGCGGGGGAGGGCAGCGGCGGGGCCGCCGCGCTGGTGCGCGCCGGATGGCTGCCCGGCGCGGTCGTGGAGCAGGTCAGCCGCCGGGCGGTGGAGCTGCTGAATCTGGAGGCGGAAGCGGGAGCGGGGGTGGGGGCGCCGGGTGCGGCCTCGCCGAGCGGGGTGTTCGGGCCGCCGGACCCTTCGTACGGGGCGGGGGCGGATCCCTCGTACGGGCCGCCCTCCGGCCTGGTGCCGTTCGAGGCGGAGGCGACCGGCCCCGGTGCCGGTGGCGCGCCCACGCAGGCTCCCGGTGTTCCGGGCCGGCCGCCCGGCCCGCCCGCGGCCCCCTGGCCGGTCGCCGGGGTGGCCGCCGCCGAGGCACCGACCGCGGATCCGTCGCCCACCGCCCGCAAGGAGCGGCGGATCGCGCTGTCCGGGGAGGTCGGCGGCAAGCAGCAGCCGCGCCGGGTGAGCTGCGCGCTGGTGCTGTCGGTCGCCGGTGCGCTGGCCGCCGCGACGACCGCGACATTCGTGTTCCATCTGCTGCCGGGCGATCCGGGGAACCGGGACACGGCCGGGGCCGGACCACCGTCCAGGAAGACGCCGACGGGCGGGCCCGCCACGCCGGGGGACGGATCCGGTGAGCCGGCCGTCGCCAAGGGCTTCCTCGGCACCTGGACCGGCAGTGTGACGACGGCGCGCGGCATGCCCAACGGCAAGATGACCAGCGTCATCAAGCCAGGTGGCAAGGGGGATTACGTCATTCACACCGTGTACGACGTGGTGCTGGTGCAGTGCGAGGCCAAGGCGAAGCTGGAGTCGGCCACCAAGGACGAACTGGTGCTCGTGGAGCGTCCGGACGGCAAGCAGGGGCCGGGCTGTACGGGCAACAAGTCCCGTGTCACCTACACGCTCGGCGAGGACGGCCGCACGCTCGGCTTCGCCTCGGACGACGACGCGGGCGGGACGCCGAAGGCGACGCTGACCCGGGAGTCCGGGCCGTGACGCGGCGGCCGGGCACGGTGGGCGGCCGCCTCCGCCGCCCGGCCGACAGTGAGGCTGTCGGACCCCTGACGTACGCTGGGTCAGTCGTGATGCCAGCCCGCGAAAGGAACGCCCGGTGACCGAGAACGCCGACCTCCAGTCCGTACTCGACCGCGCCGCGCAGGGCGGCCGCATCACGCCGGAGGAAGCCCTCGACCTGTACCGCTCCGCGCCGCTGCATGCGCTGGGCCAGGCCGCCGATGCCGTGCGCCGCCGCCGCTACGCCGGCACCGAGCACATCGCGACGTACATCATCGAGCGCAACATCAACTACACCAATGTGTGCGTCACGGCCTGCAAGTTCTGCGCCTTCTACGCCGCGCCGAAGGACACCGCCAAGGGCTGGACCCGCGACCTCGACGACATCCTGCGCCGCTGCGCGGAGACCGTCGAACTGGGCGGCACCCAGATCATGTTCCAGGGCGGCCACCACCCCGACTACGGCGTCGAGTACTACGAAGAGCACTTCGCGGCCATCAAGAAGGCGTACCCGCAGCTGGTGATCCACTCCCTCGGCGCGTCCGAGGTCGAGCACATGGCCCGGATCTCCAAGGTGTCCGTCGAGGAGGCGATCTCGCGCATTCACGCCGCGGGGCTGGACTCCTTCGCGGGCGCGGGCGCCGAGCTGCTGCCCGCCCGCCCCCGTAAGGCCATCGCTCCGCTGAAGGAGTCCGGCGAGCGCTGGCTGGAGATCATGGAGGCGGCGCACAAGCTGGGCGTGGAGTCGACGTCCACGATGCTGATGGGCACCGGCGAGACCAACGCCGAGCGCATCGAGCACCTGCGGATGATCCGGGACGTCCAGGACCGCACGGGCGGCTTCCGCGCCTTCATCCCGTACACCTACCAGCCGGAGAACAACCACCTGAAGGGCCAGACGCAGGCCACGCTCTTCGAGTACCTGCGGATGATCGCCATCGCCCGGCTCTTCCTCGACAACGTCGCCCACATCCAGGGCTCCTGGCTGACCACCGGCAAGGAGGTCGGCCAGCTGTCGCTGCACTACGGCGCCGACGACCTGGGCTCGATCATGCTGGAGGAGAACGTCGTCTCCTCGGCCGGCGCCAAGCACCGCTCCAACCGCATGGAGATCATCGACCTGATCCGCAAGGCGGGGCGGGTTCCGGCGCAGCGGGCGACGACGTACGAGCACCTGGTCGTGCACGACGACCCGGCGAACGACCCGGTGGACGAGCGGGTCGTCTCGCATCTGTCGTCGACGGCGATCGAGGGCGGGACGGCACACCCCGAGCTGAAGCTCGTCGAGGCCAACTGAGCGTCCGATGCTGACACTTCACCGCGTGCGCGGTGTCCGGCTCGCCCATGACGGAGAGCTGAACGCCGGGCACGCGGTCGTCGTCGACGGCGCGCGGATCGCCGCCATCGGCCCGTACGAGGAGCTGCTCGCGGCTCACGGCGGGGCGCGCGTACGGGAGTGGGACGGCGTCCTGACCCCAGGGCGCTACGAGCCGGACGGGGCCGCGCTGTTGGAGGCCGCCTACCATCCCGATCCCCGCGAGGCCGACGAGCTCGGTGGCGCGCCCCTCACGGGGGAGGCGCTCGCCGCGCTCGGCATGACCGAGGCGCGGTGGGGAGCCAGCGCCCGGCGGGGGCTGCAACGCCTGCTGGCGGCCGGGACGACGGCGCTGACCGGGCCGTTCATCCGGCCCGCGGTCCGCACGGCCGTGCAGCGCTCCGGGCTCGTGGAGCTGCCGGGCCCGGCGCCGCGGGCGCTGGCCACTGGGGGACCGGCCCATTTCGCCGTGTTCGGCGAGGACGGGACGTGCCTGGCCACCGTGCTGGCCGGCCGGCTCGTCCACCGGCGGCGCTGACGCCGGCCGACGTCCGCCAGCCGGGGAGCGCGCGCCTTGATGATCTTCGTCAAGGATCCGTCAACGCGGCCCCGGTACACGTCAGGGCGGCGTCAACGGAAACGGAATGGCGAATTCTGCCCGGCAGGATCGCTGACGCGGGGACGGCCGGCGCCCGGCCGTCCCCGACCAGCGTTCCGGCGGGGGGCGGTGCCCGGTGCGGGGCCCGGCCCCGGCACGGTGGACAATGGCCGGGTGACCCGAGCATCCCTGGACAAGCAGCCGCACGAAGTCGCCGCGATGTTCGACGACGTGGCGGCGCGGTACGACCTCACCAACGACGTGCTCTCCCTCGGGCAGGCGCGGCTGTGGCGCAAGGAGGTGGACCGCGCGGTGGCCGCCCGGCCCGCCGAGCGGGTGCTCGACCTCGCGGCCGGCACCGGCACCTCGTCGCTGCCGTTCGCCCGGACCGGGGCGTACGTCGTGCCGTGCGACTTCTCCGTCGGCATGCTGCGGGAGGGGAAGAAGCGGCACCCGTGGCTGCCCTTCACGGCCGGTGACGGCACCCGGCTCCCGTTCGCGGACGGGGTCTTCGACGCCGTGACCATCTCCTTCGGGCTGCGGAACATCCAGGACACGGACGCCGCGCTGGCCGAGCTGTACCGGGTCACCAAGCCGGGCGGCCGGGTCGTGATCTGCGAGTTCAGCGAGCCGACCTGGGCGCCGTTCCGGACCGTCTACACCGAGTACCTGATGCGCGCGCTGCCGCCGGTCGCCCGCGCGGTCAGCAGTAACCCGGACGCGTACGTCTACCTCGCCGAGTCCATCCGCACCTGGCCCAACCAGCCCGAACTCGCCGCCAAGATGCAGGGCGTGGGCTGGACCAAGGTCGCCTGGCGCAATCTGACCGGCGGCGTGGTCGCGCTCCACCGGGGGACCAAGCCGGCCGGCTGAGCGGGGCCTCCGCGGCCGGGGCCGGGGCCCGGCCGACGGACTCGCTTGGGTAACGTCGCTTCACAGGGTGTGAATTGGCGGGAACCATGCGTAGGGCAGTCATGTCCCTACGTTCGCGAGTGGTAGCTGTTCGCGCTGCCCGTCGAGTTCCCGGAGTTCGAGTTGTCCGAGCGTTCCGCCCCTTGCCCGGAATGTGGTTCTTCCTCGCCGCCCGAGGCGCGCTTCTGTATGGGATGTGGCCGGGAGCGGGGGGCCGTCGTGCCGCCCGCACCCGGCGGGCCGCCGCCCCCGCCGCCCCCGGGGCGGCCTCCGGTCCCGGCGGCGCCGCCCGGCCATCCGCCGTCCGCCGCACCCGCCGCCCCGTCGCCCTTCGGCGCCTTCCTCGGACGCACGATGCGGGGCGACTGGCTCGCGGCGCTGAAGGTCGCGGCCTGGCCGACGCTGATGCTGCTGGTCCTCGCGTGCGTGCTGGGCATCTTCTCGTCGCAGGACACGGACGACGCCGGACTCGGCTGGGGCACCCGGATGCGGTGCTTCCTCGCCCTGCTGCTGCAGAGCGTGGGCGGCGGGGTCACCCTCTCCGGCAGCGCCACCGGGCCCCTGGGCAGGTTCGGTGAGGGCCTCGACGGCGAGATGTCGGTGTCGCTGGTGCCGCTGGTGGTCACCGCGCTGTGGGTGACGCTGCTGGCCGTCGCCGCCCGTAAGGCCCGCCGCGCGGCCGCCGTGGCGGGGGCCGGGACGCCGGGGGCCGCCTCCGTACCGGGCGCGATAGCCGGTACGGCCGCCTCGGGGGCGGCCGTACTGGAGACGGTGCTGCGGATCGCCGTACTGTGCGGCGCCGGCACCCTGGCGCTCGGCCTGCTGGCCCAGCCGTCCTACGACGGCCTGGAGTTGTCCTCGTCCGCCTGGCGCGCGCTGCTGTGCTCGTTCGTGCTGGCGGCCGTGGTGGGCGGCGCGGTGCTGGCGCGCGACGAGGCGCACGCCTGGCTCGCGCTGCGGCCCGGCTGGCGGATCGGCCTCAACGCCCTGCGGACCGCGCTGATCGCGCTGGTCACCGTCGTCCTGGTGGCCGGTCTGGTCGCCTTTGTGGCCATCCTCGCCACGGCGGACGACGTCGAGGGCGGCGATGTGGTCGCCCTGCTGGTGCTGCTGCCCAACCTCGGCGCGATCGCGCTGGCGATGGCCTGGGGCGCGCCGGTGAACGCCGAGTGGAACGTGCCCAACCTTCCGTTCCTGGAGTCCGGCCGGCAGTCGATCGGCTACTCCGAGCTCGGCCGGTTCGGCGGCGACTGGGCGCTGTTCGGCGTCATCGTCGGCGGTCTGGCCTGTGCGCTGCTGGTCGGCTTCCTGACCCTCCGGCGCAGCGCCGACCGGCGCGAACACCTGCTGGCCGCGGGCCTCTTCGTGGTCGCGCTGGTGCTGGTGGTGTGGGCGGCGGGAGCCACCGTGTCGGCGTCCTTCCACGAAGCGAGCACCGGCGGCGTCGGCGGTGTCGGTGGCGATTACGGAGGCCAGTACGGCAGCGACTACGGCGGCGATTCCGGGGGTGGCTACGGCGACGATTCCGGGGGTGGCTATGGCGGCGGTGACGGCGGCTCGCGCTACGCGGCGCACGGCGAACTGGCCGCGGGCGGCGCCGAGACGCTGCTGTTCGCGCTGCTGTGGACGTTCGGCGCGGCACTGATCGCCCCGTACCTCCGGATGGTGGTCGGCCGCGGCAATGCGGGCAGACTCGCAGGCCCGGCAGCCCCGGCAGCTCCAGCCGCCCCGTACGGCGCTCCCGCGGCGCCCCCCGGAATGCCGGCCGCGCCGCCCGCCACGCCCGCGGCGCCCATGCCCGGGGCCCCGCCCGCACCGGCGGCGTCGCCCGCCCACGAGGCCGTGGCCGCGCCCCCGGCCGCCCCCGGCACGCCCCCGGCCACCCCCACGCCCCCGGCCGCCTTCGAGGCCGCACCCGCCGCACCCGAGGCCCCTCTCGCCGCCCCCGAGGCCCCCCTCGCCACCCCCGACGAACCCCGCCCCGCCCGCCGCCGCGCCGTGAAGTGGGTGTCGCTGGCACTCATCGCGTTCCTGATCGGCGGCGGTGCCACGGCCGGCGCGCTCTACTACAAGAACCACAAGGCGGGCACCGCCGACCACAAGGCGCCCGAGAAGCCCGCCACCGAGAAGAACGGCGGACCCACCGCCACCCCCGCCTCCTCCGCCACCCCGTCCCCCACCGACTCGCCCACCTCCTCTTCCTCCCCTTCCTCCTCTTCCTCGCCGTCCTCCCCCACCGCGGGCCTCCCCGCCGGCTTCGAGCGGAAGTACGACTCGTACGGCTTCTCCCTCGGCGTGATGCGGGGCTGGCAGCGCTCGCAGAAGGGAACCCAGGTCGACTACAAGGCGCCGACCGGCAACTCGTACCTGCGCATCGGCGTCATCGCCCACGCCCCGCAGTCCTCGTACGAGAACTTCCTCAGCATGGAGAAGGGCGCCAAGAAGCGCACCAACTACCAGCGGACGGAGCTGAAGCGGAACACCTTCCAGAAGAGCGAGGGCGCCCGCTGGGAGTTCACCTACGTCAACGACGAAGGGAACACCATCCACGCCGTCGACCAGGCGTATGTCGCCGCCGACGGCACCGAATACAGCATCTATTACGAAGCCCTGGACTCGCTCTACGACCCGTCGAACGACAAGGTGTTCAGCACGGCGCTCAGCACCTGGAACGTGCCCGAAACGGACGTCGACTAACGGGACCCGGCGGGCCGTGCCGCGCGTTCGTGCCGTCGGGCCTCAGCGTCCGACGGCACGAACGCGTGCGGCGCCGGGCGCACGGCACCAACCCTTCAGTTTCCGATCACCAAGGCCCCCATAGACTGCACCTGCCCCAGCCGGTCGGCACCCGGACACCGGGACATCGACCGCATCCACCGACCGCATCCACCGACGTCGCCCCTCGGCCTCAGCCCCCGACGTCACCCCTTCTACCGACTTCGGGAGACCCCCCGTGACCGAGTCCGCGTCCGTGACCGAGTCCGTGACCGCACCCCGCTCCGAGCACAGCGCGGACGTGATCGTCGTCGGTGCCGGGCCCGCCGGCTCGGCCACCGCCTACCACCTGGCCAAGTCCGGCCTGGACGTCCTCCTCCTGGAGAAGACCGCGTTCCCGCGCGAGAAGGTCTGCGGCGACGGTCTGACCCCGCGCGCGACCAAGCAGCTGGTCGCCATGGGCATCGACATCTCCGAGGAAGCGGGCTGGCTGCGCAACAAGGGCCTGCGGATCATCGGCGGCGGCTCCCGCCTCCAGCTCGACTGGCCGGATCTCGCCTCGTACCCCGACTACGGGCTGGTCCGTAAGCGCGACGACTTCGACGAGCAGCTGGCCCGCCAGGCCCAGAAGGCCGGCGCCCGCCTCTACGAGCGCTGCAACGTCGGCGCGCCCATCATCAACGACCTCACCGGCCACATCACCGGCGTGCACGCCAAGCTCGGCGAGGAGAAGACCCCGGTCACCTTCCACGCCCCGCTCGTCGTCGCCGCCGACGGCAACTCCACCCGGCTCTCGCTGGCCATGGGCCTGCACCGCCGCGAGGACCGCCCGATGGGCGTCGCCGTGCGCACGTACTTCACCTCCCCCCGCCACGACGACGACTATCTCGAGTCCTGGCTGGAGCTGTGGGACCGGCGCGGCGCCCAGGACCGTCTGCTCCCCGGCTACGGCTGGATCTTCGGCATGGGCGACGGTACGAGCAACGTCGGCCTCGGCATCCTCAACTCCAGCTCCGCCTTCCGGGAACTGGACTGGCGCGAGGTCCTCAAGGCCTGGTGCGCGTCGATGCCCGCCGACTGGGGCTACACCCCCGAGAACATGACCGGCCCGATCCGCGGCGCGGCCCTCCCCATGGCCTTCAACCGCCAGCCGCACTACACCAAGGGCCTCCTCCTGGTCGGCGACGCCGGCGGCCTGGTCAACCCCTTCAACGGGGAAGGCATCGCGTACGCCATGGAGTCCGGCAGCATCGCCGCAGAGGTCATCGTCCAGGCGCAGGCCCGCGCCACGTACGCCCAGCGCGAGCTGGCCCTCCACCGCTACCCCAAGGTCCTCAAGGAGACCTACGGCGGCTACTACTCCCTCGGCCGCGCCTTCGTGAAGCTCATCGGCAACCCCAAGGTCATGAAGATCGCCACCCAGCGCGGCCTGACCCACCCCCTCCTGATGCGCTTCACCCTGAAGATGCTCGCCAACCTCACGGACCCGACGGGCGGGGACGCGATGGACCGGATCATCAACGGGCTGAGCAAGGTCGCGCCGAAGTCGTGACGGCGGCGGCCCGCCGAGCCTCGTGCGGGGCTCGGCGGGCGCTTCTCGAAGGGCGCTTCTCGAACGGCTGGGCCGCGCCGCGGCAACGCGCGTCCCTCCGTGGCTCATCGGGCCATGACCTCGGACGTAATTGAGCCGCCCACCACCCCCGGGCAGTCTGGAACACGTCGCGAACACCTCGCGGCAAAGGCACCGCAACAGGGCCGCAGCAGACCGCAACGGGAGGAATCGCCATGTTCTTCGAGACCCACGACGGCACCCGCCTCGCCTACGAGGACTATGGCCACGGCGAGCCGATCGTCTTCGTCTCGAGCGCGATGCTCAACACCGAGATGTGGGAGTACCAGCTTCCGTTCTTCGCCGAGGGCGGCTTCCGCTGTGTCGCCTTCGACCGGCGCGGGCACGGCCGCTCGGACCGGCCCTCCACCGGGTACGACATGGACTCGACGGCCGACGACCTGGCCGCGCTGCTGGAGCACCTCGATCTGCGGGGCGTGACCCTGGTCGGGCACTCGCTGGGCGGCGCCGAGGTCGCGCGTTATCTGGCGCGGCACGGCTCGGGACGGGTGGCGCGGGCGGTGTTCATCGCGGCGATGCTGCCGTTGCTGACGCGTACGGAGGACAATCCGCACGGCCTGCCGGAGGCCGCCGTCGCCGCGTCGGTGGCGCAGCTGCGGGCGGACCGGCCCAAGTGGCTGGCGCGCCAGAAGCAGGCGTTCTTCGCCACCCACCTGGGCAACGACGTCTCGCCCGCCCTCGTCGAGCACACCATGGCGCAGTGCCTGTCGGCGTCGCCGTGGGCGACGCTCAAGGCGCAGCAGGCGGCGCTGAGCACCGACCACCGTGCCGGTCTGCGCGAGATCGACATCCCGACCCTGATCGTCCACGGCGCCGCCGACTTCTCGGCGCCGGTGGACGTCACCGGGCGGCGCACCGCCGAGCTGATCCCGGGCACGACGTACCTGGAGTACCCGACCGCCGGGCACGGGATCTACGCCAGCCATCACGCCCGGCTCAACGCCGACCTGCTGGCGTTCATCGAGAAGGACCGGGCCGCTACCCGGTGATTCCGGGGACCACCGGCGCCAGAAGCGCGGTCACGGGGGCGGGCAGGCGGCGGACCGGCGCGGTCAGCCGCTCGGCGCCGGCCGGCACCGGCACCGCCGCGAAGATCGCGTTCTGCTGCTCCTGGAGCTCGCGCGCCCTCTCTCGCGAGGTGCCGGGCAGCCGCTGCTCCTCGTACAGCTTGTGGGTGTCCAGCTGGGCCGCCTTGCTCTGCGGGGTGTGGAACTGCACCTCGAAGCGCTGGCCGGAGCGGGGCTCGCGCCAGGCGGAGTTGATCGCCTTGTAGCCGGCGGCCCGGGGCCAGGTGTTGGTCCAGCGGGTGGAGTCGTTGCCCCAGGAGGACAGCAGCCCGGCGGCGGTGGTGACGCCGCGGGAGTACCGGCCGGACGGCCACTGGAGGGTGAAGCGGACCGCGTCATTGATCTCGGCGAGCGAGGCGTTGACGGTCCGGCCCGGGGTCTCCCGCATCCGCGTGGCGACCTTCCGCTTGAGCGAGTCCGGGGACTTCAGCCGCTGGTCGAAGCCGGTCAGATCGGCGTGGCTGAGCCGGGCCGCGGCGCGCACCTGGGGGCTGATGGAGCGCTCGGCGCGCCGGGCGCGGGCGACGAAGGCGTCGACGGTCTTGTTGTCGGCGGCGTTGAGCGAGAGGCCGTCCTGGTGCCAGCCGCCGTCGGGCGTGCCGGCCCGGGTCTGTGTGGCGGACGGCGCGGAGGCGGTGGCGGTGTGGACGGCGCCCAGGGCGAGCGCGGAGGCGAGGGCGGCGGCGGTGGCGGCCCGGGTGACGGTGCCCTGGGCGGTGCGGCGGGTGGCGCGCGGGGCGGAGCGATCGGTGTGCATCGGAGCGCGGTGTCCTCTCTGCGAATGCCGCACGGCGCCCAAGTGGCATTTGTGCGGTATATGACGAGAGATGAACGGCGCGCGGAGGTGATCGGTAGCGGTGCGAATCGGCCGCTCTCCGCAGGCCCGCACGGCAAAGGGCCGCCCCGGGGGAGGGGCGGCCCGTCAGCGGAACCGTGGCTGCGGCGGTCTCAGAGGACGCGCACCGCACCGGTGGGCATGTCGTAGCTGAGCGGACGCTCGACGATGCCGGTGCTCGGGTTCTGGGCGCCGATGAACTTGCCGTCACCGACGTAGACGGCGACGTGGTAGGCGCTGCCCGCGCTGCCCCAGTAGAGGATGTCGCCGACCTGGAGGTTGTCCAGGCCCACCTGGGTGCCGGTGGTGGACTGGTCCTGCGAGACGCGCGGCAGATCGATGCCGAGCTGCTTGAACGCGGCCTGCGTCAGGCCGGAGCAGTCGTACGACGAGGAGCCGGTGGCGCCGAGGACGTACGCCTTGCCGAGCTGGGCCTTGAGGAAGGAGACCAGGGTCGCGGCGCTGCCGGTGGAGGGGGAGACGGACAGCGAGGTGCGGTCGTCGGAGCGCGAGGCGCGGGCCTGGGCGGCTTCCTTGGCCTTACGGGCCTCGGCGGCCTTCTTCTTGGCCTCGGCCTCGGCCTTGGCCTTCTTCACGGCGGCGGCCTTGTGCTTCTCCGCGGCCTCGGCGGCCCGAGTGAGGGCGCTGTCCTGGAGGGCCTGGCGCTCGTAGTCGAAGGCGACCTGCTGAGCGGTGTCCGCGCTCTTGGCGGCGGTGGTCGCCAGCGCCGTCGTGATGGTGGGCATCTCCTGCGTTTCGGAGACGGGCTTTTCCGCGGCGTTGGCCGGCACGGTCGCGCCGGTCACCGCGAGGGTGAGGAAGCCACCGGTCACGCCCGCACGCAGTGCCCGCGAGGACGCGGAACGGCGGGGCTTCCGGTGGCTGGGTATGAGTGCGTTCGGGGACATGGCACCACGGCTATCAGGAGCCGCAGGTTGCTGCCAACAAAGGTGGGGTGCGCCACACTTGACGCGTACGCGACGAATAAAACGGACTTTTTTCCGCGCGCGGCGCCGGCGGCGCGATGTCCGGATTTCGCGATCATGTTCCTACGCATGGCATTTGCTGCCCGATGCGGGGGTCGGAGGGGCTTATCACCTCCCTATCCGCCACGCCAAGGCTTCCCGGCCGTCAAGGACTTATCGCTTGAAAAGGCGTGGGATAGGTCACTCTTGAGTGTCCGTTATGTTCCCGTGATCTGACGGTGGCGGTCGCTCGGCGACGGCGCTCGACCGCTCCCCTCGTCACCCCCTCGGCCGACCCCTCGTGAACGCGGGCACGTGCTGACGATCACGGTCGCATCACGGGTGGATCACTCAACGGCGTCCGCCTCATATAGCAGTTGGCGCTGCCCAGTGCCAATTTGCCTGCAAGGGGCACCACTTGATAGGGCGGCGACGCTCTGACCAGCGGTAACCCCGCCGAATGTCACCTCTCGTGATCACTCGGGCGCTTCGCGTATGAAGATCAACGCTCATCCGGCTTCATGATCCTTCGTCAGGTGGTGAAGATCACAAAGTCGTTGTCGCACCCCGTGTCGCAGATCACAGACCGGCGGGCATAAGATGCAGGCGTTCGGGCTTGTGAACTGCCTCACATATGCACGATCTCTCCGGGGCAGCACAGCCGGCCCGAGCGGACCGCCATCCAGTCATCGTCGACTGAAGGGAGCGAGGACGGTGAACGCATACGCGCCCATCCTCGTACTGGGAGCCCTCGGGGCAGGCTTTGCGATCTTCTCTGTCGTGATGGCCTCGCTCGTCGGACCCAGGCGCTACAACCGGGCGAAGCTTGAGGCGTACGAATGCGGAATCGAGCCGACCCCGCAGCCGTCCGGCGGCGGTCGCTTTCCGATCAAGTACTACCTGACGGCGATGCTCTTCATCGTTTTCGACATCGAGATCGTCTTCCTCTACCCCTGGGCCGTCACCTTCGACGCCCTCGGGCTTTTCGGGCTCGTCGAGATGCTCCTCTTCGCGCTCACCGTCTTCGTCGCCTACGCCTATGTCTGGCGTCGTGGCGGCCTGGAATGGGACTAGGGGTCACCCATGGGACTTGAAGAGAAGCTGCCGAGCGGCTTTTTGCTGACCACTGTCGAACAGGCCGCGGGCTGGGTACGCAAATCATCGGTCTTCCCCGCGACCTTCGGGCTGGCCTGCTGCGCCATCGAGATGATGACGACCGGCGCCGGGCGCTACGACCTGGCCCGTTTCGGTATGGAGGTCTTCCGCGGTTCCCCGCGGCAGGCGGATCTGATGATCGTGGCCGGCCGGGTGAGCCAGAAGATGGCGCCCGTTCTGCGGCAGGTCTACGACCAGATGCCGAACCCGAAATGGGTGATCTCCATGGGCGTGTGCGCCTCATCGGGCGGCATGTTCAATAACTACGCGATCGTGCAGGGCGTTGATCACATCGTTCCCGTAGACATCTATTTGCCGGGCTGCCCACCGCGTCCCGAAATGCTGATGGACGCCATTCTCAAGCTGCACCGCAAGATCCAGGACACCAAGCTCGGGGTCAACCAGGAGCAGGCGGCCCGCGAGGCGGAGGAAGCGGCGCTCAAGGCACTCCCGCTGATCGAGATGAAGGGACTGCTGCGGTGAGTGAGCCGAAGAACCCCGAGAGCGACCAGGGGAACCACAACGGCAACGGCGTCCCCGTCCAGCGCGACGACACCGGCGAGGTCATCGGCACCCGCCGCGGCATGTTCGGCGCCAACAACGGCGGCGACACCACCGGTTACGGCGGCCTGGTCAGGTCCGTACGGCTGCCCGGGGCGGCCCAGCGGCCCTACGGGGGATGGTTCGACGAGGTCGCCGACGAGCTGGAGGGCGCGCTCGACGAGCAGGGCCTGGTCCCCGAGAACGTCATCTCCAAGACCGTCGTCGACCGCGACGAGCTGACCTTCCACATCGAGCGGGAGTACCTGCCGGCCGTGGCCAGGACGCTGCGCGACGACCCGGCGCTGCGCTTCGAGCTCTGTACGGGCGTGAGCGGGGTGCACTTCCCCGGCGACAAGGGGCGCGAGCTGCACGCCGTCTACCACCTGCGCTCGATCACCCACAACCGGCTCATCCGGCTGGAGGTCTCCGCCCCCGACGCCGACCCGCACGTGCCCTCGATCGTCGGCATCTATCCGACCAACGACTGGCACGAGCGCGAGACCTATGACTTCTTCGGGCTCGTCTTCGACGGCCACCCGGCGCTGACGCGGATCATGATGCCCGACGACTGGCAGGGCTTCCCGCAGCGCAAGGACTACCCGCTCGGCGGCATCCCCGTCGAGTACAAGGGCGCGCAGATCCCGGCTCCCGACCAGCGGAGGTCGTACAGCTGATGACCACTCCCCCCGTAACCCCGCGCGACACGACGGAAGGCACGGTCTACACCGTCACCGGCGGCGACTGGGACGAGATCGCGGCGCGCGCCGTCAAGTCCGACGACGAGCGGATCATCGTCAACATGGGGCCGCAGCACCCCTCCACGCACGGCGTGCTCCGGCTGATCCTGGAGATCGACGGCGAGACCGTCACCGAGGCCCGCTGCGGCATCGGCTATCTGCACACCGGCATCGAGAAGAACCTCGAATACCGGACCTGGACGCAGGGCACCACCTTCGTCACGCGGATGGACTACCTCACCCCCTTCTTCAACGAGACCGCCTACTGCCTGGCCGTCGAGAAGCTGCTGGGGATCACCGACCAGGTCCCCGACCGGGCCTCGGTCATCCGCGTGATGCTGATGGAGCTCAACCGCATGTCCTCCCACCTGGTGGCCATCGCCACCGGCGGCATGGAGCTGGGCGCCACGACGATCATGATCTACGGCTTCCGCGACCGGGAACTGATCCTCGACATCTACGAGCTGATCACCGGCCTGCGGATGAACCACGCCTACATCCGGCCCGGCGGCCTCGCCCAGGACCTGCCCCCCGGCGCCGTCGACCAGGTGCGCGCCTTCGTGAAGAAGATGCGCAAGAACATTCCCGAGTACGACAAGCTCGCCACCGGCAACCCGGTCTTCAAGGGCCGGATGGAAGGCATCGGCTACCTCGACCTGGCCGGCTGCCTGGCCACCGGCGCCACCGGGCCCATCGTGCGCTCCGCCGGACTGCCCCACGACCTGCGCAAAACGCAGCCGTACTGCGGATACGAGAACTACGACTTCGAGGTGCCGACCGCGGACACCTGCGACTCCTACGGCAGGTTCCTGATCCGCCTGGAGGAGATGCGCCAGTCGCTGCGCATCGTCGAACAGTGCCTGGACCGGCTGGAGCCGGGACCGGTCATGGTCGAGGACAAGAAGATCGCCTGGCCGGCGCAGCTGGCCCTGGGGCCGGACGGCCTCGGCAACTCCCTGGACCACATCAAGAAGATCATGGGCACCTCGATGGAGGCCCTGATCCACCACTTCAAGCTGGTGACGGAGGGCTTCCGAGTCCCGCCCGGACAGGCCTACGCCGCCGTGGAGTCCCCCAAGGGCGAGCTGGGCGTCCACGCGGTCAGCGACGGAGGCACCCGCCCCTACCGCGTGCACTTCCGCGATCCGTCCTTCACCAATCTGCAGGCCATGGCGGCGATGTGCGAAGGCGGCCAGGTCGCCGACGTCATCGTCGCCGTCGCGTCCATCGACCCCGTGATGGGAGGCGTCGACCGGTGAACGACGTCCAGCTGGGCATGCCCCAACTCCCCGCCCCCGATTACCCCGCCGACGTACGGGCCCGGCTGGAGGCCGACGCCAAGGAGGTGATCGCCCGCTACCCCGGCTCCCGCTCCGCGCTGCTGCCCCTGCTGCACCTCGTACAGGCCGAGGAAGGGCACGTCACCCGCACCGGCATCCGCTTCTGCGCCGAGATGCTCGACCTCACCACCGCCGAGGTCACCGCGGTCTCGACCTTCTACTCCATGTACCGCCGCAAGCCGAGCGGCGACTACCAGGTCGGGGTCTGCACCAACACCCTGTGCGCGGTGATGGGCGGCGACGCCATCTTCGACGAGCTGAAGCGGCACCTCGGCGTCGAGAACGGCGGGACCACCGAGGACGGCGCCGTCACCCTCGAACACATCGAGTGCAACGCCGCCTGCGACTTCGCGCCCGTCGTGATGGTCAACTGGGAGTTCTTCGACAACCAGACGCCCGAGACCGCCAAGCGGCTGGTGGACGACCTGAGGGCCGGACGGGACGTCGAACCCACCCGCGGCGCCCCCCTGTGCACCTACAAGGAGACGGCCCGCATCCTCGCCGGCTTCCCCGACGAGCGGCCGGGCGCCGTCGAGGCCACCGGCGGCGCGGGCCCCGCCTCCCTGGTCGGGCTGCGCCTGGCGAAGGGCGAGCAGGCCCCGGGCCGCGGCACGGACCACGTCATCGCCCCCCGCACCCCCGCTGCCGGTCCCACGGACGAACCCCCTGGCGGCCACCCCGACGAACCGCCCCCCTCCGGCCACCCGAGCTCGCACGACGCGCCGCAGGAAACCGCCGCCTCCGACCCCGCCCACCCGTCTCCCACCACCGCCCCGGGCGGAGGGGCTGCGCCCCGCAGTGACGATGCGTCCGGACCGACCGCAGAGGAGGGGGAGTGATGACCGTGGCAGCCGAGTACGGGGGCACCCGGCCAGAGGCCGGCAGCGACCCCGAGAAGATCCTCGCGCCGGTCCTGTCCGCCTTCTGGGACGAGCCCGAATCCTGGACGCTGGAGACCTACCGCCGGCACGAGGGCTACGAGGGCATGCGCAAGGCCCTGGCCATGCCGCCCGACGACGTCATCGCCTACGTCAAGGACTCCGGCCTCCGCGGCCGCGGCGGCGCCGGCTTCCCGACCGGCATGAAGTGGCAGTTCATCCCGCAGGGCGACGGCAAACCGCACTATCTGGTCGTCAACGCCGACGAATCGGAGCCCGGGACCTGCAAGGACATCCCGCTCCTCTTCGCGAACCCGCACTCCCTCATCGAGGGGATCGTGATCGCCTGCCATGCGATCCGGTCGAACCACGCCTTCATCTACCTGCGCGGCGAGGTCGTGCCCGTACTGCGCCGGCTGCACGAGGCCGTGCGCGAGGCGTATGCGGCGGGCTTCCTCGGAAAGAACATTCTCGGCTCGGGACTCGACCTGGATGTGATCGTGCACGCGGGCGCCGGCGCGTACATCTGCGGTGAGGAAACCGCGCTGCTCGACTCCTTGGAGGGCCGTCGCGGACAGCCCCGGCTGCGTCCTCCCTTCCCGGCGGTGGCGGGCCTCTACGCCTGCCCCACTGTGGTGAACAACGTCGAATCCATCGCGTCGGTTCCCGCGATCCTGAACAAGGGGAAAGACTGGTTCAGGTCGATGGGCAGCGAGAAGTCCCCGGGCTTCACGCTCTACTCGCTCAGCGGCCATGTCACCAACCCGGGCCAGTACGAAGCCCCGCTGGGCATCACCCTGCGCCAGCTGCTCGACATGAGCGGCGGCATCCGCCCCGGCCACCGGCTGAAGTTCTGGACACCGGGCGGCTCCTCGACGCCGATGTTCACCGAGGAGCACCTCGACGTCCCCCTCGACTACGAGGGCGTCGGCGCGGCCGGCTCGATGCTCGGCACCAAGGCGCTCCAGTGCTTCGACGAGACCACCTGCGT
The DNA here is from genome assembly GCF_044767545.1 of Streptomyces sp. NPDC101227. Taxonomy (NCBI): domain Bacteria; kingdom Bacillati; phylum Actinomycetota; class Actinomycetes; order Kitasatosporales; family Streptomycetaceae; genus Streptomyces; species Streptomyces sp. NPDC101227. The sequence goes on along the minus strand of NZ_JBIWOD010000004.1, from coordinate 489,138 downwards.
CGTACGGGCCGTCACCCGCTGGACCGAGTTCTACGCCCACGAGTCCTGCGGCAAGTGCACACCCTGCCGCGAAGGCACGTACTGGCTGGTGCAGTTGCTGCGCGACATCGAGGCCGGCAAGGGCGTGATGAGCGACCTGGACAAGATCAACGACATCGCCGACAACATCAACGGCAAGTCCTTCTGCGCCCTCGGCGACGGCGCCGCCTCGCCGATCTTCTCCTCGCTCAAGTACTTCCGCGAGGAATACGAGCAACACATCACCGGCAGGGGCTGCCCCTTCGACCCCGCCAAGTCGACCCTGTGGGCCGACAACGACGCTCACCTGGGGGTGAATGCATGACCGTCACCACAAATGCTCCCTCGGGGGGCGGCGAGGCGGCGATCCCGCCGGAGGACCTCGTCACCCTGACGATCGACGGCATCGAGATCTCCGTCCCCAAGGGGACGCTGGTCATCCGCGCCGCCGAACTCCTCGGCATCGAGATCCCGCGCTTCTGCGACCACCCGCTGCTGGACCCGGCGGGCGCCTGCCGGCAGTGCATCGTCGAGGTCGAGGGCCAGCGCAAGCCGATGGCCTCGTGCACCATCACCTGCACCGACGGCATGGTCGTCAAATCGCAGCTGACCTCCCCGGTGGCCGAGAAGGCCCAGCGCGGGGTGATGGAGCTGCTGCTGATCAACCACCCGCTGGACTGTCCGGTCTGCGACAAGGGCGGCGAGTGCCCGCTGCAGAACCAGGCGATGCAGGTCGGCGACCCGGAGTCGCGCTTCGAGGGCAAGAAGCGCACCTTCGCCAAGCCGGTGCCGATCTCCACACAGGTGCTGCTGGACCGCGAGCGCTGCGTCCTGTGCGCGCGCTGCACCCGCTTCAGCAACCAGATCGCCGGCGACCCGATGATCGAGCTGGTCGAACGCGGCGCCCTCCAGCAGGTCGGCACCGGAGAGGGCGACCCCTTCGAGTCGTACTTCTCCGGCAACACCATCCAGATCTGCCCGGTCGGCGCGCTCACCTCCGCCGCCTACCGCTTCCGCTCCCGCCCCTTCGACCTGGTCTCCTCGCCGTCGGTGTGCGAGCACTGCGCGGGCGGCTGCGCGACCCGTACGGACCACCGGCGCGGCAAGGTCATGCGGCGGCTGGCGGCCAACGACCCCGAGGTCAACGAGGAGTGGATCTGCGACAAGGGGAGGTTCGCCTTCCGTTACGCGCAGCAGAGGGACCGGCTGGAACACCCCCTGGTGCGCAACGCGGAGAGCGGCGAACTGGAGCCGGCGAGCTGGCCCGAGGCGCTCCGGGCGGCGGCCCGCGGGCTGGCCGCGGCCAAGGGGCGCACCGGCGTCCTGACCGGCGGCCGGCTGACCGTCGAGGACGCCTACGCCTACGCCAAGTTCGCCCGGGTCGCCCTGGACACCAACGACATCGACTTCCGGGCGCGGGCACACAGCGCCGAGGAGGCCGACTTCCTGGCGGCCAGGGTCGCCGGCCGCGGACGTGACCTGGACGGCACAGGCCTCAGCCACACCGCCCTGGAGAAGGCCCCGGCCGTCCTCCTGGTCGGCATCGAGGCGGAGGAGGAGGCCCCCGGCGTCTTCCTGCGGCTGCGCAAGGCGCACCGCCAGAGCGGCCAGCGCACATACGGCCTGGCCACGCACGCCTCCCGCGGCCTGATCAAGGCGGGCGGCACGCTGCTCCCGGCTGCGCCCGGCACCGAGACCGAATGGCTGGACGCGCTTGCGGGCGGCGTCGGACTGGAGGGCGAGGGGCACGCCGCGGCCGAGGCGCTGCGCGCGGACGGCGCGGTGATCGTCGTCGGCGAGCGGCTGGCCACGGTGCCCGGCGCCCTGACCGCCGCGGTCCGCGCCGCCTCCGCCACCGGCGCCCAACTGGTGTGGATCCCGCGGCGGGCCGGCGAACGCGGCGCCATCGAAGCGGGCGCCCTGCCGGGGCTGCTGCCCGGCGGCCGCCCGGCCACCGACCCCCGTGCCCGCGACGAGGTCGCCGCCGCCTGGGGCGTGGCCGAACTCCCGCACCGCCACGGCCGCGACACCGGCCAGATCATCGAGGCCGCCGCGACCGGCGAACTGGGTGCGCTCCTGGTGGCCGGCGTCGAGGTCGCCGACCTGCCCGACCCGGCCCGCGCGCTGACCGCGCTGGACGAGGTCGGCTTCCTGGTCAGCCTGGAACTGCGGCCTTCGCAGGTCACCGACCGGGCCGATGTGGTCCTCCCGGTGGCGGCCGTCGTCGAGAAAGCCGGAACGTTCCTCAACTGGGAGGGCCGGGCCAGGCCGTTCGAGGCCGCGCTCAAGCCCGACCAGATGACCCGCCGGCATCTGCTCCCCGACTCCCGGGTGCTGCACATGCTCGCCGACGCCCTCGACGTGCACCTGGCGCTGCCGGACCTGCACGCCGTACGCCGCGAACTGGACCGGCTCGGCGGCTGGGACGGACCGTACGCCGGGGAGCCCCTGGGGACCGGGCGCCCGATGCCCCGCCCCGACACCGGCGAGGCCGTACTGGCCGGACACCGGCTCCTCCTGGACCAGGGGCTGCTCCAGGAGGGCGACGAGGCGCTGGCCGGCACCCGGCACGCCGCGGTCGCCCGGCTCTCGGCGGCCACCGCCGAGGAAACCGGCGTCAAGAACGGCGACCTGCTGGCGGTCACCGGACCGGCCGGATCGGTCCGGCTGCCGCTCCAGGTGACGCCGATGCCCGACCGGGTCGTCTGGCTGCCGCTGAATTCCGTGGGCGGTGGTGTCGCCGCCGACACCGGGGCGCACCCCGGTGACCTGGTGAAGGTCTCCGCCGTACCCGGTACGCCGGAGGCGGCCAAGGAGGTGGAGGCGTGATGCAGCAACTCGCTGCGGCGGGCACCGCGCTGGCGCAGGAAGACCTGTCGATGTTCGGCCACGACCCCTGGTGGCTGGTCGTCATCAAGGCGGTCTTCTGCTTCGCGTTCCTCATGCTGACCGTGCTGTTCTCCATCGTCTGGGAACGCAAGGTCGTCGCGTGGATGCAGCTGCGCATCGGCCCCAACCGGCACGGCCCCTGGGGCATGCTCCAGTCCCTCGCCGACGGCATCAAGCTGATGCTGAAGGAAGACCTGGTCGTCAAGCGTGCCGACAAGGCGGTCTACGTCCTCGCGCCGATCGTCGCGGCCATCCCGGCCTTCATGGCGATCGCGGTGATCCCCTTCGGGCCCGCCGACAACGAGGTCTCGATCTTCGGTGTCCGCACCCCGATGCAGCTCACCGACCTCCCGATCGGCATCCTCTACATCCTGGCCACGGCCTCGGTCGGCATCTACGGCATCGTCCTGGCGGGCTGGTCCTCCGGCTCGACCTACCCGCTGCTCGGCGGCCTCCGGTCCTGCGCCCAGATGATCTCGTACGAGATCGCGATGGGTGCCGCCTTCGCGTCGGTCTTCCTCTACTCCGGGTCGATGTCGACCTCCACGATCGTGGAGTCGCAGCAGAGCAAGTGGTACATCCTGCTGCTGCCGGTGTCGTTCCTGATCTACATCGCGACGATGGTCGGTGAGACCAACCGCGCGCCGTTCGACATGCCGGAGTCCGAGGGTGACCTCGTCGGCGGCTTCAACACCGAGTACTCGTCCATCAAGTTCGCGATGTTCATGCTCGCCGAGTACGTGAACATGGTGACGGTCTCGGCGGTCGCGACCACGCTGTTCCTGGGCGGCTGGCGGGCCCCGTACCCCATCTCCAGCTTCTGGGAAGGCGCGAACCACGGCTGGTGGCCGATGCTCTGGTTCACGATCAAGGTGCAGCTGCTGCTGTTCTTCTTCATCTGGCTGCGCGGCACGCTCCCGCGGGTGCGCTACGACCAGCTGATGAAGTTCGGCTGGAAGGTCCTCATTCCGGTCTCGCTGGTCTGGCTGATGCTCGTCGCCACCGTCCGGGCGCTGAAGAACGAGGGCTACAACTTCCAGCAGATCGTGCTCTACGTCGCCGGGGGCGCCATCACCCTGCTGCTGATCTCGCTCGTCGTGGACTTCATCAGGCGCGGAGAACCGGAGGAAGAGCGGGACGGCGACGGGGAGTTCGACCCGATGGCCGGCGGGTTCCCCGTACCGCCGCTGCCCGGGCAGAGCCTGCCGCCGGTGCCGCGCCGGACCCCTCGGTGGGGAGACCGGGAGTTGATTGTCAGTGGTCGAGTGGACACTGTCAGTGAGGGAAATGAGACCGACGGAAAGGGGGGCGACGGTGCCTGAGTTCCAGAACCCCGTGGCCGGCTTCGGCGTGACCTTCAAGGCCATGTTCAAGAAGCGGCTGACCGAGCAGTACCCGGAGGAGAAGAAGCCGACGGCCCCGCGCTTCCACGGTCGCCATCAGCTCAACCGCCATCCGGACGGCCTGGAGAAGTGCATCGGCTGCGAGCTGTGCGCCTGGGCCTGCCCGGCGGACGCGATCTATGTCGAGGGCGCGGACAACACCGACGAGGAGCGCTACTCCCCGGGCGAGCGGTACGGCCGCGTCTACCAGATCAACTACCTGCGCTGCATCCTGTGCGGGCTGTGCGTGGAGGCCTGTCCGACCCGCGCGCTGACCATGACCAACGAGTACGAACTCGCCGACCGGTCCCGCGAATCGCTCATCTACACCAAGGAGGAGCTGCTCGCGGGCCTGGAAGAGACCATGGTCGATTCGCCCCATGCGATCTACCCGGGCATGACGGAGAAGGACTACTACAGCGGTCTGGTGACCGAGGCCGCGCCCGGCGCGGTCCGTCAGGTCGCCGTCTCCAAGGGGGAACGGCCTCCGTCGGAGTCCTCGGCCGAGGCCGCGGACGCCTCCCCGGGGAAGACCGACGACGCCTCTCAGGGGAAGGAGGCGAACGCATGACCGGCCTCGCCGCCGCGGCCTCCACGACGTCCTCGGGGGAGGCCGTGCAGTTCTGGATCCTGGGCACGGTCGCCGTCATCGGCGCCTTGTGCACGATCATGATGAAGCGGGCCGTTCACAGCGCCCTTTCGCTCGCCGGGACCATGATCGTCCTGGCGATCTTCTATCTGGCCAACGGTGCGTACTTCCTCGGCGTCGTCCAGATCGTCGTCTATACGGGCGCGATCATGATGCTCTTCCTCTTCGTCGTCATGCTGGTCGGTGTCACCGCGGCGGACTCCCTCAAGGAGACCCTCAAGGGGCAGCGCTGGCTCGCCGCGGGCCTCGGCATCGGGTTCGGCATCCTGCTCATCGCCGGCATCGGCAACGCCTCGCTCAAGGAGTTCAACGGCCTGGGCGAGGCCAACGCCGGCGGCAATGTGCAGGGCCTGGCCGCACTCATCTTCACCAAGTACGTCTTCGCCTTCGAAATCACCGGCGCGCTGCTGATCACGGCGGTCGTCGGCGCGATGGTGCTCACCCACCGGGAGCGTACGGAGCGCGCCAGGACCCAGCGCGAGCAGTCCATCGCGCGCGTCAGGGAAGGCAAGCAGGTGCCGCCGCTGCCCGCCCCCGGTGTCTACGCCCGGCACAACGCCGTGGACATCCCCGGCCTGCTGCCCGACGGCACCCCGTCCGAACTGACCGTCAACCCGACGCTGCGCGACCGCGGCCAGATCCGCGACGTCTCCCGCGAGTCGCTCGCCGAACTCAAGGCGCTGGAGCAGCGCTCGGAGGAATGGCTGGAGCGCGGCTCCGAACCGCCCGCGGCGCCACCGTCATCGCCGTCCGGTGGCGCGGCGCCGAAGGAGCACAAGGAGGGGGCCAAGAAATGAGCCCGGTCTACTACCTCTATCTGGCCGCCCTGTTGTTCACCATCGGCGCGGCCGGGGTGCTGATCAGGCGGAACGCCATCGTGGTGTTCATGTGCATCGAGCTGATGCTCAACGCCTGCAATCTCGCCTTCGTGACCTTCTCGCGGATGCACGGGAATCTCGACGGCCAGATCATCGCCTTCTTCACGATGGTCGTCGCCGCAGCCGAGGTCGTGGTCGGCCTGGCGATCATCGTGTCGATCTTCCGCACCCGTCATACGGCCTCGGTCGACGACGCCAGCCTGATGAAGCTGTAAGGGGTCGCACAAAGTGGAGAACTTGATCGCGCTGCTTGTCGCGGCACCGCTGGTCGGTGCGGCCCTGCTGCTGTGCGGCGGAAAACGTCTGGACCGTACCGGCCACTTGATCGGCTCGCTGTTCGCGGTGGCCTCCTTCGGCATCGCCGTGGCGCTCTTCGCCGACATGCTCGGCAAGGGAGCCGAACACCGCGCGCTGCATCAGCATCTGTTCAGCTGGATCCCGGTCGGCGGCTTCCAGGCCGACATCGCCTTCCAGCTCGACCAGCTGTCGATGACCTTCGTCCTGCTGATCACCGGTGTCGGATCGCTGATCCACATCTACTCGATCGGCTATATGGAGCACGACGAGCGGCGCCGCCGCTTCTTCGGCTACCTCAACCTCTTCCTCGCGGCGATGCTGCTGCTCGTCCTCGCCGACAACTACCTCCTGCTCTACGTCGGCTGGGAGGGCGTCGGCCTCGCCTCGTACCTCCTGATCGGCTTCTGGCAGCACAAGCCCAGCGCGGCCACCGCCGCCAAGAAGGCGTTCCTGGTCAACCGCGTCGGCGATATGGGCCTGTCCATCGCGATCATGCTGATGTTCACGACCTTCGGGACGTTCGCCTTCGGCCCCGTGCTCGCCGCGACCGGTGAGACGAGCGAAGGCAAGCTGACGGCCATCGGGCTGATGCTGCTCCTGGCCGCCTGCGGCAAGTCGGCGCAGGTGCCGCTGCAGTCCTGGCTGGGCGACGCGATGGAGGGCCCGACCCCGGTCTCGGCGCTGATCCACGCCGCCACCATGGTCACCGCCGGCGTGTATCTGATCACCCGCTCCGGGGCCATCTTCAATGCCGCGCCGGATGCCCAGGCGGCCGTCGTCGCGGTCGGCGCGGTCACGCTCCTCTTCGGTGCGATCGTCGGTTGTGCCAAGGACGACATCAAGAAGGCCCTGGCCGGCTCGACGATGTCGCAGATCGGCTACATGATCATGGCCGCCGGTCTCGGCCCGATCGGCTACGCCTTCGCGATCATGCATCTGGTCACCCACGGCTTCTTCAAGGCGGGCCTCTTCCTCGGCGCCGGTTCCGTCATGCACGGCATGAACGACGAGGTGGACATGCGCCGTTATGGCGGTCTGCGGAAGTACATGCCGGTCACCTTCATCACCTTCGGCCTCGGCTATCTGGCGATCATCGGCTTCCCCGGACTCTCCGGATTCTTCTCCAAGGACAAGATCATCGAGGCGGCGTTCGCCAAGGGCGGCACCGAGGGCTGGATCCTGGGCGGCGCGGCCCTGCTCGGCGCCGCGATCACCGCGTTCTATATGACCCGGGTGATGCTGATGACGTTCTTCGGCGAGAAGCGCTGGGATCCGGAGAAGACCCATCCGCACGAGTCCCCGAAGACCATGACGCTCCCGATGATCGTGCTGGCCTTCGGCTCGGTCTTCGCGGGCGGTCTGTTCAGCATCAACGAGTCGTTCGTGAAGTGGCTGGAGCCGGTCACCTCGTTCGCACACGGCCACTCACCGCTCAGCGCCACCACCGTCACGGCCGCGACCATGGTCGTCCTGGTCATCGGCGTCGGCATCGCCTGGGCGATGTACGGCCGCAGGCCCGTACCGGTCACCGCCCCGCGCGGCTCGGTGCTCACCCGGGCCGCCCGCCGTGATCTGCTCCAGGACGACTTCAACCACGTCGTCCTGGTACGCGGCGGCGAACACCTCACCCGCACGCTCGTCTATCTCGACCACTCCCTGGTGGACGGTGCGGTCAATGGCACGGCGGCCTCGATGGGCGGACTCTCCGGCCGGCTGCGCCAGTTGCAGAGCGGCTTCGTCCGCTCGTACGCGGTCCAGATGCTGGGCGGGGCCGCCGTTCTCGTCGCCGCGACCCTGCTGATGAGGGGTGTCTGAGCCATGGCGGACTTTTCCTTCCCGCTGCTGACGGCAACCGCCGCGGTACCGGCGATCGGCGCGATCGCCACCGCCGCGGTGCCCGCCGCCAAGCGCACCGCGGCCAAATGGCTGGCGCTGGCGTTCTCGCTGGTCACCTTCGCGCTGGCGCTGGTGATCGCATTCCGCTTCGTGCCGGGCGCCAAGGGCCCGTACCAACTCACCGAATCGCACGCCTGGATCCGGGACTTCGGGGTCCGCTATGAACTGGGCGTGGACGGCATCGCGGTCGCCCTGATCGCGCTGACCGCCCTGCTGATCCCGTTCGTGATCCTGGCGGGCTGGCACGACGCCGACCCCCTGGAGGACGCCGGGCACAACCGCCGCTGGCGGCCCACCCAGGGCTTCTTCGCCCTGATCCTGGCCGTCGAGGCCATGGTGGTCATCTCGTTCGAGGCCACCGACGTCTTCCTCTTCTACATCTTCTTCGAAGCCATGCTCATCCCGATGTACTTCCTCATCGGCGGCTTCGGGGACCGCGCCCATGCGCACGGCGAGGAGCAGGCGTCCACCCAGCGGTCCTACGCCGCGGTGAAGTTCCTGCTCTACAACCTCGTTGGCGGCCTGATCATGCTGGCCGCGGTGATCGGGCTGTACGCCGTCACCGCCGACCAGCTCGGCACCGGCACCTTCTCGCTCCAGCAGATCGTCGAGGCGCGGGCATCCGGCAAGCTGGACATCGGCACCGGCACGGAACGCCTCCTCTTCCTAGGCTTCTTCTTCGCCTTCGCGGTGAAGGCCCCGCTGTGGCCGCTGCACACCTGGCTGCCCAACGCCATGGGCGAGGCGACCTCCCCGGTGGCGGTGCTGATCACCGCCGTCGTCGACAAGGTCGGCACGTTCGCGATGCTCCGCTTCTGCCTCCAGCTCTTCCCGGAGGCCAGCAGCTGGGCGACCCCGGCCATCGTGGTGCTGGCGGTGATCAGCATCATCTACGGCGCGCTGCTCGCCGTCGGGCAACGCGACATCAAGCGCCTGATCGCCTACGCCTCGATCTCCCACTTCGGCTTCATCATCCTGGGCATCTTCGCCATGACGACCCAGGGCCAGGGCGGCGCGACGCTCTACATGGTCAACCACGGCATCTCCACCGCCGCCCTGATGCTGGTCGCCGGCTTCCTGATCAGCCGCCGCGGCTCGCGTCTGATCGGGGACTACGGCGGCGTCCAGAAGGTCGCCCCGGTCCTCGCCGGTACCTTCCTGGTGGGTGGTCTGGCGACCCTGTCGCTGCCCGGACTGGCCCCGTTCATCAGCGAATTCCTGGTGCTGGTCGGCACGTTCAGCCGCTATCCGGTCATCGGCATCATCGCCACCCTCGGCATCGTCCTCGCCGCGCTCTACGTCCTCGTCCTCTACCAGCGGACGATGACCGGCCCGGTGAAGGACGAGGTGCGCGGCATGCCCGACCTGCGGGCCCGGGAGCTGGTCGTGGTCGCGCCGCTCATCGCGCTGCTGCTCTTCCTGGGGGTGTACCCCAAGCCGCTCACCGACATCGTCAACCCGGCGGTGGACCACACCCTGTCCGTCGTGGACAAGAAGGACCCCAAGCCCACTGTGCAGGTGGACGCCGTGCCCGGTGGAGCCCGGCACGGCCATGCCGCGCGTGATCAAGACGTGGAGGCCGCGAAGTGAGTTCCGTGGCAAGTGTCCACAGCCTGTGGACGGTGGCGGCCGAGGTGCCGGGCCGGATCCCGGCACCGCATATCGAGTACGCCCAGCTCTCGCCGACGCTGATCGTCCTCGGTGCCGCGGTGATCGGCGTCCTGATCGAGGGCCTGCTGCCCCGCAGCAGCCGCTACTACGCCCAGCTGGCGCTGTCCGTGGTGGCGCTGGCCGCCGCGTTCGCCGCGGTGATCGGCCTGGCCGCCGGCGGCTTCGGCTCGTCCAAGGCCCGGATCGCCGCGATGGGCGCCATCGCGGTGGACGGCCCCGCCCTGTTCCTCCAGGGCACGATCCTGCTGGTGTCGCTGGTCGCCGTCTTCACGTTCGCCGAGCGCCGGCTCGACCCGGCGGCACACGGCAAGAAGGTGGACTCCTTCGCCGCCCAGGCCGCCGCCGTCCCCGGCGGGGCCGCCGAACAGGCCGCGGTCAAGGCCGGGTTCACCACCACCGAGGTCTTCCCGATCGTCCTCTTCGCGATCGGCGGCATGCTGGTCTTCCCGGCGGCCAACGACCTGCTGACGCTCTTCGTCGCCCTGGAGGTCTTCTCCCTCCCCCTCTACATCCTGTGTGCCCTGGCCCGCCGCCAGCGCCTCCTCTCCCAGGAAGCCGCGGTCAAGTACTTCCTCCTCGGCGCCTTCTCCTCCGCTTTCCTCCTGTTCGGCATCGCCCTCCTGTACGGCTACGCCGGCACGGTCAGCTACGCCGGCATCGCCGAGGTCATCTCGGACGGCGCCAAGCAGATCGATCCGGCGCTGGCCGGCACGATGGGCAATGACGCCCTGCTGTTGATCGGCGCGGCGCTCGTCCTCATGGGGCTGCTGTTCAAGGTCGGTGCGGTCCCCTTCCACATGTGGACCCCGGACGTCTACCAAGGCGCCCCGACCCCGGTCACCGGCTTCATGGCGGCCGCCACCAAGGTCGCGGCCTTCGGCGCGCTGCTGCGCCTGCTGTACGTCGTCCTCCCGGGCATGCGCTGGGACTGGCGGCCGGTGATGTGGGGCGTAGCGATCATCACGATGCTGGGCGGCGCGATCGTCGCCATCACCCAGACCGACATCAAGCGGCTGCTGGCCTACTCCTCCATCGCGCATGCCGGCTTCATCCTCGCCGGTGTCATCGCCACCAGCGAGGACGGCATCTCCTCGGTGCTCTTCTACCTCGGCGCCTACTCCTTTGTGACGCTCGGCGCGTTCGCCGTCGTCACCCTGGTACGGGACGCCGGCGGCGAAGCCACCCATCTGTCCAAGTGGGCGGGGCTCGGCCGTCGTTCGCCTCTGGTGGCCGCGGTCTTCGCCGTCTTCCTGCTGGCCTTCGCGGGCATCCCGCTGACCTCCGGCTTCGCCGGAAAGTTCGCGGTCTTCAAGGCGGCGGCCCAGAGTGGCGCGGGCTGGCTGGTGGTCGTCGGTGTCATCTCGTCCGCCATCGCCGCCTTCTTCTACATCCGCGTCATCGTGCTGATGTTCTTCAGCGAGCCGAAGGCGGACGGTCCGACCGTCGCGGTCCCCAGCCCGCTGACCACCACGGCCATCGCGATCGGGGTCGCGGTCACGCTGGTACTGGGGCTGGCGCCGCAGTACTTCCTCGACCTGGCGGGCCAGGCCGGGGTGTTCATCCGCTGAGCAGAGGCCGCGTCGCCGCATCGTGGTGACGCCGTACCTGCCACACGGCCGCCGCCCGGGACCTCATATGGGCCCGGGGCGGCGGCCGTTGTGCGGGCAGGTGTCAGCTGCTGGGCATGCTCGGCAACTTCGGCATGTCCGGGATCTTCACGCTGCCGTCCGAGGACTTGGTGTACTTCTCGGTGGGGCCGTTCTTCCAGTCGACCGTCAGGGTCTTGCCGTCCGAGCCGGGCTTGAGGGTGCCCATGGTGCGGGTGTTGTCGCCCTTGGTGCAGGTCAGGGCGGCCACCGTCATCCCGGCCATCCCCTGGACCTTGCCCATACAGGCCGTCTTCTGCCCGTCGGCGAGCGCGACGGTGCCGTGCGCGATGACGAGCACCAGCGGACTGTCGGCCGACCCGGCCTTCCAGGCCCCCTCGAACGCCTTGCCGTCCGTGGCCTTGTCGCCCCCGCCCGGGGTCGACGGCACGCTATCCGGCGCCTTGCTCGGCGCGCTGTCGCTGCCCTTGTCGCCGCTGCTTCCGCAACCACTGAGCAGCATTGCGGCAATCGCGGCCGCCCCGGCGATCTGCGCTGCCTTGCGCACGTACGTCTCCTCCGTTGTGGGACAGGGAGGGGTGAGGGTAGCAGCCGGGGGTGGGGTGGGAGCTTCTCCGTGGCCGGTACCTGGGGGCCCTCCCCCCCCCGCCCCCCCCACCCACCCCGCCCCTCGGCCGTAAGTCTGCGTGCACACAGGCATGCCGCCGCACGGACGCCGGACTCCACACGGACGCCTGACGTCGGACCCCGCCCGGACCCCGACGCCGGACCCCACCCGGACGCCGGGCTCGGACGCACGCCGGACCCCGGACGCGCTCTCCGGCCGCAGCGCCGGTGCCCCGTCGGTCGCTCAGGCGCTGCTCTGCTGCGTCTGCGCTCCGCCCCCTAACTCGACGCTGAGTTCTTCTCCATCTGTACGGCGTGATGAGCCGCGTTGGCGGTCCACTCCTGTTTTATGAGGCGTTTGAGGTCGCGGCGTTGCGAGCGGAAGGCGCCGCCGGGCAGGAGTTTGGTGTCCAGGTCGGTGGCCGAGGCGTAGGCGGCCAGGAGGCGGCCGCGCCGGTCCGGAAGGCGGGCGTCGATCGCCGACCGGAAGCGGGCGCGGGCCGGGCCGCTCAGGTCGACCGTGCCGACGGGGAATCGGGCGTACGGGAAGAGGCCCAAGGCGCGGCGGGTCTCTCGGCGTACGGCGCCGCGCCCCTCCAGACGGTGCAGGCACAGCTCCTGCACCGGCCGGGCGGCCGTGCGTACCCAGCGGTGGGCCTTGACGCTCGCGCTGCGGCTCTTCCCCGGGTCGGGCAGCGCGGCGAGCGCGCCGTCCAGCACCGGTTCGCCCGTCAGCAGCGGATTGGTCACCGAGATCCGGTCGCCGCGCTCGACGGTGATCCGCCCGGCCGCCTCCAGATCGGCCAGTACCGCGCCCGCCAGGCCGTATCGCAGGTACTTGGGGTTGCTCATCGGCCGGCCGCGAACCGGATCCAGGGCGAGCAGCAGCAGCTCCTCGGGAAGGGTGAGGGCCCCCGCGCCGGGCCCTTGCATGTCTGTCATGGGGCGTCCCGGGACGTGGTGCCCGGTGCCGCGGAGCCGGCGCCCGCTCCTGCCACGGCCGGGACCGTGACCAGCTCAGGTGCGGGCAGAACGTGTCCGGTGACCTCGCCCAGGCCGATCCGGGCGCCATCGGGGCCGGGGGCCCAGGCGGAGAGGGTGACCTCGTCGCCGTCCTGGAGGTAGGGGCCCTTGCCCTGGGTGATTTCGAGCAGGCAGCCGAGCTGGTCGGGCTCGGGCCCCGAGACCGTGCCGGAGGCGAACAGATCGCCGGTGCGCAGCGAGGCGCCGTTGACCGTCATATGGGCGAGCTGCTGGGCGGCCGTCCAGTACATCGCGGAGAACGGCGGGGTGGAGAGGCGCTCGCCATTGAGGGTCACCTCGATGCGGATGTCGATGCCGCCCGGCTCCACGTCCGCGTCGTCGAGGTAGGGGAGCAGCGGGAAGTCGCGGGCGGGCGGCGGAGTGCGCGCCTCGTCGAAGGCGTCGACCGGGGTGATCCAGGCGGAGACGGAGGTGGCGAAGGACTTGCCCAGGAAGGGGCCGAGGGGCTGATACTCCCAGGCCTGGATGTCGCGTGCGGACCAGTCGTTGACGAGGCAGATGCCGAAGACGTGGTCGCGGAAGGCGTCCTGGCCGACCGGTTCGCCGTGCTCGGAGGGAGCGCCGACGACGAAGCCGACCTCGGCCTCGATGTCCAGGCGGGCCGACGGGCCGAAGGTCGGGACGGTGTCCGTCGGCGCCTTGCGCTGGCCGTTGGGGCGCACCACCGGGGTGCCGGTGACGACAACGGTGCCGGATCGGCCGTGGTAACCGATGGGCAGATGCTTCCAGTTGGGGGGAAGCGCCGCGCCGTTGGGGCGGAAGATCCGGCCGACGTTGGTGGCGTGGTGCTCGCTGGAGTAGAAGTCGACGTAGTCGGCGACCTCGAAGGGGAGGTGCAGGGTCACCTCGTCCAGCGGACGGAGGAGCGGTGTCACAGCGGGGCGGTGCTCGGGGGCCGTTACGGCGGTGCGGACGGCCGCGCGTACCTCTTGCCAGACGGCGCGCCCGGCGGCCAGCAGGGGGTTGAGGTTCGGCGCGGCGAGCAGCTCGGCGTGGGCGGGACGTACGACGCCGGGCAGCGCGCTGGGCAGTGCGCTCAGGTCGAGGACATGGCTGCCGTAGCGGACGCCGAGCCTGCGCCGGTCGGGCGCGTCGGCGGTGCTGAAGACGCCGTAGGGGAGGGTGTGCGGGCCGAAGGGATCGCCTTCCGCAAGGTCGAACGGGCTCTGCTCGGGCATGTACAGCTCCTCGCTTCGTCGTCGCCGGTGGGCGGCCGGACCGGCCTGGCGTCGGATGGCCGGGCCGCTCGGTTGGCGGGCCGTCCGGTCTGTGGCCGGTCGGTCCGAAGATCAGGGTACGGCGGGGTGCATCGCGGCGGGGGAGCCTGTGGACAACCTCCGGTCGGCTGTCACGTCGATCCGCTGTCCGATCCTCGATCTCCGGCTCCCCCCGCTCCCCCCGCTCCGCCCCGCCCCCCTCGCGCAACCGACGCAGCGGCCAGGCCCCCGCGCCGGCCATGCCCATTCCCCATGCCCCGCGCACCCGGCGCGCGTGCGCCGCTGCCCTGCGCCGTGGACGCCCCAACTCGCCCCGTCCCACCGCCCCCAATGTCCGGAAAACTCTTGCTGCACTACGCAATTCGGGCCTAGCGTCCTTTGCTGGTACGAGCCGGGGGCACCCGGACGGGGCCGTTTCCGTTGAGGGGGACAGGTGGCTCGCAGCGGCGGACGGCTCGCGGTCGACCGGGGTGTTCCGGGGCTGACCGTCAAGATCGGTGGCTATCCCCTGCACCATGGCGGCGTCGGAGCGATCCGGAGCCTGGGGCGGCTCGGGGTGCCGATGTATGCCGCGACCGAGGACCGCTGGACGCCCGCCGCGGCGTCCCGGTACCTGACGGGCCGATGTGTGTGGCCCACGACGGGGCGGGAGGACCCCGACCGGCTGGTGGCCGGGCTGTTGCGGATCGGGCACCGGATCGGGCGGCCCGCGGTGCTGATCCCGACCGATGAGGAAGCGGCCGTGCTGATCGCCGAGCGGGCCGGCGTCCTGGCCGAATCGTTCCTCTTCCCCCGTGTTGCGGCGGATCTGCCCCGCCGGCTGGCCAGCAAACAGGGACTGCACGAGCTCTGCACCGAGCACGGGGTGCCCTCTCCGGCCGCCGTCTTTCCCCGCTCGTACGCGGACATCGAGGCGTACGCGCGGCGGGCGCGCTTCCCGGTGGTGGCCAAGAACCGCGAGGCGTTCGTGCGGCGCAGGCGGCCCGCGGTCTCCGGGACGACCCGAATAGCGGGACCTGCCCAGTTGCTGGACCTGGCGCGCGGCTGGGGCGCGCGACCGGGGGTGATCCTGCAGGAATATCTGCCGCGGGAGGCGGCCGAGGACTGGATCGTGCACGCCTATGCCGAAGCGGACGGCGCCCCGCCGGCGCTGTTCACCGGGGTCAAGGTGCGCTCCTGGCCACCGCACGCGGGCAGGACGGCGTGTGCGTATGTCGTCGACAACCCGGAACTGGCCGATCTCGCAGGGACGTTCATCAGGCGCATCGGCTTCACCGGGATCGCCGACCTGGACTGGCGCTTCGACCGCCGCGACGGCCGGTACAACCTGCTGGACTTCAATCCCCGGATAGGCGCGCAGTTCCGCCTCTTCGAGAACACCGCCGGGGTGGATGTGGTCCGTGCCCAGCATCTGCATCTGACCGGGCGGCCCGTCCCCGGGGGCGCGCAGCGGGCCGGGCGCCGCTTCGTCGTCGAGAACATCGATCTGCCCGCGCGGCTGGCGTACCGGGGCAGCCGCGCCGGGAGGCGGGCGACCGGCACCGAGCTGGCGTGGTTCGCGGGCGACGACCCGCTGCCGTTCTTCACGATGCTCGCGCGATGTGCCGGGCCGGGCGCCCGCCACCTGGTGCGGCTCCGGCGGGACGCCCGCCGGGCCGCCGGGACGGCCGACGCGGCGCACCATCCACTCGAGAGGCGACCGATGTGACTGGTTCCAGGACTCCGGTGGCGGTCATCGGGGCGGGCCCGTACGGCCTGTCGACGGCCGCGCACCTCAAGGCGTGTGGCCTGCCGGTGCGGGTCTTCGGGGAGCCCATGGTGAGTTGGCGGACGCAGATGCCCATGGGCATGCTGCTCAAGTCGACCCCGAGGGCGTCCGGCATCGATGTCCCGCGGGCCGGGCACGCGCTCGCCGACTTCTGCGCGGCCACCGGGGAGACGCGCTACGCCTCCGACTGGGACGTCGTGCCCGTGGAGGTGTTCGTGCGGTACGGGGAGTGGGTGCAGCGGCGGCTGGTGCCGGAGGTGGAGCCGGTCCGGGTGGTGTCGGTGGACCGGGCGGGCGACGGCTTCGAGCTGAAGCTGGACAGCGGCGACCAGGTGGGGGCGCGGGCGGTGGTGGTCGCCACCGGACTCAGCGGGATCGCCTATCTGCCGCCGGAGTTGGCCGTCGCCGCCCCGGAGGGGCCGTCCGCCGCGGGGCCCCTCTCGCACAGCTCCCAGCACCATGACCTTGCGGCGCTGGCCGGCCGGGACGTGGTGGTGGTCGGCGCCGGGCAGTCGGCCCTGGAGAGCGCGGTGCTCCTGATGGAGGGCGGCGCCGCGTCCGTACGGGTGGTGGCGCGGGGGCGCGCGGCGGTGAACTTCGGCGCGCCGCCGGACCGTCAGCCCCGGTTGCGGCCGCGGACGCCGTTCGGAAATGCCTGGTCGCTGTACGCGTTCGCGTACCACGCGGGCGCCTTCCGCCATCTGCCCGCTCCCGCGCGGCGGTTCCTGGTGCGCCGGGTGCTGGGGCCACTGGGCGCGTGGTGGCTGCGGGACCGCTTCCTGGGGCGGGTGCCGGTCATCCAGGGGCGGCGGATCGTACGGGCCCGGGTCCGCGACGGCCGCCCGGTGCTGGCGCTGCGCGGCGCGGACGGCCACGGCGGCGAGGTCACCGCCGACCATGTGCTGGCCGCCACGGGCTACCGGATGCGGCTGGCGGCACTGGACTTCCTGGGCGAGGGGCTGCGCACCGAGATCGCGGTGCGCGCGGGCGGCCCCCTCCTGGACAGCGGGTTCGGCTCGTCCGTGCCCGGGCTGTACTTCACGGGGCTGCCCGCTGCCGCCTCGTTCGGCCCGGTGATGCGGTTCGTGTGCGGCACGGAAATCGCCTCGCCGCGGCTCGCGCGGGCGGTGGCGCGGGCGTACGGGTAGGAGCGTGACCCGCGGGGCAACCGTCTCACCCGCTCCGGTGTTTCAGTGGAGGAACAGCAGCGTCAGCCGTATTGGGGGCATGTATGGGAACCGCCGCACCCGACTCAGCGATCACCTACCGAAACCGTCCCGTCCCCGTGGTCGGCCCGCCGTCCTCCTTTCCAGCGAGACGGCCAAGCGGCATCGCCCTTCCAGCAGCCCGGCAATTCCTGATAGACGGTGGCCGCTGATCGTGACCCGGACGGCGGTGATGACCGGAGCGAGCGGCATCTCCGCCGGCCCGAGTGCGGAGTCGTATCGCGACCGGTGAGCCCGCGCCGCCCCGCACGTACTGGACCGGACCGAACGGAACGGACCGAGTGCCCTGCCGGTGTACCGAGGCACCCGGTGGACCGAGATACCGGTGGACCGAGGTACTGATGAAGGCGGCCGAAAAGTCCGGGCGCCGGCCCACCTTCCGGCCGAACAGGGGGACCAGGTGGTGACCAGCGGGCCGCGGAAGGCCCCGATGCCGTAGCCCGAGGAGGCATTCGGCTCCGGCGGGCCCGTAGCGGCGATGAGCGGCGCGCGGCCGGACCAGGTCAGGCCCGTGGTGGGTATGGCCATGGATGCAGCGCCCGCCGGTAGGGAGAATGCGGCCCCGCAGGACCGCGCGGTGGCGGCCGAGCCGCCGGTCGGTGAGACGGTCGCCGGCGACGGAGGCGAGGTGGACCGGAGTCCGTAGGCGGCGGCGGTCACCGCGGCGGAAGAGTTCCGGGCCCCCGCGCAGCCGTGGGGCGACCTGGTCGGATGAAGACCCGGTCCGGAGGCCGTGGACCGGCACGGCCCGCATGCTGTGACAGGAGCCCCCTCCCACAACTCCAGGGAGATGCGGGCGAGCGGACCACGAGGATGGCCGAAGAGCCTATGGTCCTAGCGAGTATTCGGTTCTGCGGTCACGGCTGTTGCACCGGGCGCTTTCGGGAATTCGCCTGCCCCTGCTGTCCCCTCTTTCCCGGCGCAAAACGCGAACAAATGGCGATCTGGGACATACCGGCCGGTGGGTCGGTGTGCTGCCCGGGTGGTTCGGGGGGCGGGCGCTCACAGTGATCGAACTACGACCGGATACGCTGGCCAGTGGTGGAGACAGCGACAGATCGACATTCCGTTTGATCGTCAGCAGACAGGAGTACCCCTCGTGACCGTCGTCGGGCCTTTTGGGCTGAGCGTGCGGGACCAGGCTCTTGAGGCCGATGTCCAGGCCGGGTTGGCCGCTGTCGAGGAGGGCCTGCTGGAGGCCACCAAAAGCGACGTGCCGTTCATCACCGAGGCCGCGCAGCATCTGGTGCGCGCCGGAGGCAAGCGGTTCCGTCCGCTGCTGGTGATGCTGGCCGCGCAGTTCGGCGACCCCTACAGCCCCGGCGTGGTGCCCTCGGCCGTCGTCGTGGAGCTGACGCATCTGGCGACGCTCTACCACGACGATGTGATGGACGAGGCCGATGTGCGCCGCGGCGTGGCCAGTGCGAACGCCCGCTGGGGCAACTCCGTCGCCGTTCTGACCGGCGATTTCCTCTTCGCGCGCGCCTCGCACATCCTGGCCGACCTCGGCCCGGAGGCGGTCCGTATCCAGGCCGAGGCGTTCGAGCGCCTGGTGACCGGCCAGATCCTGGAAACCGCCGGACCGCGCGACGGCCGCGACCCCGTCGACCACTATCTGGACGTCCTCGCGGGCAAGACCGGCTCGCTGGTCGCCGTCGCGGGCCGCTTCGGCGCGATGATGTCCGGCGCCGACGAGTCGGTGGTCAACATCCTCACCCAGTACGGCGAGCGGCTGGGCACCGCCTTCCAGCTGGCGGACGACGTCCTGGACATCGCCAGCGACTCCCACGAGTCCGGCAAGACGCCGGGCACGGACCTGCGCGAGGGCATCCCGACGCTGCCGGTGCTGCATCTGCGGGCGCATGCCGAGGGCGAATCCGGCACGGCCGAGGACCGCGCGCTGTGCGAGCTGCTCGCCGGCGACCTCACCGACGACGCCCGGCACGCCGAGGCGCTGGCCGGGCTGCGCGCCCACCCGGCGCTGGAGCAGGCCCGCCGTGACACCGTGCGCTACGCCGAGCAGGCTCGCGCGTCGCTGGCGCCGCTGCCGTCGTGCACGGCCAAGGCGGCGTTGGAGGCGCTCTGCGACGCGGTGGTGCACCGGGCCGGCTGAGGTCCGGGCCCGGCCGGAGACGGGTGGGCGGGGGCAGGCGCGGTTCGGGGCCTTCCGGGTCCGTCCGCGGCCGGAACTTCCGCCATCACGCCCCGTGATGCGGTCGCCGGCCGCTTGGCCGCACCCCGCGTGTACCTGAACATCCCTGACTGCCTCAGGTCGTCCCCTAGGGATTGATCAGCCTTGCGTCGTACATGAATCGCCGTGTGGTGACCCGGTGTCATCCCTCAGCAGTACGACGAGTTGCCCCCGCGGGCTGACGCCATGTCCCCCGAGATTTGGTGGGATGGGAAGCACCACGACACGGCGGACGGGCCACAATGAGCCCCGAGGGGTGGACGAGTGCATCGCGCGGAAACCGCCGTACACGACGGAGGTAGGGCACATGCCACGGAACGAACCGACTGAGGTCACCGACGGATGGGACGGGGGGCGCTCACCGAGGCGCCGCAAGGCGGTGCGGTACGCCGTACCGGTCGCGGTGGCGGGGGTGGCGGCGGCCACGATCGGGCTGGTCCCGGCGTTCGCCGGCTCCGGTTCTCCTGACCTGCCCAAGATCTCGGCGCAGGACCTGATAGCGAAAATCGCCAAGTCCGATGTCCAGCAGCTGTCCGGGACGGTCCGGGTCACCACCGACCTCGGCCTGCCGTCCCTGCCGGGCGGCGGCAGCGTCGGAGGCTTCGGCGGCGAGCGCCAGAGCGACGGTGCGACGGACAAGGACGGCGCGGCCGCGTCCCC
The DNA here is from genome assembly GCF_044767545.1 of Streptomyces sp. NPDC101227. NCBI lineage: Bacteria > Bacillati > Actinomycetota > Actinomycetes > Kitasatosporales > Streptomycetaceae > Streptomyces > Streptomyces sp. NPDC101227. Next base: position 469,139 of record NZ_JBIWOD010000004.1, on the reverse strand, counting down.
GCAGAACAAGCTGATGGAGCTGGCGTCCGGTGCGCACACGCTGCGCGTCGCCGCCGACGGGCCCGACAAGCAGCGGGTGTCCATCGTCGACAAGGCCGCCGAGTACAGCATCATCCACAACGGCGACCAGGTGTGGGCGTACGACAGCGGCAGCAACACCGCCGTACACAGCAAGGCCGAGGCGCACGGCCGGACCGGCCGCCACCACCAGCCCAAGGACCTCCCCAAGGGCCTGAAGAACGCCACTCCTCAGGACCTCGCCAAGGAAGCCCTGAAGGCGGCGGGCGACACCACCTCGGTCACGGTCGACGGCACGGCCAGGGTCGCCGGGCGGGACGCCTACCAGCTCCTCATCAAGCCGAAGCAGTCCGCTTCCACGGTCGGCTCGATCCGGATAGCGGTGGACGCCGCCAACGGCGTCCCGCTGAAGTTCACGCTGACGCCGAAGAGTGGTGGCGCGGCCGCGGTCGACGTGGGTTACACCAACGTCGACTTCGCCAAGCCCGCCGCGAGCTCGTTCGCCTTCACGCCTCCCAAGGGCGCGAAGGTCGTCGAGGCCGACAAGGAGCGCGCGAAGGCGGAGCGGCAGCACGCCAAGGACTTCAAGGGCCGTAAGGGCCTGGAGGACTTCAAGGACAGGGGCGGGCTGAACGTCATCGGCAAGGGCTGGACGTCGATCGCCACGATCAAGGGCTCCGGCTCCGGCCTGCCCGCCGGCAAGGACAAGGGCGCCGCCGGCGACGCGGGCAAGTTCCTGGACAGCATCGGCGACAAGGTGACCGGGTCCTTCGGCTCCGGGCGGGTCTTCAGCACCCGCCTGGTCAATGCCCTGATAACGGACAACGGCACGGTGTACGTCGGTGCCGTCGACAAGCAGGCCCTGATCGACGCGGCCAACGCCGCCAAGTAACGGGCCACGGGAGCACAAGAGGTACGCCGCGCCTCCCGCCGGGGGCGCGGCGCGGCCCGTACACCGCACGACACGCCGTACGCCATGCCGTACGTCATGAGTTGGGGGAGCCGATGCCACCGCCACCCGCCGCGGAATCCGAGCGCGCGGTCCCGCCCGACGGGGACCGGGTGATCGAGACCCGTGGGCTGACCAAGGCGTACCGCGGCGGCCAGCTCGCCGTCGACGGCCTCGATCTGGCCGTACCGCGCGGCAGCGTCTTCGGCTTCCTCGGCCCCAACGGCTCCGGCAAGACCACCACCATCCGCATGCTGATGGGCCTGATCGAACCGACCGCCGGCAGTGCACGGGTCCTGGGCGCGCCCATGCCCGGCGCGAGCCGCCGCGTCCTGCCCAGGGTCGGCGCCCTCATCGAGGGACCGGCCCTCTACGGCTTCCTCAGCGGCCGGGACAATCTGCTGCGCTTCGACGCGGCCGACCCGACCGCCGATCCCCGCACCCGCGCCGCGCGGGTCGGGCGCGCACTGGAGCGGGTGGGGCTGGCCGCCGCGGCCGGCAAGAAGGCGCGCGCCTACTCCCTCGGCATGAAGCAGCGCCTCGGGCTGGCCTCGGCCCTGCTGCAGCCCCGTGAGCTGCTGGTTCTCGATGAGCCGACCAATGGCCTCGACCCCCAGGGCATGCGGGAGATCCGTTCCCTGGTCCGCGAGCTGGCGGCGGACGGCACCACGGTCTTCCTCTCCTCGCACCTCCTCGACGAGATCGAGCAGGTCTGTACGCATGCCGCGGTCATGGCCCGCGGCCGGCTGATCACCCAGGGCACGGTCGCCGACCTTTCCGCCACGGTCCTCGACTCGCGAGGCCGCGGGCGGCTGACGGTGACGACACCGGATACGGCGGATGCGGCGCGCGTCCTCAAGGAGCGGGGCGTGATGGATCTCCAGGTCACCGACGACCGGGTGACCGGTGAACTGCCCACGGCAGCCGGGCCCGACAGCAAGGAGCCCTGGGAACTGGCGGATCTGAACGCCGCGCTCGTCCACGCCGGCATACGCGTCCGCGGCTTCGGCATCGAGCGCGCTTCGCTGGAGGACGTCTTCGTGCATCTGACCGGGGAGGGTTTCGATGTCGCAGGCTGAGGCGGGGCTGCGTGGACCCCGGCCGCTGTGGTCGCTGGGCCTGCTGCGCAGCGAGATCGGTACGACGTTCCGGCGCTGGCGCACCCTCGCGCTGCTGGCGGTGCTCGCGGGCGTACCGGTCCTGGTCGGTATCGCCGTGAAAATCGAGACCGGCGACCGACCGTCGGGCGGCGGGGGCGGCGGCGAGGGCGGCCCGGCGTTCATCTCCCAGGTCACCAACAACGGCCTCTTCCTGGTCTTCACCTCGCTCGCCGTGACGCTGCCGTTCTTCCTCCCGATGGCCATCGGTGTGATCGCGGGGGACTCCCTGGCGGGCGAGGCCAACGCCGGGACGCTGCGCTACCTCCTCGTCGCCCCCGCGGGCCGCACCCGGCTGCTGCTGGTCAAGTACGCCACGACCATGACGTTCTGCCTGGTGGCGACCCTGGTGGTGGCGTTCTCGGCGCTGGCGACCGGTGCGCTGCTCTTCCCGCTGGGCGATGTCACCCTGCTCTCCGGCACGGCTGTCCCGTTCGGAGAGGGGCTGTTGCGCGCGCTGGCCATCGCGGGCGTAGTGGCGCTCTCGCTCATGGGGGTGGCGGCCGTCGGCCTGTTCATATCGACGCTCACCACCAGTGGTATCGCCGCGATGGCGACCACGGTCGGTCTGCTGATCACCGTGCAGATCCTGGACACCATCCCGCAGTTGCACGCCATCCAGCCGTATCTCTTCCCGCACTACTGGCTGTCCTTCGCGGACGTGCTGCGCGACCCCGTCTACTGGGACCAGCTGCAGAAGAACCTGGGCCTGCAGGCGCTGTACGCGGTGGTGTTCGGCTCGGCGGCATGGGCGCGGTTCACCACGCGGGACATCACGGCGTGACGCGGGAGGCGGGGTCGGCGGTGACCGGCTCCGCCTCGGCCAGCGCCGCCTGCGCGGCCGCGTCGCCCGCTCGTGCACCGGCCTCGGCCAGCGCGGTCCGCGCCCGCCGTACCGTGCGCAGCGCATCCCACGTCAGGAGGCACAGGGCCAGCCAGACCAGCGCGAACCCGGCCCAGCGCTCGGGCGGCATCTCCTCGTGGAAGACCGTCAGACCCAGCGCGAACTGAAATGTCGGCGCCAGATACTGCATCATCCCGATCGTCACCAGTGGCAGCCGCATCGCCGACGCGCCGAAGCAGATCAGCGGCACCGCGGTCGCGACCCCGCAGCCTGCGAGCAGCAGCGCCTGGCCCAGGCCGCCGGTGGTGAAGCCGGCTTCGCCGCGCGTGCCGAGGAAGATCAGAAAGCCCAGCGCGGGCAGCAGCTGCATCGCCGTCTCGGCGCTGAAGCCCTCGATGCCGTCGAGCTTGATGCCCTTCTTGACCAGGCCGTATGTCGCGAACGAGAAGGCCAGTCCGAGCGCGATCCAGGGCATCTTGCCGTAGGCCACGGTCATCACGACGACCGCCAGGGCGCCGACGCCCACCGCCGTCCACTGCAACGGCCGCAGCCGCTCGCGCAGCACCAGAACGCCGAAAGCGATGCTGACCAGCGGGTTGATGAAGTAGCCGAGGGAGGCTTCGAGGACGTGCCCGCTGTTGACGGCCCAGATGTAGAGGAACCAGTTCACCGAGATGACCAGGGCGCAGACGAGGATCAGCCCGAGCCGCTTGGGCTGCCGCAGGAGCGGGGGTATCCAGGCCCAGCGGCGCAGCACGGCCAGGATGATGACCGCGACGGGCAGCGACCACACCATGCGGTGGGCCAGGATCTCGGACGGTGCGGCGGCGTCCAGCAGATGCCAGTACAGGGGCAGCAGACCCCACATCGTGTACGCGGCGAGGCCGAAGGCGAGTCCTACGCGTTGATCGTTTCGAGGCTGCAAGGACCCTCCCGGTGATGATGCGCCGACTCAGTGAAGGTAGCGCCGCGCGAGGCCCCTGTCATGCCCGTATCGCCATACAGTCATGACAGGTGAAGCTCCCTGAGGGCGTCGGCGATCGCGTCGGCGAGGGGGGTGGTCGGGCGGCCGAGGAGAAGTGCCAGGTCACCGGGGGTGGAGGCCAGCTCGCCGCGGGCGATGGCGGCGTCCGCGTCGGCGACCAGCTGCGCGCCCAGCGACGGCACCCCCGCCTCGACCATCAGCGCCACGTACTGCTCCTGCGGCAGATCGCGGTAGGGGATCTGCCTGCCGGTCTGCCGGGACACCTCGGCCGCGTACTCGGCCATCGTCCACGCGGTGTCGCCGCTCAGTTCGTATACGGAGTTCTCGTGGCCGCTGCCGGTCAGGACCTCGGCGGCCGCCTCGGCGTAGTCCCGGCGCGCGGCGCTGGCCACCCGGCCGCCGTCCGCGCTGCCGACCACCGCGCCGGTCTTCAGGGTGGTGGCCAGCGCGCCGGTGTAGTTCTCGTGGTACCAGCCGTTGCGCAGCAGGCAGTACGGCACGCCTGAGGCCAGCAGCGCCTGCTCGGTGTCGACGTGTTCCTCGGCGATGGAGAAGGTGGCGGCGGGTCCGCCCAGCACGCTGGTGTAGGCGAGCAGCGCGACGCCCGCCTCCCGTGCGGCGTCGATGACCGCGCGGTGCTGGGTGCCGCGCCGCCCGGCAGCGTTCCCCGAGATGAACAGCACCCGGTCGCCGGGCGCGAAGACGTCCTCGAGGGTCTCGGGCCGGTCGTAGTCCGCGATCCGCACCTCGACACCGCGGACCGCGAAATCCGCCGCCTTGGCCCGGTCGCGGGCCACCGCGACGATCTCACCCGGCGCGGTACGCGCCAGCAGCGCGTCGATGACGAGCCGGCCGAGCGCGCCGGTGGCACCGGTGATCACGAAGCTCATGAGCTACCCCCTGTGGGCGTCGCTGAAGGTTGGCATGACCGTACAGCCGTCATATACGTATGTCTATGACAGTTGTATGGATGGTGGCCGATGGGTGTGCGGCCGGTGTCGCGGGAGATCGTCCGGTCAGCATGGCAGCGGCATGTGGCGCGCGTGCGGGACTCGCCGCCGTCACGGCGGAGGGCAAACGAATGCCCCCGGGGCGCCGTTACGGCACTCCCGGGGGCACGCGCGGAGCCGGGGCGGTCAGCCGACGACCGTCCAGGTGTCGTTGCCGGCCAGCAGGGCGGCGAGGTCGCCCTTGCCCTTCTGCTCGATGGCGGAGTCGAGCTGGTCGGCCATCATCGTGTCGTAGACCGGGCGCTCGACATTGCGCAGCACTCCGATGGGGGTGCGATGCAGGGTGTCCGGGTCGGCGAGCCGGGAGAGCGCGAAGGCCGTGGTGGGCGACGGGTTGTGCGCGTCGTGTACCAGCACGCCGTCGGCGCCCTGCTCGGTGACGTCGATGACCTTGAGGTCGCCGGTGGCCGGGTCGCGGACCACGCCCTTGGAGCCGAAGCCGTCGGGCGCCAGCGCCCCGAACCGGATCGGCTGGCCGTGCTCCAGGCGGATGACCGCCTCCTGGGCCTTCTCCTTGTCCTTGAGGACCTCGAAGGCGCCGTCGTTGAAGATGTTGCAGTTCTGGTAGATCTCCACCAGCGCCGTGCCCGGGTGGGCGGCGGCCTCGCGCAGCACCGAGGTGAGGTGCTTGCGGTCGGAGTCGACCGTGCGGGCCACGAAGGACGCCTCGGCGCCGAGCGCCAGCGAGACCGGGTTGAACGGCGCGTCCAGCGAACCCATCGGCGTCGACTTGGTGATCTTGCCGACCTCGGAGGTGGGGCTGTACTGGCCCTTGGTCAGGCCGTAGATCCGGTTGTTGAACAGCAGGATCTTGAGGTTGACGTTGCGCCGCAGGGCGTGGATGAGGTGGTTGCCGCCGATGGACAGCGCATCGCCGTCGCCGGTGACGACCCAGACCGACAGGTCGCGCCGCGCGGAGGCCAGGCCCGTGGCGATGGCCGGGGCGCGGCCGTGGATGGAGTGCACCCCGTAGGTGTTCATGTAGTACGGGAAGCGGGAGGAGCAGCCGATACCGGAGACGAAGACGATGTTTTCCTTCGCCAGGCCGAGCTCGGGCATGAAGCCCTGCACGGCGGCGAGGACGGCGTAGTCACCGCATCCGGGGCACCAGCGCACTTCCTGGTCGGACTTGAAGTCCTTCATGGACTGCTTGGCCTCGGCCTTGGGGACCAGGGACAGCGCCTCGATCCCTACGGGCTTCTCCTCGGAGATCGTCTCAGTCATTGATGGCCTCCTTAAAGACCTCCGCGAGCTGCTCGGCCTTGAACGGCATTCCGCTGACCTGGGTGTGCGAGCGCGCGTCGACGAGGTACTTGGCACGCAGCAGGGTGCTGAGCTGTCCGAGGTTCATCTCCGGCACGACCACGTTGTCGTAACGCCTGAGGATCTCGCCGAGATTCCTCGGGAAGGGGTTGAGATGGCGCAGATGCACCTGGGCGATGTGCTCCCCTGCGCCCCGCACGCGCCGTACCGCCGCGGTGATGGGGCCGTACGTCGAACCCCAGCCCACGACGAGGGTGTTGGCCTCGCCGGACGGGTCGTCGACCTCGACGTCGGGGACCTCGATGCCGTCGATCTTCGCCTGGCGGGTGCGCACCATCAACTCGTGGTTGGCGGGGTCGTAGGAGATGTTGCCCGTGCCGTTCTGCTTCTCGATGCCGCCGATGCGGTGCTCCAGGCCCGGCGTGCCCGGAATGGCCCAGGGGCGCGCCAGGGTCCGCTCATCGCGCTGGTAGGGCCAGAACACCTCGGTGCCGTCCGCCAGCTGGTGGTTGGGGCCGGAGGCAAACTGGACGCGCAGGTCGGGGAGTTCGTCGATGTCGGGGATCCGCCAGGGCTCGGAGCCGTTGGCCAGATAGCCGTCGGAGAGCAGGAAGACGGGAGTGCGGTAGGTCAGCGCGATACGGGCCGCGTCCAGCGCCGCGTCGAAGCAGTCGGCGGGCGTCTTGGGTGCCACGATCGGCACCGGGGCCTCGCCGTTGCGCCCGTACATCGCCTGCAGCAGGTCGGCCTGCTCGGTCTTGGTGGGCAGGCCCGTCGAGGGGCCGCCGCGCTGGATGTCCACGATCAGCAGGGGAAGTTCCACGCTGACCGCGAGGCCGATGGTCTCCGACTTCAGCGCCACACCGGGACCCGAGGTGGTGGTCACCGCGAGCGCACCGCCGAACGCCGCGCCCAGCGCCGCGCCGATACCGGCGATCTCGTCCTCCGCCTGGAACGTCCGCACGCCGAAGTTCTTGTGCTTGGACAGCTCGTGCAGGATGTCGGAGGCCGGGGTGATCGGGTACGAGCCCAGGTAGAGCGGCAGGTCCGCCTGCCGGCTCGCGGCGATCAGCCCGTAGGAGAGCGCGAGGTTGCCGGAGATGCTGCGGTAGGTGCCGGTCGGGAAGGCCTTGGTGGCCGGGGCGACCTCGTACGACGTCGCGAAGTCCTCGGTGGTCTCGCCGAAGTTCCAGCCCGCGCGGAAGGCCGTGACGTTTGCCTCCGCGATATCCGGCTTCTTGGCGAACTTCGACCGCAGGAACTTCTCGGTGCCCTCCGTCGGCCGGTGGTACATCCACGACAGCAGACCCAGCGCGAACATGTTCTTGCTGCGCTCGGCCTCCTTGCGGGAGAGCCCGAATTCCTTGAGCGCCTCGATCGTCAGCGTCGTCAGCGGCACCGGATGGACGTTGTACGCCTCCAGCGAGCCGTCCTCGAGCGGGCTGGTCGCATAGCCGACCTTGGCCATCGGGCGCTTGGTGAACTCGTCGGTGTTGACGATGATCTCCGCGCCCCGCGGCACATCCGCGAGGTTCGCCTTCAGGGCGGCCGGGTTCATCGCCACCAGGACGTTCGGGGCGTCACCGGGGGTGAGGATGTCGTGGTCGGCGAAGTGCAGCTGGAAGCTGGAGACGCCCGGCAGGGTGCCGGCAGGGGCCCGGATCTCGGCGGGGAAATTCGGCAGCGTCGACAGGTCGTTGCCGAACGACGCCGTCTCGGAGGTGAACCGGTCGCCGGTGAGCTGCATGCCGTCACCGGAGTCGCCGGCGAACCGGATGATCACCCGGTCCAGTCGCTGGACTTCCTTGCCTCCGCCGCCGTCACCGGGCGCGCGCTGTTCCCCGACGAGAGCACCGTCGGTCTTCTCGGCTGGGCTACTGACCTGGCTGGTCACTGCTTCGGACCTCCCTCGAGGGGTGCGGCGTCCCCGCCTGGGGCAGGGCTCGGGACCTGTCGTACCGACTGGTTGTCCCATATCCATCGTACGTGGGTAAGGGTCGCCTTCCCTGAGTCGATCACATTGTGGACGCCGAGATGAGACGCCGTACTGGCATGGTTTGTCATGAAAACACCGCCCCCGTCACCCCTTCTTCGTGACGCTCCGGACTTCGTCCAATAGTTCTAGGTCCAAGGTCCTGGGCCTTGTCGGCCACCTGTCCGGCCTGCGCATCTGACAGGCTGTCAGGTGTTCAGGAGTTGAGATAGGTGAGCACCGCCAGCACCCGGCGGTGATCCGCGTCACTCTGGGAGAGTCCCAGCTTCAGAAAGATGTTGCTGACGTGCTTCTCGACCGCGCCGTCGCTGACCACCAGCTGCCGGGCGACCGCGGAATTCGTCCGGCCCTCGGCCATCAGCCCCAGCACCTCCCGCTCCCTGGGCGTCAGATTGGCCAGGACGTCCTGCTTGCGGCTGCGGCCCAGCAACTGCGCCACCACCTCCGGGTCCAGTGCGGTGCCGCCCTCGGCGACCCGGACCACGGCGTCGACGAACTCCCGGACCTCGGCCACCCGGTCCTTGAGCAGGTAGCCGATGCCCCGGCTGGAGTCGGCCAGCAGCTCCGTGGCGTACTGCTCCTCCACGTACTGCGAGAGCACCAGCACGCCCAGCTCCGGGTGGTCCCGGCGCAGCCGGATCGCGGCGCGCACCCCTTCGTCGGTGTGCGTCGGCGGCATCCGTACGTCCGCCACCACCACATCCGGCAGCGCTCCCTCGGCCGCCAGCTCCGCAATCACCTTGATCAGCGCCTCGGCATCCCCCACACCCGCCACGACATCGTGCCCGCGGTCGGTGAGCAACCGCGTCAGCCCCTCCCGCAGCAGCACCGAATCCTCGGCGATGACCACCCGCACTCTGTCCTCCACGGTTCAGCTTCCCCCGTATCTCGTACAACCCCGCCTGTGGTCCCAGCATTCCAGCATCCAGGGTGCGGTGCCGCGGGAGCCGCGGATTCGGCGCGGTGGAGAGGCCTGTGGGGCGGAGAGGGGGCGCGGGCCGGGGCCGGACCCCCGTCCCGGCCCCGGCCGTCGGCTACCCGGCCGCTACTGGCTGCGCCACGGCAGCTCGGCCGATATGGAGGTCGGACCACCGTTCGGGGATTCCACGACCAGCAGGCCGTCCACGGAGCCGAGCCGCTCGGCCAGGCCCGCCAGACCGCCGCCCGTGGCGGTGCTCGCGCCGCCCCGGCCGTTGTCCGTCACCTGGAGCATGATCCGGTCCGCCGAGTGCCAGACATCGACCGTGGCGTGGGTGGCGCGGGCGTGCTTCGAGACGTTCTGCAGCAACTCGGACACGGTGAAGTACGCGATGCCCTCGATCGCCGCGGCGGGCCGGCTGTCCAGGTCGACTGCCACCGCGACCGGCACCGTGCACCGCGCGGCCAGCGCCGACAGCGCCGGGCCGAGCCCCCGGTCGGTCAGGATCGCCGGATGGATGCCGCGGGCCAGATCCCTCAGCTCCTGCAGCGCGATCTTCACCTCGCCGTGCGCCTCGTCCACCATCCGTACGGCGGCGTCCGGGTCCTCCGCCAGCTTCTCCTTGGCCAGGCCCAGGTCCATGGCGAGTGAGACGAGCCGGGCCTGTGCGCCGTCGTGCAGATCCCGCTCGATGCGCCGCAGATCGGCCGCCGCGGTGTCGACCACCACCCCGCGGTCCGACTCCAGCTCCGAGACCCGGCCGGCGAGGGAGGACGGGCCCAGCAGCCCGCGGACCATCACCCGGTCCACCTGCGTCAGCCCGTGGATCAGCCACGGCCCGGCCAGCACCAGCAGCAGACCGACGGCGCTGATGCTCCCGATTTCGACAGGCGTGTCGAGGTAGAAGCGGTTGCCGTCGACGTCGCCCCACATCTGGATGCCCGGCACCCCGAGGTACGTGGGGAACGTCCACCGCCACAGCGGATAGGCCAGCAGGCTCCAGCCGACGGCCCAGAAGGTCGTCGAGAAGACGAAGGAGAACAGCGCCCACGGGAAGTGGAAGAACGAGTAGAGGAGGTGCCGCCAGGACACCCCGCTCTTCAGTACGGCCCCGATCCACCCCATCAGGCCCGGCTTGGCGGCGCGGACCGGCTCCGGCTCGGCCACCTCGAGCCCCAGCAGCGCGCGGGCCCGCCCGCGCTCGAGAACGCCCAGCGCGCGGCAGCCGGCCAGCCCGCCGGCCAGCACCGGGATGCCCAGGAACGTGATCAGCAGGCCGGCGCCGAGCGAGATCACCGCTATCGCGTAGCTGAACATCACCGATGCGATCGGGAGGCTGAGGAAGAGATACAGGAATTCGCGCCAGGTGCGCCCGGAGAACGGGGCGCGCAGTCCCACAGGCACGTGGGAGCCGCGGGGCTGCGGTGCGTATGCGGTATCCATCGACTCGTCGTCCGTCCGTTCTGCCGTATGCGGTGGTGTTCCGGCGCCTGCCGGCTCGTGCCGCTTCGCTCTGCCTGGTGCTGTTTCATGCTGCTTAGTGCTGGTTCGAGACACTTCATGCGGATTCTTTTTCCGCTACGACAAGCGTCCGCGCTCGGCGCTGCCCGCACCATGAGGTTCAGCGCACTCTTCTCCTGGGGTTTTCCCCACCCCCGCACCTGAGGGTGAGCACACCCACCACCCCGTCCGCCCCGTCAGCTCCCGCCCGTACGCGCCCGCCACGGCAGCTCCGCCGTCACCCGCGTCGGCCCGCCGACCGGCGAATCCAGCACGAACAGCCCGTCCACCGACCCCAGCCGCTCGGCGAGCCCCGCCATCCCGCTGCCGCCGTCCAGCCGCGCCCCGCCCCGGCCGTCGTCCTCCACCTGGATCAGCAGCCGGTCCTTGACCCGCCACACCTCCACCGACGCCCGCCGCGCGGCACTGTGCTTCGAGATGTTCTGCAGCAGCTCGGAGACGGTGAAGTACGCGATGCCCTCGATGGCGGGCGCGGGCCGCTCGGCCAGGTCCACGGACGTCGTGGCGGGCACCGTGCAGCGCCCGGCCAGAGAGGTCAGCGCCGGCCCCAGCCCGCGGTCCGTCAGGATCGCCGGGTGGATGCCCCGGGCCAGATCCCGCAGCTCCTGCAACGCCAGCTTCACCTCGCCGTGCGCCTCGTCCACCATCGCCGCCGCCGCATCCGGGTCCTCCAGCAGCTTCTCCTTCGCCAGCCCGAGCCCCATGGCGAGCGCCACCAGCCGGGCCTGCGCCCCGTCGTGCAGATCCCGCTCGATGCGCCGCAGATCGGCCGCGGCGGTATCGGTGACCGTCATCCGGTCCGTCTCCAGCTCGGCGATCCGCCGCTCCAACTCGTCGGAGGGTGAGAGCAGTCCGCGCACCATCGCCCGGTCCACGTTCGACAGCCAGCGCGCCAGCCACGGCAGGGCCGGCCACGCCACGAAGAGCGAGACGAGCGTGAGGGCGAACGTGAGGACGGCCCAGGGCAGCCGGATGAACGCGAACAGCGCATGCCGCCAGGCGACCGGGTCCTTCACGCACGCCCACAACCAGGGGAAGAACCCCGTCTCCCGCGCCCGCAGCGGACTCGGCTCCTCCACTTCCACCCCGAGCAACGCCCGCGCCCGCGCCCGTTCCGCCTTCCCGTACTTCCGGCACGCCACCAGGCCGGACGCCAGCAGCGGCAGCCCGATCACCGTCACGGACAGCCCGATGCCGAGCGCCAGCCAGACCACGAGCACTACGAACGCGAGGACGTCCAGCGGGAAATTGGACAGCAGATATGCGATCTCCCGCCAGGTCCAGGCGCTGAGCGGCGCCTTGGGCGGTGGGGGTGAGGTGCCGTCTACGGCGCCATCGACAGCACTGGGCAGGGAACTCTCCGTCATACGCCCCAGCCTGCCCGGATGCGGGCCCCGGTGCCATGGGGTTCGTCGGGTGCCGGGGGTGGGGTTTCCCCCCCCCCCGGCACCCCTCATCTCCGGCATCGGTGCAGGTTGGTGGCTATCTCGTTATCGCCGGTGGTGGACACGGCGCGGCGACGGGACCGTATGGTGATGCGGTGCAGAGCGGGAGAGACGGGGCGATGGCGCGGGGTCGGGACAGCCAAGTGCTGGCGCCGGATCCCGTAGGCGGAGACCTCACCAACGGGGCGGCCGGTCCCCTCGACGTCCGCGGCTGGGGCTGGGGCGAACGAACCAGTACCTGGACGGCGGTGACGACCGGTGTGCTGCTTGCGGCGCTCGCCGGCGTCTGCGCGGTCATCTGGTACGGCAGCGGCGCCGCCCTCTGGCTCGCGGGTGCCGCCGTGCTCGTCGCGGCCGCCGGAGCGGCAACCGGCCTGGTGGCCGGGCGGCCGGGCCACCGCGCACCGGGCGTCGCCCTGTTGCTGCTCGGCGGCGCGCTCGGACTGGTCGCCTCCTGGTACGCGGTCACCGGCGGCACCGCTCGACTGGCCACCGTAGGGCTGACCGTCGCCGCCGTGTTCGCGCTCCTCGGACTCTGCACGCCACTGGGGCGCGGCGGCCTGACCGGTGCCGCCTCGATCGCGCTCGCGGTGGGCGCCTGGGAGCTCGGCCTCGCGCTGACCACCCCCGCCCGCACGGGAGTTGCCCTCGGCTTTGTCTCCGTCCTCGTCCTCGGATATCTGCCGCGGTACGCGCTGACGACCGCCGGACTGACCCGACTGGACGACCGGCGCTCCGGTGGCACGCCGGTCAGCAGGCACCAGGTGACGGCCGCGCTGGGCGCCACCCATAGGGGACTGGCCCTGGCCACGGTGGCGATGGCGGCCTCGGCCGGCGCGGCGGGGGTGCTGGCGGTGGACACGCCCGGCCTGTGGACCGTGCTCGCCGCGCTGCTGCTCTGCGTCGTACTGCTCTCGCGGGCGCGCGCCTACCCGCTGGCGGTCGAGGTCGTCGCGCTGCTGGCGGCCGGAACCGCCGTATGCGTACGGCTCGTTCTGCTCTGGGCGACGGCGGACGGTGCCGGGCCGGCCGGCGCACTGGTGCTGCTGGGCGTGCTGGCGGCGCTGCCGGTGGCGATGCTCGCGGTACGGGTGCCGGAGTCCCTGCGGGCGCGGCTGCGGCGATGGCTGGATCTGGTCGAGTCGGCCGGCGTGGTGGCGCTGATCCCGGTGGCCCTGGGGGCCTTTGGGGGCTACACCTTGCTGCTGGGCACGTCCTGACCCGCAAGGCTTCGGAGGGAAAATGTCAGCGGAAGCGAGCCCCGGAGTGAATACGCCCGGGGGAGCGGAGCCGGGTCGACCGGGCGTGTCGTTGAGGAAGCGGGAGGGAGGTCTCGATTCGGTGAGCACGACTTCGAGCGCGAACGCGGGCATTGGCACGCGTCCGAGCGCGATGGCGAGTACAGGGGACGGGGCCGGGCCGATGCCTGCGTTGGCCGCGGAAGCTGCGCCCGCTGCTCCGGAGGCGCCCGCTGCCCCGGCTGCGCACGGGGCGCCCGGCGGCCCGTCGGCTCCTGTCTCTGCTCCTGCTGCCTCTGGCCCCGCCCCTGCTCCCGCGGCGGCCGATGCCCCGGCCACGTCCGGTGCGCAGGCCCCCGTGCCGATGTCCGCCCCGCCGATGCCCCCCACGCCGACGGCCCCGCCGTCGCAAGCCCCCGGCATGCCGCCGCACGCTCCGACGGCTCCCGCCGCGTCGGCCGCTGCCCCGGCGGCCTCCGCGCCATCGGCCTCAACGGCATCGCCCTCCATGTCGTCGCCCTCCGCGCCGTCGCCCTCCGCGCCGTCGTCCTCCGTGCCGTCGGCCCCCATGCCGTCCGCTTCCGCCCCGTCCGCCCCGTCCGCCCCGTCCGCCCCGTCCGCCCCGTCCGCCCCGTCCGCCCCGTCCGCCCCGTCGGCCCCGTCGGCCCCGGCCCCCGGGCGCTACGGCCGCTCCGGCCTGCCGGCCCGCACCCCGGTCTCCGTCCCCCTCCTGCCGCCCGAGCTGGCCGGCGGGCAGTCCAAGCCGCGCCGCGGTGACCCGCTGGCCAGGCGGGCCGGGCGGGCGCTGCGGCGGGTGTTCGCGTCGTCCCCGGCCGCCGAGACGGCCGCCATTACCCAGGCCGCGTACGCCATCCAGCAGCCCGTGACCACCGGTCGGCAGATCGCCGTCTCCAGCATCCGCGGCGGTGCGGGCAAATCCACCGTCGCCGCCCTGCTGGCGCTCACCTACGCGCACTACCGCCCCGACCCGGTGCTCGCCGTGGAGGCCGATCCGGCGCTCGGCACGCTGCCGCACCGCCTCGGTGCCCGGGAGGTGCGCTGGTCGGGCAGCGATCTCGCGGAGATCGTCGACCCCTCGATGCTGATCACGGACCTGACCGGCTATCTCCTGCCGTTCGCGGGCGGCGGCTGGCTGCTGCCCGGCAGCCAGGGCGCCATCGGGACCCGGCTGGACCTCGACACCTACCGGGTCGTGATGACCTCCTTGCGCCGTCACTTCGCCACCACCGTGGTCGACTGCGAGACGCTGCCCGCCGAGGTGGCGCGCACCGCCCTGGTGACGACTCAGGCGCGGGTGCTGGTCACCCCCGCGACCCCGGAGGGCGTGGCGGCCACCCGTTCCGTACTGAACTGGGTCGGCGGGCTGCACCCCGGCCTGCTGCCGACCACGGTGGTCGTGCTCACGCACTCCTCGCCCGACGCCGGTCTCGACATACGCAAGGCGGCCGAGCATCTGGGCGGCGGGGGAGCGGCGGTGCTCGCATTGCCGTACGACCGCCACCTGGCGGCGGGCGGCGCCATCCGCACGGAACTGCTGGGCGAGCGGACGCGTGAGGCGGCGGCCCGGATCGCGGCCGAGGTGATGGACCGCGCCGTCTCGCGGGACAGGCGGCACGCCCCGTCCGCGCAGGCCCAGTCGCACCAGGCCGCCGCCCAGTCCCTACAGGCGGCCCAGTCTCTGCAGGCCGCGCAGTCCCCGCCGGGATATCCCCAGCAGACGCATCTCCACCAGACGCATCCCCGGCAGGCGTTTCCCCAGCAGGTGGTTCACGCCCCGGGGCAGCCGCCCTTCATCCCGCAGGCCGCCGCCGCCGGGCCCGCGCCCGCAGGGCCGTACGCGTCCCAGGGGCCCGCACCCGTGCCGCCGCAGTCGATGCCGCAGCCGACCCCGGCGCCCCGTCCCGCCCCGGACCCGGTGGCCCACCCCGCCTCCCAGCAGGCGCCGCCCTCCGTGCCCCAGGCGGCGGCGCAGGCCCACCCGCAGTCCACGCAGCCGTCAACCGCGACCCCAGCCCGGCCGCCGGCCGCCACCGACCCCGGCGCGCCCGACGGCCTCAGCCCGTTCGACGGCGGCCCCATACGCTGAGTCCAGAGCCGCATCGTCCGGTCCGTGAGACAGTCGCTGAGACAATCGGCGATGGCGTCTACGCTGCCGGCCACCCAGGTAGGGCGAAGTAGGGACAAGCCCACCGTCCGCGACGACGCGGCCGCTCAGCGCGGCCGGGGCAGGGCCTAGACTCCGGTCCGTACAGATCGTCGAAGTCGTTGAACAAGCGCAGTCAGGGAGCGAGGGGCGGACGTGCCGGACACGACCGTACGCACCACCATCGCCGCGGATTACTTCCAGGGCTACTCGGTCGTCGGACTCATCGCCGTGATCGGCGTGCTTTTCGTGGCCGTGGCCTTCGGGGCCGGGCGGCTGCTGCGGCCTGTCGTGCCGACGCCCGAGAAGCTGCTGACGTACGAGTGCGGCGTGGACCCGGTCGGCGAGGGCTGGGCGCACACCCAGGTCCGCTACTACGTCTACGCATTCCTCTACGTCATCTTCGCCGTCGACTCGATCTTCCTGTTCCCCTGGGCGACGATCTTCGCCGCCCCCGGTTTCGGCGGCGTGACGCTGGTGGAAATGTTCATCTTCCTCGGCTTCCTCGCCGTCGGCCTGCTCTACGCATGGAAGAAGGGCGTCCTGGAATGGACGTGAACCCCGTCTCCAACGGATCCGCAGCGGCGGCCGAGGGCGCCGTCCCCCAGTACCTGCCGGAGCCCCGGCGCCTGGGCACGCTGGCCCGGCTCGCGCCCGAACCGATGAAGGTGGTCCTCAACTGGGGCCGCCGCTACAGCCTGTGGGTCTTCAACTTCGGCCTGGCCTGCTGCGCCATCGAGTTCATCGCCGCGTCCATGGCCCGGCACGACTTCATCCGGCTCGGCGTGATCCCGTTCGCGCCCGGCCCGCGCCAGGCCGACCTGATGGTCGTCTCCGGCACCGTCACCGACAAGATGGCGCCCGCGGTCAAGCGGCTCTACGAGCAGATGCCCGAGCCGAAGTACGTCATCTCCTTCGGCGCCTGCTCCAACTGCGGCGGCCCCTACTGGGACTCGTACTCCGTCACCAAGGGCGTCGACCAGATCATCCCGGTCGACGTGTACGTGCCTGGCTGCCCGCCGCGGCCGGAGGCGCTGCTGCAGGGCATCCTCAAGCTCCAGGAGAAGATCGCGCGCGAGTCGCTGGGCGAGCGGTACGGACACGGTGGCGGCGCCCGGCCCTCGGCGGCCGCGCTGCGCAGCGGACTGGTGGCGCCACCGGCACCCAAGGCGGCGGGGGAGGGACCCCGATGAGCGAGCAGAGCGAGACGCCCGAACAGCGGCCCGTTGATCAGGTGGCCGAGCAGCCCGTGGAGCCCGCCGAGCCCGCTCCCGAGCCGGTCGTCGGCTGGCTGCCGCGGCCCGCGAGCGAGATCTTCGGCGCGGGTGCCACGGCGGAGGAGGCGTACGACCTGCTGACGGTCGACGTCCCCATGGACGCCTGGCTCACCGCCCTGACGGCCGCCCGCGACGACCTCGGCTGCACCTACTTCGACTGGCTGAGCGCCGTCGACGAGCCCGGCACCGGCTTCCGGATCTGCGCGCACCTTGCGGATGTGGCGCACCCCGGGACCGTCCGCCGGCTGATCGTCCGTACCACCGTGCCGCACGAGGCCGCCGCGCTGCCCACCGCCGTGGGCGTGTTCGCGGGCGCGGCCTGGCACGAGCGCGAGACCCACGAGATGTTCGGCGTGGACTTCACCGGCCACCCGCACCTCGTACCGCTGCTGCTCCCGGACACCTTCGAGGGCCATCCGCTGCGCAAGGACTTCGTGCTGGCGGCGCGGGTCGCCAAGGCGTGGCCCGGCGCCAAGGAGCCGGGGGAGTCCGAGCACGGCGGGCCCAAGCGGCGGCAGATGCTGCCGCCGGGCGTGCCCGATCCGAACGAGTGGGGTCCGCTGAAGGGCCAGCTGCCGCCTGCGCCCGCGCGGCCGGCACGGGGCGCGCGGGCCGCGGGTGCCGCCGCGGGCGAGCGCCCGGCGCGGCGCACGCGGACGGCGGGCGCGGGCTCGGCGAGCCAGGCGGCGGCGGGTACGGCGGGCGAGACCGCCGAGGCTCCGGCGGCCGGGGCGGGTACCGACCGTCCGGAGCGTCCGGCGCGCCCGGCGCGGCGTACCCGGTCGGTGAGCGAGGGCTCGGCCGGCCAGCAGGCGGCGGACGCGGCAGGCGAGACTGCCGACGCCCCGGCGACGGAGACGCCGGCGAACGAGGCACAGGCGACGGAGACCCCGGCGAACGAGGCCGCGCCGCGCTCGTCCGACGCTCCCTGGCACCACGCCCGCCCGGCCTTCGACGAGACGGCGAAGAAGCCTGAGACGGCGAAGAAGCCCGAAACGGCTGAAATGCCCGAAGCCAAGCCCGAGCCCGGATCCAAGCCCGAGCCCGAAGCCAAGCCCGGAGCAGACAACGCCGGCGACAACACCAGCGACACCAGCGACACCGCGAACAACAACTCCAACGACCACGACCGCACCCAGGCAGGAGGCGACACCCCATGAGCGACACCCTGGACATCGCCCTGCGCCTCATCGCCGTCTTCGTCGTCTTCCTCGTCTTTCCGCTGGTCATCGGGCAGACCGAGCACAAGGTCATGGCCCATATGCAGGGCCGCCTCGGCCCCATGTACGCGGGCGGCTTCCACGGCTGGGCGCAGCTGGTCGCGGACGGCGTCAAGTTCGCGCAGAAGGAAGACGTCGTTCCGGCGGGCGCCGACCGGAGGATCTTCCAGCTCGCGCCGGCCGTCGCGCTGCTTCCGTACCTCCTGGTCCTGATCGCCGTACCGATCGGCCCGCACAACGCCGTGGGGCAGGACCTCGACGCGGGCATCTTCTTCGTGCTCGCGGTCATGGGCGTCGGCGTGCTCGGCTCGCTGATGGCGGGCTGGGCGTCGGCGAACAAGTTCTCGCTGCTCGGCGGCCTGCGGACGGCCGCGCAGCTGCTGGCGTACGAGCTGCCGATGCTGCTCGCCGCCGCGTCCGTCGCGATGGCGGCCGGCACGCTCTCCCTGCCGGGCATCCTGGAGGCGTTCCACTGGTGGTGGGTGCCGTGGCAGATCGTCGGCGGCGTCGTCTTCTTCACCGCGGGACTCGCCGAACTCCAGCGCCCGCCGTTCGACATGCCGGTCGCCGACTCGGAGATCATCTTCGGCGCGTACACCGAGTACACCGGGCTGCGCTTCGCGCTCTTCCTGCTGGCCGAGTACGCGGGCATCGTCGTTCTCTGCGCGCTGACCTCCGTCCTCTTCCTCGGCGGCTGGCACGGCCCGTTCGGCCTCGACGGCCTGGGCTGGCTGTGGACGCTGCTGAAGACCGCGATCCTCGCCTTCGGCGTCATCTGGCTGCGCGTCACCTACCCGCGCCTCCGCGAGGACCAGCTGCAGAAGCTCGCCTGGACGGTCCTCATCCCGCTCGCCCTCGCCCAGATCGCCCTCACCGGCGTCATCAAGGTGGTGATCTCGTAATGGGCATGCCTGGCAAGGGCCTCGCCAAGGGCCTGGCCGTCACTCTGCGCACGATGACGAGGAAGTCCGTCACCGCGCAGTACCCGGACGTCCAGCCCGACCTCGCGCCGCGCACCCGCGGCGTCATCGGGCTGCTCGAGGAGAACTGCACGGTCTGCATGCTGTGCGCCCGCGAGTGCCCGGACTGGTGCATCTACATCGACTCCCACAAGGAGACGGTGCCGCCCGCCGCGCCCGGTGGCCGCGAGCGCAGCCGTAACGTGCTGGACCGCTTCGCCATCGACTTCGCGCTGTGCATGTACTGCGGCATCTGCATCGAGGTCTGTCCGTTCGACGCGCTCTTCTGGTCGCCGGAATTCGAGTACGCCGAGACGGACATCCGCGAGCTCACGCACGAGCGCGACAAGCTCCGCGAGTGGATGTGGACGGTGCCCGAGCCGCCCGCGCTCGACCCGGCGGCCGAGGAGCCCAAGGAGATCGCCGCCGCCCGCAAGGCCGCGGACAAGCTCGCCGCCCAGCAGGCGGCCGAAGCCCAGGAGGCCGCCGAAGCCCGGGGACAGGCCCAGGACACCAAGGAGGAGGGAACGTGACGCTCGCCGCCACCGCGCTCGGCCACGGCTTCCTTTCGCCCACCGGTGTCGAGATCGCCTTCCTCCTGGTCGGCATCGCGACCCTCGGCGCGGCCGTCGTCACGGTCACCACCAAGCAGCTGGTGCACGCCGCCCTCTGGCTGGTGGTCACCCTCGGCGGGGTCGCCGTCGAGTACCTCCTGCTCACCGCGGAGTTCATCGCCTGGGTGCAGGTGCTGATCTACGTCGGTTCCGTGGTCGTCCTCCTGCTCTTCGGACTGATGCTGACGAAGGCGCCCATCGGCCGTTCCCCGGACGCCGATTCCGGCAACCGCTGGGCCGCGCTCGTCGTGGCCGTCGGCGCGGCCGGCGCGCTGGTCTGGGTCGTCGTCGACGCCTTCCGGGCCACCTGGATCAACCTCGACGGCGCGGTCCAGGGCTCCACCGAGGCCTCCGGGCGCACCCTCTTCCAGTACTGGGTGCTGCCCTTCGAAGCGCTGTCCGTGCTGCTGCTCGCCGCGCTCGTCGGCGCGATCGTGCTGTCCCGCAGGACCGGCGACGACAAGGCCCCCGCGGCGGCCCTCCGGAACAGCGCCTCCCGTGCCCCCGCCCCGCGAGAGGACCAGCGCTGATGCATCTCGCCTACCCGGCCGTCCTCGCCGTCCTCCTCTTCTGCACCGGTCTGTACGGCGTGCTCGCCCGCCGCAACGCGATCCTGGTGCTGATGTCCGTCGAGCTGATGCTCAACGCCGTCAACCTCAACCTCGTCGCCTTCGACGTCTGGCTGCGCGACACCCTGCACGCCGGCCAGGCGCTGACCCTTTTCACCATCGCCATCGCCGCCGCCGAGATCGGCATCGGCCTGGCGATCGTGCTGCTCGTCTACCGCAACCGCGGCAGCTCCGACATCGACCGGCTCCGTGACCTCGCGGAGCGGCCGGACGGCGGAGACGCCACGGATCACGGCGCGCAGCCGCAGCCGGAAACCCAGGCGGAGGCCACCGCGTGACGCTCACGACCACCGCCGTCCTCGTCCCCCTCCTGCCCTTCCTCGGGGCCGTCGCGGGCTTCCTCCTGGGGCGGCGCACGCCCGGGTTCGTACGGCCGCTGGCCGTCCTGCCCACGCTCGCCGCGGCCGCGCTCGCGGTGTCCGTCGCCGTCGAGCAGGGCGGCGGCCCGGCCACCGACGTCGCCACCGAGCTCACCCCGACCGGCTCGATCCCCATCGACCTGGCCCTGCACATCGACGGCTTCGCCGCGCTGATCGCCGTCCTGGTCGGCGTCGTGGCGACCTGTGTGCAGATCTACTCCACCGGCTATCTGCGCGACGACCCGCGCTACCCCTCCTACGCCGCGCTGGTCTCCCTCTTCACCTCCGCGATGCTGCTCGTCGTCTACACCGGCGACCTGATGGTGCTGCTGGTCGGCTGGGAAGTCATGGGCATCTGCTCGTACTTCCTCGTCGGCCACTACTGGGAGACCGAGGCCGCCCGCGCCGCCTCCCTCAAGGCCTTCCTCGTCACCAAGCTCGGCGATGTCCCCTTCCTCTTCGGCATCTTCGCGCTGGCCGCCGACGCCGGGACCTTCCGGATCACCGGCATCCTCGGCCAGGTCGCCGACGGCGGCCTGGACCACCCGACGCTGATCGCGCTGCTGCTGCTGGGCGGCGTCGCGGGCAAGTCGGCGCAGTTCCCGCTGCACACCTGGCTCCCGGACGCGATGGCCGGCCCGACGCCCGTCTCGGCGCTGATCCACGCCGCGACGATGGTCGCCGCCGGTGTCTATGTCGTGGCCCGGCTCCTCCCCGTCTTCGCCGCCTCCGCGGCGGCCCTGGTCGTGCTCGCCGTCATGGCCGCGATCACCATGGTCGGCTCCGGCCTGGCCGCCCTCGCCCAGGACGACATCAAGCGCGTCCTGGCCTATTCGACGGTCGGCCAGCTCGGCTACATGCTGGGCGCGCTGGCCGTCGGCGACCGCGGCGCCGCCGTCTTCCACCTCCTGACGCACGGTGCGTTCAAGGCCCTGCTCTTCCTCGGCGCGGGCGTGATCATCCACG
The DNA here is from genome assembly GCF_044767545.1 of Streptomyces sp. NPDC101227. Taxonomy (NCBI): domain Bacteria; kingdom Bacillati; phylum Actinomycetota; class Actinomycetes; order Kitasatosporales; family Streptomycetaceae; genus Streptomyces; species Streptomyces sp. NPDC101227. The sequence goes on along the minus strand of NZ_JBIWOD010000004.1, from coordinate 447,609 downwards.
CCGCCGGTACGAACTCGCTGGCCGCCATGTCCCGGATGAGCGGGCTGTCCCGGCGCATCCCGGACGCCTACTGGACGGTGACCGTGGCGCTGCTCGCGCTCGCCGCGATCCCGCCGTTCGCCGGCTTCTTCTCCAAGGAAGCCGTCCTCGGCGCCGCGGAGCACGCCGCCACCGGTGGCGCGCACGGAATTCCCGGCGCGGCCGGCTGGACCGTACTGATCGCCGGAATGCTCACCGCCCTCCTCACCGCGGCCTACGCCGCCCGTCTGTGGCTGCTCGCGTTCAAGGGCAAGGGCACCGAGGTCCCGGACCACGGCCCCCAGCCGGTTGTCATGAACGCCATGCTCTGGGTGCTGTTCCTCCCCACCGTCGCGCTCGGCCTGGCAGGCCCCTATCTGCCCGACTGGTTCGACGGGCGCTCGCTCACCCCCACGCTCAACACCTCCGTCCTGGGCACCGGCCTCGCCCTCATCGGCGGCCTGGTCACCTACGCCGCCTGGCGGCACACCAGCGCCCTCGCCGCCCGCGCCCCCCTCGGCGCCGTCGCCGTGGCACCCGAAGCCGCCCCCGGCCTCGCCGAGGAGCTGGCCATCGAGAGCCACGCCCCCGCCTACGGCGATGCCGCCGGCGCCCCGGACCCGGCCGACCCCGGCCGTCTCCTCCTCGGCCCGCTCCACCGCCATGCGGCCGTCGGCTTCCATCTCGACGCCGTCTACTCCGCGCTGTTCGTCCGGCCCGTACGCGCCGCCGCCACGCTCGTCGCCTTCCTCGACCGCGAGGTCGTCGACACCTACGTGCGCGGCGCGGGCGCCGCCCCCCGCTGGCTGGGCGCCGCCGTCCGCCGCGCCCAGACCGGCAATGTGCAGACCTATCTCGGCGCCCTGCTGGCGGGCTCGCTCGTCCTGGCCCTCGCCGCCGTCCTCATCGCTACGGGCACGGGAGCCTGACCGTGCTGCCATCCCCCGGGGGCCGACCCCCGCACCCCCAGCCGACAGCCCTCGTGGCCTGCCTCGCCGGAGCCGAAACCCTGAGGAGGGCCTGACCCGTGAATCACACCGCTATGCAGCTTCTCCTCGCGGGCGTCGTCGTACTCCCCCTCATCGGCGCGCTCGCCGCGCTGCTCCCGGCCCCGCCCGGCCTCCGGGGCCGCAACCCCGACCAGGCCGTACTTCGCCACGGCGTGACCGTCACCGGAGTCGTCCTCGCCGCCACCATCGCGCTGGCCATCGGCTTCGACCACGACCAGCCGGCCCGTATGCAGGCGACCACCGACATCAGCTGGATCCCGGCGCTCGACATCCGCATCCATCTCGGCGTCGACGGCATCTCGCTCCCCCTTGTCGTCCTGACCGCGCTGCTGACCTTCCTCTGCGCGCTCTACAGCTACTTCAAAATGCCAACGGGCCCGTCACCCAAGGCATTTGTGGCCCTGCTGCTCACCCTTGAGGCCGGCACCCTCGCCACCTTCGCCGTCCTCGACCTGATGCTCTTCTTCCTCGCCTTCGAGATGGTCCTCATCCCGATGTACTTCCTCATCGCCCGCTGGGGCGGCGCCGGAAAGCAGGCGGCGGCCTGGAAGTTCATCCTCTACACGCTGCTCGGCTCGGTCGTCATGCTGCTCGGCCTCCTCCTCATCGGCGTGAAATCCGGCACGTTCGACATGGTCGCACTCGCCACTGACAACGGCCCGAAAGCCCAGCTCAGCCACACAGTTCAGCTTCTGGCGGTGCTCGCGATCGGCATCGGACTGGCCGTCAAGGCCCCGATGTGGCCGCTGCACAGCTGGCTGCCGGACGCGCACACCGCGGCCCCCACCGTCGGCTCCGTGCTGCTGGCCGGCGTCCTGCTCAAGATGGGCACGTACGGATTCGTCCGCATCGCGCTGCCGATCACGCCCGAGGGCATGCACACCTTCGCGCCGTACCTCGCCGCGCTAGCCGCCATCGGCATCATCTACGGATCCCTCGCCTGCCTCGCCCTCGTCCGCAAGGGCGCCAAGGGCGACCTCAAGCGCCTGATCGCCTACAGCTCCGTCGGCCACATGGGCTTCGTCCTCCTCGGCATCGCGAGCATGACCCCCACCGGCGTCAACGGCGCGCTGTTCGCCAACATCGCCCACGGCCTGATCACCGGCCTGCTGTTCTTCCTCGTCGGCGCCCTCAAGGACCGCTACGGCAGCTCCGACCTCGACACCCTCGCGGGCAGCACCGGTGCCGCCCTGTACGGCAAGGCCCCGCGCTTCGGCGGACTGCTCGCCTTCGCGGCCGTCGCCTCGCTCGGCATCCCGGGCCTCGCCGGTTTCTGGGGCGAGATGCTCGCGATGTTCGGCGCCTTCCGCCCGGCCGCGGGCCTCAGCCGCCCCGCCTTCCTGACGTTCATGATCCTGGCCGGCCTCGGCACCCTGCTGACCGCCGCCTACCTGCTGCTCGTCGTCCGCCGCGTCTGCATGGGCGGCCACCTGGCGGCCGAGGCGGCACCCGGCGAAGAGCCGCTGTCCATGGAGACGCCCACGCCCGTCATCCCCGACATCGCGCGCCACGAATACGCGGCCTGGACCCCCCTCGCCGTCCTCACCGTCCTCGCCGGACTGTGGCCCGCGGCCCTCCTCGGCCTCACGAACCCGGCCGTCCAGCAGCTCCTCGGAGGCGGTAAGTGATGAGCTCGGTCACCTCTCTGGTCCAGTCCGTCGACTGGCTCGCCATCGCGCCGCCCACCATCGCGGCGGCCGTCGCCCTGGTGGTGCTCGTCGCTGACCTGTTCCTGCCCACCACCAGGAAGCCGCTGCTCGGCTGGGTGGCGACCGGAGGCCTCGCGCTGGCCGCGCTCTCCCTGCTCCCTCTCCTGGGCGGCGACCGCCGCACCTTCTGCCTCACGGGCCACCCGGATGTGTGCAGTTACGTGGCCGACCCGTTCGCCCTCGTCATCCAGTTCCTGGTGCTGGCCGGGGCGCTGCTGACCGCCCTGCTCTCCATCGACACCATCAAGGACCACGACCTGCCCACCGGCGAGTACTGGTTCCTGCTGCTCTCCTCGGCGGCCGGCGCGGCCCTGCTGCCCGCCTCCCGGGACCTGGCCACCCTGGTCATCGCCCTCGAAGTGGCCTCGCTGCCCGCCTTCGCCCTGGTCGGACTGCGGCGCGGCGACCGGCTCTCCTCCGAGGCGGCCCTGAAGTTCTTCCTCTCCTCGGTGGCCGCCACCGCCGTGATGCTGATGGGCGTCAGCTTCCTGTACGCCGCCACCGGGAGCCTCCACCTCTCCCGGGTGGCGCACACCCTCACCGACCTCCCCGACCCCCGGCTGGCCACCCTCGCCACCGCCGGCGTCGCGCTCACCCTCGTCGGCTTCGCCTTCAAGACCGCGGCCGTCCCGTTCCACTTCTGGGTGCCCGACACCTACGTCGGCGCGCCGCTGCCCATCGCCGCCTACCTCTCCGTGATCGGCAAGGCCGTCGGCTTCTCCGGCCTGATCCTGGTCACGGTCCAGGGCTTCCCCTCGTACGCGAACGTCTGGGGCCCGGCGCTGGCCGTCCTGGCCGCGCTCACCATGACCGTCGGCAACGTCGCCGCGCTCCGCCAGGACCCGCGCCGCGCGCACAGCGCCGTACGGCTGCTCGCCTGGTCCTCGGTCGGCCAGGCCGGCTACCTCCTGGTCCCCATCGCGGCGGCCGGCTACGCCGACCACCCGGCGCGGGCCATCGGCTCCACCGTCGCCTACGCCCTGATGTACGGCGCGGTGAACCTCGGCGCCTTCGCCGTCGCCGCCCTGGTGGCCCGCACTTCCCCCGCCAACCGCATCAGCGACTACCGGGGCCTGTACGCCCGCCGTCCCCTGGTGGCGCTCGCCCTCGGCTTCTTCCTGCTCTGCCTTGCGGGTCTGCCCCCGGGCATCATCGGCCTCTTCGCCAAGGTGACGGTGTTCTCGGCGGCCGTCGACGCGGGCCTGGCCTGGCTCGCCGTCGTCATGGCCGTCAACGTCGTGATCGCGCTCTACTACTACCTCCAGTGGACGGCGGTCCTCTTCCGGGGCGCCGAGGCCACCGAGGCCGCTCCCGCGGACCACCCCGCGCCGCGCGCCAAGATCCCGGCCGCCCTGACCACCGCCATCGCCCTCGCCTCGGTCCTCGGCATCGTCCTCTCCGGCGCCCCGCAGCTCGTCCTGCGCTTCGCCTCGGGGGCGCTCCTCTAACCGGCCGCACAAGGGGGCGTCCGCCCGGCGCCCCCACCCGAAAGGCCCCAAGCCCGACAGGCCTCGCCGGCCGCTGCCTGCCCGGTGTCCGGCCGCCACCCGGCACCGCGCCACGCGGGCCGGGGAACCACCCCTCCCCATCTCGCGTTGACCAGTGAGTAAGGGTCCACTGGAGAGTGGAGTAAGCAGCACAGGGTTCCCCTGCCGCACCGCTTGGAGGGCGTACCGTGCACCGCCGGCACAACGGGCTCAGGACCGCCGTACTCCTCGGGGGACTGTCCGCACTCATCATCGTCATCGGCAGCCTCTTCGGCCGTACGGGCCTGATCATCGCCGTCCTCGTCGCCCTGGGCACCAACGCCTACGCGTACTGGAACAGCGACAAACTGGCACTCAGGGCCATGCGGGCCCGCCCCGTCAGCGAATTCGAGGCCCCCGGGCTCTACCGCATGGTCCGCGAGCTCTCCACTGCCGCCCGCCAGCCCATGCCGCGCCTGTACATCTCCCCGACCCAGGCCCCCAACGCCTTCGCTACCGGCCGCAACCCGCGCAACGCCGCGGTCTGCTGTACGGACGGCATCCTCCAGCTCCTCGACCAACGCGAACTGCGCGGCGTCATCGGCCATGAGCTCAGCCATGTCTACAACCGCGACATCCTCATCTCCTCAGTGGCGGGCGCGCTCGCCTCCGTCGTGATGTTCCTCGTCAACTTCGCCTGGCTGATCCCGATAGGCAGAAGCGACGACGACGAGGGCCCCGGCATCGTCGGCATGCTCCTGATCATGATCCTCGGGCCGGTCGCGGCCGCGCTCATCCAGCTGGCCGTCAGCCGCTCCCGCGAGTACCAGGCGGACGCCTCGGGCGCCCAGCTCACCGGCGACCCGCTCGCCCTGGCCTCCGCCCTGCGCAAGCTGGAGACCGGCACCCAGCAGCTGCCGCTCCCGCCCGAGCCGCGCCTGGAGACGGCCGGCCACATGATGATCGCCAACCCGTTCCGGGCGGGCGAAGGCATGTCCAAGCTCTTCTCCACCCACCCCCCGATGCGCGAACGCATCGCCCGCCTGGAAGAAATGGCGGGCCACCGGCCCTGACGGTCACCCCGTCCCCGGCCTGCCAGAGGCTCTCCTGCCTCAGCTGAACTTCCGGAAGCCCCACGCCTGGTAGGGCTCGCCGCACTCGGGGCCGAGGGCCAGCCGCTGCGGGTAAATCCTCAGCGGGCTCGGGCCGAGCCGCATGGGCTCCCCGTCGACCCCGATGAAGAAGGTGTCCGGCTCCGGTCCGGGCGACAGCTTCCAGGCGCGCGGCTCGGGCCGCAAAAGGGAGATCCCGCGCAGGCCGGGCTCGCCTTCGTAGCTGACGAACGCCGGCGCATCCGGAATCCCGATGCTGTGCCCGCCGTTGCCGTCGCCCATGACCCGCCACTCCTGCGCCGCCCCGCCGCCCGGGGGGAGCAGGACGACCGGCGAACCGGGGCGCGCCTCCCACGCGGTGAGCCGCTGCCCATGGGCGAACTCGATCCGGTAGACACCGTCGGAAATGCCGGCCACGTCGCGTCCCTTCGCCGATCGGTCGGACCGTCGCCCTCCCTCACCGGACCCCCTGCCCGCCGTACGAGGGCGGAACCGCCTTCCCACCGCGTGCGACGGCCACTGCCCGGACCGCCGCGGCCCGCTCTCGTCGTCCGGCGCGCGATGATGAATGATCGAACCAGTCCCCTCCGATCGCGGCGCCGGCATCGCAACGGTTCTCGCCGGAAGGCGCGTCTACCAGGTCGGACCGATTCTCCGAAGCGCCCGTGGAAGGCTGCCGATCATGAAGCTCATCCTCAACCTCATCTGGCTCGTCCTCAGCGGCTTCTGGCTGGCGATCGGCTACGTCGTCGCCGGCATCATCTGCTGCGTACTGATCATCACCATTCCGTTCGGGATCGCCAGCTTCCGCATCGCGGGCTACGCCCTGTGGCCGTTCGGCCGGACCACGGTGGAGCGCCGCGACGCCGGCGCCGGCTCGGTGGTCGGCAACGTCATCTGGATCGTCTTCGCGGGCTGGTGGCTGGCCCTGGGGCACATCGTCACCGGTATCGCGCTGTGCGTGACGATCATCGGGATCCCGTTCGGCATCGCCAACTTCAAGATGATCCCGATCTCCCTGCTGCCCCTGGGCCGCGAGATCGTCCCCACGGACCAGCCGTTCGCCACGCGGTGACCGCCCGCCTCGCCATCAGGCCCGTACGAGCCCCCGAGGCCCCACGAACCGCTTGAACCCCAGCGGTTCCACGCCCTCCAGGCCCGCGATGAAGCCCATCACCGCCCCGCCGCTCTGCAAGGCGGAATCGATCACGCGCTGATGGGCTTCCGCGGACGTCCACTCGCTGTAGTTGATGACCTGACGGCCGTCCTCGCTGATGTGGAAGTGCGAGCCGAACGCGCCCTCGCCGCTCTGCCGGCCGCCGAACATCTCCATCAGACCGTCGACGAGCCGCCGTGCCGCCTCGTGCCCCGTCGTCCGGAACGCGACCCGTATGACGCAGCCCACCGCCCCCGGTGCGTCCTCGGCCAGCAGGCTGCGGTACAGCCGGAAGCGGCCGGGTCCGGCGTCGCCGTCGTCCCCGACGCCGTCCAGGACCGCCGAGACCCGCTCGCGCGGCCCGCTCTCCCCGGCGCCCCGTACGAACTCCTGGTGCGCCGCGTGGCGGGTCCACTGGCCGTAACCGAGGATGCTCCGGCCGTCCGTCCCCGTGAACAGCACCCGCGAGAGCAAGCCCTCCGGCGGCGGCGTCTCCCCCCACTGGCGGGCCACGCCGTCCACGAGCGCCCGTTGGCCCTCGGGGCTGCCCGCGTCCCATTCGCCGATCAGTACGGCACCGGCATCCGGCCGCCGGATCACGGGAAAGGCGTCCGTCAGGAAGGGGCCGCGCGGGCCCGGACGGGTGACCTGCTGCAAAGTGCTCTGCCGTGAAATGCCCTGCTGTGAAGTCATGGCCACACCCTGCAACCTCAATCAATATTGAGGTCAAGCGTCGCCGTGGAGCCTCCGGAAACACCGGTGGGGCGGCACACCGAAACGCGCCGCCCCATCCCTGGCACCCGGAATCCGGGCTCCTACCGGTAATTCACGAACTGAAGCGCGAAGTCCAGGTCCTTCCCCTTCAGCAGCTGCTGCACCGACTGCAGGTCGTCCCGGCTCTTCGAGCTGACCCGCAGTTCGTCGCCCTGCACCTGCGCCTTGACGCCCTTGGGGCCCTCATCGCGGATGATCTTGGCGACCTTCTTGGCGTTGTCCTGCGAGATCCCCTCCTCGATCGAGGCGAAGATCTTGTACTCCTTGCCCGAGGCCTGCGGCTCGCCGGCGTCCAGCGCCTTCAGCGAGATCCCGCGCTTGACCAGCTTGGTCTGGAAGATGTCGAGTACGGCCTTCACGCGCTCCTCGGCGTTCGCCCGCATCTCGATCTTCTCGCCCGACCACTCGATCGAGGCGCCCACGCCCTTGAAGTCGTAGCGCTGCGAGATCTCCTTGGCGGCCTGGTTGAGGGCGTTGTCGACCTCCTGCCGCTCGACCTTCGAGACGATGTCGAAACTGGAGTCGGCCATGTTGAGTTGGCTCCTCATACGTAGATCCGTCAGGGGTGCGGACCGTCCCCGGGCCGCCTGCCAAGCCTAGCCACCCGGCCAAGATCCAGCGCTTCGGAATCGAGTGGCGGACCACCCCCAGCCATCGGGTATGGTTTACGTCGTTGCCACAGAGCACCGCCCCAAAGCGGGACTCCCGGCAGCAAACCCTGGCGGTGTGCCCGAGCGGCCAAAGGGAGCAGACTGTAAATCTGCCGGCTTCGCCTTCCCAGGTTCGAATCCTGGCGCCGCCACAGGTAGTGGAACGGCCCCTGATCTGCGGAAACGCAGATCAGGGGCCGTTTCCTTTGTGCCTCGGCCAGGCAGGGGCGTTCATGGATCTCCGGTGATTCGCGCTGATGGGGGCGCCCGGGTGGGCTGTTCCCCGGGCCCGTCGATTTCCCCGCCTATATCCACCTTCGCCGTACGGCGTACGGCACCCCCGGGCGGCCGCTCCGGGGGTGACCCGCCGCGGCTGAGCCCGTACACCGTCCGGCGCCGGCCGCGCGGCGGCGCTACCGCGCGCCCCTTGCCGACCGGACCCCGCCGGCCGGCAGTGACGGGGCCTCAGTGCGCCGCCACGTTCCGCACCGCCTCCGGCACCGGCACATCGCCCCCGATGAGCTCCAACGTCCGCCCCGCGGTGGCCGGTTGGCCGAGCAGCTCCGCCAGGACCGCCGCCACATCGTCGCGGGACACCTCGCCGCGGCCGGTCGCATCGGCCAGCGTCACCCGGCCCGTCCCGGGCTCGTTCGTCAGCCGGCCCGGCCGCAGGATCGTCCAGTAGAGGCCGGCCCGCGCCCGTACGTCCGCGTCCGCCGCCCCCTTGGCCCGCAGGTACGCCGCGAAGACCGGGTCGGTGCCCTCCGGCGGCTCGCGGTCCGCGCCCATCGAGGAGATGACGAGGAAGCGCCGTACGCCCGCCGCCTCGGCCGCGTCCGCGAAGAGCGCCGCGGCGCCGCGGTCCACGGTGTCCTTCCGCCCGGCGCCGCTGCCCGGACCGGCGCCCGCCGCGAAGACGGCCGCGTCCGCGTCCTGCAGATGCCGCGCCACATCCTCCACCGACGCCGACTCCAGGTCGCAGACCACCGGTTCGGCGCCCGCGGCCAGCAAGTCGCCGGCCTGTTCCGGCCGGCGGATGATGCCCGCGACCTCGTCCCCGCGCCCGGCGAGCAACCGCTCCAGCCGCAGCGCGATCTGACCATGTCCACCTGCGATGACAATGCGCATGATCCCGACCGTACGCCGAAGTGCCCCCGCACACCGCAGGACCCGGCGACGCCACCTCGGTGCTTCAGCGCTGCGACTGCCGCGGCAGCTCCAGCGCCACCTCCGCCGCCGAGTCGCAGTACTCGCGCACCGCGCTGGTACGGGCGACCACCCGGCCACGGTGCACCACAACCCGGCTGTACGCGAGCGAGAGCACCCCGGCGATCCGCTCGCCCCGTACGGCCAGCAGCTCCGCCGGGAAGCCCGCCTCGACCCGTACCTCCGGCAGGCCCAGCGTCGCCCGCGCCGCCGCGCTCACCGTCTCGTACGCGGCCTCGGGCGTGGCCTCCCCGAGGGACGCCAGCAGATACGCGGCCTCCAGGGGGTCGCCGCGCCCCACCGGGTTCGCCACGTCCCGCAGCGCCCCGCTGCCCGCCGCGACCCGTACCCCGGCCGCGCGCAGCAGCCGTACGGGGGCGGGCCGGGCCACCCGGGAGCCGTGGCGTTCCAGGCCGGTGCAGTCGCCCTGAGGCAGGCAGACGACGGCGACGTCCGCGGCGGCGAGCTGTTCGGCGACCCGGGCCGCCACGCTCCGCGGCATCCGCGCCATCCCGGCGCACGGCCCGAGCGCTACGCCCGGCCGCAGTCCGCCGGCCATCGCCGCGAAGCGGGACAGCCGCGCCGGATCGTCACCGTCCGTATGGAGGTCAACCGGGCAGCCGTGCTCGCCGGCCACGTCCAGGACCGTCTCGACGTACCCGGCCGGATCGGGGTCGAGGTCCGGGCAGCCGCCGATGACCGTCGCGCCCATCTTGACGGCGTCCCGCAGCATCGCCAGCCCGTCCGCGCCGGCCACCCCGGTCAGTACGCGCGGCACCGCGACCGCGGCCAGATCGGCCAGCCCGCGCAGCGCCCGGCGGGCCCGCAGTACGGCCTGCAGCGAGCGCAGCCCCTGCACATCGCCGATCCGGACATGGCTGCGGGAGGCGGTGGCGCCGTGCCCGAGCTGTAGCAGCGCGGCCTCCGTCGTACGCCGCTGGACGTCCTCGGGGGAGTCGGAGGCGGGGCCGTCGGTGTCGGCGGTCAGCGCGGTGTCGCAGTGCGCGTGCGGTTCGGCGGGGGCGGGGAGCAGCAGATAGCCGGCGAGGTCGACGCGGGAGCCCTGTGGGGCGAGGCTGCCGGCGGTCCCCACTGCCTCGATGCGTCCGCCGCCGAGCCGTACGTCCACCGTCCGGCCGTCGGCCAACCGGGCGCCGCACAGGACCAATGCGCCCGCGTCCGACCTGGCATGCCTGCCGCCGTTCGGCTTTCCCCGCTTACCCGGCTGTGGCTGCTGCGGTGAACTGCTGTCGGACATCGCGCTCCTCGAAGGCACGGGCGTGCAAGATCACGCAGCGGTGTTCCGAGAGTAGGGGGCCGCCGGGAGAGCATCGCGCAGGCGCGAAATAGTCGTACCGGTGTGGTGCGGGGGGGCGGTTGGTGCGCGGCCCGGATACGGATTTCACCTTTGGCTGCGGGCCGTGTAATGTCTTCATCGCTCGCCCCAATAGCTCAGTCGGCAGAGCGTCTCCATGGTAAGGAGAAGGTCTACGGTTCGATTCCGTATTGGGGCTCTGATGTGTGAGGTTCCCGCCTTCGGGCGGGGCCCCTCGCATCGCAGCGGTGTAGCTCAGTCGGTAGAGCAAGCGGCTCATAATCGCTGTGTCACCGGTTCAAGTCCGGTCACCGCTACTGACAGTAGCCGATTGTGGGGTCGGTCCTCCGATCGGCTACTCTTTTATGCGTTAATCCGACCACCCGTCCGTCCAAGGAGCACTCACGTGGCTGCCACCGACGTCCGCCCGAAGATCACGCTGGCCTGCGTGGAGTGCAAGGAGCGGAACTACATCACCAAGAAGAACCGGCGTAACGACCCGGACCGACTTGAGATGAAGAAGCACTGCCCTCGTTGCAACTCGCACACCGCGCACCGCGAGACGCGATAACCAAGGCTCGTCCGTGAGGCCGTCCCCATTTTTGGGGGCGGCCTCACGGCGTTGAATCACCGCATCAGTACAGGGAGGTTGCGAGCCCATGGCGCTCGATCCGTCTTTTGTCGGACGCACGTACCCGCCCACCGACCCGTACGAGGTCGGCCGGGAAAAGATTCGCGAATTCGCGGAGGCGATCGGGGACACCAACCCCGCATACATCGATACCGAAGCCGCCAAAGCGCTCGGGCATCTCGATGTGATCGCGCCGCCGACATTTGTGTTTGCGATCACATTCAAGGCCGCCGGGCAGGTGGTCGAGGACCCGCAACTGGGCCTGGATTACAGCCGGGTGGTGCACGGCGACCAGAAGTTCGCCTACACCCGGCCGGTACGCAGCGGTGACCGGCTGACCGTCACCTCCACCATCGAGGCCATCAAGTCCATGGCGGGCAACGACATCATCGACATCCGCGGCGAGGTGCACGACGAGGCGGGCGAGCACGTGGTGACCGCCTTCACCAAGCTGGTGGCCCGCGCCGCCCAGGAGGCCTGAGATGACCGCCAAGATTTCCTATGACGACGTCGAGGTCGGCACCGAACTCCCGGCGCGGTCCTTCCCCGTGAGCCGCGCCACCCTCGTCCAGTACGCGGGCGCCTCCGGTGACTTCAACCCGATCCACTGGAACGAGAAGTTCGCCAAGGAGGTCGGCCTGCCGGACGTCATCGCGCACGGCATGTTCACCATGGCCGAGGCGATCCGGGTGGTCACCGACTGGGCCGGCGACCCGGGAGCGGTCGCCGAGTACGGCGTGCGCTTCACCAAGCCCGTCATCGTCCCGAACGACGAGACCGGCGCACTCGTCGAGGTCAGCGCCAAGGTGGCCGCCAAGCTGGACGACGAGGCCCGCACGGTGCGGGTCGACCTCACCGCGATAAGCGCGGGCCAGAAGGTGCTGGGCATGTCCCGCGCCGTGGTCCGCCTGGCCTGACCTGCACGGAGCGCGAGCGGGGGCGGCCGGACAGGGATTGTCGGACCGTCCCCGTACCCTTGGCCGGGTGCAGGAACTCCATGACGCTCCCCTCGCCCCGCTGACCACCTTCCGCCTCGGTGGCCCGGCGACCCGTCTCGTCACGGCCACCACCGACGACGAGGTGATCGCGGCCGTCCGCGCGGCCGACGACGCCGGCATCCCGCTGCTGATCATCGGCGGCGGCTCCAACCTCGTCATCGGCGACAAGGGTTTCGACGGCACGGCCCTGCGCATCGCCACCAGCGGCTTCACGCTGGACGGCACGGCCCTGGAGCTGGCCGCCGGCGAGAACTGGTCCGACGCGGTCGCCCGCACCGTAGAGGCCGGGCTGGCCGGTATCGAGTGCCTGGCCGGCATCCCCGGCTCGGCGGGCGCCACCCCGATCCAGAACGTCGGCGCGTACGGCCAGGAGGTCTCCGCCACGATCACCGAGGTCGTCGCCTACGACCGCCGGGCGGGCGAGACCGTCACCCTCACCAACGAGGAATGCGGCTTCTCCTACCGCCACAGCCGCTTCAAGCAGCACCCCGACCGCTTCGTGGTGCTGCGGGTGCGCTTCGCCCTGGAGGACGCCGGAGGCCTCTCCGCGCCCCTGAAGTACCCCGAGACGGCCCGCGCCCTCGGCGTCGAGGCGGGCGACCGGGTCCCGGCGGCCGTCGCCCGCAAGACCGTGCTGGCGCTGCGCGCGGGCAAGGGCATGGTGCTGGACGCCGACGACCACGACACCTGGTCGGCCGGATCCTTCTTCACCAACCCGATCCTCACCGATGCCGAGCACGCGGCCTTCCTCGAGCGCGTCCGGGACCGGCTCGGCCCCGATGCCGTGCCCCCCGCCTTCCCGGCGGGGGATGGCCTGGTGAAGACCTCCGCGGCCTGGCTCATCGACCGGGCCGGCTTCACCAAGGGCTACGGCAGCGGCCCGGCCCGTATCTCCACCAAGCACACCCTCGCGCTGACCAACCGCGGCGCGGCCACCACCGAGGACCTCCTGGCGCTGGCCCGCGAGGTCCGCGACGGCGTGCACGCGGCCTTCGGCGTCACCCTCGTCAATGAGCCGGTCACGGTGGGCGTCAGCCTCTAGAAGGGCGCCTACGGGCCCACCAGGGCCGCTACGCCGCCAGCCAGGCGTCGATGCCCGCCAGGAGTCGCCGGCGCTCGTCCTCGGGCGCCTGCGAGCCGCGGACCGACTGCCGTGCCAGCTCGGCCAGCTCCGTGTCCGAGAAGCCGTGTGCGGTGCGGGCGATCTCGTACTGGGCGGCCAGCCGCGCGCCGAACAGCAGCGGGTCGTCCGCGCCCAGCGCCATCGGCACCCCGGCCTCGAAGAGCGTCCGCAGCGGTACGTCCTCCGTCTTCTCGTACACCCCCAGCGCCACATTCGACGCCGGGCAGACCTCGCAGGTCACCCCGCGCTCGGCCAGCCGCGCCAGCAGCGCGGGATCCTCCGCCGCCCGTACGCCGTGCCCGACCCGGCCCGCATGCAGATCGTCCAGGCAGTCCCGCACGCTCGCCGGCCCCGACAGCTCGCCGCCGTGCGGCGCCGCCAGCAGCCCGCCCTCCCGGGCGATGGCGAAGGCCCGGTCGAAGTCCCGGGCGAAACCGCGGCGTTCGTCGTTGGACAGTCCGAAACCGACGACGCCCTGATCCGCGTACCGCACCGCGAGGCGGGCCAGCGTCCGGGCGTCCAGGGGATGCTTCATACGGTTCGCGGCCACCAGCACGCGCATGCCCAGCCCGGTGTCCCGGGAGGCCCGCTGCACCGCGTCCAGGATGATCTCCAGCGCCGGGATCAGCCCGCCCAGCCGCGGCGCGTACGAGGTCGGGTCCACCTGGATCTCCAGCCACCCCGACCCGTCCCGGACGTCCTCCTCGGCGGCTTCGCGCACCAGCCGCTGGATGTCCTCCGGCGAGCGCAGACACGACCGGGCGATGTCGTACAGCCGCTGGAAACGGAACCAGCCGCGCTCGTCGGTGGCCCGCAGCCGGGGCGGCTCGCCGCCCTTGAGCGCGTCCGGCAGATGGACGCCGTATTTGTCGGCGAGCTCCAGCAGGGTCGTGGCCCGCATCGAACCCGTGAAGTGCAGGTGCAGGTGGGCCTTCGGCAATTGACGCAGATCACGAATGCGCTCCATCTGGAGATCTTGCCGTATGCGGGCGGTACGCCGGTAGGCCCCGGCCCCGAACGAAGGGACCGCCGCAAAAGAGTGCGGGTCCGGAACACGTTCCGGACCCGCACATCTGCCGTGGGTGACTACTTCGCCTCGGCCAGCAGCTTCTGCAGGCGCGAGACGCCCTCGACCAGGTCCTCATCGCCCAGCGCGTACGAAAGACGCAGGTAGCCGGGGGTGCCGAAGGCCTCACCCGGGACGACCGCGACCTCGGCCTCTTCCAGGATCAGCTCGGCCAGCTCGACGCTGGACTGCGGGCGCCGGCCGCGGATCTCCTTGCCCAGGAGCTCCTTCACCGACGGGTACGCGTAGAACGCGCCCTCCGGCTCCGGGCAGAGCACACCGTCGATCTCGTTGAGCATCTGCACGATCTTGCGACGGCGGCGGTCGAAGGCGACCTTCATCTCCTCGACGGCCGTCAGATCGCCCGAGACGGCGGCGATGGCGGCGGCCTGCGCGACGTTGGAGACGTTGGAGGTGGCGTGCGACTGGAGGTTCGTCGCCGCCTTGATGACGTCCTTGGGGCCGATCGCCCAGCCCACCCGCCAGCCGGTCATGGCGTACGTCTTGGCCACGCCGTTGACGATGATGCACTTCTCGCGCAGCTCGGGCACGACCACCGGCAGCGAGGAGAACTCCGCGTCGCCGTAGACCAGGTGCTCGTAGATCTCGTCGGTCAGCACCCACAGGCCGTGCTCGGCGGCCCAGCGGCCGACCGCCTCGACCTGCTCGCGGGTGTAGACCGCGCCGGTCGGGTTCGACGGCGAGACGAACAGCAGGACCTTGGTGTTCTCCGTACGAGCGGCCTCCAGCTGCTCCACGGTCACGCGGTAGCCGGTCGTCTCATCGGCGACCACGTCGACCGGCACGCCGCCCGCGAGCCGGATCGACTCGGGGTAGGTGGTCCAGTACGGCGCCGGGACGATGACCTCGTCACCCGGGTCGAGAATGGCCGCGAACGCCTCGTAGATGGCCTGCTTGCCGCCGTTGGTGATCAGGACGTTGGCGGCCTCGATCTCGTAGCCGGAGTCGCGGCGGGTCTTCTCGACGATCGCGGACTTCAGCTCCGGGAGGCCGCCGGCCGGGGTGTAGCGGTGGAACTTCGGGTTGCGGCAGGCCTCGACCGCCGCCTCGACGATGTAGCCGGGCGTGGGGAAGTCGGGCTCACCGGCGCCGAAGCCGATCACCGGGCGCCCGGCGGCCTTGAGGGCCTTGGCCTTGGCGTCGACGGCGAGGGTGGCGGACTCGGAGATCGAACCGATGCGGGCGGAGACCCGGCGCTCGGTGGGGGACGATGCGGAAGGAGTGGCAGCGCTCATACAGGCATCGTCGCAGACCGCCGAGGAGCCCGGCACGGGGGTTTGCGGGCACCGCCCCGGGGGTTTCTGTTCGACGCCCGGCGCGGAAGCACGTACACTCGCTGACCGTTGGCCTTCAACGGGTCGCCGCGACTCACGCACTTAGTGCAGTCGGTCGTATGCGGTAGGTTGGGGGAACCACAAAGGGTCGTAGCTCAATTGGTAGAGCACTGGTCTCCAAAACCAGCGGTTGGGGGTTCAAGTCCCTCCGGCCCTGCTACACGCACTTTCTTCACCAAGGTGCGTGCACGCGTACGTATGAAATGCACCGCCGTGCGGCTCAACCGGGCGCGGCACGGCCACGACCCGGATTCAGGTGAGGACGAGTGACGGACGCCCTGGGCTCCATCGACATGCCTGAGCGCGGTCGTTCCGAGGACGACATCGCGGAATCCCAGAAGAAGCCCCGTCGCGGCGGTAAGCGCGGCAAGAAGGGGCCTTTTGCGCGTCTCGCGCTCTTCTACCGCCAGGTCGTGGCAGAGCTCCGCAAGGTCGTCTGGCCCACGCGCAGCCAGTTGTCGACGTACACCAGCGTGGTGATCGTCTTCGTAGTCATCATCATCGGTCTCGTAACCGTGATTGACTTGGGAATCAACCGAGTCGTCGGGTACGTCTTCGGCTGATCCCGCGGAGGGTGCCTCAGCGGGCGGCCTTTCGCACGTTCAACCCCTTGAAGCAAGGAAGAAGCAGCCACGTGTCTGACCCGAACCTGAACGACGCCGCCAAGCCCGTCGCGGCTGCAGAGGCCGAGGTTGACGAGGCCGTCTCGGCCGAGGTCGAGGGCGACGACACCGCTCTGGAGATCGTCGCGAACGCCGATGGTGTCGACGAGCTCGACGCCGAGGACGCTGCTGCCGACGAGCCCGCCGAAGAGGCCGCGGTGCACGTCGAGGACGACGCCGAAGCCGCCGACGAGGTCGCCGAGGACGAGTCCGAGGAGGAGCAGGAGCCGGTCGACCCGGTGGCCGCCCTCCGCGACGAGCTGCGCACCCTCCCCGGTGAGTGGTACGTCATCCACACCTACGCGGGCTATGAGAACCGCGTGAAGACCAACCTTGAGCAGCGCGCCGTCTCGCTGAACGTCGAGGACTACATCTTCCAGGCCGAGGTGCCGCAGGAAGAGGTCGCCCAGATCAAGAACGGCGAGCGCAAGACCATCCGCCAGAACAAGCTCCCGGGCTATGTGCTGGTGCGGATGGACCTTACGAACGAGTCCTGGGGTGTCGTCCGTAACACCCCGGGTGTCACCGGATTCGTCGGCAACGCCTACGACCCGTACCCGCTGACGCTGGACGAGATCGTCAAGATGCTCGCCCCGGAGGCCGAGGAGAAGGCCGCCAAGGAGGCCGCCGCGGCCGAGGGCAAGCCGGCGCCGTCCCGCAAGCTCGAGGTCCAGGTGCTGGACTTCGAGGTGGGCGACTCCGTCACCGTCACCGACGGCCCGTTCGCGACGCTGCAGGCGACGATCAACGAGATCAACGCCGACTCGAAGAAGGTCAAGGGCCTGGTCGAGATCTTCGGCCGGGAGACCCCGGTCGAGCTCAGCTTCGACCAGATCCAGAAGAACTAGTTTCTTCCGGAACACCAGCCACCGAACAGGTCAGACCGCGCCTCTACTGGGGGCACCTCCCGCTTGCGGGGGACGGTCTGACCTGTCGGTTTTTGGCCGCGCGACAATACCCGTTATCGTTGTGCGGTATGCCTCCATCCGGATGACCGGATTGCGGGGCGAACCAACTCTCACTAGGACCCGGAGAGAGCATGCCTCCCAAGAAGAAGAAGGTCACGGGGCTTATCAAGCTCCAGATCAGCGCCGGCGCCGCCAACCCGGCTCCGCCGGTCGGCCCCGCGCTGGGCCAGCACGGCGTCAACATCATGGAGTTCTGCAAGGCCTACAACGCCGCGACCGAGTCGCAGCGTGGCATGGTCGTGCCGGTGGAGATCACGGTCTACGAGGACCGTTCCTTCACCTTCGTCACCAAGACCCCGCCGGCCGCGAAGCTCATCCTGAAGGCCGCGGGCGTGGAGAAGGGCTCCGGCGAGCCGCACAAGACCAAGGTCGCCAAGATCACCGAGGCGCAGGTCCGCGAGATCGCCACCACCAAGATGCCCGACCTGAACGCCAACGACCTGGACGCCGCGTCGAAGATCATCGCCGGCACCGCCCGTTCCATGGGCATCACGGTCGAGGGCTGATCAGCCCCTTCAGGCAACCCGTGGCAGGACCAGGCGCTGGTCCGCACCACGACTCCACCCCACTGCATCAGGAGCAGAAGTGAAGCGCAGCAAGACTCTTCGCAACGCGGACGCGAAGATCGACCGGGAGCGTCAGTACGCCCCGCTCGAGGCCGTCCGTCTCGCCAAGGAAACCTCGCCCGTCAAGTTCGACGCGACCGTCGAGGTCGCCATGCGCCTGGGTGTCGACCCGCGCAAGGCCGACCAGATGGTCCGTGGCACCGTGAACCTCCCGCACGGCACTGGTAAGACCGCCCGGGTCCTGGTCTTCGCGACCGGTGACCGTGCTGCGGCCGCGGAAGCCGCCGGCGCCGACATTGTCGGCTCCGACGAACTGATCGACGAGGTCTCCAAGGGCCGTCTGGACTTCGATGCCGTCGTCGCCACCCCGGACCTGATGGGCAAGGTCGGCCGCCTCGGCCGCGTGCTCGGTCCGCGTGGTCTGATGCCGAACCCGAAGACCGGCACCGTTACCCCGGATGTCGCCAAGGCCGTCACCGACATCAAGGGCGGCAAGATCGAGTTCCGCGTGGACAAGCACGCGAACCTCCACTTCATCATCGGCAAGGTGTCCTTCGACGACGCCAAGCTGGTGGAGAACTACGCCGCGGCGCTCGAGGAGATCAACCGCCTCAAGCCGTCCGCCGCGAAGGGCCGCTACATCAAGAAGGCGACCATCACCACCACGATGGGCCCCGGCATCCCGCTGGACGCCAACCGCACCCGCAACCTCCTCGTGGAGGAGGACCCCGCGGCCGTCTGATCTGCTGATCGACGCCGCGTAGGGCGCTGTACGTAGTCAGGCCCCGCTTCCCGGCCGGGAAGCGGGGCCTGACGTATTGCGTGACGGCGCTCTCGGCTACAGTCAACTCCGAGGTCCGTACAGGAGATCTGAGCCTTGATCCATCGACCAATGCCTTGTGGATTAGGACCTCGGAAAACCAAGAAGTACCTGGCTCAAGACCAAGCTCTATTGTGACGCGTACGCAACAAACGCATGCAGGGCGGAATGTCTGCCGCCAGTTGTGATGGACATCGGGGAGGAAAACGTGAAGAATTCGAAGGTAAAGCGCGTGCTTGCAGGCGCGGCTGTGGCCATTGCTGCATTCGCTGTCCCAATGGCGACGGCTGGACCAGCGTCCGCCAACGACACTGATTGCGCCAATTACCTTTCCGGCAAAGGCTATGTCGTTTTCCCTGAGATGTTCAGGGCATGCGCGATCCACGGGCCTCTTCGTGGGGTTCCTGCTAAGGGTTGTGTAGATGGCCTGACCGCTAACAGGATCCGCCCCTACGACGCCGGGGCCGCGTGCATACAGGCTTCGGTGTGACGCGTAGTTCGACCGGTTCACTGCCCTAGCTAGCGAGCGTTTTCCCGTCAGGCCCCGTTTCTCCCTTGCGAGAAGCGGGGCCTGACGCGTTCGGTGTCAGTGCCCTGCACTACAGTCGCCCCGAGGTCCATAAGGAGAAATAAGGGGGAGCCTCAAGTGCGTAGCACGCGTATGACCGCCATCGCGGCGGGGGTTGTCATCATGGTGGCCGGTCTGAGCGCCTGTAACGACAAGGGCGGCGACGGCGACAAGGCCGGCGGCAGCACCGGCGGAAGCAGCAGCACCGGTGGCAGCACAGGCGGGAGCGGGAGCAGCTCCTCCTCGGGCGTGGCGGACGCCTTGAAGGCCGCCCAGTCGGCGACCGACGCCAAGAAGACCGTCCAGGTGGACACCACCAAGAAGATGGGCACCGGCACCGCTACGTCCAAGGGCGGGGTGGACTGGAACGACGGCGTGCAGATGAACGTCGAGATCTCGATGTCCGGTGGCAAGGGCAAGCCGATGAAGACCCTGTACACCAAGGACGCGGTGTACACCAACCTTGGCATGGCCATCGGTGGCAAGTCCTGGATGAAGACCAGTTTCGCGGACCTGGCGAAGAAGCCGGGCGGTGCCGCGACCCAGGAACTCGTGGCTACTGCCAAGCCCAGCCAGTCGATCGAGTGGCTGCTCACGGCCAAGGACCTCAAGGCGGTGGGCAAGGAAGACGTCAAGGGCGTTGAGGCAACCCACTACAGCGGCACGATCTCCTACGACGTGGAGGCCAAGGGCCTGAGCCCGGAGGCGCAGGAAGCGCTCAAGAAGCAGCTGGCGGCGTCCAAGGTCAAGAGCCAGAAGCTCGACATCTGGATCGACTCCGAGAACCTGCTGGTCAAGCAGCAGGCGGAGTCTGGCGGCAGCACCGGTACGTCGTACTACTCCGGCTACGGCACCAAGGTTGACGTGACCCCGCCGCCGGCGAGCGACGTCATGGAACAGCACGGCTGACGGTCGCGGCGGGGTGCCGCACGGCGCCCCGCTCGGGCCGATTTGCCTGACCGCAGGCCGTTCCCGTACCGTACGCAGGAAGCCAAAGACCGCTGGTTGTCTCTGCGCGTCCCGATTCCGGGCGTGTGGCGGCCGAAGGATCCGCTAGCTGCGGACGGCCTGCGCAGGTGTGTATGGATGAACTCCCGGACGGTTGCCGTTCGGTCGAGTACGCCCCGTGCGCCTGCGCCGGGGCGTTTGTTTTGCCCAGCCCCTTCTGCGCGGTCCTCATCACCCGGAAGGAGGCCGAGGCTCATGGCGACGTCCGACAAGATCGCAGCCGTTGCAGAGATCACGGAGAAGCTCCGTGGTTCCAACGCAGCTGTTGTGACCTCTTACACCGGACTTTCCGTGGCGCAGCTCAAGGAGCTGCGTCGATCGCTCGGTGACAACGCTCAGTACCGTGTGGTGAAGAACACGCTGACCAAGATCGCGGCCGAGGAGGCCGGGATTCAGCTGGACGAGCACCTCAAGGGCTCGACCGCTGTTGCCTTCGTGACCGGTGACCCGGTCACGGCGGCGAAGGGTCTTCGTGACTTCGCCAAGGAGAACCCGAATCTCGTCATCAAGGGCGGTGTCCTTGAAGGTAAGGCGCTGACCGCCGACGAGATCAAGAAGCTTGCGGACCTCGAGTCCCGCGAGGTTCTGCTCGCCAAGCTGGCGGGTGGCATGAAGGCGTCCATGGCCAAGGCCGCGGCGACCTTCCAGGCCCCGCTCACGAAGTTCGTCCGCACCGCGGAGGCGCTTCGCAGCAAGGTCGAGCAGGGCGGTGCCGGTACGCCGGCTCCCGCCGAGGCTGCCGAGTAACCACTCGTTGGCCCAGCGGGCCCGTACGCCCGCCATTCATGTACATCCGGCACCAGCCGAATTAGTGGAAGGACCGCCACCATGGCGAAGCTCAGCCAGGAAGACCTGCTCGCGCAGTTCGAGGGCATGACCCTCATCGAGCTCTCCGAGTTCGTGAAGGCGTTCGAGGACAAGTTCGACGTCGAGGCTGCCGCCCCGGCCGCCGTCGTTGCCGCCGGTGCCCCGGGCGCCCCGGCCGCCGAGGTCGAGGAGCAGGACGAGTTCGACGTCATCCTCACCGGTGCCGGCGACAAGAAGATCCAGGTCATCAAGGTCGTGCGTGAGCTGACCTCCCTGGGCCTGAAGGAGGCCAAGGACCTCGTCGACGGCACCCCGAAGCCCGTCCTGGAGAAGGTCGCCAAGGACGCCGCGGAGAAGGCCGCCGAGGCCCTCAAGGGCGCCGGCGCCTCCGTCGAGGTCAAGTGACCCCAGTGAGTCTCTGACTCACGTCCTGAGCACCTGAGGTGTAACGGACAGCATGCCAAGGGCGATCACCCATGCGGGTGGTCGCCCTTCGGCGTGCTCGCCACGGCTGCATTGCCTCGCGCCGGAGTGCGAGTATGGTGATCATCGTTGTCCGGACCTGCCCCCATGTGACGATCTCCCTGAGGTGGGGGGCCTTGACGAACCGCACGCGGCGCGCAATTCTCTGGACGCGACGCAGAAGCGATCCGGGGTTCGAGGCATGGATCGCCGACGAAGAGGGAAGCATCGGTGTGCGCCACTGGCGCAAGGGCTTTCGGCAGGCGCAGGGCATTGGGCGAAGAGAAGAACAACGAGGGGCCCCTCCGGCGAGGAGGACGCGCCCTCCCGGAGGGAGAAGATCGGTATCACAGCGATGAACCGGTCTCCGGAAACTCGCTCTGGACATCAGTGTGCCAAGTGGCTACACTGACCCTTTGCGCTGCCTGTTAGCTGCTCCCTGCCCGTCACCAGGGGCATACCCGAGCCCGAGCATTGCTGAATGATACGCCCTGACCTGGGCTTTCTCTCACTTTGTTCGTTCGGGACCGGTACGCGCGTAGTGAGTCCGAGCCCTCGGAAGGACCCCCTCTTGGCCGCCTCGCGCAACGCCTCGACTGCCAATACGAACAACGGCGACAGCACTGCCCCGCTGCGCATCTCTTTTGCGAAGATCAAGGAGCCCCTCGGGGTTCCGAACCTCCTTGCGCTGCAGACCGAAAGCTTCGACTGGCTGCTCGGCAATGCCGCATGGAAGGGTCGCGTCGAGGCTGCGCTGGAGAGTGGGCAGGAAGTTCCCACCAAGTCCGGTCTCGAAGAGATCTTTGAAGAGATCTCTCCGATCGAAGACTTCTCCGGGTCGATGTCGCTGACGTTCCGCGACCACCGCTTCGAGCCCCCGAAGAACTCCATCGACGAGTGCAAGGAGCGCGACTTCACGTACGCGGCTCCGCTGTTCGTCACCGCCGAGTTCACCAACAACGAGACCGGCGAGATCAAGTCTCAGACGGTCTTCATGGGCGACTTCCCGCTCATGACGAACAAGGGCACCTTCTGCATCAACGGCACCGAGCGTGTCGTCGTCTCGCAGCTGGTCCGCTCGCCGGGTGTCTACTTCGACAGCTCCATCGACAAGACGTCCGACAAGGACATCTTCTCCGCCAAGATCATCCCGTCCCGGGGTGCCTGGCTGGAGATGGAGATCGACAAGCGCGACATGGTCGGTGTGCGCATCGACCGTAAGCGCAAGCAGTCCGTGACCGTCCTGCTCAAGGCGCTCGGTTGGACCACCGAGCAGATCCTCGAGGAGTTCGGCGAGTACGAGTCCATGCGCGCCACCCTGGAGAAGGACCACACCCAGGGCCAGGACGACGCGCTGCTCGACATCTACCGCAAGCTGCGTCCGGGCGAGCCGCCGACCCGCGAGGCCGCGCAGACGCTGCTCGAGAACCTCTACTTCAACCCCAAGCGCTACGACCTCGCCAAGGTCGGCCGCTACAAGGTCAACAAGAAGCTCGGCGGCGACGAGCCGCTCGACGCGGGCGTGCTGACCACCGACGACGTCATCGCCACGATCAAGTACCTGGTCAAGCTGCACGCCGGCGAGACCGAGACGATGGGCGAGTCGGGCCGTTCGATCGTCGTCGAGACCGACGACATCGACCACTTCGGCAACCGTCGTCTGCGCAACGTCGGCGAGCTCATCCAGAACCAGGTCCGCACGGGTCTGGCTCGTATGGAGCGCGTCGTGCGTGAGCGCATGACCACCCAGGACGTCGAGGCGATCACGCCGCAGACCCTGATCAACATCCGGCCGGTCGTCGCCTCCATCAAGGAGTTCTTCGGCACCAGCCAGCTGTCGCAGTTCATGGACCAGACCAACCCGCTGTCGGGTCTGACCCACAAGCGTCGTCTGTCGGCGCTGGGCCCGGGTGGTCTCTCCCGTGAGCGGGCCGGCCTGGACGTCCGTGACGTGCACCCCTCGCACTACGGCCGCATGTGCCCGATTGAGACCCCTGAAGGTCCCAACATCGGTCTGATCGGCTCGCTGGCCTCCTACGGTCGGGTCAACGTCTTCGGCTTCATCGAGACGCCGTACCGCAAGGTCGTCGACGGTCAGGTCACGGAGGAGGTGGACTACCTCACCGCTGATGAGGAGGACCGCTTCCTGATCGCGCAGGCGAACGCCAAGCTCTCCGAGGACATGCGCTTCTCCGAGCAGCGTGTGCTGGTCCGCCGGCGTGGCGGCGAGGTCGACCTCGTCCCCGCCGACGAGGTGGACTTCATGGACGTCTCGCCGCGCCAGATGGTGTCGGCCGCGACCGCCATGATCCCGTTCCTCGAGCACGACGACGCCAACCGCGCGCTCATGGGATCGAACATGATGCGCCAGGCCGTTCCGCTGATCAAGGCGGAGTCGCCGCTGGTCGGCACCGGCATGGAGTACCGCTGTGCGGTCGACGCCGGTGACGTCATCAAGGCGGAGAAGGACGGTGTGGTCCAGGAGGTCTCCGCGGACTACATCACCGTTGCCAACGACGACGGCACGTACACCACGTACCGCGTCGCCAAGTTCACGCGTTCCAACCAGGGCACCTCCTTCAACCAGAAGGTCGTCGTGGACGAGGGCGCGCGGGTCATCGAGGGCCAGGTCCTCGCCGACGGTCCGTCCACGGACGAAGGCGAGATGGCGCTCGGCAAGAACCTGCTCGTCGCGTTCATGCCGTGGGAGGGCCACAACTACGAGGACGCGATCATCCTGTCGCAGCGCCTCGTGCAGGACGACGTCCTCTCCTCGATCCACATCGAGGAGCACGAGGTCGACGCCCGTGACACCAAGCTGGGCCCCGAGGAGATCACCCGGGACATCCCGAACGTCTCCGAAGAGGTCCTCTCCGACCTCGACGAGCGCGGCATCATCCGTATCGGTGCCGAGGTCGTCGCCGGCGACATCCTCGTCGGCAAGGTCACGCCCAAGGGTGAGACCGAGCTGACCCCCGAGGAGCGCCTGCTCCGCGCGATCTTCGGCGAGAAGGCGCGCGAGGTGCGCGACACCTCGCTGAAGGTGCCGCACGGTGAGATCGGCAAGGTCATCGGCGTCCGCGTCTTCGACCGCGAAGAGGGCGACGAGCTTCCTCCGGGCGTGAACCAGCTGGTCCGCGTCTACGTCGCCCAGAAGCGCAAGATCACCGACGGTGACAAGCTCGCCGGCCGGCACGGCAACAAGGGTGTTATCTCCAAGATCCTGCCGGTCGAGGACATGCCGTTCCTGGAGGACGGCACCCCGGTCGACATCATCCTCAACCCCCTGGGTGTCCCGTCCCGAATGAACCCGGGACAGGTCCTGGAGATCCACCTCGGCTGGCTCGCCAGCCAGGGCTGGAAGGTCGAGGGTGTGGACGAGGAGTGGAAGAAGCGCCTCCACGCCATCGCCGCCGACGAGGTCGCCCCCGGCTCCAACGTCGCCACCCCGGTGTTCGACGGCGCCCGCGAGGACGAGATCTCCGGTCTCTTCGAGTCGACGATCCCGAACCGCGACGGCGAGCGCATGGTCAAGGGCTCCGGCAAGGCGCGGCTGTTCGACGGCCGCTCCGGTGAGCCCTTCCCGGACCCGATCTCGGTCGGGTACATGTACATCCTCAAGCTGCACCACCTGGTCGACGACAAGCTGCACGCGCGTTCGACCGGTCCGTACTCGATGATCACCCAGCAGCCGCTGGGTGGTAAGGCTCAGTTCGGTGGCCAGCGGTTCGGTGAGATGGAGGTGTGGGCGCTGGAGGCTTACGGCGCCGCATACGCCCTCCAGGAGCTGCTGACCATCAAGTCCGACGACGTGACCGGCCGCGTGAAGGTCTACGAGGCCATCGTCAAGGGCGAGAACATCCCCGAGCCCGGCATTCCCGAGTCCTTCAAGGTGCTCATCAAGGAAATGCAGTCCCTGTGCCTCAACGTGGAGGTGCTGTCCTCGGACGGCATGTCCATCGAGATGCGCGACACCGACGAGGACGTCTTCCGCGCAGCGGAGGAGCTCGGCATCGACCTGTCCCGGCGCGAGCCGAGCAGCGTCGAAGAGGTCTGACGGGAGTTCGGCCGGGGAGCCAGTGATGGTTCCCCGGCCGGCCCCAGGACCCCCGTTTCAGACCCCAAGACTTACAACCCTGAGAGGGATTGACGCATAGTGCTCGACGTCAACTTCTTCGATGAGCTCCGGATCGGTCTGGCCACCGCTGACGACATCCGTCAGTGGAGCCACGGCGAGGTCAAGAAGCCCGAGACCATCAACTACCGCACCCTCAAGCCCGAAAAGGACGGACTCTTCTGCGAGAAGATCTTCGGTCCGACCCGGGACTGGGAGTGCTACTGCGGTAAGTACAAGCGTGTCCGCTTCAAGGGCATCATCTGCGAGCGCTGCGGCGTCGAGGTCACTCGCGCCAAGGTGCGTCGTGAGCGGATGGGCCACATCGAGCTGGCCGCTCCCGTTACCCACATCTGGTACTTCAAGGGTGTGCCGAGCCGGCTGGGCTACCTGCTGGACCTCGCCCCCAAGGACCTCGAGAAGGTCATCTACTTCGCCGCCTACATGATCACGTGGGTGGACGAGGAGCGCCGTACGCGCGACCTGCCCTCGCTGGAGGCGCATGTCTCCGTCGAGCGTCAGCAGATCGAGCAGCGCCGCGACTCCGACCTGGAGGCCCGCGCCAAGAAGCTCGAGACCGACCTGGCCGAGCTCGAGGCCGAGGGTGCCAAGGCCGATGTGCGCCGTAAGGTGCGCGAGGGTGCCGAGCGCGAGATGAAGCAGCTGCGCGACCGTGCGCAGCGCGAGATCGACCGTCTCGACGAGGTCTGGAGCCGCTTCAAGAACCTCAAGGTCCAGGACCTGGAGGGCGACGAGCTCCTCTACCGCGAGCTGCGTGACCGCTTCGGCACGTACTTCGACGGCTCCATGGGTGCCGCTGCCCTGCAGAAGCGCCTGGAGACCTTCGACCTCGACGAGGAGGCCGAGCGCCTCCGCGAGATCATCCGTACCGGCAAGGGCCAGAAGAAGACCCGTGCGCTCAAGCGCCTCAAGGTCGTCTCCGCCTTCCTGCAGACCCGCAACAGCCCCAAGGGCATGGTGCTGGACTGCATCCCGGTGATCCCGCCGGACCTGCGTCCGATGGTGCAGCTGGACGGTGGCCGCTTCGCGACCTCCGACCTGAACGACCTGTACCGCCGCGTGATCAACCGCAACAACCGCCTGAAGCGGCTTCTCGACCTCGGTGCGCCCGAGATCATCGTGAACAACGAGAAGCGCATGCTCCAGGAGGCCGTCGACGCGCTCTTCGACAACGGCCGTCGTGGCCGCCCGGTGACGGGCCCCGGCAACCGTCCGCTGAAGTCGCTGTCCGACATGCTCAAGGGCAAGCAGGGCCGCTTCCGTCAGAACCTGCTCGGTAAGCGAGTCGACTACTCGGCGCGTTCCGTCATCGTCGTCGGCCCGCAGCTCAAGCTGCACCAGTGCGGTCTGCCCAAGGCCATGGCGCTGGAGCTCTTCAAGCCGTTCGTGATGAAGCGCCTGGTGGACCTGAACCACGCGCAGAACATCAAGTCGGCCAAGCGCATGGTCGAGCGCGGCCGCACCGTCGTGTACGACGTCCTCGAAGAGGTCATCGCCGAGCACCCGGTGCTGCTGAACCGTGCGCCCACCCTGCACCGCCTCGGCATCCAGGCCTTCGAGCCGCAGCTGGTCGAGGGCAAGGCCATTCAGATTCACCCGCTCGTCTGCACCGCGTTCAACGCGGACTTCGACGGTGACCAGATGGCCGTCCACCTGCCGCTCTCCGCGGAGGCGCAGGCCGAGGCCCGCATCCTGATGCTGTCCTCGAACAACATCCTCAAGCCCGCCGACGGCCGTCCGGTCACCATGCCGACCCAGGACATGGTGCTCGGCCTCTTCTTCCTCACCACGGATGAAGAGGAGCGCAAGGTCATCGGCGAGGGCCGGGCGTTCGGCTCGACCGCCGAGGCGATCATGGCGTTCGACGCCAAGGAGCTCTCGCTCCAGGCGAAGGTCGACATCCGCTTCCCGATCGGCACGGTCCCGCCCCGCGGCTGGACCCCGCCGGCTCCGGAGGAGGGCGAGCCCGAGTGGCAGCAGGGTGACAGCTTCCGGCTGCGTACGACCCTGGGCCGCGCGCTCTTCAACGAGCTGCTGCCCGAGGACTACCCGTTCGTCGACTACTCGGTGGGCAAGAAGCAGCTCTCCGCGATCGTCAACGACCTGGCCGAGCGCTACCCCAAGGTCATCGTGGCGGCGACGCTCGACAACCTGAAGGCGGCCGGTTTCCACTGGGCGACCCGTTCCGGCGTCACCGTCGCCGTCTCGGACATCGTCGTGCCGGAGGCCAAGAAGGCCATCGTCGCGGGCTACGAGGCCCAGGACGAGAAGGTCCAGAAGCAGTACGAGCGCGGTCTGATCACCAAGGACGAGCGCACTCAGGAACTGATCAACATCTGGACCAAGGCGACCAACGAGGTCGCCGAGGCGATGAACGAGAACTTCCCCAAGACGAACCCCATCTTCATGATGGTTGACTCGGGTGCCCGAGGAAACATGATGCAGATGCGGCAGATCGCCGGTATGCGTGGTCTGGTGTCGAACGCGAAGAACGAGACCATCCCGCGTCCGATTAAGGCGTCGTTCCGCGAGGGTCTGTCCGTCCTGGAGTACTTCATCTCCACGCACGGTGCCCGTAAGGGTCTGGCGGACACCGCCCTGCGTACCGCCGACTCGGGTTACCTCACCCGTCGTCTGGTCGACGTCTCCCAGGACGTCATCATCCGCGAGGAGGACTGCGGCACCGAGCGCGGCCTCAAGCTGCGGATCGCCTCGAAGGACGCCTCCGGCGTGCTGCGCAAGGCGGACGACGTCGAGTCCAGCGTGTACGCGCGGATGCTCGCCGAGGACGTCGTGGTGGACGGCAAGGTCGTCGCCCCGGCCAACGTCGACCTCGGTGACGTGCTCATCGACGCGCTGGTCGCCAATGGCGTCGAGGAGGTCAAGACCCGCTCGGTCCTGACCTGTGAGTCGGCGGTCGGCACCTGTGCCTACTGCTACGGCCGCTCGCTGGCCACCGGCAAGCTGGTCGACATCGGTGAGGCGGTCGGCATCATCGCCGCCCAGTCCATCGGTGAGCCCGGCACCCAGCTGACGATGCGTACCTTCCACACCGGTGGTGTGGCCGGTGACGACATCACCCTGGGTCTGCCGCGTGTCGTCGAGCTCTTCGAGGCCCGTACGCCCAAGGGTGTCGCCCCGATCTCGGAGGCGGCCGGCCGCGTCCGGATCGAGGAGACCGAGAAGACCAAGAAGGTCGTCGTCACCCCGGACGACGGCAGCGACGAGATGGCCTACGGCGTCTCCAAGCGTGCCCGTCTCCTGGTGGGCGAGGGTGACCACGTCACCGTCGGCCAGCCGATGACCGTGGGTGCCGTCAACCCGCACGACGTGCTGCGGATCCTCGGCCAGCGTGCCGTCCAGGTCCACCTGGTCGGCGAGGTCCAGAAGGTCTACAACAGCCAGGGCGTGGCGATCCACGACAAGCACATCGAGATCATCATCCGGCAGATGCTGCGCCGTGTGACGATCATCGAGTCCGGCGACGCGGAGCTGCTGCCGGGCGAGCTCGTGGAGCGCACGAAGTTCGAGGGTGAGAACCGTCGGGTCGTGGCGGAGGGTGGCCACCCGGCCTCCGGCCGTCCGCAGCTGATGGGTATCACCAAGGCTTCGCTGGCCACCGAGTCCTGGCTGTCGGCGGCGTCCTTCCAGGAGACGACCCGGGTTCTGACCGACGCGGCGATCAACGCCAAGTCGGACTCCCTGATCGGCCTCAAGGAGAACGTCATCATCGGTAAGCTCATCCCGGCCGGTACGGGCCTGTCCCGCTACCGCAACATCCGGGTCGAGCCCACCGAGGAGGCCAAGGCCGCGATGTACTCGGCCGTCGGTTACGACGACATCGACTACTCGCCCTTCGGCACCGGCTCCGGCCAGGCGGTCCCGCTGGAGGACTACGACTACGGTCCGTACAACCAGTAAGTCCGGGCAACCGGCGAGCCTGGTTGCTGCGACAGCCACAGGGCGGTCACCCCACTGGGGTGGCCGCCCTGCGGCGTTACGCCGGGACCTTGGGCCGGGACCTTCGGCCGGGTGAGGGAACTTGTTCTCCCATTGCTGCGTCTGTGATGAGAGGATGGGGAGAACTGTGGAGCGGGGGGAGGTTGGCGAGTGGCATTCCAACCGTGGCAGGGTGGGCAGCCGATCCAGCCGGCGCATCAGATGCCGGCGATGCGTGCTTCGCATGCGGATCGTGAGCGTGCGGTCGATGTGCTGAAGGCCGGTTTCGCCGAGGGGCGGCTCCAGCAGACGGAGTACGAGCAGCGGATTACCCGTGCCTACCAGGCGCAGACTCACCATGAGCTGCAGATGCTGGTCGCGGATCTGCCGCAGGGGCCGGTGCCGCAGGCGCAGTTCACGCCGAGGCCGGTGCCGGCGACGTTCATGCCGATGCCCATGCCGATGCCGATGCCGGTGCACACCAACGGCGCGGCGACGGGCGCGTTGGTCTGCGGGATTCTGACGCCGATGACGTGGGGGGCGACGGCGATTCCGGCGGTCATTCTCGGCCATAAGGCGCGGGCGGAGATTCGCCGGACGGGTGAGCGGGGCGACGGTCAGGCCGTTGCCGGCCTGGTGCTGGGCTGGCTGGGGATCGGCGGCTGGGCGTTGTTCCTGCTGCTGATGGTGCTGCTGGCCGTTGCCGGGCACTGAGTGCCGTACGGGGGAGCGCCGGGCGGGGGTGTCCGCGGAGGGTGATCCGCCTTCTTCCCCATCGCCAGTGATGCCACTACGGTGGCGGCAACGCCGTGAGGAGTCCGGCGTGTCCTTCGCGTGTGCATTTGTTTTGACCGTAGCCCATGCGGTAGGTACGCTCTGACCTTGTGCCTGGGGTGTCCCTAGGCTGCCGTGCGCGCAACCTCCCCCAGTGTTCTCCGGGGAGCGCCAGGAGCGCGGAAGCCGGGTCTCGACACCGCAATCTGTCGCCACCATTCGTTCGCGAGGGGTCGGTCTACAGCATTCGACACACCCGACCGCGTGGGTCGGTGACGTTCCAGGTTAGTTGTACCGAGACAAGAAACCGGAGAAACGGTGCCTACGATCCAGCAGCTGGTCCGAAAGGGCCGCCAGGACAAGGTCGAGAAGAACAAGACACCCGCACTGGCGGGGTCGCCTCAGCGTCGTGGTACGTGCACGCGTGTCTTCACGACCACCCCGAAGAAGCCGAACTCGGCCCTCCGCAAGGTTGCGCGAGTCAAGCTGAGCAGTGGGATCGAGGTTACTGCCTACGTCCCGGGTGAGGGGCACAACCTGCAGGAGCACTCGATCGTGCTCGTGCGTGGTGGTCGTGTGAAGGACCTGCCGGGTGTTCGCTACAAGATCATCCGCGGCTCCCTCGACACGCAGGGCGTCAAGAACCGTAAGCAGGCTCGCAGCCGCTACGGCGCCAAGAAGGAGAAGTAAGAATGCCTCGTAAGGGCCCCGCCCCGAAGCGCCCGGTCATCATCGACCCGGTCTACGGTTCTCCTCTGGTGACCTCCCTCATCAACAAGGTGCTGCTGAACGGCAAGCGCTCCACCGCTGAGCGCATCGTTTACGGCGCCATGGAGGGTCTGCGCGAGAAGACCGGTAACGACCCGGTCATCACGCTCAAGCGCGCGCTCGAGAACATCAAGCCGACCCTTGAGGTCAAGTCCCGCCGTGTCGGTGGCGCGACCTACCAGGTGCCGGTTGAGGTCAAGCCCGGCCGCGCCGCGACCCTCTCCCTCCGCTGGCTCGTGGGCTACTCCCGCGCGCGCCGCGAGAAGACCATGACCGAGCGCCTCATGAACGAACTGCTGGACGCCTCCAACGGCCTCGGCGCTTCGGTCAAGAAGCGTGAGGACACGCACAAGATGGCCGAGTCCAACAAGGCCTTCGCGCACTACCGCTGGTAGTCGCAACCCACATCGAGACCGAGAGAAGATTGAGCCGATATGGCCACCACTTCGCTTGACCTGGCCAAGGTCCGCAACATCGGGATCATGGCCCACATCGACGCGGGCAAGACGACCACCACCGAGCGGATCCTGTTCTACACCGGTGTTTCTTACAAGATCGGTGAAGTCCACGACGGCGCTGCCACGATGGACTGGATGGAGCAGGAGCAGGAGCGCGGCATCACGATCACGTCTGCCGCGACGACCTGCCACTGGCCGCTGAACAACGTCGACCACACCATCAACATCATCGACACCCCGGGCCACGTCGACTTCACCGTCGAGGTGGAGCGCTGCCTGCGCGTCCTCGACGGTGCCGTGACGGTGTTCGACGGCGTTGCCGGTGTTGAGCCGCAGTCCGAGACCGTCTGGCGTCAGGCGGACCGCTACGGCGTTCCGCGTATCTGCTTCGTCAACAAGCTCGACCGGACCGGCGCGGAGTTCCACCGCTGCGTCGACATGATCGGGGACCGCCTGGGCGCGGTGCCGCTGGTCATGCAGCTGCCGATCGGCACCGAGATGGACTTCAAGGGCGTCGTCGACCTCGTACAGATGAAGGCCCTGGTCTGGTCCGCTGAGGCCGCCAAGGGCGAGATGTACGACACCGTCGACATCCCGGCCTCGCACGTCGAGGCGGCCGACGAGTGGCGCGGCAAGCTGCTCGAGGCCGTCGCGGAGAACGACGAGGCCATGATGGAGCTGTACCTCGAGGGCCAGGAGCCCACCGAGGAGCAGCTGCACGCCGCCATCCGTCGTATCACCCTTGCCTCCACGGGCGCCGAGGGTTCCGTCACCGTGACCCCGGTGTTCTGCGGCACCGCCTTCAAGAACAAGGGCGTCCAGCCCCTGCTCGACGGCGTTGCCCGCTACCTCCCGTCGCCGCTGGACGTCGGCGCCGTCGAGGGCCAGTCGACCAAGGATGCGGACGAGGTTCTCGTGCGCAAGCCGTCGGACGACGAGCCGCTCTCCGTCCTTGCCTTCAAGATCGCGAGCGACCCGCACCTGGGCAAGCTCACCTTCATCCGGGTGTACTCGGGCCGCCTCGAGGCCGGCTCGCAGGTGCTGAACTCGGTCAAGGGCAAGAAGGAGCGCATCGGCAAGATCTACCGGATGCACGCGAACAAGCGTGAGGAGATCGAGTCGGTGGGTGCCGGTGACATCGTCGCCGTCATGGGTCTCAAGCAGACCACCACCGGTGAGACCCTCTGCGACTCCGCGCACCCGGTGATCCTGGAGTCGATGGACTTCCCGGCTCCGGTCATCCAGGTCGCCATTGAGCCCAAGTCCAAGGGCGACCAGGAGAAGCTGGGTGTCGCCATCCAGCGCCTCGCCGAAGAGGACCCGTCGTTCCAGGTCCACACCGACGAGGAGACCGGCCAGACCATCATCGCGGGTATGGGCGAGCTGCACCTCGACGTGCTGGTCGACCGTATGCGCCGTGAGTTCAAGGTCGAGGCCAACGTCGGCAAGCCGCAGGTCGCCTACCGGGAGACCCTGCGCAAGGCCGTCGAGCGTCTCGACTACACGCACAAGAAGCAGACTGGTGGTTCCGGCCAGTTCGCGAAGGTGCAGATCGCGATCGCGCCGCTCGAGGGCGACGGGTACGAGTTCGAGAACAAGGTCACCGGTGGCCGTATCCCGCGGGAGTACATCCCGTCCGTGGACGCGGGCTGCCAGGAGGCCATGGAGTTCGGTGTTCTCGCCGGCTACCCGCTGACGGGCGTCAAGGTCACCCTTCTCGACGGTGCCTTCCACGAGGTCGACTCGTCGGAAATGGCCTTCAAGATCGCCGGTTCGATGGCCTTCAAGGAGGCCGCGCGCAAGGCCTCCCCGGCCCTGCTCGAGCCGATGATGAAGGTCGAGGTCACCACGCCCGAGGACTACATGGGCGATGTGATCGGCGACATCAACTCCCGCCGTGGTCAGATTCAGTCCATGGAGGAGCGCAGCGGCGCCAAGCTCGTCACGGGCCTGGTTCCCCTCTCGGAGATGTTCGGCTACGTCGGAGACCTCCGCAGCAAGACGTCGGGTCGCGCAAGCTACTCGATGCAGTTCGACTCCTACGCCGAGGTTCCCCGGAACGTCGCCGAGGAGATCATCGCGAAGGCCAAGGGCGAGTAGCTCCGTCTCCCGCGAGTCGGAACACGCTTTAGGCTTGACACCGTCTGCCGGGGTAATCCCCGCAATCCGTGAGGAATACCCCGGCGGCCGGCATCCCAGCAAAGATCACCTGGCGCCGATGAGTAAGGCGTACAGAACCACTTCAGGAGGAACCAGTGGCGAAGGCGAAGTTCGAGCGGACTAAGCCGCACGTCAACATCGGCACCATCGGTCACATTGACCACGGTAAGACGACCCTCACGGCCGCCATTACCAAGGTGCTGCACGACGCGTACCCGGACCTGAACGAGGCCTCGGCCTTCGACCAGATCGACAAGGCTCCTGAGGAGCGCCAGCGCGGTATCACGATCTCCATCGCGCACGTCGAGTACCAGACCGAGTCGCGTCACTACGCGCACGTCGACTGCCCCGGTCACGCGGACTACATCAAGAACATGATCACGGGTGCGGCGCAGATGGACGGCGCCATCCTCGTGGTCGCCGCCACCGACGGCCCGATGCCGCAGACCAAGGAGCACGTGCTCCTGGCCCGCCAGGTCGGCGTTCCCTACATCGTTGTCGCCCTGAACAAGGCCGACATGGTGGACGACGAGGAGATCCTGGAGCTCGTCGAGCTCGAGGTCCGTGAGCTCCTCTCCGAGTACGAGTTCCCCGGCGACGACGTTCCCGTCGTCAAGGTCTCGGCGCTCAAGGCGCTCGAGGGCGACAAGGAGTGGGGCAACTCCGTCCTCGAGCTGATGAAGGCCGTCGACGAGTCGATCCCGCAGCCCGAGCGCGACGTCGACAAGCCGTTCCTGATGCCGATCGAGGACGTCTTCACGATCACCGGCCGTGGCACCGTTGTCACCGGTCGTATCGAGCGTGGTGTCCTCAAGGTCAACGAGACCGTCGACATCATCGGCATCAAGACCGAGAAGACCACCACCACGGTCACCGGCATCGAGATGTTCCGGAAGCTCCTCGACGAGGGCCAGGCCGGTGAGAACGTCGGTCTGCTGCTTCGCGGTATCAAGCGCGAGGACGTCGAGCGCGGCCAGGTCATCATCAAGCCGGGCTCGGTCACCCCGCACACCGAGTTCGAGGCGCAGGCCTACATCCTGTCCAAGGACGAGGGTGGCCGCCACACGCCGTTCTTCAACAACTACCGTCCGCAGTTCTACTTCCGTACGACTGACGTGACCGGTGTTGTGACCCTCCCCGAGGGCACCGAGATGGTCATGCCGGGCGACAACACCGAGATGTCCGTCTCGCTGATCCAGCCCGTGGCCATGGAAGAGGGCCTGAAGTTCGCCATCCGTGAGGGTGGCCGGACCGTCGGCGCCGGCCAGGTCACCAAGATCAACAAGTAAGTCCGTTGATCGGGGAGACCCGGTAGCAGCTCATCGAGGAGCCCCGTCCACCATCAGGTGGGCGGGGCTCCTTGACAGTTCGGCCTCGATTGGCCTTACACATCCCACGTATGGCACACTGTCCAGGTTGCTCGGTTGAGTGCCGATGCTGCGCGCCTCCCGCCGGGAGGACTGGAAGCGAGTCCCAGGTATTCGTCGTCCCTTCTCAGGGCCGGAAATACGGGAATCTTCCGGGAAGTGCAGCGGGGTGCCTCGGCCAGGCGCCCGGTGGGTGTTCTTCCCCCACTTTCTCCTTCTTGAAGGATCTCCCCTGCGGAGATTTACGGGAAGGGGCGCGACACGCCCGACCGCGTGGGTCGGAGAAGAACGCGAACTTGCCGGGTCCCAGAGCGTTACGAGAGACAGGACTACGAAGTAGCCATGGCGGGACAGAAGATCCGCATCCGGCTCAAGGCCTACGACCACGAGGTCATCGACACGTCGGCGAAGAAGATCGTCGAGACGGTGACCCGTACTGGTGCGTCGGTCGCGGGCCCGGTGCCGCTGCCCACTGAGAAGAACGTGTACTGCGTCATCAAGTCGCCGCACAAGTACAAGGACTCGCGCGAGCACTTCGAGATGCGCACGCACAAGCGCCTGATCGACATCCTCGACCCGACGCCCAAGACCGTTGACTCGCTGATGCGCCTGGACCTTCCGGCCGGCGTTGACATCGAGATCAAGCTCTGAGAGGCGCGGAAGAGATGGCTAAGCAGATCAAGGGCATCCTGGGCGAGAAGCTCGGCATGACCCAGGTCTGGGACGAGAACAACCGTGTCGTCCCGGTCACTGTGGTCAAGGCCGGCCCCTGTGTCGTTACCCAGGTGCGTACGAATGACCAGGACGGTTACGACTCCGTCCAGATCGCCTTCGGCGAGATCGACCCGCGCAAGGTGAACAAGCCCCTCAAGGGCCACTTCGCGAAGGCCGACGTCACCCCCCGCCGCCACCTCGTCGAGGTCCGTACCGCTGACGCCAGCGAGTACACCCTCGGCCAGGAGCTGACCGCCGAGACCTTCGAGTCCGGCGTCAAGGTGGACGTGACCGGCAAGAGCAAGGGCAAGGGCTTCGCCGGCGTCATGAAGCGTCACGGCTTCCACGGCGGCAAGGCTTCGCACGGTGCCCACCGCGTGCACCGTAAGCCTGGTTCCATCGGTGGCTGTGCCACCCCCGGCCGTGTCTTCAAGGGCATGCGCATGGCGGGCCGCATGGGCAACGAGCGGGTCACCACCCAGAACCTGACCGTCCACGCCGTTGACGCCGAGAAGGGTCTGCTGCTCATCAAGGGCGCCGTCCCCGGCCCCAACGGTGGCCTCGTCCTGGTCCGTACCGCGGCCAAGGGGGTTTGAGGAACCGATGAGCACCATTGACATCCTTTCGCCGGCAGGCGACAAGGCCGGGACCGTCGAGCTCCCCACGGAGATCTTCGACGCCAAGGTCAGCATTCCGCTGATCCACCAGGTCGTTGTCGCGCAGCTGGCCGCGGCCCGTCAGGGCACGCACAAGACCAAGACTCGCGGCGAGGTCCGCGGCGGTGGCAAGAAGCCGTACCGCCAGAAGGGCACCGGCCGCGCGCGCCAGGGTTCGACCCGTGCGCCGCAGTTCGCCGGCGGTGGCGTCGTGCACGGCCCCGTGCCGCGTGACTACTCGCAGCGGACGCCCAAGAAGATGAAGGTTGCCGCCCTGCGCGGTGCCCTCACCGACCGGGCCCGCAACAGCCGCATCCACGTCGTTTCCGGCGTGGTCGAGGGCGACATCTCCACCAAGGCCGCCAAGACTCTCCTCGGCAAGGTCAGCGAGCGCAAGAACGTGCTCCTGGTCGTCGAGCGCAGCGACGAGGCCGCGTGGCTGTCCGCCCGCAACCTGCCCCAGGTTCACATCCTGGAGCCGGGCCAGCTGAACACGTACGACGTGCTCGTCTCCGACGACGTGGTCTTCACCAAGACCGCCTTCGAGTCCTTCGTGTCTGGCCCCAAGGCCGCTGAGACCGAAGGGAGCGACGCCTGATGACTGAGGCCGTCGTCACCAGCAAGACCTTCTCGGACCCGCGCGACGTTCTCGTCAAGCCGGTTGTCTCGGAGAAGAGCTACGCCCTGCTGGACGAGAACAAGTACACGTTCATCGTCGCACCGGGCTCGAACAAGACCCAGATCAAGCAGGCCGTCGAGGCGGTCTTCTCGGTCAAGGTCACCGGGGTCAACACGATCAACCGTCAGGGTAAGCGCAAGCGCACCAAGACCGGTTTCGGCAAGCGCGCGAACACCAAGCGCGCCATCGTGACCCTCGCCGAGGGCGACCGTATCGACATCTTCGGCGGCCCGACCTCCTGACGGAGGTCGAGTCGTCCGGAATCGGACGAGGACTGAGAAATGGGTATCCGCAAGTACAAGCCGACGACCCCGGGCCGTCGTGGCTCCAGCGTCGCCGACTTTGTCGAGATCACGCGGTCCACGCCGGAGAAGTCGCTGGTCCGCCCCCTGCACAGCAAGGGCGGCCGTAACAACGCCGGTCGTGTGACCGTTCGCCACCAGGGCGGTGGCCACAAGCGCGCCTACCGAGTGATCGACTTCCGTCGTCACGACAAGGACGGCGTGCCGGCCAAGGTCGCGCACATCGAGTACGACCCGAACCGCACCGCGCGCATCGCGCTGCTGCACTACGCAGACGGCGAGAAGCGCTACATCATCGCGCCCCGTGGCCTGGCCCAGGGCGCCCGGATTGAGAACGGCCCTGGCGCCGACATCAAGCCGGGTAACAACCTGCCGCTGCGTCACATCCCCGTGGGTACGACGATCCACGCGATCGAGCTGCGTCCGGGCGGCGGTGCGAAGTTCGCCCGCTCGGCCGGTGCATCCGTGCAGCTGCTGGCGAAGGAGGGCGCGATGGCCCACCTTCGTATGCCGTCCGGTGAGATCCGCCTGGTCGACGTGCGCTGCCGCGCCACCGTCGGCGAGGTCGGCAACGCCGAGCAGTCGAACATCAACTGGGGCAAGGCCGGCCGCATGCGCTGGAAGGGCGTCCGCCCGACCGTGCGTGGTGTCGTGATGAACCCCGTCGACCACCCGCACGGTGGTGGTGAGGGCAAGACCTCCGGTGGTCGCCACCCGGTCTCGCCGTGGGGTCAGAAGGAGGGTCGTACTCGTTCGCCGAAGAAGGCGAGCAACAAGTACATCGTCCGCCGCCGCAAGACGAACAAGAAGCGCTAGGAGCGGGTTTAGATGCCGCGCAGTCTCAAGAAGGGGCCCTTCGTCGACGACCACCTTTCCAAGAAGGTGGACGTTCAGAACGATGCTGGCACCAAGAACGTCATCAAGACCTGGTCCCGCCGCTCCATGATCGTCCCGGCCATGCTCGGCCACACGATCGCGGTGCACGACGGCCGCAAGCACGTCCCGGTGTTCGTCACCGAGTCGATGGTTGGCCACAAGCTCGGCGAGTTTGCGCCGACCCGCACCTTCCGCGGCCACGAGAAGGACGACCGCAAGTCGCGTCGTCGCTGATCGACCGGAGTGCGAAGACTATGACTGACACCGAAGGGACAACCATGGAAGCCAGGGCCCAGGCGCGGTACATCCGCGTCACGCCCATGAAGGCCCGCCGCGTGGTGGACCTTATCCGTGGCATGAATGCCACGGAGGCTCAGGCGGTCCTGCGTTTTGCCCCGCAGGCCGCGAGCGTGCCGGTTGGCAAGGTGCTGGACAGCGCCATTGCCAACGCCGCGCACAACTACGACCACACCGACGCCGGCAGCCTCGTCATTTCCGAGGCGTACGTCGACGAGGGCCCGACCCTGAAGCGGTTCCGCCCGCGCGCCCAGGGCCGTGCCTACCGGATCCGCAAGCGGACCAGCCACATCACCGTGGTCGTCAGCAGCAAGGAAGGAACCCGGTAATGGGCCAGAAGGTAAACCCGCACGGGTTCCGGCTCGGCATTACCACCGACTTCAAGTCGCGTTGGTACGCCGACAAGCTGTACAAGGACTACGTCAAGGAAGACGTCGCCATTCGTCGCATGATGACGAAGGGCATGGAGCGCGCCGGTATCTCCAAGGTGGAGATCGAGCGCACCCGTGAGCGCGTCCGCGTTGACATCCACACCGCTCGTCCGGGCATCGTCATCGGCCGCCGCGGCGCCGAGGCCGACCGCATCCGCGGCGAGCTGGAGAAGCTGACCGGCAAGCAGGTTCAGCTGAACATCCTCGAGGTCAAGAACCCCGAGACCGACGCTCAGCTGGTGGCCCAGGCCGTCGCCGAGCAGCTGTCCTCCCGCGTCTCCTTCCGTCGCGCCATGCGTAAGAGCATGCAGTCGACGATGAAGGCCGGCGCCAAGGGCATCAAGATCCAGTGCGGTGGCCGTCTCGGCGGCGCCGAGATGTCCCGCTCGGAGTTCTACCGCGAGGGCCGTGTGCCCCTGCACACCCTCCGCGCGAACGTCGACTACGGCTTCTTCGAGGCCAAGACCACCTTCGGCCGTATCGGCGTGAAGGTCTGGATCTACAAGGGCGACGTCAAGAACATCGCCGAGGTCCGCGCCGAGAACGCTGCCGCCCGTGCGGGTAACCGCCCGGCTCGCGGTGGCGGCAACGACCGCCCGCGTCGCGGTGGCGAGCGCGGTGGCCGAGGCGGCCGCAAGCCGCAGCAGCAGAGCGCCGCTGCCGAGGCCCCCAAGGCCGAGGCCGCTGCCGCTGCTCCGGCGGAGACCCCCGGAACGGAGGCCTGACCGACATGCTGATCCCTCGCAGGGTCAAGCACCGCAAGCAGCACCACCCGAAGCGCAGTGGTATGGCCAAGGGTGGCACCGAGCTGGCCTTCGGTGAGTACGGAATCCAGGCCGTCACCCCGGCCTACGTGACGAACCGGCAGATCGAGTCCGCTCGTATCGCCATGACCCGTCACATCAAGCGTGGCGGCAAGGTCTGGATCAACATTTACCCGGACCGCCCGCTCACGAAGAAGCCGGCCGAAACCCGCATGGGTTCCGGTAAGGGTTCTCCGGAGTGGTGGGTCGCGAACGTCAAGCCCGGTCGGGTGATGTTCGAGCTGTCCTTCCCGAACGAAAAGGTTGCCAAGGAGGCGCTGACCCGCGCCGCCCACAAGCTTCCGATGAAGTGCCGCATTGTGCGGCGCGAGGCAGGTGAGTCGTGATGGCGGCCGGTATCAAGGCGACCGAGCTGCGCGAGCTGAATGACGAGGACCTCGTCGGCAAGCTTCGTGAGGCCAAGGAGGAGCTGTTCAACCTCCGCTTCCAGGCGGCGACCGGACAGCTCGAGAACCACGGTCGGCTCAAGTCCGTCCGTAAGGACATCGCCCGGATCTACACCCTGATGCGTGAGCGCGAGCTGGGCATCGAGACGGTGGAGAGCGCCTGATGAGCGAGAAGAATGTGACTGAGACGAACGAGCGCGGCTTCCGCAAGACCCGTGAGGGTCTCGTCGTCAGCGACAAGATGGACAAGACCGTCGTCGTCGCTGTCGAGGACCGCGTCAAGCACGCGCTGTACGGCAAGGTCATCCGCCGTACGAACAAGCTCAAGGCGCACGACGAGCAGAACGCTGCCGGCGTCGGCGACCGCGTCCTCCTGATGGAGACCCGGCCGCTGTCCGCCACCAAGCGCTGGCGCATCGTCGAGATCCTCGAGAAGGCCAAGTAATCCCTCCTGGGGGGACCCCCCAGGAACAGTTCCGCCAGGCTCGGCAGGGGTTTCACGTGAAACCCCTGCCGGGAACCGGCAGACATTCAGGAGATAGACGTGATCCAGCAGGAGTCGCGACTGCGCGTCGCCGACAACACTGGTGCGAAGGAAATCCTTTGCATCCGTGTTCTCGGTGGCTCCGGTCGCCGCTACGCGGGCATCGGTGACGTCATCGTCGCCACCGTGAAGGACGCGATCCCCGGTGGCAACGTGAAGAAGGGTGACGTCGTCAAGGCCGTCATCGTTCGCACCGTCAAGGAGCGCCGCCGTCCGGACGGCTCGTACATCCGCTTCGACGAGAACGCGGCCGTCATCCTCAAGAACGATGGCGACCCCCGCGGCACCCGTATCTTCGGCCCCGTGGGCCGTGAGCTGCGCGAGAAGAAGTTCATGAAGATCATCTCGCTCGCGCCGGAGGTGCTGTAACCGATGAAGATCAAGAAGGGCGACCTGGTCCAGGTCATCACCGGTAAGGACAAGGGCAAGCAGGGCAAGGTCATTCAGGCCTTCCCCCGCGAGGACCGTGTCCTGGTCGAGGGTGTCAACCGGGTCAAGAAGCACACCAAGGCCGGTCAGACGGCTCGTGGCTCGAAGACCGGCGGCATCGTGACGACCGAGGCCCCTGTCCACATCAGCAACGTTCAGCTGGTCGTGGAGCAGGACGGCAAGAAGGTTGTCACCCGCGTCGGATACCGCTTCGACGACGAAGGCAACAAGATCCGCGTTGCCAAGCGGACCGGTGAGGACATCTGATGACTGCCACCACCAACGCGCCGCGTCTGAAGCTGCGCTACCGCGAAGAGATCGCCGGGAAGCTGAAGGACGAGTTCTCGTACGAGAACGTCATGCAGATCCCCGGTCTGACCAAGATCGTGGTCAACATGGGTGTGGGCGACGCCGCCCGCGACTCCAAGCTGATCGAGGGTGCCATCAAGGACCTCACCACGATCACCGGTCAGAAGCCGGCCGTCACCAAGGCCCGTAAGTCCATCGCGCAGTTCAAGCTGCGTGAGGGCCAGCCGATCGGTGCCCACGTCACCCTCCGCGGTGACCGCATGTGGGAGTTCCTGGACCGCCTGCTGTCGCTCGCGCTGCCGCGCATCCGCGACTTCCGTGGTCTGTCCCCGAAGCAGTTCGACGGTCGGGGCAACTACACCTTCGGTCTCACGGAGCAGGTCATGTTCCACGAGATCGACCAGGACAAGATCGACCGTACCCGGGGTATGGACATCACCGTGGTCACCACGGCGACCAACGACGATGAGGGCCGCGCTCTCCTTCGTCACCTCGGCTTCCCGTTCAAGGAGGCGTGAGCGAGATGGCGAAGAAGGCTCTGATTGCCAAGGCTGCTCGCAAGCCGAAGTTCGGTGT
Source organism: Streptomyces sp. NPDC101227 (assembly GCF_044767545.1). Classification (NCBI taxonomy): domain Bacteria; kingdom Bacillati; phylum Actinomycetota; class Actinomycetes; order Kitasatosporales; family Streptomycetaceae; genus Streptomyces; species Streptomyces sp. NPDC101227. Next base: position 405,535 of record NZ_JBIWOD010000004.1, on the reverse strand, counting down.
GCGCGCGTACACCCGCTGCCAGCGCTGCGGCCGTCCGCACTCCGTTTACCGTAAGTTCGGCCTCTGCCGCGTGTGCCTTCGTGAGATGGCTCACCGTGGCGAGCTGCCGGGCGTGACCAAGAGCTCCTGGTAATCCCCTAGTTGGGAATACCCGGAGACTCTCGGTAAGCACCCGGTCGGCGGGCGCCCGTCCCTTTTTACCGTAGGGTAGAAGGGTTTGGGCGCCCCGCCGCCCGAGACCGACCGCGGGCAAGGCCCGCATAACGTCGCTTACTACGCCGTAGGTCCCCGCGCCGCACCCGTCCCGACTCTGCTCGGGGAGAGGGATGGCGCACATAGGAAACCCCGGCGAGAGAGGCCGAAGGCCAATTCATGACCATGACTGATCCCATCGCAGACATGCTGACCCGTCTGCGTAACGCGAACTCGGCGTACCACGACACCGTCGTGATGCCGCACAGCAAGATCAAGTCGCACATCGCGGAGATCCTCCAGCAGGAGGGTTACATCACCGGCTGGCGCGTCGAGGACGCTGAGGTCGGCAAGAACCTCACCCTCGAGCTGAAGTTCGGCCCGAACCGCGAGCGCTCGATCGCCGGCATCAAGCGGATCTCGAAGCCGGGCCTGCGGGTCTACGCAAAGTCCACCAACCTGCCGAAGGTCCTCGGCGGCCTGGGCGTGGCGATCATCTCCACGTCCCACGGTCTCCTGACCGGTCAGCAGGCCAGCAAGAAGGGCGTGGGTGGGGAAGTCCTCGCCTACGTCTGGTAACCAGGGAACGGAGGAATAGCTAATGTCGCGTATTGGCAAGCTGCCCATCCAGGTTCCCGCTGGTGTGGACGTCACCATCGAGGGCCGCACGGTGTCGGTGAAGGGTCCCAAGGGCTCCCTTTCGCACACCGTCGCCGCGCCCATCGAGGTCGCCAAGGGTGAGGACGGCGTCATCGCCGTCACCCGCCCGAACGACGAGCGTCAGAACAAGGCCCTGCACGGCCTGTCCCGCACGCTGGTGGCGAACATGATCACCGGCGTGACCCAGGGCTACAGCAAGGCGCTCGAGATCAGCGGTGTCGGCTACCGCGTCCAGGCGAAGGGCTCCAACCTGGAGTTCGCGCTGGGCTACAGCCACCCCATCGTCGTCGAGGCTCCTGAGGGCATCTCCTTCAAGGTCGAGTCCCCGACCAAGCTCAGCGTCGAGGGCATCGACAAGCAGAAGGTCGGCGAGGTTGCGGCGAACATCCGCAAGCTGCGCAAGCCTGACCCGTACAAGGCCAAGGGCGTCAAGTACGCCGGCGAGGTCATCCGCCGCAAGGTCGGAAAGGCTGGTAAGTAAGCCATGGCATACGGTGTGAAGATCGCTAAGGGCAACGCCTACAAGCGCGCTGCCGCTAAGCGTCGCCACATCCGCATCCGTAAGCGGATTTCGGGTACGCCGGCGCGTCCGCGTCTGGTGGTGACGCGGTCCAACCGCGGAATCACCGCGCAGGTCATCGACGATGTTGCGGGCCACACGCTCGCATCGGCGTCGACCCTTGACGCGTCCATCCGTGGCGGCGAGGGCGACAAGAGCGCCCAGGCCCAGAAGGTTGGCGCCCTGGTTGCCGAGCGTGCCAAGGCCGCCGGTGTCGAGGCCGTCGTGTTCGACCGTGGTGGCAAGCAGTACGCCGGGCGGATTGCCGCTCTGGCCGACGCCGCCCGCGAGGCCGGGCTGAAGTTCTAAGCCCCGGTTCCGGAGCTAGCGGACGTAACAGAGAGAGGTAAATCCAATGGCTGGACCCCAGCGCCGCGGAAGCGGTGCCGGTGGCGGCGAGCGGCGGGACCGGAAGGGTCGCGACGGTGGCGCTGCCGCCGAGAAGACCGCGTACGTTGAGCGCGTTGTCGCGATCAACCGCGTCGCCAAGGTTGTCAAGGGTGGTCGCCGCTTCAGCTTCACCGCGCTGGTCGTGGTGGGCGACGGTGACGGCACCGTAGGTGTCGGTTACGGCAAGGCCAAGGAAGTTCCGGCTGCCATCGCCAAGGGCGTGGAAGAGGCCAAGAAGAACTTCTTCAAGGTCCCCCGTATCCAGGGCACCATCCCGCACCCCATCCAGGGCGAGAAGGCTGCGGGCGTCGTCCTGCTCAAGCCGGCTTCCCCCGGTACCGGTGTGATCGCCGGTGGTCCCGTGCGCGCCGTCCTGGAGTGCGCGGGCATCCACGACGTGCTGAGCAAGTCGCTCGGCTCGTCGAACCCGATCAACATCGTGCACGCCACGGTGGAGGCCCTCCAGGGACTGCAGCGTCCCGAGGAGATCGCCGCCCGTCGTGGCCTGCCGCTGGAGGACGTTGCTCCCGCCGCTCTGCTGCGGGCGCGTGCCGGGGTGACCGCGTAATGGCGCACCTCAAGATCACGCAGACGAAGTCCTACATCGGTAGCAAGCAGAACCACCGCGACACCCTTCGTTCGCTGGGCCTCAAGCGGCTCAACGACGTGGTTGTCAAGGAGGACCGCCCCGAGTTCCGCGGCATGGTGCACACCGTCCGCCACCTCGTGACGGTCGAGGAGGTCGACTGACATGGCGGAGAACAACCCGCTGAAGGTCCACAACCTCCGGCCCGCCCCGGGCGCCAAGACCGCCAAGACCCGTGTCGGTCGTGGTGAGGCGTCCAAGGGTAAGACCGCCGGTCGTGGTACCAAGGGCACCAAGGCCCGTTACCAGGTTCCGGAGCGCTTCGAGGGTGGGCAGATGCCCCTCCACATGCGCCTCCCGAAGCTGAAGGGCTTCAAGAACCCCGCGCACAAGCAGTTCCAGGTCGTGAACCTGGACAAGCTGGCCGAGCTCTACCCGCAGGGTGGCGAGGTCACGGTGGCCGGTCTGGTCGCCAAGGGCGCGGTGCGCAAGAACGAGCTCGTCAAGGTGCTCGGCGCCGGCGAGGTCTCCGTGGCGCTGCAGGTGACGGTTGACGCCGTCTCCGGCTCCGCCAAGGAGAAGATTGCCGCCGCCGGCGGCACCGTCACCGAGCTCATCTGAGTTCGTTGATTCAACTGACCGGGGATGCCCATTGATTGGGGCATCCCCGGTTGGTCGTTCCACGGGGGGTACGGTCGCCGGTAAGGTGGCAGGCACTGTTGTTTTCCGGGGCTTTGCCCCGGACCCCCGCCGCGCGGGCCCCGCCTGTGTGGTTTTGGCCGCCAAGTATTCGTCGATCCTCAAGACCGTCACCTCTCGCACTTGAGGCGGGAGGCGCAGGAGGCACCGTGCTCACCGCGTTCGCCCGAGCGTTCAAGACGCCCGACCTGCGCAAGAAGCTGCTGTTCACGTTGGGCATCGTGGTGCTCTACCGGATCGGGGCGCACGTCCCGGTCCCTGGGGTGAACTACGCGAACGTCGAGACCTGCATGAAGCAGGCCGGCGGCAACAGCGGGTTGTTCGCCCTGGTGAACATGTTCAGCGGTGGTGCGCTGCTGCAGATCACGATCTTCGCGCTGGGGATCATGCCGTACATCACGGCGAGCATCATCCTCCAGCTCCTGACCGTGGTGATCCCCCGGCTGGAGGCCCTCAAGAAAGAGGGGCAGACCGGCCAGGCGAAGATCACCCAGTACACCCGCTACCTGACCGTGGCGCTCGCCATCATGCAGGGCACCGGCCTGGTGGCCACCGCCCGCAGTGGCGCGCTCTTCCAGAACTGCCCGGTCGCCAGCGAGATCGTGCCCAGCGACTCCATCTTCACCACCATCACGATGGTCATCACCATGACCGCCGGTACGGGCCTGATCATGTGGCTCGGTGAGCTCGTCACCGACCGCGGCATCGGCAACGGCATGTCCATCCTGATGTTCATCTCGATCGCCGCCGGCTTCCCGGGCGCGCTGTGGCAGATCAAGCTCACCGGCAAGCTCGCCGACGGCTGGATCGAGTTCTTCGGGGTGATCGTGGTGGGCCTGGCGATGGTGGCCCTGGTGGTCTTCGTCGAGCAGGCGCAGCGGCGCATTCCGGTGCAGTACGCGAAGCGGATGATCGGCCGTCGGTCCTATGGCGGTACGTCCACTTACATCCCGCTCAAGGTGAATCAGGCGGGTGTGATTCCCGTCATCTTCGCGTCGTCGCTGCTCTACATTCCGGCCCTCATCGCACAGTTCAGCGGTTCGAAGGCGGGGTGGGCGAACTGGGTCGCCACCAACTTCACCAAGGGAAACCACCCGGTTTACATCGTTACGTACTTCCTTCTGATCGTGTTCTTCGCCTTCTTCTACGTGGCCATCAGCTTCAACCCCGAAGAAGTTGCCGACAACATGAAGAAGTATGGTGGCTTCATCCCGGGTATCCGGGCTGGTCGCCCGACGGCCGAGTACCTCAGCTACGTGCTCAACCGGATCACGTGGCCGGGCTCGCTGTATCTGGGGCTGATCGCACTCGTACCAACAGTGGCGTTGGTGCTGTTCAACGCGAACCAGAACTTCCCGTTCGGCGGGACGAGCATCCTGATCATCGTGGGTGTGGGTCTGGAGACCGTGAAGCAGATCGAGAGTCAGCTTCAGCAGCGCAATTACGAAGGGTTCCTCCGCTGATGCGAATCGTCCTCGTCGGACCTCCGGGGGCCGGCAAGGGTACGCAGGCCGCGTACCTTGCCAAGAACCTCGGGATCCCGCACATTTCCACGGGGGACCTGTTCCGCGCGAACATCAGCCAGGGCACGCCATTGGGTGTCGAGGCGAAGTCGTACATGGACGCGGGAAACCTCGTACCGGATTCGGTGACCATCGGCATGGCCGAGGACCGGATGGCGCAGGACGACGCGGCCGGGGGCTTCCTCCTCGACGGCTTCCCGCGCAACCTGGGCCAGGCTCAGGCGCTGGACGACTACCTCAAGGCCAAGAACCTCAAGCTGGACGCCGTCCTGGACCTGGAGGTCCCCGAGGACGAGGTCGTCAAGCGGATCGCGGGCCGGCGGATCTGCCGCAAGGACAGCAGCCACGTCTTCCACGCGGAGTACAACAAGCCCAAGGCCGAGGGCGTCTGTGACGCCTGCGGCGGCGAGCTGTACCAGCGCGACGACGACCGCGAGGAGACCGTCCGCAAGCGGCTGGAGGTCTACCACACGGAGACCGAGCCGATCATCGACTACTACAAGGCCCAGGATCTGGTCGTCACGATCCCGGCCCTCGGCAAGGTTGCCGAGGTCACGCAGCGGTCGATGGCCGCGCTGAAGGCCGCCGAGTAGCCGACGAGCTCTGCACGAATACGGCCGCGGTGCCCCCTGGGTGCCGCGGCCGTATTGTGTACGGGGCGGTTTCGGCCGCCGGACACGCACGCAACCGGTACTCAGGAAGGCAGTCAGCCGCAATGGTGGAGATCAAGACCCCCGACCAGATCGCGAAGATGCGCGAGGCGGGGCTGGTGGTCGCCGCCATTCACGCGGCGACCCGGAAGGTCGCGGTGCCGGGCGCCACGACCAAGGACCTGGACGACGCGGCGCGCAAGGTGCTGGCCGAGCACGGAGCGAAGTCGAACTTCCTCGGCTACGGCGGATTCCCCGCGACGATCTGCACCTCGGTGAACGACGTCGTGGTGCACGGCATCCCCGACACCGAGACGGTGCTCGCGGACGGGGACATCATCTCCATCGACTGCGGCGCGATCGTCGACGGCTGGCACGGCGATGCGGCGTACACCGCCTTCGTCGGCTCCGGTCACTCCGCGGAGCTGGTCGAGCTCAGCCGGGTCACCGAGGAATCGATGTGGGCGGGCATCGCGGCCGTCGCCAAGGGCAACCGCCTGGTCGACATCTCCAAGGCGATCGAGGGCTACATCCGCCGCCAGCCGCGGCCGTCGAGCGGTAAGTACGGCATCGTCGAGGACTACGGCGGCCACGGCATCGGCTCCCAGATGCACATGGACCCGCATCTGCTGAACTACGTCGACCGCAAGCGCGGCCGCGGCCCCAAGCTGGTGCCCGGGTTCTGCATCGCGATCGAGCCGATGATCAATCTCGGTACGGCCAAGACGCACGTCCTGGAAGACGACTGGACGGTCAAGACCAACGACGGCAGCTGGTCCTCGCACTGGGAGCACTCGGTCGCGCTGACCGAGGAGGGTCCGCTGGTGCTGACCGCGCCGGACGCGGGCAAGGCCAAGCTGGCGGAGCTGGGCATCACGGCGGCGCCGGACCCTCTGGCGTAGGTGGCCTCCGGCGAGCCCCTTTGGCATAAGGATCAGCGCCGATGGGCAATAATCCTGGATTCGTCTTTTCACAGGCACTGACGTAGACTGACGCGTCGGCTCTCGTGCATCCGTATGCCTCCAGGCTGGATGGCGTGAGCTGATCAAGGTAGCCGATTCGAAAGGCGAAGCGTGGCCAAGAAGCAAGGTGCCATCGAGATCGAGGGCACCGTGATCGAGTCTCTGCCGAACGCAATGTTCCGAGTAGAGCTCCAGAACGGTCACAAGGTCCTCGCGCACATCAGCGGCAAGATGCGGATGCACTACATCCGTATCCTCCCGGATGACCGGGTCGTCGTGGAGCTCTCTCCGTACGACCTGACGCGTGGCCGGATCGTCTACCGCTACAAGTAGATCTTGTCGCCGCCCCGCTCCCGTGGGGTGACGGCACTGACCCGGAGAACCTCACATCCCATGAAGGTCAAGCCGAGCGTCAAGAAGATCTGCGACAAGTGCAAGGTGATCCGCCGCCACGGCCGGGTCATGGTCATCTGCGACAACCTGCGCCACAAGCAGCGCCAGGGCTGACGCACGCCGACCACCTGCATTTCGCAGTTTTTCGCGCGACGCACGTAATACGTACATACGCAGTCACCCGACCCCCGCATCTCTCGCGTGGGACGACACCCCCGGCTCGGAGGCCGGGGACCCGGCTCGTAATTCTGAAGAGTCTTACGGGAACGGTGCTGCGGAAGACCTCCGAATAGCCATCAGGAGCCACATCAATGGCACGCCTCGCAGGCGTTGATCTCCCGCGCGAAAAGCGCGTCGAGGTCGCCCTCACCTACGTCTTCGGTATCGGGCGCACGCTGTCGCAGCAGACCCTCGCCGCCACCGGCGTGAACCCGGACACCCGTGTTCGCGACCTGGCCGAGGAAGACCTGGTCAAGATCCGCGAGTACGTGGACAACAACCTCAAGACCGAGGGTGACCTCCGTCGCGAGATCCAGGCCGACATCCGCCGCAAGGTCGAGATCGGCTGCTACCAGGGTCTGCGTCACCGCCGCGGCCTGCCGGTGCACGGTCAGCGCACCAGCACGAACGCCCGTACCCGCAAGGGTCCGCGTCGCGCGATCGCCGGCAAGAAGAAGCCGGGCAAGAAGTAGTCCTCAGCAGGACGCTCATCAGCGGTCTTCGCTGTAGGACCGACCACCTCCACGGGAGTAATGAATGCCTCCGAAGGGCCGTACGGCCGGCGCCAAGAAGGTGCGCCGCAAGGAGAAGAAGAACGTCGCCCACGGGCACGCTCACATCAAGAGCACGTTCAACAACACGATCGTTTCGATCACGGACCCCACGGGCAACGTGATCTCTTGGGCCTCTGCCGGCCACGTCGGCTTCAAGGGCTCGCGTAAGTCCACCCCCTTCGCCGCGCAGATGGCCGCCGAGTCGGCCGCCCGCCGCGCGCAGGAGCACGGCATGCGCAAGGTCGACGTCTTCGTCAAGGGTCCCGGCTCCGGCCGTGAGACCGCGATCCGCTCCCTCCAGGCCACCGGCCTCGAGGTCGGCTCGATCCAGGACGTCACCCCCACCCCGCACAACGGATGCCGCCCGCCCAAGCGTCGCCGCGTCTGACCCACTGAAGTAGGAGAAAACTAGACAATGGCGCGTTACACCGGGGCCGACTGCAAGCGTTGCCGTCGGGAGAAGCAGAAGCTGTTCCTCAAGGGCAGCAAGTGCGAGAGCGCAAAGTGCCCGATCGAGATCCGTCCTTACCCCCCGGGTGAGCACGGTCGCGGGCGCACCAAGGACAGCGAGTACCTGCTCCAGCTTCGTGAGAAGCAGAAGTGCAGCCGTATCTACGGTGTCCTTGAGAAGCAGTTCGTGAACTACTACAAGGAAGCGAACCAGAAGTCCGGCAAGACCGGTGAGAACCTTCTGCGCATCCTTGAGACCCGCCTCGACAACGTGGTTTACCGGGCCGGCTTCGCCAAGTCCCGCGACCACGCCCGTCAGCTGGTCCGTCACGGACACATCAATGTGAACGGCCGCAAGACCGACATCCCGTCGGCTCGTGTGTCCGCGAACGACATCATCGAGGTCCGCGAGGGCTCTCGGAACCTGACCCCCTTCCAGGTGGCGCAGGCCGAGGCCGGCGAGAAGACCGTTCCGGCCTGGCTGGAAGCGATCCCCTCGCAGCTGCGCGTCCTCGTGCACAGCATGCCCGAGCGCCAGGTGATCGACACCCAGGTGCAGGAGCAGCTGATCGTTGAGCTCTACTCCAAGTAAGAGCTGAGCGGAACGGTCTGGGCGGTACGGAGCCATTGGCGTCGTACCGCCCGTACCCTTTGAAGTACAGCGGGCGTCAAATAGCGGGCGTCCACGACTGAAGGATCGAACACCATGCTGATTGCTCAGCGTCCCTCTTTGACCGAAGAGGTCGTCGACGAATACCGCTCCCGGTTCGTGATCGAGCCGCTGGAGCCGGGCTTCGGCTACACCCTCGGCAACTCTCTGCGTCGGACCCTTCTGTCCTCGATCCCGGGTGCGGCGGTCACGTCCATCCGTATCGACGGCGTGCTGCACGAGTTCACCACCGTGCCGGGCGTCAAGGAAGACGTCACCGACCTGATCCTCAACATCAAGCAGCTGGTCGTGAGCAGCGAGCACGACGAGCCCGTCGTGATGTACCTGCGCAAGCAGGGCCCGGGCCTGGTGACCGCCGCCGACATCGCGCCGCCGGCCGGTGTCGAGGTGCACAACCCGGACCTGGTCCTCGCCACGCTCAACGGCAAGGGCAAGCTGGAGATGGAGCTGACCGTCGAGCGCGGTCGCGGCTATGTCTCCGCCGTCCAGAACAAGCAGGTGGGCCAGGAGATCGGCCGTATCCCGGTCGACTCCATCTACTCGCCGGTGCTCAAGGTCACGTACAAGGTCGAGGCGACCCGTGTCGAGCAGCGCACCGACTTCGACAAGCTGATCGTCGACGTCGAGACCAAGCAGGCCATGCGTCCGCGCGACGCCATGGCGTCGGCCGGTAAGACCCTGGTCGAGCTGTTCGGTCTGGCCCGCGAGCTCAACATCGACGCCGAGGGCATCGACATGGGCCCGTCCCCCACGGACGCCGCCCTGGCCGCCGACCTGGCGCTGCCGATCGAGGAGCTCGAGCTCACCGTTCGGTCGTACAACTGCCTCAAGCGCGAGGGCATCCACTCCGTGGGTGAGCTCGTTGCCCGCTCCGAGGCCGACCTGCTCGACATCCGCAACTTCGGTGCGAAGTCGATCGACGAGGTCAAGGCGAAGCTGGCCGGCATGGGCCTGGCGCTCAAGGACAGCCCGCCCGGATTCGACCCGACCGCCGCCGCCGACGCCTTTGGCGCCGACGACGACGCGGACGCCGGGTTCGTGGAGACCGAGCAGTACTGAGTTTGACCGGCTGGGTCCGGGGAGCGATTCCCGGGCCCTTGCCGTGTGCGTCTTCCGCGGGGCGACCGCCTCGGGGGAACTGACACCGGTACCTGATACGGCCGGTGCAGCAATGAAGGAGAAACACCATGCCGAAGCCCTCCAAGGGTGCCCGTCTGGGCGGTAGCGCGGCGCACGAGCGTCTGATGCTGCGCAACCTGGCGACCAGCCTCTTCGAGCACGGCCGCATCACGACGACCGAGGCCAAGGCCCGTCGTCTGCGTCCGTACGCGGAGCGTCTGGTGACCAAGGCGAAGAAGGGCGACCTTCACAACCGCCGTCAGGTCATGCAGCTGATCTCGAACAAGAGCGTCGTCCACACGCTGTTCACCGAGATCGCCCCGCGGTTCGAGAACCGCCCGGGTGGCTACACCCGGATCACCAAGATCGGTAACCGTCGTGGCGACAACGCTCCCATGGCCGTCATCGAGCTGGTGGAGGCGCTGACCGTGGCCCAGCAGGCCACCGGTGAGGCCGAGGCCGCCACCAAGCGTGCGGCCAAGGACGCGGAGGCTGCGAACGCGGCCGAGGCGACCGAGGAGTCGAAGGACGCCTGAGGCTCTGCCTGACTGTGAGCGGGTCCGTTCCCTTCGGGGGCGGGCCCGCTTCGCGTTCCCTGCGGGGTTGAGAGGATGGCTGGTGTGAGTGACGAGGTAGAGCCCGGTTACGTCCGGGTGCGGATGGACCTGTCGTATGACGGCAGGGAGTTTTCCGGGTGGGCCAAGCAGGCCCGGGGGCAGCGGACCGTTCAGGGGGAGATCGAGGACGCGCTGCGGACCGTGACGCGGTCGGACCAGACGTACGAGCTCACCGTCGCGGGGCGGACGGACGCGGGTGTGCATGCGCGCGGGCAGGTGGCGCATGTGGATCTGCCGGCGGAGCTGTGGGCCGAGCACGAGGAGAAGCTGCTGCGGCGGCTGGCCGGGCGGCTGCCGAAGGATGTCCGGGTGTGGCGGCTCACGGAGGCGCCGTACGGGTTCAACGCGCGGTTCTCGGCGATCTGGCGGCGCTATGCGTACCGGGTCACCGATCACCACGGCGGCGTCGACCCGCTGCTGCGCGGTCATGTGCTCTGGCACGACTGGGATGTGGACGTCGAGGCGATGAACGTCGCCTCGCGGCCGCTGCTGGGCGAGCACGACTTCGCGGCGTACTGCAAGCGGCGCGAGGGCGCGACGACGATCCGTACGCTCCAGGAGCTGAGCTGGGTACGGGGGGCGGACGGGATCATCACGGCCACCGTGCGCGCCGATGCCTTCTGCCACAACATGGTGCGGTCGCTGGTGGGCGCGATGCTGTTCGTGGGGGACGGGCACCGGCCGGTGGAGTGGCCGGGGAAGGTGCTGGCGGCGGGCGTGCGGGACTCCGCGGTGCATGTCGTGCGGCCGCACGGGCTGACGCTGGAAGAGGTCGGCTATCCGGCGGACGAGCTGCTCATGACCCGTAACAAGGAGGCACGGAACAAGCGGTCGCTGCCGGGTGGCGGCTGCTGCTGAGCGCCCGGGACGGTGGCGCCGCCGGGCCGGGGCGGCGCCATCCGGGCGTCAGGACTGCTGCTTCGCCTTCTCGCGGGCTTCCTTGGCCTGCTGCTCGGCCACCTTCGCGGCCTGGTCCTTGCCGCGCTGGGTGATCCGGGTGAAGGCGTACGCGGCGCCGTCCCGGCCGATCTGCTGGGCCTTGGTCTCGGAGGTCTCCGTCGCCTTGCCGTTGTTGTAGCCGGCGATGGTGAAGTACGCGTAGCGGCCGGTGGCGTTGGTCAGCGTGCGGCACCTGGTGGCCTGGCAGAACGTGGACGGGACGCCGCCGCCGGCGAGCGGTGCGATGTTGCTGCCGTCCTTCAGCTGCTGCAGGACCCTGGTGGCCTTGGCCGGGGAGTCGAAGAGCGCGACGCCGACCGTGACCGAGACGCCGCCCTTGGAGTAGGTGGCGCGCAGCAGCTTGCGGCAGCCGTTGTGCGAGAGCAGCGAGCCGAGCGGGCCCTGGCTGGCGGAGGTGCAGTCGTTGGTGGTGGCGGTGTTCGTCCGCGGGTAGGTGTGCTCGCCGACGACCATGGTCTTGTCGGGGAAGAGCGTGGAGGGGGTGAGCGGCGCCTTGTCCTTCTTCGGGTCGGTGATGTAGTCGCGCGGGTTCGGCGGCGGCGGTACCGAGACGTCGGGGAAGGACGGCTTGTCGTCCGGCTCGGTGACCTCGCCGGATGAGGTGGGCCGGGCGGTGGGGTTGCCGTCCGGTGAGCCGCCGCTGTTGACGACGGCGGCGGTGACGATGCCGGCCACCGCGAGCGCGGCGAGCGCGCCGCCGCCGATCAGCATCCAGCGTTTGCGACGGGAGGCCGCCTCGCTCTCTTCGGCGAGCGCGTCCCAGTTCGGAGTACCGGATCCCCCGGGGCCGTCGAACGGCCCACCTTGCCCAAAGCTCATGCCGCGCATCCTAACGACCCACGGGGCACGGAAAGGCGGCGCTCCGGTGCCCCTTTCATAAAGCCGTTTGGTGGAATACGCGGCGGGCCGTGACAATCCAGACCATGGGACATCTGGAAGCCGGGCACCTGGAGTACGACCTGCCGGACGGGAGGACCCTCCTGGGAGACGTCTCCTTCCGGGTGGGGGAGGGGGCCTCGGTCGCGCTGGTCGGGGCCAACGGCGCCGGCAAGACGACGCTGCTCCGGCTGATCTCGGGGGAGCTGCAGCCGCATGGCGGGGCGGTGACGGTCAGCGGGGGACTGGGCGTGATGCCGCAGTTCGTGGGGTCCGTACGGGACGACCGTACGGTGCGTGACCTGCTGGTTTCCGTGGCGCAGCCGCGGATCCGGGAGGCGGCGGCCGCGGTGGATGCCGCGGAGCTGGCCCTCATGACCGCCGATGACGACGACGAAGCCGCGCAGATGGCGTACGCGCAGGCGCTCAGCGACTGGGCGGAGGCGCGCGGCTACGAGGCCGAGACGGTCTGGGACATCTGCACGACGGCGGCGCTGGGGATGCCGTACGAGAAGGCCCAGTGGCGCCAGGTGCGCACGCTGTCCGGCGGCGAGCAGAAGCGTCTGGTGCTGGAGTCGCTGCTGCGCGGCACGGACGAGGTGCTGCTGCTGGACGAGCCGGACAACTATCTGGATGTGCCGGGCAAGCGCTGGCTGGAGGATCAGCTGCGCGAGACCCGTAAGACGGTGCTGTTCGTCTCGCACGACCGGGAGCTGCTGGCCTCGGCCGCGGAGAAGATCATCAGCGTCGAGCCGGGGCCGGCGGGCTCCGATGTGTGGGTGCACGGCGGCGGCTTCGGTACGTACCACGCGGCCCGCAAGGAGCGCTTCGCCCGCTTCGAGGAGCTGCGGCGGCGCTGGGACGAGAAGCACGCCCAGCTCAAGAAGCTGGTGATCTCGCTGCGGCAGGCGGCCTCGGTCAGCCATGAGCTGGCCTCGCGGTACGCCGCCGCGCAGACCCGGCTGCGGAAGTTCGAGGAGGCCGGGCCGCCGCCGGAGCCGCCGCGCGAGCAGGAGATCACGATGCGGCTGCGCGGCGGGCGGACCGGCGTACGGGCGGTCACCTGCGAGGGCCTGGAGCTCACGGGGCTGATGAAGCCCTTCTCGCTGGAGATCTTCTACGGCGAGCGGGTGGCCGTCCTGGGCTCGAACGGCTCCGGCAAGTCCCACTTCCTGCGGCTGCTGGCGGGAGATCCGGAAAATCCGGTGCCGCACACCGGCGCGTGGAAGCTGGGCGCCCGTGTGGTGCCCGGCCACTTCGCACAGACCCATGCGCACCCCGAGCTGCTGGGCCGCACCCTGCTCGACATCCTGTGGACCGAGCACGCCAGGAACCAGGGCCAGGCGATGTCCGCGCTGCGCCGCTACGAGCTGGAGCAGCAGGCCGAGCAGCGCTTCGAGCGGCTGTCGGGCGGCCAGCAGGCACGCTTCCAGATCCTGCTCCTGGAGCTGGCGGGCACCACGGCGCTGCTCCTGGACGAGCCGACCGACAACCTGGACCTGGAGTCGGCGGAGGCGCTCCAGGAGGGACTGGAGGCGTACGAGGGGACGGTGGTGGCGGTGACGCACGACCGGTGGTTCGCGAAGTCGTTCGACCGGTTCCTGGTGTTCGGGTCCGACGGGGTGGTGCGGGAGAGCGCGGAGCCGGTCTGGGACGAGCGCAGGGTGGCGCGGGAACGCTAGGCGCGGGCCCGGTCCGGGGGCCGGTTCGGGGCCTGTTTTGACCCGTACGGGGTCGGGTCAGTATTCTGTTGGTTCGTTATGCGTATTGGCTTGCTCTATCTCACGTGAGGGGCCCTTACGCCGGTCCACCGGGCAGATGACCGGCGACGGACGATCGGGTTGCGTCACCCGTAGTGCCGTCCTGCTGTGTGATCAGCCTTGGTGACCAGTACAGGACCCATCACTTTCGAAGCGAAGGCTAAGACGTGCGTACGTTCAGCCCCAAGCCCGGCGATGTTCAGCGCCAGTGGCACATCATTGACGCGCAGGACGTTGTCCTGGGCCGTCTGGCCTCTCAGGCCGCGTCCCTCCTGCGGGGCAAGCACAAGCCGGTTTACGCCCCTCACGTTGACACGGGTGACTTCGTCATCATCATCAACGCCGACAAGGTGCACCTCTCCGGCAACAAGCGCACCCAGAAGCTGGCGTACCGCCACTCCGGCTTCCCGGGTGGTCTGCGCTCGGTCCGCTACGACGAGCTGCTCGACAAGAACCCCGAGAAGGCCGTCGAGAAGGCCATCAAGGGCATGCTCCCCAAGAACACCCTGGGCCGTCAGATGCTCTCGAAGCTGAAGGTCTACGCGGGCGCCCAGCACCCGCACGCTGCGCAGCAGCCGGTCCCGTTCGAGATCACCCAGGTCGCGCAGTAAGTCCGGCCACACCCCCTAAGACGAAGAGAATCTGAGGATCATCGTGGCCGAGACCACTCCCGAGACCCCCGTCATCGACGACGAGACGGCCGTCGAGGAATACACCACCGAGACCGAGGTCGTGGAGTCGGAGTACACCTCCGAATCCCTCGCCTCCCGCTTCGGCGACCCGCAGCCGGCCGCCGGCCTGGGCCGTCGCAAGAACGCCATTGCCCGCGTCCGGATCATCCCGGGCACCGGCCAGTGGAAGATCAACGGCCGCACCCTCGAGGGCTACTTCCCCAACAAGGTGCACCAGCAGGAAGTCAACGAGCCCTTCAAGGTGCTCGAGCTCGACAACCGCTACGACGTCGTCGCCCGCATCTCCGGCGGCGGCATCTCCGGCCAGGCCGGTGCGCTGCGTCTGGGCGTCGCCCGTGCGCTGAACGAGGCGGACGTGGACAACAACCGCGCCCCGCTGAAGAAGGCCGGGTTCCTCAAGCGTGACGACCGTGCGGTCGAGCGCAAGAAGGCCGGTCTCAAGAAGGCCCGTAAGGCGCCGCAGTACAGCAAGCGCTAATCGCGCTCGCTGCACCAGCAGCTCCTGGCGAACGCCCCGGTGGCACTTTCCGTGCAGCCGGGGCGTTCGGCTTATCCGGACCGGACGCGTATACCTACGTACGGCCAGGGCGTATACCTGCGGCCGGGGGCGTATACCTGGACTTACTGATCTGGTCCAAGCTCAGACACTCGGAGGACACCAGTGGGACGACTCTTCGGCACGGACGGTGTGCGCGGCGTCGCCAATGCGGACCTGACGGCGGAGCTCGCGCTCGGTCTGTCGGTCGCTGCGGCGCATGTGCTCGCGGAAGCCGGCACCTTCGAGGGGCATCGGCCCGTTGCGGTCGTCGGACGCGATCCACGTGCGTCCGGGGAGTTCCTGGAGGCGGCGGTCGTCGCCGGGCTGGCCAGTGCCGGTGTGGACGTCGTACGGGTGGGAGTACTGCCGACGCCGGCCGTCGCGCATCTGACCGGCACGTTCGACGCGGACCTCGGCGTGATGCTCTCCGCCAGCCACAACCCGATGCCCGACAACGGCATCAAGTTCTTCGCCCGCGGCGGCCACAAGCTCGCCGACGAGCTGGAGGACCGGATCGAGCAGACCTACCAGGCGCACCGCACCGGTGAGCCGTGGGAGCGGCCGACCGGGGCCGGCGTGGGCCGGGTCACCGTCCACGACGAGGGCTTCGACAGCTATGTCGCGCATCTGGTCGGCGTACTGCCCAACCGCCTCGACGGGCTGAAGGTCGTCATCGACGGGGCGCACGGCGCGGCGGCGCGGGTCTCGCCGGAGGCGTTCGCGCGGGCCGGCGCCGAGGTCATCACGATCGGCACCGCACCCGACGGCCTCAACATCAACGACGGCTGCGGCTCCACCCATCTGTCGCTGCTGCGCGCGGCGGTCGTCGAACACGGCGCCGACCTGGGTGTGGCGCACGACGGCGACGCCGACCGCTGCCTGGCCGTGGACGCCGAGGGCAACGAGGTCGACGGCGACCAGATCCTGGCCGTCCTCGCGCTCGGCATGCGCGAGGCGGGCGCGCTGCGCAAGAACACCGTCGTCGCCACCGTCATGTCCAACCTGGGCTTCAAGCTCGCCATGGAGCGCGAGGGCATCGACTTCGTCCAGACCGCGGTCGGCGACCGTTACGTCCTGGAAGAGATGAAGGCGCACGGCTTCGCGCTGGGCGGCGAGCAGTCCGGGCACGTCATCGTGCTGGACCACGCCACCACCGGGGACGGCACGCTGACCGGCCTGATGCTGGCGGCCCGGGTCGCCGCCACCGGCCGCTCGCTCGCCGACCTGGCCGGCGTCATGGAGCGCCTGCCGCAGATCCTCATCAACGTCCCCGACGTCGACAAGTCGCGGGTGGCCACCTCGCCCGAGCTGACCCACGCCGTCGCCGAGGCGGAGCGCGACCTGGGCAGCACCGGCCGGGTACTGCTCCGTCCCTCCGGCACCGAGCCGCTCGTGCGCGTGATGGTCGAGGCCGCGGACATCGAGCAGGCGCGCGCGGTCGCGGAGCGGCTGGCGGACGTGGTCAAGTCCGCGCTGGGCTAGGGCCCGCCCGGGACGCCGCCTACGGGCGGGTGCATGGCCGCGGCCGTGTGCCCGCCCGTACGCGATGGGCGGTCAGGTGCCCGCCGGTAGGTCCGCGGCCTCCCGTTCGCGCCGGCGGGCCCACAGGGCTTTCTGGGCCAGGAGGGTGAGCGTGCCCGCGAGCACGATCCCGGCGAGGTTGAGCAGCAGCTGTTCCGATGAGCCGCGGGCCTGGCCGTACTGTCCGTAGGCGAGGGCGACCGCGGCGTTGGCGGCGGCCGGGACGGTGGTCACGGAGATTGCCACGCCGACCAGGGCGCCCGATTTCGCGGACGTCAGCGAGAGCACCCCGGCGATGCCGGCGAGGGCCGCGACGACGAACGAGAACCAGTCCGGCCGGTAGATGAAGTTGGTGTTCGGGCGCTCGGCCCCCAGGGCCTCGATGTGGAAGAGGCCCACCGCGTCCATGAACAGGCTGAAGCCGACCGTCAGCGCCATCGCCACCGCGAAGCCGACGATCAGCGCCAGCGTGGAGCGCCAGGCCAGCCGGGGAGCGCGCTGCACCAGCGCCGTACAGATGCCGGCCAGCGGGCCGAACTCCGGGCCGACCGCCATCGCGCCCACGATCAGGATGGCGTTGTCCAGGACCACACCACAGGCCGCGATCATCGTCGCGAGGGTCAGGAACGCCAGATAGGTGACCGAGAGCGTGGACTCCTCGTGGGTGGCGTCGGTCAGCGACTCCCACAGGACGGCGTCGGCGCCCTCGCCGGGCGCCTCCTCCTCGGCCCGGTCCGCCCGCAGCGACAGCGACAGATCGATGTGCTCGATGGCGATCGAGCCGTGTTTGTCCAGGTCCATCGCCCGCAGCTGGGCCAGCAGCTCGTCACCGGCCTCGCGGGCGACATCGCACATCACCACATCGCCCTCCGGATCGCGGGCGGCGCCGGTCAGCACCACCAGGTGGGTGGTTCCGACGGTGGACTCCAGCAGTTGCAAGACGTCCTTCGTACGGTCCGCGGGCACGATGAGGCGCAGATGCAGCACGTGGCGGTACTCCCTAGAGCTTGCGCAGCGACAGCCGCTGCACCTTGTGGTCCGGGCCCTTGCGCAGTACGAGGTTGGCGCGGCCGCGGGTGGGCGCGACATTCTGCTGCAGATTGGGCTTGTTGATGGTGCGCCACATCATCCGGGCGTAGTCCAGCGCCTCGTCCTCGGAGACCTGGGTGTACTTGCGGAAGTACGAGAACGGGTTCTGGAACGCCGTCTCGCGCAGCTTCCGGAAGCGGCCCAGGTACCACTTCTCGATGTCTTCCGTCCGGGCGTCCACGTAGACGGAGAAGTCGAAGAAGTCGGCGAGACCGAGGCGGGTGCGGCCGTCCTTGCCGGGGAGGGCGGGCTGAAGGACGTTGAGGCCCTCGACGATGAGGATGTCCGGGCGGTGCACGGTCAGCCGTTCGCCCGGCACGATGTCGTAGATGAGATGGGAGTAGACCGGGGCGGTGACCTCCCGCTTTCCCGACTTCACATCCGCCACGAAGCGGGTCAGCGCCCGGCGGTCGAACGACTCGGGGAAGCCCTTGCGGGACATCAGCCCGCGCCGGTGCAGCTCGGCGTTCGGGAAGAGGAAGCCGTCGGTGGTCACCAGCTCGACCCGCGGATGCTCCGGCCACCGGGCCAGCAGGGCCTGCAACAGGCGCGCGGTGGTGGACTTGCCGACCGCGACGCTGCCCGCGACCCCTATGACGAAGGGGGTGCCCGGCTGGGAACCATGGCCGTCGCCCGCGTCGCCCAGGAAGGTGTTCAAGGCGCTGCGCAGATTGCTCGTCGCGCCGACGTAGAGGTTGAGGAGGCGGGAGAGCGGGAGGTAGACGTCGCGGACCTCGTCGAGGTCGATGACGTCGCCCAGGCCGCGCAGCCGTTCGACCTCAACGGCCGTCAGGGGCAGCGGGGTCTTCTCCCGCAGGGCACTCCACTGAGCGCGCGTCAGATCGACGTACGGCGAACTGTCGGCGCGGCGTCGTTGCGGCGGATCCGTCGTGAGGGGCACGCGCCCATTGTGCGCAGCCGCGCCGGGAGGCTCCGCCCGGGGGGCCGGGTGGGGGTGTCGCGGAGGGGTTGGGGGTGGTTCGTCCTGAGGTTGCCGTGAGCGCCTGTACCCGGCGGATATTGCCCGGTACGGTCGCCGAAGGACGAGACGGGTGAGACAGGGGGTAGGCGTGCGCACGCGCCTGTTGGGACTGCTGCGTCGGCGAGCCGAGGACAAGCGCCGGGCACATGCCGGCGATGTCGCCACACCGGACGGCGTCGCGCCGGACTTCGCGACACCGGATGTCGCCATGCTGGACTTCGCCGCCCGGGTGCGGGCGGAACTGGCCGAGGAACTCCCCGATGAGGACCTGGGCGAGGACCTCGCCGACATCCTGGCGAACTACGAGCGGGGCAGCAGGCCCGGTACGGACGAGGATGAGGACGAGGAGTTCCTGGAGACGGTTCGGGAGGCGCTGGAGCGGATAGAGCGGGGGTACTGAGCGCGGCGGGGGAGGGGCCGTTGGGGAGGCGGCGGGCGCCGGCCGTCGCGGTGGCGCTTGTGCGTTGTGCCGAACGGCCCTCGTCGTAGGCTGCACTCATGTGCGGAATCGTGGGCTATGTGGGCGGGCAGTCCGCCCTTGACGTTGTGCTGGCCGGGCTGAAGCGGCTGGAGTACCGCGGCTATGACTCCGCGGGGGTCGCCGTGCTGGCCGATGGGGGCCTGGCGGCGGCCAAGAAGGCCGGGAAACTGGCCAATCTGGAGAAGGAGCTCGCGGACCGGCCGCTGCCCACGGGGACGACGGGGATCGGGCATACGCGGTGGGCCACGCACGGCGGTCCGACGGACGAGAACGCGCATCCGCATCTGGACAACGCGGGGCGGGTGTCCGTCGTACACAACGGGATCATCGAGAACTTCGCCGCGCTGCGGGCCGAACTGGCCGACCGTGGCCATGAGTTGCTCTCCGAGACGGACACCGAGGTCGTCGCGCATCTGATCGCCGAGGCGTATTCGTCGTGCGGCGAGCTGCCGGAGTCGATGCGGCAGGTGTGCCGGCGGCTGGAGGGGGCGTTCACGCTGGTGGCGGTGCATGCGGATGCGCCGGATCTGGTGGTCGGGGCGCGCCGCAACTCGCCGCTGGTGGTGGGGATCGGCGAGGACGAGGCGTTCCTCGCGTCGGACGTCGCGGCGTTCATCGCGCATACCCGGGAGGCCGTGGAGCTCGGCCAGGACCAGGTCGTCGAGCTGCGCCGGGACGGCGTCACGGTGACGGACTTCGAGGGGGCGCCGGCGCCGGTGCGGGCGTACCACGTCGACTGGGACGCGTCGGCGGCCGAGAAGGACGGCTACGACTACTTCATGCTGAAGGAGATCGCCGAGCAGCCGAAGGCCGTGGCCGACACCCTGCTCGGGCGGATCGACGGCTCCGGCGTGCTCTCCCTCGACGAGGTCCGCATTCCCGAGGAAGTGCTGCGGGAAGTCGACAAGGTCGTCATCGTGGCGTGCGGGACGGCGTATCACGCGGGAATGATCGCCAAATACGCCATCGAGCACTGGACCCGCATTCCCTGCGAGACGGAGCTGGCGAGCGAATTCCGGTACCGCGATCCCATTCTTGACCGGCGGACGCTGGTGATTGCCATCAGCCAGTCCGGCGAGACGATGGATACGCTGATGGCGTTGCGGCATGCGCGGGAGCAGGGCGCCAAGGTGCTCGCCATCTGCAATACGAACGGTTCGACGATTCCGCGCGAATCGGATGCCGTGCTCTATACGCATGCCGGGCCCGAGGTCGCGGTGGCGTCGACCAAGGCGTTTTTGACGCAGCTGGTCGCGTGCTATCTCGTCGCGCTCTATCTCGCGCAGGTGCGGGGGACCAAATGGGGCGACGAGATTCAGGACGTGGTGCGCGAGCTGGCGGCCATGGGGACCCAGGTGCAGAAGGTGCTGGGGACGATGGAGCCGGTGCGGGAGCTGGCGCGCGGCCTCGCCGACAAGAACACGGTGCTTTTCCTGGGGCGGCACGTCGGATATCCGGTGGCGCTGGAGGGCGCGCTGAAGCTCAAGGAACTCGCGTACATGCACGCGGAGGGCTTTGCGGCGGGTGAGCTCAAGCACGGCCCGATCGCTTTGATCGAGAAGGATCTGCCGGTGGTCGTCGTCGTGCCGTCGCCGCGCGGACGGTCCGTGCTCCACGACAAAATCGTCTCGAACATCCAGGAAATCCGGGCGCGTGGCGCGCGCACGATTGTGATTGCGGAGGAGGGCGACGAGGCGGTGGTGCCGTACGCCGATCACCTCGTACGGATTCCGCGGACGCCGGTGTTGTTGCAGCCGCTGGTTTCCGCCGTGCCCCTGCAGGTCTTTGCGTGCGAGCTGGCCACCGCGCGGGGCAATGAGGTCGATCAGCCGCGTAATCTCGCCAAGTCGGTGACGGTGGAGTGAACGGGCGAGAGAGCGGACGGCGGGTGAACGGGTGATTATCGGGGTCGGCATCGATGTCGCCGAGATCGACCGGTTCGGGGCGGCGCTGGAGCGTACGCCGGAACTGGCGCAGCGGCTGTTCATCGAGACGGAGTTGATGCTCCCCAGCGGCGAGCGGCGTGGCATCGCCTCCTTGGCGGCACGGTTCGCGGCCAAGGAGGCGGTGGCCAAGGCGCTCGGCGCGCCGGGCGGGCTGCACTGGACGGACGCGGAGGTCTACGTCGAGGACAGCGGGCAGCCGCGGCTGCGGGTGCGCGGCACGGTCGCGGCGTGTGCGGCCGAACTCGGGGTGCGCTCCTGGCATGTGTCGCTCAGTCACGATGCGGGCGTGGCCTCCGCGGTGGTGATCGCCGAAGGCTAGGCCCTGTCCGATGGGTCAGGGTGACGGGCCGGTACGGCGGGGGTCGCGCGTGTGGCGGGGCCCCCGCCGTCGTCGCGGTGTGAGACTGGGCGTCATGAGGACTGCCTACAGCGTGGAGAGCGTACGGGCCGCCGAGCGGGAGCTGATGGCGCGGCTGCCGGAGGGGGCCCTGATGCAGCGGGCGGCGGCCGGACTGGCGGTGGCCTGCGGGGAGTTGCTGGGGCGGGTGTACGGCAGCCGGGTGACGCTGCTCGTCGGCAGCGGAGACAACGGCGGGGACGCGCTGTATGCCGGCGCCCGGCTGGCGCGGCGCGGGGCCGGGGTCGTCGCCGTACTGCTGTCGCCCGAACGGGCCCATCAGGGGGGTCTGGCCGCGCTGCGGGCGGCCGGCGGGCGGGTCTCGGACGATGCGCGGCGCGATGTGGCGTGGGCCGACCTGGTCGTCGACGGGATCGTCGGGATCGGGGGGAAGGGCGGGCTCCGTCCCGCGGCCGCTGAACTCCTGGGCGCGGTGCGGGAGTCGGCGGTGGTGGTGGCCGTCGACCTGCCCAGCGGGGTGGACGCGGACAGCGGCGAGGTGGCCGGGGACGCCGTGTACGCCGATGCGACGGTGACGTTCGGGGCGTACAAGCCGGGGCTGCTGATCGACCCGGCGCGGGAGCGGGCGGGGGCGCTGCGGCTGGTGGACATCGGGCTCGAGCTGCCGCGGGACGCCGAGGCGGAGGCGTTGCAGCACGCGGAGGTGGCGGAGCTGCTGCCGCGGCCGGCGGCCGAGAGCGACAAGTACCGGCGGGGAGTGGTCGGCGTCGTCGCGGGGTCCGCGCGGTATCCGGGGGCGGCGGTGCTGGCGGTGGCCGGTGCCCTGCGGGGCGGCGCGGGGGCCGTGCGGTACGTGGGGCCGGCGGCGGACGCGGTGCTGGCGAGGTTCCCGGAGACGCTGGTGCACGCCGGGCCGCCGGACAAGGCGGGGCGGGTGCAGTCGTGGGTGATCGGGCCGGGGATGGGCGATGAGTCGGCGGCGCTGGAGGAGGTGCTGGCGGCGGATGTGCCGGTGCTGGTGGACGCGGACGGGCTGCGGTTCCTGACGCCGGAGCGGGTCCGGGGCCGGACGGCCGGCACGCTGCTGACGCCGCACGCCGGGGAGGCCGCGGCGCTCCTCGGGCGCGCCCGCGAGGACATCGAGACGGCGCGGCTGAAGTCCGTACGGGAGCTGGCCGAGCGCTACGGCGCCACGGTGCTGCTCAAGGGGTCGACGACCCTGGTGGCGGGCGCGGCCGGACCCGTACGGGTCAACCCCACCGGGACGAGCTGGCTCGCGACGGCGGGGAGCGGCGATGTGCTCTCGGGCCTGACGGGATCGCTGCTGGCCGCGGGGCTGCCGCCGCTCGATGCCGCCTCCGTGGGGGCGTACCTCCACGGCCTGGCGGCCCGCCGCGCGGCCGGGCCGCGGGGGGCGCCGATCCTGGCCACGGAGGTCGCCGACTGCCTGGGCGAGGCGTGGCGCGATGTGCTGGACTGAGGCGGGCAGTACGTGATGCCGGGGCGGCCGCCACGCCCGGCGAGACGCGCGCCGTTACGCCCCGCGAGGGAACGCCACGGGCCACCAGGGCGAACCTGGCGTGCGGCAGGCCGTGCGGCCGCCCTGCCACGGCATGGGTGAGTGCATGAATCGCACCCTCCCGGCGCTGCTGATCGGCGCCTCGCTGTTCACCTTCGTCGGAGTGCCCGCGGCCGCCGCCGGGCCGATCCCCGTAGTGCACCCGGCCGCCGACCCCCGCCCCGCGGCACTCCCGGCCCCGGCCGGCGCCCGGGCGTCCGTAGCGCGCCTGGCGGCTCCCGGGCCGCTCCCCGTACCGCACAAGGTCGCCGAGGAGGCCGCTGCGGCCGCCGCGCAGCCTCTGCCGCAGCCGCCCTACGCCGGGCTCAAGCCGGGCCCCCATGACGGCGACTCGTCCGGGCTGGTCCCCGGCATCCCGATCCCCTTCCAGGGGCAGCAGGAGCAGCAGATGCTGCCCGACCAGGCGCTGCCGCCGAACATCCCGCACGGTCGCGCCCCCGAGGGCCCGGAGCCGAAGCGGCCCATCGGTCCGATCCGGCACATCGAGCTGGTGCCGCGGTCCGATGTGCAGGGGAAGGACGGGGCGACGCCGCGGTGCAGCAAGTCCGCCGGCCCCGCGCAGCGGGCGATCGAGGAGTTCCTGGAGCGGGAGGTGGACGGACGCCAGTCGACGGGTGACTGCGAGGCGATCCAGGCGTTCCAGCGCGAGCACCGCATCGAGCCCGCCGTCGGGTTCGCGGGGCCGGTCACCGGCGCCGTGGTGCGGCTGCTCGAGGCCCAGAAGGACCCGAACCGCGACGGACGGTGCCCGAACCGTAACGAGCGCGTGGTCTGCGTCGATCTGTCCCGGCAGATCGTATGGGTCCAGCAGGACGGCGAGGTGATCTTCCAGCCGGTGGCGATGCGTTCCGGCCGGCCGACGATGGAGACCCGGACCGGCAGGTACCAGATCTACTGGAAGAACAAGAACCACATCTCTTCGCTGTACCACACACCGATGCCCTTCGCGCAGTTCTTCGACGGCGGTGAGGCGCTGCACGGCGTCTACGACGACGTCTACGCGGGCGCCGGCTCGCACGGCTGCATCAACCTGCTCTGGGAGGACGCGCAGAGGCTGTGGAACGTCCTGCAGAAGAACGACATCGTGTATGTCTGGGGCCGTAAGACCGGCGTGTGACGGCCGGGTGAGGGATGTTTTCCCGCCGGTGCCCCGGGGTGTCGCGACCCCGCCTGCGACACTGAGGGGGATGAACGAGACAGCGAAGCGGGCCCGCGCCACGATCGACGTCGCCGCCGTGCGGTCGAATGTGCGCGTGCTGCGAGGCCGCGCACCCCGGGCAGAGCTGATGGCCGTGGTCAAGTCCGACGGCTATGGACACGGCGCCGTGCCCTGCGCCCGCGCCGCCCGTGAGGCCGGCGCGAGCTGGCTGGGCACGGCGCTGCCCGAGGAGGCGTTCGCGCTGCGCGCGGCCGGCGACACCGGGCGGCTGCTGTGCTGGCTGTGGACGCCGGGTGGCCCCTGGCGCAAGGCCGTCGAGCAGGGCATCGACGTCACGGTGAGCGCGTTGTGGGCGCTGCGCGAGGTGAGCGAGGCGGCGCGGGCGTGCGGGCGCCCGGCCCGGGTCCAGCTCAAGATCGACACCGGGCTGGGCCGCAACGGCTGCCAGCCCGCCGACTGGCCGGAACTGACCGCGGCGGCCGCCAAGGCCGAGGCCGACGGCACCGTCAAGGTCACCGGTGTGTGGTCGCACTTCGCCTGCGCCGACGAGCCGGGACACCCCTCCATCCCGCTCCAGATGGCCGCCTTCGAGGAGGCGCTGACGGTCGCCGGCGCGGCCGGGCTGCGCCCCGAGGTACGGCATATCGCCAACACCCCGGCGCTGCTCACCCTCCCCGAGGCGCACTACGACCTGGTACGCACCGGTATCGGCATCTACGGCGTCTCGCCCAGCCCCGAGCTCGGCACGCCCCAGGACTTCGGGCTGCGGCCCGCGATGACCCTCGAGGCGTCGCTGGCGTCCGTCAAACGGGCTCCGGGCGGGCATGGCGTCTCGTACGGGCACCACTACACGACGGCCGGTGACACGACCCTCGCGCTGGTCCCGCTCGGCTATGCCGACGGCGTCCCGCGGCACGCCTCCGGCAGCGGACCGGTGCTGGTGGCGGGAAAGTGGCGAACGGTGGCCGGACGGGTCGCGATGGATCAGTTCGTGGTCGATCTGGGCGGTGACAGCGCGCAGCCGGGCGATACGGCGGTGCTGTTCGGGCCGGGCGACCGCGGTGAGCCGATCGCGGAGGACTGGGCCAGGGCGGCCGGAACCATCGGGTACGAAATCGTCACGCGGATCGGGGCGAGAGTTCCGCGCGTCTATGTCGACAGCGATGTCGCGGATGCGGGTGTAGCGGGTATCCATGGTGTCGATGTGGCGGAGGTGGCGGAAGTGGTGGCTGCCGATGCTGTGGATGTCGAATGTGAAGGTGATCCGACTCGTACGGGGGGTGCGGTATGAGCGACAGCCAGGATGTGGCCGCCAAGGCGGTGGAGACGGCCGCCGACTCGGTGAACAACTGGGCGCGGGCCGGGCGCCACGCCGGGATCGCGAGCGCCGCGATCGGCGTGATCGCGGCGGGTGCGGCGGCCGGGGTGGCGATGGAGCGGATGACGGTCGGCCGCGGGATGCGGCGCCGCGCCCGGCTGGCGCTGGACGCGCAGGGGCCGTACGGCACGCTGCGCGGCACACCGGGCGCGGCGGTCGCCGAGGACGGCACCAAGCTGTACTACGAGGTGGACGAGCCGGGCGAGGCGCCGGGGAAGCCGGCGGCGAACGGCGGGAAGAACGTCAGGGCCGCCAAGAACGGCAAGAACGCCAAGGGTGGCAAGGACGGCGCGGGCGGTACGGATGCCGCCCGCGCCGCACTGGACGGGCAGGCCACGCAGGGCGTCCGCAAGCGGCTGCTGGCGGCGCTGGGCCGCCGCGCCGTGGCACCCACCGTCGTCTTCAGCCACGGTTACTGCCTCAGCCAGGACTCCTGGCACTTCCAGCGCGCGGCGCTGCGCGGCATCGTGCGCACCGTCCACTGGGACCAGCGCAGCCACGGCCGCTCGGCCCGCGGCCACGGCCAGATCGACGGTACGGATCCGGTCACCATCGACCTGCTGGGCCGGGACCTGAAGGCGGTGCTGGACGCGGCCGTGCCGGAGGGGCCGATCGTGCTGGTCGGGCACTCCATGGGCGGGATGACCGTGATGGCGCTGGCCGACCAGTTCCCCGAGTACGTCGCGGAGCGGGTGGTCGGGGTGGCGCTGATCGGCACCTCGGCGGGCAAGCTCAGTGAGGTCGCGTTCGGGCTGCCGTCGATGGGGGTGAAGGCCTTCCACGCCGTCGCGCCGGGGCTGCTCAAGGCGCTGGGGTCGCAGAGCGACATCGTCGAGCGGGGGCGGCGGGCCACCGCGGATCTGTTCGCGGGGCTGATCAAGCGGTACTCGTTCGGGACGCCGGAGGACGTGGACTCGGGCATCGCGCGCTTCGCGGAGCGGCTGATCGAGGCGACCCCGATCGATGTGGTCGCCGAGTTCTACCCGGCCTTCGCGGTGCATGACAAGGCCGAGGCGGTGGCGGCGTTCGACGCGAAGCCGGCGCTGGTGCTCGCCGGGGAGAAGGACCTGATCACCCCCGCCGATCACAGCCGGACCATCGCCGATCTGCTGCCGCACGCCGATCTGCTGTGCGTTCCGGGCGCCGGGCATCTGGTGATGCTGGAGCGGCCCGAGCTGGTCAATGACCAGCTGGTCTCGCTGGTGGAGCGGGCGAGCGCGGCGTCCCGCGGCTCGCGCTCGGCCAGGGCCTGAAGCGGGGCGGGGCCGGGTGCCGGTCCGTGATCCCGCCCGGCGGTGTGCCGGGTTGCGGTACGCCATCCGCCCCAACCGGCAACGGCTCCTGCCCCGGGTCACCCCGACGCAGGGCGCCGTCCGGGCCCGTACCATTTGCGGCATGAGCACCACCGGCGCGACCGCCCATGTCACCGTCAAATCCCCCGTCCACATGCAGGAGTTGGGCCGCAGACTGGCCTCCCTGCTGCGCCCCGGCGACTTGGTGCTGCTCACCGGTGAGCTGGGCGCCGGCAAGACCACGCTCACCCGGGGCCTGGGCGAGGGGCTGGGCGTACGCGGCGCCGTGACCTCGCCCACCTTCGTCATCGCCCGGGTGCACCCGTCCCTGACCGGCGGTCCCGCGCTGGTGCACGTCGATGCCTATCGCCTGGGCGGCGGCCTCGACGAGATGGAGGACCTGGACCTCGATGTCTCGCTGCCGGAGTCGGTGGTGGTCGTGGAGTGGGGCGACGGCAAGGTCGAGGACCTGTCCGACGACCGGCTGCATGTCGTCATCGGCCGGGCCATGGGGCGGGGCGGCCCGGACGCCGTCCTGGAGGATGCGCTGCACGGTGACACGGACGATGTCCGCGAGGTGACCGTCACCGGCCTCGGGGCGCGCTGGGCGGATGCGGGACTCGACCGGCTGGAGAACCGCTGAGGGCCCGGGCCCCGGAGCTGGCGCTCGAACGGGTCGCCGCCGACCGGTGCCGACCGCTGCTTACCGAAACTCACCGCTGCTGACCGGCGCTGACCGGCGCTCCGGTACCGGTCCCCCGCTCCCGTACGGGATCGTCGCTCGCGCACGAGATCACCGCTCTCGTATGTGACTCACGCTCTCCCGTGGGCTCCCGCCCTCCCGTGGCCGCGGCGTCCCGTAGTTTCCGACAAGCCGTCGGTAAGGTGTTGCGTCCGTGGTACCGCGCGTGGTCACATGGGGGAGGAGAGTCCGGGTTAGGTCAGCCTAACTAGGCGGCCTGGCCTCCGCCGCTTGCCCCAGGAGCCCGGGAGGCGTCCATGTCGGCCCAGCAGCCCTCCTCCACGCCTGAACGGCGCGGGGGCGCCCCCATCGCGACGGCCCGGCGCGCCGGAGACGATGCGCCCGAGCAGCCGCCGACGATGCGCGAACTGCTGGCGGCGTGCGCCGCGGCCAGCGCCGTCTCCACTCCGCCGAACGCCACCGCCGAACCCCGGGCGGACAGGTCCGCCGAGGAAGAGGCGCCCGCGTCCACCACGGGCCGCGACGCCGCGTAACCCATAGGGGCGAAGCGGGAAAGGGCCGAAACGCAAGGAAAGCGGCGGACCGCGGAAGCGGCGAAGCGGGCGGAGCCTGCTCCTGCCGGGGCCCCGCCGGGTGGGCGAGGAGAACGGGCGTCAGGCGACCACGACGACCTTGGTGCCGACCAGCGCGAAGTCCCACATCGCCTTGCCGTCGCCCCGCGACTCACGGATGCCGCCGGTCTTCTTCGTCGCGCCCGGGTTCGGCTTCGGCGTCGAGCCGTCGACCGCCGCACTGAAGCCGACCACGACGCCGTTGACGCTGCCGAACAGCACGACGTGCTCGATCGCGAGGCCATCGGAGCCCGTCAGGCTCACCGAACGCTGGGTGACCTGGTACGCCCCGGCCACCGGGCTGACCGTGCTCGGCGCCACCTTGTACGTACGCAGCGCCTTGCCCTGCGCATCGACCAGCCACACGCGCTTGGCGCCGAGGGAGTAGACGACCCGCTTGCCGGTGCCGGACGCCGCGGGAACGGCGGCGGGGCGCGGCGTCTTGTCCTTCGGCGCGGGGCGGCCGGGGTGTGCGGGGCGCTTGGCGTGGTGGCTCGCGCCGCGCGCCGTGAGGTGGTCCGGGGCGGACGCCGAGGCCTGGTAGCCGAGGACGCCGACGGCCACCAGGGCGGCCGCGGTCAGAGCGGTGACGATCGTGCTGCTCTTAGCGGGCACCCCTGTGCCACCTTTCCGCTGCGCCGGATCCGTACAGAATTCTTGACCATGTACTCATGTACCGGGCCGACGGTAGCACCGGAACGGGCACCATCGGCCGAGCCGTAGTCTTGAGGGCGTGCTGCTGCTAGCTCTTGACACCGCCACCCCCGCCGTCACGGTCGCCCTGCACGACGGCTCCCGCGTCCTGGCCGAGTCCCGCCAAGTGGACGCCCGCCGGCACGGCGAGCTCCTGCTGCCCGCCGTCGACCGGGTGCTGGCCGAGGCCGGCCGCAAGCTCGACGCGGTCAGCGACATCGTGGTCGGCGTCGGACCGGGCCCGTACACGGGCCTGCGCGTCGGACTCGTCACCGCGGCGACGTTCGGGGCCGTCCTGGGCGTCCCGGTGCACGGCCTGTGCTCGCTGGACGGCCTCGCGTACGCCGCCGGCCTGGATGAGCCCTTCGTCGTGGCGACGGACGCCCGCCGCAAGGAGGTCTACTGGGCCCGCTACGAGAACGCGCGGACCCGCCTGACCGAGCCCGCCGTCGACCGCCCCGCGGACATCGCCGACCAGGTGGCCGGGGTCCCCGCCGTGGGCGCGGGCGCGCTGCTGTACGAAGAGGTGTTCACCGGCGTACGGCGCGAGGGCCCCGAGTACCAGTCCGCGGCCGCGCTCGCCGCGCTGGCCGCCGAGAAGCTCGCGGCCGGCGAGGAGTTCCTGCCCGACCGGCCGCTGTATCTGCGCCGCCCCGACGCGCAGGTCCCGGCCAACTACAAGGTGGTCACCCCCAAGTGACGGCCGGCCCCCCGCCCGAACTCCGCTCCGCGGCGCTGCGCGAGATGCGCTGGTGGGACATCGAGCCGGTGCTGGCGCTGGAGCGCGAGCTGTTCCCCGAGGACGCCTGGTCGGCGGGGATGTTCTGGTCCGAGCTGGCCCATGCGCGCGGTGCGGCCGCCACCCGCCGCTATCTCGTCGCCGAACTGGACGGCCGCCTCGTCGGCTACGGCGGCCTGTGCGCCATCGACGCCACCGGCGACATCCAGACCATCGCCACCGCCCGCGACCAGTGGGGCACCGGCCTGGGCGCCCGCCTGCTGACCGAACTGCTCTCGGCCGCCACCGCCTTCGAGTGCCGCGAGGTGCTGCTGGAGGTACGGGTCGACAACCTCCGCGCGCAGCGCCTGTACGAGCGCTTCGGCTTCGAGCCGATCGGCTTCCGGCGCGGCTACTACCAGCCGGGCAATGTCGACGCGCTGGTCATGCGCCTGACCACTGAGTCCCCCTCACCCGCATCCCCCGTACCAGGAACCCAAGGAAACCCGACCCATGGCTGACGAACCGCTCGTCCTCGGCATCGAGACCTCCTGCGACGAGACCGGAGTGGGCATCGTCCGCGGCCATACGCTGCTGGCCGACGCGGTCGCCTCCAGCGTCGACGAACACGCCCGCTTCGGCGGCGTCGTCCCCGAGGTCGCCTCGCGCGCGCACCTGGAGGCGATGGTCCCCACCATCCAGCGCGCCCTCAAGGACGCCGGGGTAGCGGCGAGCGACCTCGACGGCATCGCGGTCACCGCCGGTCCCGGTCTCGCGGGCGCGCTGCTGGTCGGCGTCTCGGCCGCCAAGGCGTACGCCTACGCCCTCGGCAAGCCGCTCTACGGCGTCAACCACCTGGCCTCGCACATCTGCGTCGACCAGCTGGAGCACGGCGCGCTGCCGGAGCCGACGATGGCGCTGCTGGTGTCCGGCGGCCACTCCTCCCTCCTCCTGGCCCCCGATATCACCTCGGACGTCCGTCCCCTGGGCTCGACCATCGACGACGCGGCGGGCGAGGCGTTCGACAAGATCGCGCGGGTGCTGCACCTCGGCTTCCCGGGCGGCCCGGTCATCGACCGCTTCGCGCGCGAGGGCAACCCGGACGCGATCCGCTTCCCGCGCGGGCTGACCGGCTCCCGCGACCCGGTCTACGACTTCTCCTTCTCCGGCCTGAAGACGGCGGTCGCGCGCTGGATCGAGGCCAAGCGGGCGGCGGGCGAGGACGTCCCGGTGGCGGACGTCTCGGCGTCCTTCCAGGAGGCCGTGGTGGACGTGCTGACCCGTAAGGCCGTACGGGCCTGCAAGGACAACGGCGTCGACCACCTGATGATCGGCGGCGGCGTCGCGGCCAACTCCCGCCTGCGGGCGCTCGCCCAGGAGCGCTGCGAGAAGGCGGGGATCACGCTGCGGGTGCCGCGGCCCAAGCTGTGCACGGACAACGGGGCGATGGTGGCGGCGCTGGGCGCGGAGATGGTGGCCCGCAACCGGCCGGCGTCGAACTGGGCCCTCTCGGCGGACTCGTCCCTCCCGGTCACCGAGCCGCATGTGCCGGACCCGGATCATGTCCATGGGCAGGGGCACGGCCACAGCCACGATCATGTGCATGAGCTGAGCAAGCGGAATCTGTATTCCTGAGGGGGCGGGCTCAGCCTGCCACCATGAAAGCAGTCTCCAGGGCGGGGTAGGGGGCGGGAAGCGGCAGGGTATGGCCGAGTTTCACCTCGACCCTGTCCCCGTAGTACGCCTTGTCCGGGTCTTCGTTGGGCACCGGGTCAGAGAAGGCGTAGGCCTTGCCTTCCTGGCGGTGGATCAACACGTAGACAGGCACTCCGGCCGCTGCGTAGCTGTGGTACTTGGGGCCGGAGTCCGTCGTGTGGTTCGTTGACGTGACCTCTCCGACGAGGGTCACCAAGTCGATCGAGTACCAGCCCTTGTGTGCTTTGCAGTACGCCTCGTCCATCTCGGTGGCTTCGCGGTGCAGCACGAAAAAGTCGGGGATGACCAGAGCGTCCGGTCGCCGGCCCTTTCCGGTGATGCGAAAGCCAGAGTTGGTCGCTGCAATGAAACCGGCCAATTCCAACTGGGTTGCCAGTTTGAAAGCACCTCGGTTGTGGTTCAAGTTGGGCTGAGGCGGCAAGATCGGAATTCCCTCGACGAACTCGGCCCGAACAGGCTCCCCGTATGCCTCTTCGAGCGCGACCAGCAGATCGGCGGGGTCCTGCCACTTGCTCACCGGCTCGGTGATGGGATCGGCGCTCATCGCTGTCCTCCCTCGTCGCTGAATGCCAGGCTAAGCCCGTACCGGGCTCCCCAACAGCATGCTCGGCCTCCCCGCCACCCGCGTGAGGATGATCGTGCAGGAGTTCACCCCTTCGAGGCGGAGCTTCTTGCGCAGCTCCTCCGGGGATACCGCAGAGCCCCGCTTCTTGATCTCCGCGATGCCGATCCCGCGTTCGCGCAGCAGGGCGCGCAGCTTCTTGACGTTGAAGGGCAGGACATCGGTGATCTCGTAGGCCGTGGCGTACGGGGTGGGGGTCAGCTCGTCGGCGGTGACGTACGCGATGGTCGGGTCGATCAGCCGGCCGCCGACCTGCCGGGCGACATCGGCCACCAGGTGCGCGCGGATGACGGCGCCGTCCGGCTCGTACAGATAGCTGCCGACGGGGCCCGGCTCGGGGTCGGGCAGGCCCGCGCCGAGCAGGGTGGCGCCGCCGGGGAGGAGGGTGGCGCGGCGGCCGCCGGGCGAGAGGGCCGTGCCGGGGCCGAACCACACCACCGCCTCCTTCACATCGCCGCCGTCGGAGATCCACTCCGTCTCGGCGTCCTCCGGCAGCGCCTCGTGCGGCACGCCGGGCGCGATCTTCAGCGCCGCGTGGGGAGCCGTGCGGGCGGCCTCGACGGCCCATGACAGGGGCGGCGAGTAGGCCTCGGGATCAAAGATCCGGCCGCCGCGCGCCTTCGTCCGCCGCGCCGGGTCGACGAACACCGCGTCGAACCCGGCCGTGTCCACCTCCGTCACATCCGCGCAGCGCACCTCGATCAGGTCGGCCAGCTCCAGCGCCCCGGCGTTGGCGCGCGCGGCGGCGCAGGCCAGCGGGTCGCGGTCGACGGCCAGGACCCGGATTCCGGCGCGGGCCAGGGCGATGGCGTCGCCGCCGATGCCCGAGCAGAGGTCGGCCAGCGTACGGACGCCCAGCGCGGCGAGCCGGGCGGCGCGATGGGTGGCGACGGTGGCGCGGGTGGACTGCTCGACGCCGTTCGGGGTGAAGTACATCCGCCGGGCGTCCGCCCCGAACTTCGCCGCCGCGCGCTGCCGCAGCCGGGCCTGGCCGAGGGCGGCGGACACCAGTGGCGCGGGGTGGGTGCGGCGCAGCCGGGTCGCGGCGGCCAGGTCGTCGGCCGGATCGTGGTCCCGCAGTGCGGCCAGCAGCTCCTGTCCCTCGGGGGCGAGCAGCGCGGAGAAGGTGTCGAGGTCGGTCACCTGCCCCATTGTGGGCCAGTCGGCTGACCGCTTCGGCGTGGTGGGTTGTGTCGCCGTGGCGAGGGGGCCCGCCGCTGCCAAAATCCCAGTTATGCAGATTGTCAGACTTTTCCGATCCGTCCGTGTACGGGACGAGGGTACGGGCGCGGTCGCGGGGGCCGCCGCCAGGGCTCGGGGCCTGGCGGCCCTCTCCGTACTCGGGTTGCTGGCCGCCGGCTGCGGCGTGGTGCGCGGCGAGGACCTGCTCGACAACGAGCCGGGGGCCGGGCCGACCGTCGTCGCCCCGGATCCCCGCGCCCTGCTCTCCCAGGCCCGGATGCTGGAGCGGGCGCAGGCGCGCCAGGTGGCGGCGGCCAAGCGGTACGGGCTGGCCGGGGCGCCGCTCAGCCCGCCGCGGCCGCCGGCCTTCAAGCCGTTCCTGACGACCGAGCCGCGGCTCGCCCGGGGCAAGGGCACGGGACTGCCCGCGGTGATCGCCCGGGTACCGACCCGCGCCAAGGTCGTGTTCCTGACGGTCGACGACGCCGACGCGAAGGACCCGGACTTCGTCCGGATGATGCGCGAACTCGACGTCCCCTACAGCGCGTTCCCCATGGCGCACCAGCGCGTGCTGCCACCGCTTCCCGCGGCGGCGCAGCGCGACGCGATCTGCGACCAGCAGGACCTGCGCAAGCGCGCGAGCGGCCGGTGGCCGGCGCTCTTCAGGCCGCCGCTGGGCGCGTACACGCTGGAGACGCTGCGGATGGCGGCCGCCTGCGGCGTCAGGGTCGTGCCACTGTGGAACGAGGAGGCCTCCCCCGGCCGGATCGCCTACCGCGAGCGGGGGCACCGGCTGCAGCCCGGCGACATCGTCCTGGCCCGCACCGACCCCCACCGGGGCCGGCACGGGGCGTTGCCGGAGGCGGCCCGCGAGGTGCTGCGGACGGCCCGCGCACAGGGCTTTGCGATCGGGGCGCTGGAGGACTATGTGTGAGCGGGCCGGTTGCGGGACGGCTCTTACTGCGGGCGCGGCGGGGGGCCCACCGGC
The DNA here is from genome assembly GCF_044767545.1 of Streptomyces sp. NPDC101227. Lineage (NCBI taxonomy): Bacteria > Bacillati > Actinomycetota > Actinomycetes > Kitasatosporales > Streptomycetaceae > Streptomyces > Streptomyces sp. NPDC101227. The sequence continues at coordinate 371,448 of NZ_JBIWOD010000004.1, read as the reverse complement.
TCGCGGCGGCGCTGGGCGGTGTCGCTGATCCGCAGCAGCAGCCCGACCATCACCCAGTTCGCGACGAGTGACGAGCCGCCCTTGGCGAGGAACGGCAGCGCCTTGCCGGTGAGCGGGATCAGTCCGGTGACGCCGCCGGAAACGACGAAGACCTGGAGGATCAGCGCGCTGGAGAGCCCGACGGCCAGCAGCTTGCCGAACGGGTCGCGGGAGGAGAGCGCCACCCGCAGACCGCGCTGCCCCAGGAGGACGTACAGCAGGATCACGGCCGTCACCCCGGCCAGGCCCAGCTCCTCGCCGATGGTGGTCAGGATGAAGTCGCTGTTGCCGGCGAAGCCGACCAGTTCGGGATGGCCCTGCCCCAGCCCCGTACCGCCGATCCCGCCGCTGCCGAAGCTGAAGAGCGCCTCGGCGAGCTGGTTGGACATTCCCTCGGCCCGGCCCGCCTTGGTGTACGCCCGCATGGGGTCCAGCCAGGCGGTGACCCGGCCGTGGACATGCGGCTCCAGGGAGCCGACGACCGCCGCGCCGACGACGGCCATCAGCAGGCCGAACGCCACCCAGCTGGTGCGTTGGGTGGCCATGTAGAGCATGATCACAAAGACGCCGAAGAAGATCAGCGAGGTGCCGAGGTCCCGCTCGAAGACCAGCACCAGCAGGCTGATCGCCCAGATCGTGAAGATCGGCCCGAGCTGGCGCGCCACGGGCAGCTGCACTCCCAGGAAGCGCTGTCCGGTCAGCGCCAGCGCATCGCGCTTGACGGTCAGATAGCCCGCGAAGAACACCGCGATCATGACCTTGACGAATTCGCCGGGCTGAACGGACAGCGGCCCCAGCAGAATCCAGCGCTTGGCCCCGAACTGGTCGGCGCCGAAGAAGGCCGGCGCCATCAGCAGCACCAGCGCGCCCGCCATCGTCAGATAGATATAGCGCTGCAGCGTGCGGTGATCGCGCAGCGTCAGCAGCACGCCCATGCAGACCGCCACCCCGATCACCGTCCACAGCAGCTGGCCGTCCGCGGCCTGGCCCATCGACCGCAGCAGCGTGGGGCTGGCCTTGTAGGTGATGTCCAGCCGGTGCAGCAGCACCAGGCCGATGCCCGTCAGCAGCGTCGACAACGGCAGGATCAGCGGATCGGCGCGCGGCGCGAAGCGGCGTACCAGCAGATGCGGAACCAGCGCGACGGCAGCGAAGACGGCGGTGAAGACGATCAGGTCGCGGGAGACCGCGCCCTTCATCGTCAGCTCGGTGCAGACGTAGCCGAGGACGGTGATCCCGACGGTGAGGAGCAGCAGCCACGCCTCGGTCCGGCGGCGGTCGGGAGCCTGGGCGAGGGCGGCGAACGTCATCGTGCGTTCGACGTCGCTCTCCTGCCGCTGTCTCCTCCTCCGGGCCGTCCGGGGAGCGCTGGTCTGTCCGTGCACGCGGGTCCTCCGCCTTGGGGTCTGCCCTGGTCCTCAAGACCTGGGGGAAGGTTCGTACGCCGGAAGCCGGCTCGGCAGTCAGTTCGGTCGTTGGTTCGGGGGTCAGTTCGGTGGTCGGGAAAGGAGACGAGGAAGCCGGGAGTGCGGTTGCGGCCGATGCGAGAGGTGTGTCCGATTTTCGACGTCCGGCGGCCGCCGATGGGGCCGCGCGGACGACAGGCCGCGCCCCGATTGGCACTCCGCTTGACCGAGTGCTAACCGCGTCATAGTCTCGGCGTTGGCACTCTCCACCGGGGAGTGCCAAGTATGCGCGACGGGCAGGTCCGGCACCCGCGACGACGGATCCACCTGGTCGCCACCTCAGACAGTTAACCCCGTGAGATCTCCGAAGGGGGAGGTCGGATCGTGACGACCACCAGCTCCAAGGTTGCCATCAAGCCGCTCGAGGACCGCATTGTGGTCCAGCCGCTCGACGCCGAGCAGACCACGGCTTCGGGCCTGGTCATTCCGGACACTGCCAAGGAGAAGCCCCAGGAGGGCGCTGTCCTGGCCGTTGGCCCGGGCCGCTTCGAGAACGGCGAGCGCCTGCCGCTCGACGTCAAGGTCGGCGACGTCGTCCTCTACAGCAAGTACGGCGGCACCGAGGTGAAGTACAGCGGCGAGGAGTACCTCGTCCTCTCGGCTCGCGACGTGCTCGCGATCATCGAGAAGTAACTCACCCACGTTTTGCCTTGATCTGCGCCCCTGGTTCCCGCGTCTAAACAACCCGGGGCAGGGGCGCAGTTTCGTATGAGCGATATGAGCGACAGCGGTCACGGCGGCGAGGCCGACGATCGCAACGAGAGGACTTGAAGCAACTCATGGCGAAGATCCTGAAGTTCGACGAAGACGCCCGTCGCGCCCTTGAGCGCGGCGTCAACAAGCTTGCCGACACGGTGAAGGTGACGATCGGCCCCAAGGGCCGCAACGTCGTCATCGACAAGAAGTTCGGCGCCCCGACCATCACCAACGACGGTGTCACCATCGCGCGCGAGGTCGAGGTCGAGGACCCGTACGAGAACCTGGGCGCCCAGCTCGTCAAGGAGGTGGCGACCAAGACCAACGACATCGCGGGTGACGGCACCACCACCGCCACCGTGCTGGCCCAGGCGCTGGTCCGCGAGGGCCTGCGCAACGTCGCCGCGGGTGCCTCCCCGGCCGCCCTGAAGAAGGGCATCGACGCGGCGGTCAAGGCCGTCTCCGACGAGCTGCTGGCCACCGCCCGCCCGATCGACGACAAGTCCGACATCGCCGCCGTGGCCGGCCTGTCCGCGCAGGACAAGCAGGTCGGCGAGCTCATCGCCGAGGCGATGGACAAGGTCGGCAAGGACGGTGTGATCACCGTCGAGGAGTCCAACACCTTCGGTCTGGAGCTGGACTTCACCGAGGGCATGGCCTTCGACAAGGGCTACCTCTCGCCCTACATGGTCACCGACCAGGAGCGGATGGAGGCCGTCCTCGACGACCCGTACATCCTCATCCACCAGGGCAAGATCGGCTCGATCCAGGACCTGCTGCCGCTGCTGGAGAAGGTCATCCAGGCCGGCGCCTCCAAGCCGCTGCTGATCATCGCCGAGGACGTCGAGGGCGAGGCGCTCTCCACCCTGGTCGTCAACAAGATCCGTGGCACCTTCAACGCCGTCGCCGTCAAGGCCCCCGGCTTCGGTGACCGCCGCAAGGCGATGCTCGGCGACATGGCCACCCTCACCGGTGCCACCGTCATCGCCGAGGAGGTCGGCCTCAAGCTCGACCAGGCCGGTCTGGACGTGCTGGGCACCGCCCGCCGCGTGACCGTCACCAAGGACGACACCACCATCGTCGACGGCGGCGGCAACAGCGCCGACGTCGAGGGCCGCGTCGCCCAGATCAAGGCCGAGATCGAGTCCACCGACTCGGACTGGGACCGCGAGAAGCTCCAGGAGCGCCTCGCCAAGCTCGCCGGTGGCGTCTGCGTCATCCGCGTGGGTGCGGCCACCGAGGTCGAGCTCAAGGAGAAGAAGCACCGTCTGGAGGACGCCATCTCCGCGACCCGCGCCGCGGTCGAGGAGGGCATCGTCTCCGGTGGTGGCTCCGCTCTGGTCCACGCCGTCAAGGTGCTCGAGGGCAACCTCGGCAAGGAGGGCGACGAGGCCACCGGTGTCGCCGTCGTCCGCCGCGCCGCCGTCGAGCCGCTGCGCTGGATCGCCGAGAACGCGGGCCTCGAGGGCTACGTGATCACCGCCAAGGTTGCCGAGCAGGACAAGGGCAACGGCTTCAACGCGGCCACCGGCGAGTACGGCGACCTGGTCAAGGCCGGCGTCATCGACCCGGTCAAGGTCACCCGCTCCGCCCTGGAGAACGCCGCCTCCATCGCCTCGCTGCTGCTGACGACCGAGACCCTGGTCGTCGAGAAGCCGGCGGAGGAGGAGCCCGAGGCCGGTCACGGCCACGGCCACACCCACTGACACGTGCGCTGAGCGCGTGCAGTAATCCGGTACGGCTTCGAGGCCCGGTCCCCGCTGATGCGGGGGCCGGGCCTCGGCCTTGTCCGCCGCTCACGCCGAGCGGCCCAGCCCCTCCGGCCGTACGGGATCGTCGAAGGGCAGGCCGCGGGTGTAGCGCTCGAGTTCGTCCAGGGCCAGGTCGGCCATGCGGTGGAGTTCGCCGCCGAGGGAGCCGGCGATGTGCGGGGTCAGCAGGACGTTGGGGAGGTCGTACAACGGGGAGTCGGGGGGCGGGAGTTCGGGGTCGGTGACGTCGAGGACGGCGTTCAGGCGGCCGGTCCACAGCTCGGGGAGGAGGGCCGCTTCGTCGATGAGCGAGCCGCGGGCGGTGTTGATCAGGGTGGCGCCGTCGGGCATCAGGGCCAGTTCGCGGGCGCCGAGCAGATGGTGGGTGGCGGGCAGCTGGGGGGCGTGCACGGTGACGATGTCGCCGGCGGCGCAGAGGGTGTCGAGGGGGACGAGGGTGGCGCCCAGGCGGGCGGCCTCGGCGGGGTCGACGTACGGGTCGTGGAGGAGGACCCGCAGGTCGAAGGGCTGGAGGAGTGCGATCACGCGGCGGCCGATACGGGAGGCACCGATGATGCCGACGGTGCGGCCGTGGTTGCCGGCGCCGCTCAGTTCGTGCAGCCAGTCGTGCGGGGCGCGCAGGGTGCGGTAGCGGTGGGCGGTGTGCAGGACGCGCTTGCCCGCGAAGAGGATCGCGGCGAGGGTGAATTCGGCGACCGGCAGCGCGTTGGCGGCGGCGGCCGAGGTGACGGCGAGGCCGCGCTGCCAGCAGGCCTCGGTGATGTGGTGTTTGACGGAGCCGGCGGCGTGGACGACGGCGCGCAGGCGGGGTGCGGCCGCCAGGACGCGTTCGGTGAGCGGCGGGGCGCCCCAGCAGGTGAGGAGCACCTCGGCGCGGGCGAGGGCGGCGGCGACCTGGGGGGTGGGGTCGGCCAGGTCGTGCGCGACGAGCCGGGAGTCGGTGCGGGCGAGGGACGCGAGGCGGGTGTGGTGGCGGTCGGTGAGCAGCCGGGCGGCGATTCCGGGGCCCATCGACAGCAGCAGTTCGGGCCGGCGCGGCCGGCTGAGCGGGCCGGCCAGCATTTCCGCAGGTCCGGGGGGATTGTCAGTGGTGGGGTGCATGGTGGGGAACGGTGCTCCTTCGCGGTCGCCCGTGCGTCGCCCGTTGTCGTCCGTCATCGCCGGCTATCTGACGCTGCCGGCGGTGAGGCCGGCCTTCCAGTGCCGCTGGAGGGCGACGAAGGCGACGATCAGCGGGATGACGGCGAGGAGCGAGCCGGTGACGACGAGGGGGTAGTAGGACGGCTCGGCACGGGTGTTGCTGTTCCATGCGTACAGGCCGAGGCTCAGCGGGAAGAGGTGCTGGTCGGAAAGCATGACCAGGGGGAGGAAGAAGTTGTTCCAGATGGCGGTGAACTGGAAGAGGAAGATGGTCACAAAGCCCGGCATGACCATGCGCAGGCCGATGGACCAGAAGATGCGCAGCTCGCTCGCGCCGTCCATACGGGCCGCCTCGACGGCCTCGCCCGGTATGTAGCCGGCGCTGAAGACCCGGGCGAGATAGACGCCGAAGGGGTGCGCGAGGACGGGGATCAGCACCGCCCAGTAGGTGTTGACCAGGCCGGACTTGGCGGCGAGCAGATACAGCGGCAGCGCGAGCGCCGTGGTGGGGACGAGCACGCCGAGCAGGACGATCCCGAACAGCCGCTCCTTGCCGGGGAATTCAAAGGTGTCGAAGGCGTATCCGGCGGCCACGGACACGAAGGCGGAGAGGGCGGCGCCGCCGCCCGCGTAGAGCAGGCTGTTGGCGTACCAGCGGAAATAGATGCCGTCGTTGTAGGACGCCAGGCGGGTGAGGTTGCCGCCGAGGTCGAAGCCGTCGAAGGAGAGCGCGTCGCCGGCCAGCAGACCGCCGGCGTCCTTGGTGGCGGCGGTCAGCAGCCAGACGAGGGGGAAGAGCGTGTAGAGGGTGGCGAGGACGAGGGTGCCGTTGACGGCGGCCTTGGAGAGCAGGCGGCTGCGGGGCGGCCGGGCGGCGGCGCGGACGATGCCGCGGGGGAGGCGGCGGACCGGTGAACGGTCCCCGGAGGCGTGGGCGGCCGCCGCGGTACGGGCCGTCGAGGTGGGGGCCATTACGCGGTCCTGCCCTTCTGCCGGATGCGGGGCGCGCGGTGCGAGAAGCGGGTGACGGCGAAGGACAGCACCGCCGCGGCGAGGGCGAGGAGCACGGACGCGGCGGCCGCCAGCCCGTAGTCGTTACGGGTGAAGGCCGCGGCGTAGGCGTACATGTTCGGGGTCCAGGAGGAGTCCAGCGCGGACGCGGAGGCCTGGTTGATGATCAGCGGTTCGGTGAACAGCTGGAGCGAGCCGATCACGGTGAAGAGGGCGACCATCACGACCGAGGACCGGATCAGCGGGATCTTGATGCCGGTCGCGACGCGCCAGGCGCCCGCGCCGTCGACGGTCGCGGCCTCGATCACCGACCGGTCGATGGCCTGGAGGGCGGCGTAGAAGATCACCATGTTGTAGCCGAGCCACTCCCACAGTGCGATATTGACGACGCCGGGCAGCGCACCGGAGGGGGAGAGGAAGGAGAAGTCCAGACCGCCGGAGCGCAACGCTCCCACCACCGGGCTGAGTTGGGGGGTGTAGAGGTAGACCCAGACGAGCGCGGCGATGATGCCGGGCACGGCGTGCGGCAGGAAGAGCGCGAGCTGGAAGAGGCGCCGGGCCCGCGCCAGCGCCGAGTCCAGCAGCAGCGCCAGCGCCAGGCCGCCCGCCAGCAGCAGCGGGATGTAGACGGCGCAATAGCCGGTCAGGACGAGGAAACCGTCGCGGAAGGCGTGGTCGCCCAGCGCGGAGAGGTAGTTGCCGAGGCCGGTGAAGACCGTCTCCGTACCGCCGAAGCCGAGCCCGGACTGCCGCTCGGTGAAGAGGCTGAGCCAGAGTGCGTAGCCGACCGGCAGCACCATCGCGACGGTGAACAGCGCGAAGAACGGCGTCAGCAGGACGAGGACGGCGCGGGCCTTGGCGCTCACCGGCCGGCGACCTTCAGACCGCGCTTGCGCAGCTCCCGCAGGGTCGCGTCCCGGGCGGCCCGTACGGCGTCGGAGAGGGTGCCGTTGCCGTCGGCGGCCTTGCCGAACGCGTCCTTGAGGGTGGCGTTGGTGGTGCCGCCGGTCGGGCCCCAGGCCCAGTGCTGCCCGATCGAGGCGGCGGCGTCGTCGAAGAGCCGGTAGACGTCCTGCCCGCCGTAGAAGCGGGTGTCGAAGGCCTTCTTGGCGACAGGGCGGAGCGCCTCGGCGGCCGGGTAGGCGCTGGACTCGCCGGAGGACAGTCGCGCCTTGACGGCCTGGGGCGAGGTGGACATCCAGGTCGCGAACTTCACCGCCGCCGCGGCGTGTTCGCTGTCTTTGGTGACCGCCCAGGTGGAGCCGCCGAGCATGCCGCTGGCCGGTTTGCCGTCCCAGGTGGGCATCGGAGCGGCCGCCCACTTGCCGCTCTGGTCGGGTACGAGTCCCTTCAGCACGCCCGCACCCCAGGAGGCACCGAGGTAGCCGACCGTGTCGCCCTTCTTGAGGGCGCCGGTCCAGGCGGGGCTGAAGGAGGTGGCGCTGTTGACCAGCCCGTCGTCGAGCAGGCCCTGCCAGTAGGCGGTGACCTTCTTGGTGCCGGGGTCGTCGGTGTCCACCTTCCAGGCGTCGCCGCGGGTGGCGAACCACCGCCCGCCCGCCTGCCAGGCCATCGCCTCGAACGTCGTCGGGTCGTCCGGGAAGAACGTGCCGATACGCGCCCGGGGGTCGGCCTTCTTGGCGGCGGCGGCCGTGGCCCGGAACTCCGCCCAGGTCTTGGGCACCTTGAGGTGATGCGCGGCGAAGAAGTCCTTGCGGTAGTAGTACGTCTGCGGTGCGGCGTCGAAGGGCACCGCCCAGCTCTTGCCGCCGAGCGTGGTCAGCTCCACGGCCTGCGGCAGCAGCCGCTTCTTCAGGTCGTCGGTGACATAGCGGCTGATGTCCTGCAACGCCCCCTGGCTGACGAACTCCGGCAGCGACGGGTATTCGATGCTGACGACGTCGGGGGCGTTGCCCGCCCTGACCGCGTTGGAGATCTTCGCGTAGCCGCCGGCGTTGCCCGAGGGGATCTCCTCGTACCTGACCTTGATGTCCTTGTGGCTCGCGTTGTACGCGTCCACGGTCTGCTGGGTGCCCTTGGTCCAGCCCCAGTACGTGATCGTCACGGGCTTGCCGTCGCCGCCCGCGTTGTCGCCGCCCCCACCCCCACCCCCGCCGCCGCAGGCCGCGAGCAGGGCGAGGGCGGCGGTGGCGGCGGCGGTCGCGACGGTGTTTCTGCTCCAACTGAGGCTCATGGCAAGGCTCCTGAGTGGATGGCCTGACAGGCAGAAGGGAAGCGCGAAGCGATGGCGGCGATCCTTGAGCCCGCCCTGAGCGAAGTCAAGAGCGAATGACCGGATGATCGAAAAACGAACAAACTACGCGTGGTCGTGGGTGGTGCCCTGCTTGATGCCCGGGGCTTCCGGGGCTTCCGGGGCGGTCGTGGCCTCCGTGGCGGTTGTGGCGGCCGCGAGCGCACCGCAGGAGGCCCGTACATGCAACCGGGGCAGCAGCGTCACATGCCGCCGCGGCGCGTTGGCCGTCCCGGCCGGCCCCCGGCCCAGCCGCTCCAGCAGCAACTCCGCCGCCAGCCGCCCCACTTCGCGCTTCGGCGGGGCCACCGCCGTCAGCGGAGTGTCCGCCAGTGCCGCCACCTCGTCGTCGTACGCAATCAGCGCCAGCTCCCCGGGGACCCGTATGCCCAGCTCGGCCAGTCGCTGCACCAGCCGGATCGCGTCCACGTCGTTGTGCACCAGCGCGGCCGACGCCCGCCCCGACGTCACCGCCGTCCACAGCTCCTGGACGCCGCGTTCGAACCCTTCCGGGTCGCGGTGGGCCGGCGCGTCGATCACCGGCTGCGGCCGCTCCAGCCCCAGGGCGCGCAGCGCCCCGTCGTAACCGGCGCGCACGGCCAGCGCCGTCGGACTGTCCATGCGCGCCACCAGCAGGGGCGCCGGATGTCCCTGCCCGACCAGATGCCGCAGCGCCAGCAGCACCCCGTGCGCATGGTCGGACGACACCCGGTCCAGCCCCGCCAGCGGGCCGCCCGGATCCGCCGCGCGCTCCAACAGCACCACGGGAACCGGGAGTTCGGCGAGCCACCCGCCGTGCTCGGCCGGGTCCGCGAGCCCGCGCCAGCCCGGTGCGATCAGCAGTCCCTCGGCGCCGGCCGCCAGCAGCCCCTCGGCACGCGCCCGGTCCTGCTCGGGCCGGTAGTCGGAGATCCGCAGAACCAGCCGCGCCCCGGCCCGCGCCGCCGCCTCGTGCGCACCATGGATGACCTCGGAGAAGTAGTACGTGGCCGACGGCGCGAGCAGCCCCAGCACGGGGCCCGTGCCTCCGGAGCCCGCCTCCCCGGTGCGCGCCCGAGGCCAGGACACCGCCCCGTGCGCCCGGTCGACCAGCCCCTTACGGGTGAGCGCCTCGACGTCCCGCCGTACGGTCACCGGGGACACCCCCAGCCGCGCGGCGAGGTCGCTGATCCGGGCGGTGCCGCCTTCCCGTACCAGCGTCAGCAGGCGGTCGTGGCGTTGCGCAGCGCTCTCGCGCACGGCGGCATTCCCCCTCGCGGATGGCGGCCAGGAAGGCCGAGCGGCCCGGACGGCGACCGGACGGCGGCCGGCTGGTGGCCGGATCGTGGCCGAGCGGCCCGGATGGCGGCCGAGCCTAGAGGAGCGATCCGGACCCGGCCACCCCCATCCGATCGCTCGCACAAAACCCGCTCATCCGATCACTCGATCACGTTCTCTCACCGTTCGATCCCTTGACGTTCCCTCACCCGCGGCTGAAGGATTCCCGCGTCGCCCGGCACGCCGCCCACCGCCCAGGGGAAGCCCATGCCCGACCCGACGACCTCCGCCGCCACGGCCTCCGCGCCCTTCCCCCTCCCGCCCGAGGACCACCGCCGCAGCCCGTACACCGGCTGGACCCGCGCCCACTGGGAGGCCGCGGCCGACGCCCTGCTGGACGCCACCACCCCCTACGCCTCCCCGCACCACGCCCTGATCGCCCTCCCCGGCGCCCGCCCCAGCTCCTCCGGCCCCCGGTCGGACGGCCTGGAAGGCTTCGCCCGCACCTTCCTGCTCGCCGCCCTGCGCACGGCCGGCAGCAACGGCCACGCCTCCCGGGACCGCCTCGCCCGCTACGCCGAGGGACTCGCCGCGGGCACCCGAAACCCCACCACCGAACGGCACTTGACGTCCGGCAACCCGGACTCCTGGCCCGGCATCGCAGCCGTCCGCCAGGCCCGTGTCGAAGCCGCCTCCATCGCCCTGGGCCTGCGCCTGACCCGCCCCTGGCTCTGGGACACCCTCGACGACCGGGTCCGCGCCCGCCTCGCCGACTGGCTGCTGCCCGCGCTCACCCCGTCCCCCGTGGACAACAACTGGTGGCTCTTCGGCCTCACCGTGGGCGGCTTCCTCCGGGACGCGGGCATCGAGCCCGTACGCGCCCAGGCCGCCATCGACCGCGCGCTGACCCGTATCGAGGACTGGTACCTGGGCGACGGCTGGTACTCCGACGGCGACAACCGCGCCTTCGACCACTACAACGCGTGGGCGCTGCACTTCTACCCCGTCCTGCACGCCCATCTGGCCGCCGACGCACCCCTGCTGGCCACCTACGGCGACCGCCTGCGCGCCCACCTGGCCCACTACACCCGCCTCTTCGACGCCAACGGCGCACCGCTCCCCTTCGGCCGCTCCCTCACCTACCGCTTCGCCGCCACCACCGCCCCCTGGCTGGGCGCCCTCACCGGCCACACCCCGCTCGCCCCCGGCGCCACCCGCCGCCTCGCCTCCGGCACCCTGCGCCACTTCCTCGACCGCGGCGCCGCCACCGGGAACGGCCTGCTCTCCCTCGGCTGGTACGGGCCCTACGCCCCCATGCTCCAGACCTATTCGGGCCCGGCGTCCCCTTACTGGGCGTCCAAGGGGTTCCTCGGCCTGCTGCTGCCGCCCGACCACCCGGCCTGGACGGCCACCGAGGAACCCCTGCCCGCCGAAACCAAGGACACCGCCGAACCCCTGGGCCCCACCGGCCTGCTCCTTCACTCCACCGCCTCCGACGGTCTGGTCCGCCTCCACAACCACGGCAGCAACGCCATCCACCCCGCCCCCGACCCGTACTACGCCCGCTACGCCTACTCCACCCGCACCGGCCCCACCGCCGAGGACGCGCCCGACAACCACTTCGCCCTGCTCATCGACGGCCGCCCCACCACCCGCGGCCCCGCCACGCCCCACAGCCAGGGCACCGACTGGGCCGCCTCCACCCACACCCCCCGCACCGCCGACGGCACCGAACTCCCCGGCGTCCAGGTCCTGTCCGTCACCGCCGTGCACGGTCGCACCGAACTCCGCGCCCACCTGGTCACCGGCGCCCCGCCCGGCACACCCGTACGCCAGACCGGCTGGGCCGCACCCCCCAACGGCCCGACCCCCAACGGCCGCACCGCCCGCGGCCTCACCGCCCAGCTCCACCCGGTCCACGGCTACGAGACCGCACCCCGGCAAACCCCCACGGGAAGTACCCTCGCCGCCCCCGACACCCACGCCGCCGTCCTGGAGGGCACCACCACCTCAGACCCCCGGGGCACCCTCTTCGTCGCCCTGGCCTCCCTGACCGGGGACCCGGCGCCCGCCCCCGTACACACCCTGGCCACCGCCACCCTCACGGGCCACACGATCCACATCGCCTGGCAGGACGGCACCACCACCCGCCTGTCCCTCAACCCCCGCCAACGGCAGACGCCGGGCCGGAGCGGCTGAACCGCCCGGTCCCGGCGCCGCGGCCGGCCCTCTAACGAGGCCCGTACTTCCGCCCCGTACGAGAGCTGAGACCCCCCAGCACCCCCCGCGGCGCCAGCTTCACGGCACCCATCAACGCCTTGTACCGCGGGTCCGGAATCGACAGGGACTTCCCCCGCGTCAGATCCTTCATCGCCGCATCCACCAGCTTGTCCGCATCCAGCCACATCCACGAGGGGATGTTCTCCGTCCCCATCCCGGCCCGCTGATGGAACTCCGTCCGTACGAACCCGGGGCACAGCGCCATCAACCGCACCCCGCTCCCCGCCAGATCCCGCGCCGCCCCCTGCGTGAACTGCACGACCCACGCCTTGCTCGCCCCGTACGTGCCCCGCGGCACGAACGCCGCCACCGACGCCACATTGACCACCGCGCCCCGCCGCCGGTCCCGCATCCCGCGCACCGCCGCCGAGGTCAGCCGCAGCACCGCCTCGCAGTGCACCTTCAGCATCGTCAGCTCGTCGGCCATCGGCACTTCGAGGTACTCGCCCTTGTTGCCGAAGCCGGCGTTGTTCACCAGCACGTCCACCGGATGCCTGGACTCCCCGAGCCGCGCCTCGACGGCTCCGATGCCGTCCTCGGTCGCCAGATCGGCCACCAGCACCTCCGCCTCGATGCCGTGCCGGTCGTGCAGCTCGGTGGCCTGTTCGCGCAGCCGCTTCTCGTCGCGCGCCACCAGCACCACGTTGTGTCCGTCGCTCGCGAGCCGCCGGGCGAACGCCGCCCCGATGCCCGCCGTAGATCCCGTGATCAATGCAGTCGTCATACGGGCACGCTATCCGCCCGGGTTCGGCAACCCCCACCCCGAACGGATGCTCAATTCCCTGCCCGCCCCACCTGCTTCATCCGCTCCACCCGCTTGAGCGCCTTGGCCCGCGCCTCCGGATGCAGCGCCTCGCCCGCCTCGAGCAGCCGGGGCAGCAGCTCCGGCTGTGTGGTGAGGGCCCGGAACATCAACGCGATGGTCACCTCGTGATCCGGGCGGTGCACCAGCCGAAGGGCGTCCCCCGAGCGGATCTCGCCCGCCTCGAGCACCCGCAGATACGCGCCGGGCGCCGCGGCCAGGGTGAACCGTTTGATCCACCCGGGTTCGCCGAGCCACTCCTGGAACGTCCGGCACGGGATGCGCGGCGAGGTCACCTCCAGCAGCAGCCGCGGGCCGATCCGCCAGCGCTCGCCGATCCGGGCGCCGGTGAGGTCGGCGCCGGAGGTGGTGAGGTTCTCGCCGAAGGCCCCGTTGGCCAGCGCGCGGCCCAGCTCCCGCTCCCAGTCGTCGAGGTCCTCGCGGGCGTAGGCGTACACGGCCTGATCGTTCCCGCCGTGATGACGGGTGTTCACCACCGCGTCCCCGGCGAGCCCGCTCGCCCCGACGCCCTTGGGCCCAGGGGCGGCGACCGCAACCGGGCCGTCCACCGGACGCTTGTCGATACCCGTGCCGGCGCGCGCGGCCTCGCACGGCCCGGCCCGTCCCATATTCACGGTCAGCAGCTGCACACCGCGCTCCCTACACCGACCCCCGTCCTGCTCAACATCGTCACGCTAAGCCCTCGCGCCGCCCCCTGCGCGGCCTGGTGCGCCGCCCACTGCGCCACCCCGTGCGCCGCCCGGTACGCCGCCCGAAGCGTCGCCCCATCCGCCGCCCCATCTGCCGCCCCATCTGCCGCCCGAAGCGCCGGCTCACCCACCATCCCAAGCGCCACCCACGCCGCCACCCCAAGAGCCGGCAAAGGCGCCACCCGACGCGCCACCCGATCCGCCGCCCCACCCACCACCCCAGGGACAGCCCCTCGCCGAGCCCCCAGCGAAGCCCCCTGCCACCCAAGGACCTACCCCAGGACCCACCCAAAGACCACAACCGACTTTTCATGATCTATCCAAGATTCGCTTATGCTTGAACCATGATCGAGGCCCGCCATCTCCGCGTACTGCGCGCCGTCGCCAGGACCGGTTCCTTCTCCGCCGCCGCGCGGGAGCTGGGCTGCACCCAGCCCGCCGTCAGCCAGCAGATGAAGGCCCTGGAACAGGCCACCGGCACCCCGCTCCTGGTCCGTACGGGCCGCGAGACGCGGCTGACGCAGGCGGGCGAGGCGCTCGTACGGCACGCCGTCGGCATCCTTGCGGGACTGACCGCCGCCGAGGAGGAGGTCGCGGCCATCGCGGGCCTGCGCGCGGGGCGGGTGCGGCTGGTGTCGTTCCCTTCGGGCAGCTCGACGCTGGTGCCGACCGCGCTCGCCAAGATGCGGGCCGCGCACCCAGGCACCCGGGTCTCGCTGGTCGAGGCCGAGCCGCCGCGCTCGATCGAGATGCTGCGCAACGGCGACTGCGAGATCGCGCTGGCCTTCCGTTACCCGGAGGTGCGCGGTGCGGACCCGGCGGCCGGGGCGGAGTGGGACGACCTGGTGGCCCGGCCGATCCTGAAGGATCGGCTGATCGGGTTGGTCCCGGACGGCCACCGGCTGGCGAAGGCCGGGGCGGCGGGCTTCGCCGAACTGGCCGACGAGCCGTGGATCGCGGGCTGCCCGCGCTGCCGCCGGCATCTCGTCGAGGTCTGCGAGAGCGCGGGCTTCACGCCGCGTATCGACTTCGCGACGGACGACTATCCGGCGGTGATCGGGCTGGTCGGCGCGGGTCTGGGGGTCGCCGCGCTGCCCGAGCTCACCTTGGCGTCGGTGCGCCCCAAGGGAGCCACGGCGGTACGGATGGAGCCTGCCGTGCACCGGGAGATCGTCGCGCTGACGCTGCCGGATCTGGCGCGGGTCCCGGCCGTCGAGGCCATGCTCGACCAGCTGGTGGACGCCGCGGGCCGCGGGCGCTGAGGGTGCCGGGGCGCCGGGGGCGGGGAGGCTGAAGGGGGCGGGCGCTGCCGGGTCGCACGGAGCGGGGGCGCGCAGGCTGGAGGGGCGCCGGCGGGGCTCCATGGGGTCCGCCGGTTGTTCCGTGGGGTCTCGGGTCGCGCTGCGAAAAAGTGTCCTTGTAACCGATCCGCTCCGGATGATCAGGCGCCGCTCATGCCTGCTTGGCCGGTCAGGGAGGTCGCGGGGATCAGCCGGTGGCGGGCCCGGCCCATGAGTTCCTCGCGTTCGTCCTCGGTCAGTCCGCCCCAGACCCCGTAGGGCTCGCGGACAGCCAGGGCATGCGCCGCGCACTCGGCCCGCACTGGGCAGCGCATGCACACCTCCTTCGCCGATGTCTCACGCGCGCTGCGGGCCGCTCCGCGCTCACCTTCGGGGTGGAAGAAGAGCGAGCTGTCCACGCCGCGGCAGGCGGCGAGGAGCTGCCAGTCCCAGAGGTCTGCGTTCGGGCCCGGGAGGCGGGAGAAATCTGCCATTGCTTGTCCCCTCGAAGCGATGCTGATTCGGGCTCGGTGCTCAGAACGTACATCTACCGTCTAAGTAGATGTAAATATGACTCATTGCGAATCTAGTCGCAGACTCCGCGAAAATGGAAGCAAGAGAGCCAAATAGGGCATAGGGTGCACGCGCGGATGCCGGTCGCCTGAGATGCCGTCTGCGTATCCGGCTCCTCACGGAGCGTGCTGAAGACGGTCATCGAAGCCGTAACTCTTTCGAGTGACCGTCGTTGAGTGTGCGGAGGCGGTTGGCAGAGGTAGTCGTCGGGCAGGTGTCCGAGGGCCGTCAATCGCACAGGTGACGATACGTACCAGCCTGGAGGCTCAAGGTGACGCGCATCAGCTGCGGAGGACGGTCATGACATCCGTCCTCGTCTGCGACGACTCCCCGCTTGCCCGAGAGGCGCTCCGTCGGGCGGTTGCGACCGTGCCCGGCGTCGAGCGTGTGACGACCGCGGCCAACGGCGAGGAAGTCCTCCGCCGCTGGGGTGCCGATCGTTCGGACCTGATTTTGATGGACGTACGGATGCCCGGTCTCGGCGGTGTCGAGACCGTGCGCCGGCTGCTGTCCGCCGACCCCGGCGCCCGGATCATCATGCTCACGGTGGCCGAGGACCTCGACGGGGTCGCGCTCGCGGTCGCCGCCGGTGCCCGCGGCTATCTGCACAAGGACGCCTCGCGCGCCGAGCTGCGGGCGACGGTGACCCAGGCGCTGGCCGACCCGACGTGGCGGCTCGCCCCGCGCCGGCTGCGGTCCGCCGAGATGGGCGCCGCGCCGACGCTCACCGCGCGCGAGATCCAGGTGCTGGAGGGCATGAGTCACGGCCGCTCCAACGCCGAGATCGGCCGCGAGCTGTTCCTGTCGGAGGACACGGTCAAGACCCACGCCAGGCGCCTGTTCAAGAAGCTCGGCGCCTCGGACCGCGCGCATGCGGTGGCGCTCGGTTTCCGCTGGGGACTGGTCCGCTGATTCTGCTGTGCATCGGGGTTACGGCACCCGCCCGCTGACCGGGTGGTGACCGTCGTAACCCCGTCGCGTCGACGCCCGGCGCCGAAAGCTCGCGGGATGCCGCATCCTTGAGGTGTGACTCCTCCCCGGCGGAGGCCGGGGCTTCTCACTCGGCCAGAAGAGACCTCATGACGGACAAGGCCTGCCCGGCGCCGTACGGCTCGCAGACAAGCCATCGGCGAGGGCTCGCGGTCGGTATGGGTACAACCCGAACGGGGGAGGCGTGGAACGTGAGTGCTAGCGCGACGGCTCGTAACGGTTCGGGGCACAACGACGGGGGTGGTGCCACAGATCGTCTGGCACCAAGGCACCATGGACCGATGCGCGATGACGGGAATCAGGAGATCGGCGATCTCGTCGCACGCGCCGTAGAGGGTGACCAGCGGGCCACGCACGACCTCCTGGCCCACGTCCACCCCCTCGCCCTGCGCTACTGCCGCACCCGGCTGTCGAGGCTGCCCGGTGACGCCCGGCACTTCGTCGAGGACCTGGCGCAGGAAGTCTGTGTCGCGGTGCTGTGCGCGCTGCCGCGCTACCGCGACACCGGCAAGCCCTTCGAGGCGTTCGTCTTCGCCATCGCCGGCCACAAGGTCGCCGATCTCCAGCGGGCCGCGATGCGGCATCCGGGAAGTACGGCCGTGCCGTCCGACGAGATGCCCGAGCAGCCGGACAACTCCCTCGGTCCCGAGGAGCGGGCGCTGCTGAGCAGCGATGCCGAGTGGGCCAAGAAGCTGCTGGCCAATCTGCCGGAGAACCAGCGCGAGCTCGTCCTGCTCCGGGTCGCCGTCGGGCTCACCGCCGAGGAGACCGGGCAGATGCTGGGGATGTCGCCCGGCGCGGTACGGGTCGCCCAGCACCGCGCGCTGAGCCGGCTGCGGGCGCTCGCCGAGCAGTAAGCCGTATGGGTCACACGGCGCGATCTCGCCGTAGAAACCCACAAGTGACGAGCCCCTCATCCGCCGTGGAATCGGACACCCCTCCAGGCCGTTAGCATGGGAGTCCGCGCTGAGGCAAGAGCATTGGGGAAGGTGTCATGAGTGACAACGTCGACGGTATGCCCGCCAAATTCGCCATGCTCGGGCTGACATACGACGATGTCCTGCTGCTGCCCGGTGCGTCGGAGGTGCTGCCGAACACGGTGAACACCGCCTCCCGGGTCTCGCGGAACGTCTCGGTCAACATCCCGCTGCTGTCCGCCGCGATGGACAAGGTCACCGAGGCGCGCATGGCCATCGCCATGGCGCGTCAGGGCGGCGCCGGTGTGCTGCACCGCAATCTCTCCATCGAGGACCAGGCCAACCAGGTCGATCTGGTGAAGCGCTCCGAGTCCGGCATGGTCACCGACCCGATCACGGTCCGCCCGGACGCCACGCTCGCCGAGGCCGACGCGCTGTGCGCGAAGTTCCGCATCAGCGGCGTCCCGGTGACGGACGCGGCCGGCAAGCTGCTGGGCATCGTCACCAACCGCGACATGGCCTTCGAGATGGACCGCGCCCGTCAGGTCCGCGAGGTCATGACGCCGATGCCGCTGGTCACCGGCAAGGTCGGGATCTCCGGCGACGACGCCATCCAGCTGCTGCGCCGTCACAAGATCGAGAAGCTGCCGCTGGTCGATGACGCGGGTGTGCTCAAGGGCCTGATCACGGTCAAGGACTTCGTCAAGGCGGAGAAGTACCCGAACGCCGCCAAGGACGCCGAGGGCCGCCTGGTCGTCGGCGCGGCGGTGGGCGTCGGCGACGCGGCGTACGACCGGGCGCAGGCGCTGGTCGAGGCCGGTGCGGACTTCCTCGTCATCGACAGCGCGCACGGCCACAGCCGCGGCATCCTCGACATGATCGCCAAGGTCAAGTCCAACATCACCGTCGATGTCGTGGGCGGCAACGTCGCCACCCGCGACGGCGCGCAGGCGCTGATCGACGCGGGCGTGGACGGCATCAAGGTCGGCGTCGGCCCCGGCTCCATCTGCACCACCCGCGTCGTCGCCGGTGTCGGCGTGCCTCAGGTCACCGCGATCTACGAGGCCGCGCAGGCCGCGCACGCCGCGGGCGTCCCGCTGATCGGCGACGGCGGCCTCCAGTTCTCCGGCGACATCGCCAAGGCCATCGCGGCCGGCGCGGACACCGTGATGCTGGGCTCGCTGCTGGCCGGCTGCGAGGAGTCGCCGGGCGAGATGGTCTTCATCAACGGCAAGCAGTTCAAGTCGTACCGCGGCATGGGCTCGCTGGGCGCGATGCAGTCCCGCGGCCAGGCGCGTTCCTTCTCCAAGGACCGCTACTTCCAGGACAACGTCCTGTCCGAGGACAAGCTCGTCCCCGAGGGCATCGAGGGCCAGGTCCCCTACCGCGGCCCGCTGGCCTCGGTCGCCCACCAGCTCGTCGGCGGCCTGCGCGCCTCCATGGGTTACGTCGGCTCCGCCGACATCCCCGAGCTCAAGGAGAAGGGCCGCTTCGTGCGCATCACCACGGCGGGTCTCAAGGAGAGCCACCCGCACGACGTCCAGATGATCACCGAGGCGCCGAACTACGCGCGCGGCTGAGCCGTAGCAAGGGATTTTCCAGGACCCGCGACCGGGAGGTCGCGGGTCCTGTCGTGTCAGGGATACTGGGGGGCGTATTCCGTAGGAAGGGCCAATCACAGTGACTGAGATCGAGATCGGACGCGGCAAGCGCGGCCGCCGGGCGTATGCCTTCGACGACATTGCCGTCGTACCGAGTCGCCGCACCCGCGACCCGAAGGAGGTCTCGATCGCCTGGCAGATCGACGCCTACCGCTTCGAGCTGCCGTTCCTGGCGGCTCCCATGGACTCGGTGGTCTCCCCGCAGACCGCCATCCGCATCGGCGAACTGGGCGGCCTGGGCGTCCTCAACCTTGAGGGTCTGTGGACCCGGTACGAGGACCCGGAGCCGCTGCTCGCGGAGATCGCGGAGCTGGACGGCGAGGCCGCCACCAAGCGGCTCCAGGAGATCTACGCCGCGCCGATCAAGGAAGAGCTGATCGGGCAGCGGATCAAGGAGGTGCGCGACTCGGGTGTCGTCACCGCCGCCGCGCTCTCCCCGCAGCGCACCGCCCAGTTCTCCAAGGCGGTCGTGGACGCGGGGGTGGACATCTTCGTCATCCGCGGCACGACGGTCTCGGCGGAGCACGTCTCCTCGGCCGCCGAGCCGCTGAACCTCAAGCAGTTCATCTACGAGCTGGACGTCCCGGTCATCGTCGGCGGCTGCGCCACCTACACCGCGGCGCTGCACCTGATGCGTACCGGCGCGGCCGGTGTGCTGGTCGGCTTCGGCGGCGGCGCCGCGCACACCACCCGTAACGTCCTGGGCATCCAGGTGCCGATGGCGACCGCGGTGGCCGATGTCGCGGCCGCGCGTCGCGACTACATGGACGAGTCCGGCGGCCGTTACGTCCACGTCATCGCCGATGGCGGCGTCGGCTGGTCCGGCGACCTGCCCAAGGCGATCGCCTGCGGCGCGGACGCGGTGATGATGGGCTCCCCGCTCGCGCGCGCGACGGACGCACCGGGCCGCGGTCACCACTGGGGCATGGAGGCCGTCCACGAGGACGTGCCGCGCGGCAAGCGGATGGACCTGGGCGCGGTGGGCACCACCGAGGAGATCCTCTGCGGCCCCTCGACCAGGCCCGACGGTTCGATGAACTTCTTCGGCGCGCTGCGCCGGGCGATGGCCACCACCGGGTACTCCGAGCTGAAGGAGTTCCAGCGGGTGGAGGTCACGGTCGCGCCGTCGCAGCACGACAACCGCTGACGCACGACGCACGAAGGGCCCGGACCGCGGAGGCGGTCCGGGCCCTTCGGCGTGTGCGGCGTGTCAGCCGGCCAGCTTCCTGGCGGTGGAGAAGCCACCGGCGGCGGCCAGGATGAAGAAGAGCGCGTCGATCGCCTCGAGGGACTTCGTCCAGCCCTCGTTGAGGAGGTCGAAGTGCTGGAAGAACGCCTCGAAGAAGGAGACGTTCGCGATGTCGCCGAGCGCGAAGGCGAAGGCCAGGATCCCGCCGAGGTAGTAGCACAGCAGGCCGAGGACCGCGGCGATCACGGGAACGGCGGGGTTGCGGCCGCCGATCTTGCCCATGACGGCGCCGATCGCCGCGCCGAGGGCCAGCGCCGCGTAGCCGATCGTGGCGCCGTCGGTGGCCTTGAGGATCGCGCCGTAGATGGCCGCCACGATCAGCATGACGACGATGCCCGCGACGATGGCGAGGCCCGCGTTTCCGGTGGCCGCCGGGGCCGGCGGCGGGTAGCCGCCCGGTGCCGGGAAGGCGCCCGGGGCAGGCGCGCCGTACTGCGGCTGCTGCGGCTGCTGGGGCTGCCCGGGTGGCGGCGGATAGGACTGGCTCATGGTGGTCCCCCGTAGAAGTTCGTAAAGGAGAGACCAAAATAACAGCGCAGCCTGACATGCTCACAAAAACTTTAACGTCGTGATCCGTTCGATGCCGTGGCGTGCCGCCGGCGTCACAGCCGATGCGCCGCGCCCGTAGGCGTCGCCCCCCGCGTGTCCAGGAGGAGCTGGGCCTTTACGGCCAGGCCCTGGAGGTCGTAGACGCGGTGCGGCTGGAGCAGCACCGTCAGATCGGCGGCGGCCGCGGCCTCGTAGAGGGAGTCGGCGCGTGGGATGGGGCGGTCGAGGACGTTCCACTGGGGGACGTAGGGGTCGTGGTACGTGAGGCCGGCGCCCAGTTCCATCAGGCGGGAGGCGATTTCGCGGGCCGGGGCGGCCTCCTGGTCGCCGATGTCCGGCTTGTAGGTGACGCCGAGGAGCAGGATGCGGGCGCCGCGGGCGGACTTGCCGTGTTCGTTGAGGAGGGTGGCGCAGCGCTGGATGACATAGCGGGGCATCCGGCCGTTGACCTCTTGGGCGAGCTCGACCATGCGGAGCGGGTAGCCCAGTGAACGGCCTTTGTAGGAAACGTAGTTGGGGTCGATGGGGGTGGCGTGGCCGCCGACCCCCGGGCCGGGGCGGAAGGCCTGGAAGCCGAACGGCTTGGTCTCGGCGCAGCGGATGACGTCCCACAGGTCGACGCCGATGTCGTGGCAGAAGACCGCCATCTCGTTCATCAGGGCGATGTTGATGTGGCGGTAGTTGGTCTCCAGGAGCTTGGACGCCTCGGCCTCGCGGGGGCCGCGGGCGCGTACGACCTTGTCGGTGATCCGGCCGTAGAACGCCGCGGCGGCCTCGGTGCAGGCGGGGGTGAGGCCGCCGATGACCTTGGGTGTGTTGCGGTAGGGGTGGGTGCGGTTGCCGGGGTCGTGGCGGCTGGGGGAGCAGGCGAGGTGGAAGTCGCGGCCCGCCGTCAGCCCGGAGCCCTCTTCGAGGAGGGGGCGCACGAATTCCTCGGTGGTGCCCGGGTAGGCGGTGGATTCGAGGATGACGGTGGTGTGCGGGCGCAGCCGCGCGCCGAGCGCGCGGGCCGCATCCGCGATGCCGGTCAGGTCCAGGGCGCGGTCCGCGCCGAGCGGGGTGGCCGCGCAGATGACGGCCGTACGGACCTTGCCGAGGGCGGCGGGGTCGTCCGTGGTGCGGAAACCGGCCGCGAGCAGGCGGCGGATCTCGGTTGCCGACAGCGGCCCGTCGGCGCCTGAGGGGGCGGCGGCGTGCGGGTCGGGGTCGTAGCCGATGGTGCCGATGCCGGCGGCGGTGGCGGCCTGGGCGAGGGGGAGGCCGAGGTGGCCGAGTCCGATGACGGCGAGGTCCGCGGGCATGTCTGCTGCCGTCCTTCCCGAGCGACTGCGAATAACGCATAAGTAGACTAAGCCGACATTTGACCCAGAATAGGGATTGGTGGATCAAGGAGGCGGGGTGTTGCCGTAACGGGCGGAGCGGGGATACCGGCATGGAGCACGGCCAGAACGACGAACGATTGGTACGGCACCGATCACAGCGGGAGGCAGTGGTGAAAACAGCGACACTGGGACCGGCCCAGCGTGCCGAGGCGCTCGCCCGAATGGCGGAGCAGGAGTTGGACATCCTGGTGGTCGGCGGCGGGGTCGTCGGCGCCGGAACGGCACTGGACGCGGCGACGCGCGGGCTGGCCACCGGGCTGGTCGAGGCCCGCGACTGGGCCTCGGGCACCTCGAGCCGGTCGAGCAAGCTCATCCACGGCGGCCTGCGCTATCTGGAAATGCTGGACTTCGCGCTCGTACGGGAGGCGCTCAAGGAACGGGGGCTGCTGCTGCAGCGGCTGGCGCCGCATCTGGTCAAACCCGTGCCGTTTCTCTATCCGTTGCAGCACCGGGCCTGGGAGCGCTGGTACGCGGGCTCCGGCGTGGCGCTCTACGACGCGATGTCGGTGTCCTCGGGGCACGGCCGCGGGCTCCCCGTGCACCGCCACCTCTCCCACAAGCGGGCCCTGCAGGTGGCTCCCTGCCTCAAAGGGGACGCGCTGGTCGGCGCGCTCCAGTATTACGACGCACAGATGGACGACGCGCGCTATGTGGCGACGATGGTGCGCACCGCCGCCGCCTACGGCGCGCAGGTCGCCAACCGGGCGCGGGTGGTGGGCTTTCTTCGCGAGGGCGAGCGGGTGGTCGGCGCGCGGGTGCAGGACGTGGAGACCGGCGGCGAGTACGCCATCCGGGCCCGGCAGATCGTCAACGCCACCGGGGTGTGGACCGACGACACCCAGGCGCTGATCGGCGAGCGCGGGCAGTTCCATGTCCGCGCCTCGAAGGGCATTCACCTGGTTGTCCCAAAGGACCGGATCCATTCGACGACGGGGCTCATCCTCCGTACCGAAAAGAGCGTGCTGTTCGTCATCCCGTGGGGACGGCACTGGATCATCGGGACGACGGACACCGACTGGGACCTCGACAAGGCCCACCCCGCGGCCTCCAGCGCCGACATCGACTATCTGCTGGAGCATGTGAACTCCGTCCTCGCCATACCGCTGACCAGGGACGACGTGGAAGGCGTCTATGCCGGCCTGCGGCCGTTGCTCGCCGGGGAGTCGGATGCGACCAGCAAGCTCTCGCGCGAGCACACCGTCGCGCATCCGGTGCCGGGCCTGGTCGTGGTCGCCGGCGGCAAGTACACGACGTACCGGGTGATGGCCAAGGACGCCGTTGACGAGGCCGTCCACGGGCTGGACCGGCGGGTCGCGGAGTGTGTGACGGAGGACGTGCCGCTGGTCGGCGCCGAGGGCTACCGGGCGCTGTGGAACGCGCGGGCCCGGATCGCGGCGCGCACCGGCCTCCATGTCGCCCGTATCGAGCACCTCTTGAACCGCTATGGCTCGCTGACCGAGGAACTGCTGGAACTGGTGGTGGGCGATCCTTCACTGGGCGAACCGCTCACGGCCGCGGACGACTATCTGCGCGCCGAGGCCGTCTACGCCTGTACGCACGAGGGCGCCCGGCATCTCGATGACGTCCTGACCCGACGCACCCGCATCTCCATCGAGACCTTCGACCGCGGCACCCGCAGCGCCCGCGAGATCGCCGAACTGATGGCGCCCGCGCTGGGCTGGGACAGCGCCCAGATCGAGAAGGAGGTGACGCACTACGAGAAGCGGGTCGAGGCCGAGCGCGAATCGCAGCGGCAGCCGGACGATCTGACGGCGGACGCGGCCCGTCTGGGCGCGCCCGACATCGTCCCGCTGTAGCCGCTGCAATCCCCCCTGCCCCTGCCCCCTGCCCCTGCCCCCTGCCCCCTGCCCGTGCCGCTGTCCGTGCCCGCTACGGCCGGTGCTCAGGGCAGAATTCCGCCGCCAGTACGGCCGTCCCGTCCTCGGGCCGGGCCGGAGTGTCGATGTTGACCCGGTAGCTGACGAGGTGCCGGCCGTCGGCGGTGCCCGCGGCCTCCGCGTACGACCCGTTGATGTCGCCGCTGTGGCCCCAGACCGTGACGCCGCACGGCAGTCTCGTCGCGTACAGGCCGAGGCCGTAGGCGCCGCCGGTGCTCTTCTCGTTGCGCAGCTGCGCCATCTGGCGCGGGGCGAGGAATTCGCCGCTGAGCAGGGCGGAGAGGAAGCGGTTCAGGTCGCCGAGGGTGGTGACCATCGCGCCCGCGGCGCCGGCCCGGCTGGGGTCCAGGAAGGTGGCGTCCACCCGCCGGCCGCCGACCAGGGAGTAGGCGCGGCCGTGCGGCTTCGGCAGCGACGGGTCGGTGCCGGGGAAGGAGGTGTGGCTGAGCCCGGCGGGGACGAGGATGCGCCTGCGGATCTCCGTGGCGTACGAGTGGCCGGTCACCCGCTTGATGATCAGGCCGAGCACCAGATAGTTGGTGTTGGCGTACGAATAGCGGGCGCCGGGCGCGGCCACCGGACGGTGCCGGAGGGCGATCCGCAGGAGCTGGACCGGGGTGTGGGTGTCATAGCGGTGGGCGGCGAAGCCCGTGCCGTACAGCTGCCGGACGAGCCGGGGGTCCCGGGGGTAGTCGAACAAACCACTCGTATGGGCCAGCAGCTGGCGGATTGTCACCTTTCGTAGATCGCTGCCGTCGCTCTTTCCCGTGGCGGGCCAGCGGGCCGGTACACCCGCGGGAAGGTGCGCGGCCGCGGTGTCGCGCAGGGCCAGCTTCCGCTCGGCGACGAGTTGCAGGATCACCGTCGCGATCAGAGGCTTGGTGAGACTGCCGGCCCGGAAGTGGTCGGACTGCTCCATCGCACGGCCGGTGCGCAGATCGGCGGCGCCGGCCGTGGAGAACCGCGAGCCCCAGAACCGGCCGTCGCGCGTGATGAGGGAGGCGGCGCCCGGCGCGCCGTCGGCCACCAGGTGGCGCAGTGCCCCTGCCGTCGTGGCGGGCGGCCGGCGGATTCCCGCAGGTGGGGTGGCGGCGACAGGCGTCTGACCAGTACACCCCGTCAGAACCGGCACGATGAGCGCGAGCAGGGCGGCCAGTGCGGCTCGGCGGGGCGAGCGCATCGTCATAGAGACTCCCGTTCGTCCCGGCCATCATGACGGGTACCTGGCGCCCTCCCGGAGCGACCCGGGCCTTCCGCACGGGCGCGGATGAGAGAGAATGAAGGCTCCGCCAGGGTGGGTTGTCCGAGTTGGGTCAGTTTGGCGATCGCCAGGGGATCGACATGCGGTCGCATGGGGTCTCATGGCATCGCGATGCCAACTCGGCTGGATTGCAGAGGGGTTTCCGTGGGCGACGAGGTCGAGATGGACGGCAAGGAGGGCAGGCTGCTCGCCGGCCGGTACCGGCTCGCCGATGTTCTCGGCCGGGGCGGTATGGGCACCGTCTGGCGGGCCCGCGACGAGGTCCTGGGCCGTACGGTCGCGGTCAAGGAACTGCGCTTCCCCGGCGGGGTCGAGGAGGACGAGAAGCGCCGTCTGATCACCCGTACGCTGCGCGAGGCCAAGGCGATCGCCCGGATCCGGAACAACGGCGCGGTGACGGTCTACGACGTGGTCGACGAGGACGACCGGCCGTGGATCGTCATGGAGCTGGTCGAGGGCCGCTCGCTCGCCGAGGTCGTACGGGACGACGGCGCGCTCACCCCGCGCCGCGCCGCCGAGGTCGGCCTCGCCGTCCTGGACGTGCTGCGCGCCGCGCACCGCGAGGGCATCCTGCACCGCGATGTGAAGCCGTCCAACGTGCTGATGTCCGACGACGGCCGCGTCGTGCTCACCGACTTCGGCATCGCCCAGGTCGAGGGCGACCCCTCCGTGACCTCCACGGGCATGCTCGTCGGCGCCCCCTCCTACATCTCCCCGGAACGCGCCCGCGGCCAGAAGCCGGGCCCGCCGGCCGACATGTGGTCGCTGGGCGGCCTGCTCTACGCCTGCGTCGAGGGCCATCCCCCGTACGACAAGGGCTCGGCTATCGCCACCCTGACGGCGGTGATGACCGAGCCGGTCGAGCCGCCGAAGAGCGCCGGTGTGCTGGAAGAGGTCATCTACGGCCTGCTGGTGAAGGACCCGGCGGGCCGTCTGGACGACGCCGGCGCGCGGGCCCTGCTGCTGGACATCGTCAACGGCCCCGAGCCCGAGCCCGAGCCGCCGATGGACGCCACGCGGGCGATGGCGCTGCCCACGACGCCGGCCGAACGGAGCGCGAAGGCGTCGGCCAAGACCAAGCCCGAACCGAAGCCGAAGGCCGCGCCGAAGCCGAAGGTCTCGCGGAAGCCGAAGGCGAAGCCCGCCGCCGGGGCCGCCGCCGCCGGTGCCGGGGGGACGGCCGCGGCCGCCGCCTCGGTGGAGGCACCGGAGAAGGCCGACACGCCCGACACGCCCGGCACGCCGGCCGGCCCGGACCGTAAGGAATCCGCCGCCGCGAAGAACGACGCGGCCCGCGAGAAGCCGGGCGCCACGGACGCCGCACGCCCCGCGACCCGTCCCGCCTTCGACGCCGACGCCGCCAAGGAGCGGGTGCGCGGCGCCCTGCAGTCCGTACGCAACGCCGCCGCCGCGGCCCGCAGCGAGTCCAGACCCGGTGACGGCGGCCGGCCCGCACCGCGCGCCTCGGTGACCGATGTCGTGCCGCGCCGCACGCTGATCATCGGTGCCGTGATCGTGGCGCTGCTGGTCCTGGGAACGATCCTGGCCGTCGCGCTCAGCGGCGGCGACACGGCGAACGGCGCCTCGGACGGCAAGCGCGGCAAGGCCACCACCGGCCACGGCAAGCCCTCGAAGGACGCCAAGAACGACCCGGACGCCGCCACCGCGAGCAATCCCTCGAACGGCGGCACCGGCCCGTCGGACCCGCAGTCACCGAACCCCGGGCAGGGCGACGGCAGCAAGGGCGACAACAAGGGCGGCGCGGACGGCAAGGGCGACAAGGGCGACAAGGCCCTGCCGGGCGGCTTCGCGCCGGTCTCCAACGGCCGGTTCCACTTCACCGTGGCGATGCCCAAGGGCTTCAAGCAGACCGCCACCGCGGGCCAGGGCTCCGGCGCCATATACAGCGCCTCGGGCGGGTTCCCGCGCATCCAGATCGACTACAACGCCAAGCCGGGCAACGACGCGGCGGCCTCCTGGCGCGACCTGGAACCGGCCGTGGCGGGCTCCACCCCCGGCTACCACCTCCTCGGCATCAAGTCCGTCAGCTGGCGGAACTATCCGACGGTCGCGGACTGGTCGTTCACCCGCCGGCAGGACGGCCAGAAGGTGCGCGTCCTCGACCGCGGCTTCCGGGCCGACGACGATCACGGCTACGCGATCATGATCACGTGCAAGGCCGACGCCTGGTCGGACAAGGAGTGCGCCCAGCTGCGCGAGACGGCGTTCCGGACATTCGCCGTGAAGGACTGACGCGACCGGACTCGCGCCGCGAACGACTGACGCGGCGCGGGCCCGTGTCGGTCCCGGCACGTATCGTGAGAGCGAACAGGTCGTACGCATGAACGCCGTACGCCTGAGCGCGCTGTTGGGGAGGCGTCGTGGACGAGTACGCGGGGAGAGTGCTCGCCGAGCGCTACCGCCTGCCGCTGCGCCCCTCCGGCGAGGAGTACTTCGCCGAGACCCGCGCGTTCGACACGTACAGCGGGCAGGAAGTGCTGCTCCGTCAGGTGCCGCTGCCGGAGGTCGTGGAGGCCGAGGTCGTCGGCGACCCCGGTTTCCCGGGCGGCGGATACGCGGGCGGCCCCGGTCCGGCGACGGCCGACCGCAGCCCCCGGGACCCGGCCGTCCGCCGCGCGCTGGAGGCCGTGACGGCAGCCGCGCAGATCCCCGACCACCCCCTCCTCGACCAGGTCTTCGACGTCTTCGCCCAGGACGGCAGCCTCTGGATCGTCGGCGAGCTGATCCCCGCCCGCCCGCTGTCCGCGCTGCTCGCCGAGCGGCCGCTGAGCCCACACCGCGCCGCGGAAATCGCCGCCGACGTCCTCACCGCACTGCGCGCCCTGCACGCACACGGCCGCCTCCACCGGAACATCACCGCCCGCACGGTCCTGGTCTGCGACGACGGCCGGGCCATCCTGACCGGCCTGGCGGTCGGCGCGGCCCAGGAAGCGCTGTGCGGATACGACCTCGCCCCGGGGGAGGGCGCGGTGGTGCCGGAGCAGCCGGTGCCGGACGCCTCCGCCGCGGCGCGCGCCGAGCCGGCCCGGGTGTCCGGGGCCCGCCAAGAGGAGTCCCCGGGGGCGCGGTTCAGCCCGTACGGCGACCACGTCGGCGTACCCACCGACCTGCCCGGCAACGGGGACACCGACCTGCCCGGCGGCACGGACGCCGACCCGCACGCCGACGCGCACACCGGCATCGGCGCCGATACGGGCGAGCTGCCCGCCCCGCGCCGCGAGCCGGCTCCGGAGTCCGCGCCCGAGCCCCAGGTCCGCCTCACCAAGTCACCCACGACCACGCCCGCGGCTTCGGCCTCTCCCTATGGGCGTCCCAGTGCCGCCCTGGCCGCCGAGCGCGCGTGGCAGGCCCGGCTCCAGATCGTCGGCCCCGTCACCGAGCGCTGGGCGCCCGAGCAGGCCGAACCACCCGAGCACACCGGCGAGTTGATGGCCCGGACCGTCCCGGCCACCGACCTCTGGGCGGTCGGTGTGCTGCTCTTCCGCGCCGTCCAGGGGCATCCGCCCTTCCCGGAGGAGAGCGCCGCCGAGCTGGCGCACCTGGTCCGCTCGCAGCCGCCCGCCCCGGCCGGGGAGTGCGGCGAGGACCTGGGCCCCCTCATCGCCGCCCTCCTCAGCCAGGACCCCGCCGGCCGGCCGGACTTCGAGGAGCTCCGCGGCCGGCTGCGCGCGCTGATCCGTACGGCACCGGAGCCGGAGATCGGCCGCCGCCTGGTCACGATTCCGGCGCTGGAGCAGGGCTCGGATCCCCGCCGGCTGCCGATCCTGCGGCGTCGCGGGGAGCTGGTCCGCAAGGAGCGGCGCAAGAAGGGCCGGGCCCGCCGGGAGCGCCGGCCGCAGGCGGTGCCCCTCGCCGCGCCGCTGTCCGCCGAGGCCGCGCCGCGGGTTGCCCCGGTACCCCGCCCCGCGCGCCCGCCGCGCCCCCCGAAGCAGCCCAAGCCCTTCCGGCAGCCCCGCCCGGCCCGTCCCGTTCGGAGCTTCGGGCCGTCGGCCGGGGACCCCTACGAGGAGCAGCAACTGCTGGTACGGGTCGGCCTGGAGGCGGCACCGAAGCAGCCGCGCCGGGCCGCGCGGGACGATGACGACGCACGGGCCCCGCGCGGTCGCGGCCCACGCCACCTCGGCCGCCTCCTCCTGGCCCTGATCCTGCTGCTGCTCGTGGGCGCCGTCGCCTACGCCATGGTCTTCCTGCCGAAGTCCGGCGAGGAGGCCCAGGGCGGGCCGGGCGGCTCGGACGGTACGGGCGTGTCGGGCGCGGTGTCCGGCGGCAGCCCCGCGCCCCCCACCGGCCAGGACAGCGGGCAGGACCAGGGCCGGACCGAGGGCCAGGACGGCGGCGGCTCGGGCGGCAGCCAGGCCCCACAGCCCACCCCGCCCGCGAACGTCGCCCCGGGGTACGCGCTCCGCACCGACCCCGAGGGCTTCCAGGTCGCGGTCCACAAGGGCTGGCAGCGCCGCGCCAAGAACTCCCAGGGCCAGGTCCGTTACCTGGGCGGCGACTACGAGCTGCTGATCGTGCCCGGCCGCGACACCACCGCTCACTTCGGCGCGGACCCCATGGCCTACCAGCAGGACAAGGAGGGCGAGCTGGCCCCGTACCGCGGCTCCGGCTGGTCCTCGGCCTCCGGCCTGCGGCGCACCGACGTCGGCAAGACGGCCATGGCCGAGGGCACCTTCACCTGGAAGGACTCCAGCGGCCGCGCGGTCTACGTCCGCAACCTCGCCATGATCCACAACGGCCGCTACCACCTCGTCGTGGTCATCGGCCCCGACAACGGCCGCCGCGAGGTGGACCGCCTGTACGAGCAGGCGACGAGCACTTACACGCCGAAATAGCCCGAGTCCGAGTCCGAGCCCAAGCCCGCACCCGACCGGCGTCGTCCGCCCTTGCGTCCGCCGCCCGTTGGCCCGTTGAGCCGTTGGTCCGTCCGATGTCAGTGGCCGCCGCTACGGTGCGATCATGACCGAAATCTCATTCTGGGAGCGCCCGCCGGAGACGGCCATCCGCGGCTCGTATTCCGGCGAGTACACCATCACTCTCCTGGACCTGCCACTGCCCGGAAGCGGCGCCGAGCTGCCGCCCCACGACCATGCGAGGGCGCGCGCGTTCGTCGAAGCCTTCCCCACGGTCGATGCGGTTCTGGAGGAGCTCCCTCCCATGCCCGCGTCCGAATTTCTGTCCGCGGAGACGCTCTCGGACCTGGACCTGATCACGGTCGGCTGCTGGGGCAATGTGACGTGCATATCCGATCCGGCCCTCACCACGTACGACGCCGGCCATGATCCGGTCGCGCGTGAGGTCGCCGCGCTTCACGAGCGCTACCCCGGCGCTCTCATCGTGGGTTCCGCCCAAGTCGACTTCGGCGAGAACCACACGCAGCACGCGATCTTTCTTCCCGACGGCCGGATGTTCTCCGCCTCCGGCTTCTCCTGCTACGAAGACTCGTGGCACGCGGACGGCGACCCCCATGTCCTCCTGAACGCTCTCGGCATCGACCCGGCCGATCTGGATGACGCATACCGCGAAGACCTCGGCCTGGAGGGAAAACCCCACCGCACCAACTGGGAAATGCTGGGCGCCCTGGCCCTCGACCACTGCGGCCGCAAGTACCCCACCGGCCTGGAGATGTCCGTCTTCCGCGTCCGCCACACCGAGTTCTACACCGCGATGATGGAGGAAATGAGTGAGTGGTGAACGGCTCAACGGCACTGTCGGCCGGGCCAGTTGACCGATCGCTCCGTCCGTGAACGCCCCGGCGCGTTCCAGTCGGCGCAGCATGCCGTTGCCGTTGCCGTTCCCGTTTCGGGCCTGGGCAGGCCGAGCGAGGGGGGACGGGGCCGGTTACCCGCGCGTGTCCCCGTTCGCCGGCCGGTCCGTGTGGGCCCGGTCGGCGAGCGCGCGCAGGTGGGCGGCGTAGGTGGCCCAGGCGTCGCGGGTGAGGAAGTGGCCGACGCCGGGCAGGGTGCGTAGCCGGGCGCCCGGGACGGCGGCGGCGATGGCGCGCGCGGCCGCCACGCGCACCAGCGGGTCGTGTTCGCCGTGCAGCACCAGGGTCGGCGCGGTGATCCGGGCGAGCGGCCCGCCGCGCCATTTCGCGCCGATCTGACGGCTCTGAGCCTTGTCGTCGCGGAAGCTGGAGACCTGGTGCGCGGCCTCCTTGTCCACGAACTCGCGCACCTCGCGCGCGCCGATGGCCTGGCCGGGCGCGGCCAGGATGCGGCCGACCGCCACGGCCAGGGCCAGGTTGCCGTGCGGGGTCTCCGGGTGGTGCAGCCGCGCGAAGCGGACCAGGGTCGCCGGGCGCAGATAGCGCAGGACGCTCAGGCCCTTGGTGTCGCTGGGCACGGCGGAGGACGTGGTGAGGCTCCGCACGCGGTCCGGGTGGCGGATCGCGGTGCGCTGCGCCACGAGCCCGCCCAGTGAGTGGCCGAAGACGTGGGCGCGCTGCCAGCCGAGGGCGTCGAGCACGGCGACCGCGTCGTCGGTGAGGTCCTCGGCGCTGTAGGCCGGGGCCTCGCGGCGCAGCAGGGCCTTGACCGGCGGGTCGATCCGCCGGTCCGGCACGTGGGTGGACTGGCCGGCGTCGCGCTGGTCGTAGGCCACCACGTGGAAGCCGCGCCGCACGAGCTCGCCCACCAGACCGTCCGGCCACCAGTACCGCGACGTTCCGAGCCCCATGACCAGCAACAACGGGTCGCCGCCCGCTCCGCCCAAGTCCTCGAAGGCGAGCCGGATCCCGCCGTTGTGCGCGTAGCGCGTGATCGCACTCGCCGCACTCGTCACACTCATCACACCCCTTCGATCCGCGAGCGTGATGTTCGCAAACTTCGTTCGCAAACATCATTCGCGAACACCGTACGCGATGGATAGGCTTACGGCAACGCAGGAGGTGGCAGGTGGCAGGACAACAAGAGCCGGTGATCTGGATGCGGCCGGAGCAGGCGCCGGTCGGACGCCCGGCCGAGCGCAGCCGCGCCGAGATCACCGCTGCCGCGGTGGAACTGGCCGACCGCGAGGGCCTGGAGGCCGTCTCCATGCGCCGCGTCGCCGCCGCCCTGGGCACCGGCGCCGCCTCGCTCTACCGCTACGTGGCCACCCGCGACGACCTGCTCGACCTGATGACCGACAGCACCGCGAGCGAGTACCACCCGCCCGCCCCCAGCGGCGACTGGCAGGCCGACCTCCTCGCCATCGCCCGCCAGGGCCGGGGGATCATGCGCCGCCATCCGTGGCTGCCGGCCATGGTCATCGGCCGCCCCGCCCTCGGCCCGCACGGCATCGACCTGCTCGAGCACGTACTCGACGTGCTCGCCGACCACCCGGCCGACCCCACCCGCAAGCTCGAGGCCTTCGCCCTCCTCAGCGGCCTGACCGCACTGTTCGTCCAGAACGAGACGGCCGCCACGGGCACCGGCGCCACGCACCGGTCCGCCTACCTCGGCCACGTCGCCGCCGCAGGACATCACCCCCGCATCGCCGCCCTGCTCGCCGCTGCGCCGCCCGACGACGACCCCCGCGACCGGTTCGACACCGTCCTCGCCCGCTCCCTGGCCGGCGTGCTGGGCTGACGTCCGCCGTCGCCGGCCCGGCGCCCCGGCGTCGGCGCACCGAAGTGCCCACTACGCGCTCAACTCCCGTTCCAGCGGCGTCCGGAAGCGCGGCGTGACGCGGACGTCGCCGACCCATCCCGCCAGCCGCGCCGCCTCGGCCGCGACCGCCGACGCGGCCTCGCGCCCGCCCTCGTCCGACAGCAGCCGCCAGACGATCTCGCCGTCCGCCCGCTGCGCCCAGCCGCCGATGATCCGGCCGTTCCACCACACCGTCGGGCCGATGTTGCCGCTGCGGTCGAAGAGGTGGGGGACGTGACCGGGGTCGAGGTACCAGTCGCGGGACTTCCAGCCCATGGCGGTGGGGTCGAGGCCGGGCAGCAGGGCGGCCCAGGGCTCGGGCGCGGGGACCGGTTCGAGGTCGTCGGGGAGCGCCAGTGCGGCGACACCGCCGTCCAGGGTCACCTCGACCGCGTCCGTGGCGGTCACCGCCCGCCGGGTGTCGGTCAGGGTCCAGCCCGTCCACCACCTGAGGTCCTCGACGGTCGCCGGGCCGTACGCGGCGAGCCAGCGGCGGGCGAGGCCGGCGCGGGCCTCGGGGGCCGGCGGGGCGGGCAGGTCGGCGAAGGCGGTGCCGGGGGTCCAGCGGAAGGAGCTGCTGGTCCAGCCACCGCGCGGCCGGCCGCGGCGGATCGTCCCCTCGGCGGCCAGTACGCGGAGGATCCGGCTGGAGACGGCGACGGTGGCCTCGTACGGTTTGCCGGGCGAGACGACGATCGTGTCGCGCAGGTCGGGCACATCGGCGGCGAGATCGCCGGCCGCCGCCTCGCCCCGGGCGGCCAGCGCGGCGAGGGTCCGCGCCTCCACCTCCGCGAGCCGCCGCTCGTCCCACCCCGCTGCGCCGCCGAGCACCCACCGGGTCATGTTGCGCCGCTCCTTGGCGGCGATGGCCAGTGCCGTGGACGAGGCCACCACCGGCGCGAGACCGGCGCCGACCGCGAAGAGCGTACGGCGCATGCACAGCAGCCGGACCAGCGAACGGTCGTCGTAGAGCGCCCGCTCCACCTCCGCCGGGCCGGGCGCGGTCAGGCGGGCGCAGGCCGCCAGATGGACGGTGGCCGCATCGCTGGCGTGCAGCGCCACGACCGCGTCGGCGACCTCTTCGGTACGGGCCGACCGGTACGCGGGCGCGAGCAGATGGCGCCGCCCGAGGCGGGCCCGGCGTCCGGAGGCGTCGATGTGGGGGCGGGGGCGGCTCATGCGGCGACCGTGCGGGGGCGGTGGTGGGTCATGCGGAGGACCGTAGGGCGTGGGGAGGACGGATCGCGTCCTACACGCCGGTCCCCTTCGCGCCCCCGAAGCGCTCCCGCAGCTCGTGCTTGAGCACCTTGCGCAGGGTCGCCCCGCGTGGCAGCGCCGGCAGCACCTCCAGCTGTTCGGGGAGCTTGTGCGGCGCCAGGCCCTGGGAACGGAGAAACGCGCACAGTGCGGGGAGGGCCAACTCCCCTGTCCCTGCCCGTTGTTCGACCGCCGCGCAGAGCCGCTCGCCCCGCTCCGGGTCCGGCAGGCCGATCACCGCCGCATCGGCCACGTCCGGGTGCCGGTGCAGCAGATCCTCGATCTCCCGGGCGGAGATGTTCTCGCCCTTGCGGATGATGATGTCCTTGAGGCGGCCGGTGACGACGAGGTGCCCGGTGGGCGTGAGGTGGCCGAGGTCGCCGGTGGGGAGGAAGCCGTCGGCGTCGAAGGGGGCGGGCTCGTCCAGGTAGCCGCGGCAGACGGCCGGGCCGCGCAGCCGTATCTCCCCGCTGTCGGGCGCGATACGGATCTCCATCTCGTCGGGCGGCCGGCCGTCGGTGGTGGCGAGGCGCTCGGGGCTGTCGTGCGGGTCGCCCATGGTGACCATCGGGGCCTCGGTCATGGCGTAGCCATGAGTGAGCTGACAGCCCAGCTCGGCGACCACCTCGTGGTAGAGCG
Source organism: Streptomyces sp. NPDC101227 (assembly GCF_044767545.1). Taxonomy (NCBI): domain Bacteria; kingdom Bacillati; phylum Actinomycetota; class Actinomycetes; order Kitasatosporales; family Streptomycetaceae; genus Streptomyces; species Streptomyces sp. NPDC101227. Next base: position 336,719 of record NZ_JBIWOD010000004.1, on the reverse strand, counting down.
AGGGGGGTTTGGGGGCGCCGCCGCCCGCCAGCAGGCGGAGGGCGGGCAGGAGCCGGCGGCCGGGGGCGAGCTTGCGCTGTTCGGCGAGGAAGAGGGCGTAGAAGGCGGTGGATCCGCCGGCGAGGGTGACGCCGTGGCGGCGGTAGGCGGCCAGCGAGCCGGGGAGGGCGAAGTGCTCCAGGAGGACGGCGGGGATGCCGTGCCGCAGGAGCATGACGGTGTAGTCGGGGCCGGCGACATGGGCGTACGGGAAGGCCATCGAGCCGACGTCGGACGGGGCGATGCGCAGCGCGTCGCCCAGGCAGCGGCCGGCGGCCAGCAGGCTGCGGTCGGTGTGCAGTACGCCCTTGGGGCCGGCGGTGGTGCCGGACGTCCAGTAGATCCAGCGCGTCTCGTCGGCGTCGGCGGGCGGCGGCGGCAGTACGGCCGGGTTCCCGTCCGGGAGGGTCCGGTACGCGTCGATGACCCTCGGCGGACCGGGCAACGAGGCCGCCAGGCGGCGGGCCATCGCGGTGTGGTCGAAGCCGCGCCAGGTACCGGGGACGGCGAAGAAGGCGGCGCGGGTGCGGCGCAGCACCTGGCGGACCTCGTGGTCGCGGTAGAGGGGGATGACCGGGCTCTGTACGGCGCCGATCCGGGCCAGCGCGAGGCTGAACAGCACGGTCTCGATGCGGGTCGGCAGCTGCCAGACGACGCGGCTGCCGGGCCGTACGCCCCGCTCGTACAGGCCGGCGGCGACCCGTTCCGCCCGCCGGTGCAGCGCCCCGAAGGTGATCCGGCGCTCGTGCCGGGCGGACTCGGTGCCCTGGATGAGGGCGGGCGCATCGGGGCTGCGGGCGGCGCGCCAGGCGAGAAGGTCCCAGAAAGTGGCGCCGGTCATCGTCATCCGGATCTGCCTCCCATGCACCCCAGCTGGCTGACGGTGCGTCAGATTTTCTGGCGAGGTTAGAGGTCGGCGCCTTGTCGGTCCAGGGTGTCGGGGCTAGCCTGATTCTGACGGGTCATCAGATAGCTGCTCGGGCACGGCCGCTTCACGGGGCGAGGGGACACGATGGGCAATCCGGCAGAGCCACCGCGCATCATCAGCGTCGACGACCGTACGAGCGGGCCCGCGCGCCTCTTCGGGGCCCGCCCGCGGGGTACTGCGATCCGCGTGCCCGCCCCGGCCGTCCACTCCGGCCCCGGCAAGTAGCCGCCGCCCATGGACCTCACTTACACAGCGGAAGAGGAAGAGTTCCGGGCGCGGCTGCGGACCTGGCTCGGCGAGGTGCTGCCGAAGCTTCCCGCCAAGCCCGCCGCGACCGACTGGCCCGGCCGCCGGGCGTACGACGCGGCCTGGCAGCGGATGCTGTACGACGCCGGCTACGCCGGGCTGCACTGGCCCCGGGACGCCGGCGGCCAGGGCGCCACCCCCACCCAGCACCTGATCTTCCTGGAGGAGACCGAGCTGGCGGGTGCGCCCTACGTCGGCGCGGGGTTCGTCGGGCTGCTGCACGCCGGGCCCACCATCGCCGCCGAGGGCACCACCGAACAGCGCGCCCGCTGGCTGCCGCCGATCCTGCGCGGCGAGGAGATCTGGTGCCAGGGCTTCAGCGAACCGGACGCCGGGTCGGACCTCGCGGCGCTGCGGACGAAGGCGGTGCGCGACGGCGACGCGTATGTCGTCACCGGCTCCAAGATCTGGACCTCGCACGCCGAGGTCGCCGACTGGTGCGAGCTGCTGGTCCGCACCGACCCACAGGCGCCCAAGCACCGCGGGATCAGCTGGCTGGCGATGCCGATGGACGCGCCCGGCGTCACCGTGCGGCCGCTGCGCACGCTCGCCGGGTCGACGGAGTTCGCCGAGATGTTCCTCGACGAGGTCCGGGTGCCCGTCGGCAACCGCGTCGGGGCGGAGAACGACGGCTGGCGGGTGACCATGGTGACCCTCTCCTTCGAGCGCGGCACCGCCTTCGTCGGCGAGGTGGTCGCCTGCCGCCGGGTGCTCGGCGCGCTCGCCCGTACGGCGCGGGCCAACGGCCGCTGGGACGATGCGGTGCTGCGCCGCAGGCTCGGCCGGCTGAGCGCGGAGTTCGCGGCGCTGTGGCGGCTGACCCAGTGGAACGTCAGCGAGGCGATGGGGGTCCCCCCTGCTCGAGCGGAGTCGAGAGCTCGGGGGAGGAGCGGGGGCGTCCCCGGGGCCGGCGGTTCGGTCTTCAAGCTGCGCTATTCGCACGCCCGGCAGGAGCTGTACGACGCGGCGGCGGAGGTGCTGGGCGCCGGGGCGCTGGACGCGGACCAGGAATGGATCGCGGACCGGCTCTCGTCCCTCTCGTACACGATCGCGGCGGGTACCTCCCAGATCCAGCAGAACATCGTCGCCGAGCGCATCCTCGGCCTGCCGAAGGGTCGGTGAGCGGGCCGGTGGACTTCCAACTCACCGCGGACCAGCGGGCGTTGAAGGACGGCATGCGGGAGCTGCTGGCCGGGCGCTTCGGCCGGGACCGGCTGCGGACGGCCGTGGACGAGCCCGCGCTGGACCGCGCTCTGTGGCGGGAGCTGGCCGAGGCCGGATTCTTCGCGCTACGGCTGCCGGAGTCGGACGGCGGCGTGGGGCTCGGCCTGCCGGAGGCGGTGCTGGTCTTCGAGGAGGCCGGGCGGGCGCTGCTGCCGGGGCCGCTGGTCGCCTGCCAGCTGCTGGCCGGCGCTGTGGACGGCGTCGCCGCCGGCGAACGGATCGTCGCCCTGGCCGACGCGACGCCCGCACCGGCCACCGGCGCGACGGCCGACCCGACCGCCCCCGTGCTGTGGGAGCACCCGGCCGACTGCGACGCGTTGATCTTGCTGGGGGGTGTGCAGGGGGCGGATCCGGTGCACCAGGGGCGCGTACACGGGGCGTACCGTAGCGCGGCCGCCTCGGTGACCTGCGCCCCTTTCGCCTCAGTTGACCCGCTGACCCCGCTCGCCCGCGTAACGGACATCTCGGACGCGTCTCCGCTGGCCCTCGACGTGCCGCGGCTGCGCCGCGAGGCGGCGCTGCTCACCGCCGCCCAGCAACTGGGCAGCGCGGCCCGTACGGTCGAGATGGCGGTGACGTATGCCCGCGAACGCGAGCAATTCGGCGCACCCATCGGATCCTTCCAGGCGGTCAAGCATCTGTGCGCGCAGATGCTCGTACGAGCCGAAATCGCCCGAAGTGCGGTGTATGCGGCGGCGGTCACGGAGGGTGTTCTCGACGCGGTCGGCGCGAAACTGCTCGCCGATACGGCTGCGGTGCGTAACGCCCGGGACTGCCTGCAGGTTCACGGCGGCATGGGGTTCACCTGGGAGGCCGATGTGCATTTGCATCTGAAGCGCGCCTGGCTGCGCGCCGAGTGCTGGGGCCGGGCCGCCGAGGCGGAGGAAGCGCTGGCGGAGGGCTTGCCGGCCTGACGGAGGTTGAGGCGATGGGCCGTCTCGGAGGCCGTGATGTCGGGTTCTGGCATCCCGTGTGCGGAATGTCGGGTACCGCACGCATAAGCGGTCACGGAGGGTCGATATCGGGTTGTGTCCTAGGCGTGACTCGTCACAGGCGGGAGTCGGCGTTCCGCTCGGGTACGCTCCCTTGGGTGCGAGTGGTTCTGTGGCGCAACGTCCACGGTGCCGTCGAGAAGACGGCTCCGGGGTACGGACTGCGCGCCGCTCGCCTCGGGCGGGGGCCCGAGAATCCCCCTTGTTCGACTCCCCGCAAAGTGCGTCGCACAGTATGCAGTACGCATACTCCCTTGCGCTGGAATATGCCCGAAGCGCTTGTTGGGGTGACTGAACGTCAACCATGCTGTGCTTCACCGGGGTCACGCACCGTGATCCTGTGGAGGCGCGAGGCGATGTTTCCGCCGGTTCGGATGGTGTGAGCGGTGCAGGTGCTTCAGGTTCAGTTGGAGGTACGGCCCGACCCCGCAGAGGTGGGGCGGGCCAGGCGATGGGCCCGATCACGGCTGATGGGGTCCGGCATAGGGGCCGATGAGCCACTGGCCGAGACGTTGATCTTGCTGATCTCCGAGCTCGTCACCAATGCCGTGGTGCATACCGGCTCGGCGGCGAAGCTGCGGATGTGCTTCTCGGGATCGGGTGCGGTGGTGGGGACCGTACGCGTCGAAGTGCTGGACGCCAGTGCCCGCCCGCCGCGCCAGCGGCACGCGGACGGCGAGGACACCAACGGGCGCGGCCTCGAGCTGGTCGACGGCCTGGCGGACCGCTGGGGCTGGCAGCAGGAAGGCGCCGGCAAGCGGATCTGGTGCGAGGTGGACCGCTGCCAGTCGCTGTTGCTGGCGGCGGGGGGCGAACTGGGGGCGTACGAGGCCCCTTGCGCCGTGACCCACCCGGCCTGACCGCATCGAGGGTAACGGGGCGCGCGTCGTTGCCTCGCGCCTCGGCGGGTTGTGCGCCAGAAGATGGCGGCCCAGTGAATGACGCGCCAGTGCATTGCGCGGCACCGCATAGTGCGTCACCGCATCGCGTGCCGTTGCCTCGTGTGCCAGTAGATGGCGTGTCAGTGCGTCAGTGCATTGCGCGGCACTGCATCGCGCGGCAGTACATCGGATCCGAGTAAATCGGGTGCAACGGAATTAGTCCAGACCAGCTGTTGACGTGGCGTGGTCTGTTGATCACCCTTGGGTGGAGCGATTCGCCGCGAGGGGACGTCGAGGCCATGGGGAGAGCCGGCCATCCGGTCGGGATCTCGGCGAGTGCGGGTCGCGGCCTGGTTGGGGGTCCCCCGGCGGTAGCCGGGGCAGGTGGCGGTCCGCGGTGCCGCGCTCGGGGCGCGCATGGGCGCACCGCCACCTGGCCGGGCCGGACGGGGTCCGGCGGGACGCTCAGAGGATGGCCACGGGCGCCACCGGTGTCCCGGTTCCGCCGACGAACGGCTCGGCCATCGCCGACAGCAGGAACGTGGCGCGGCCCGCCGCCGCACACGCCGCGCTCAGCTCCTCCAGATTCCAGTTCTGGCCCTGCAGCATGCCCATCTCCACCAGGTCGAGGGCGTGTACCGGCAGCCACAGGTTGTCGATCTCCGGCGGGAAGATCTCAAACGTGAGGGTGTCATTGGCGACGGCGGCGACATCGCGGGCGTGGAACCACTCGGGGGTGCGCAGCGACAGTCCGGGGGAGGGGAAGGCGTACGCCTGGCGGTCGCCCGCGAGGTAGTGCTGGATCTGGCCGGTCCGGACGAGGACGATGTCGCCCGCGCGGACCTTCGTACCCGCCAACTCCTCGGCGGCGTCGAGGTCTTCGGGGGTGACGGCGTGCGCGCCCGGCAGCCGGTCGGTGCCGTGGGCGCGGGCGACGTCCAGGAGGACGCCGCGGGAGACGATCGGGGTGGCCTTCTCGATGCCGAGGCTGGTGGCGCCGCGGTGGGCGGTGATCGAGTCGGCGGGGCGGTTGTTGTAGAGCCGTCCGGAGTGGGAGACATGGGTGAGGCCGTCCCAGTGGGTGGCGGCCTGGAGGCCCATGGTGACCGCGTCGTCCGAGGTGGCGACCGTACCGGGGCCGAAGATCTCCTGGTTGATCGCCACCATGGTGTGCAGGGGGTTGACCCGGCCGGGGATCATGCCGGTCTGTACGCCGTCCTGTTGGAGGGGCAGCGCGAGGGGGATGCGGCGGCCGGTACGGATGCCGGCGGCGGCCGCGCGTACCACCTCGTCGGTGATCAGGTTGAGGGTGCCGATCTCGTCGTCCGCGCCCCAGCGTCCCCAGTTGTTGACGCGTTTGGCGATGTCGTGGAACTCCTGCGGCAGTGCCATGAGGTCTCCTCGGGGCGGGTTCGGCTCGGGGTCTTGTGTTCGTACCGCGTCTGCTCAAAAATCTAACGGTCCGTCAGAAAGTGCGGGAAGGGGTGCGGCATGGGGAACTTCTTGGCCGGCAAGGTGGTCGCCGTCACGGGGGCCGGACGAGGCATCGGGCGCGCGGTCGCCCTGGCCTGCGCCGAGCACGGCGCCAAGGTGATCGTCAATGACTACGGGGTCTCCATCGCGGGCGGTGAACCGAGCAGCGAGGTCGCCGAGTCCGTGGTGAAGGAGATCGAGTCGGCGGGGGGCGTGGCGACGGCCGTTGCCGACGACGTTTCCACGATGGCCGGCGGGCAGCGGATCGTGGACATCGCGCTGGCGCAGTACGGGCGCATCGATGGCGTGGTGTGCGTGGCCGGAATTCTGCGGGAGCGGATGCTCTTCAATATGTCCGAGGAGGAGTGGGATCCGGTGGTCGCCACTCATCTCAAGGGGACCTTCACGGTTTTCCGGGCGGCCGCGGCGGTGATGCGCAGGCAGGGATCGGGCACCCTCGTGGGATTTACCAGCGGGAATCACCAGGGATCCGTCTCCCAGGCCAATTACTCGTCCGCCAAGGGCGGGATCATTTCGCTGGTGCGCAGTGCCGCGCTCGGCCTGCACAAGTACGGGGTGACCGCCAATGCGGTGGCTCCGGTCGCGCGGACGCGGATGTCGGCGAATGTGCCGATGGAGCTGACGGAGATCGGGGAGCCGGAGGATGTGGCGGCTTTCGTGGTGTATTTGCTGAGCGAGCGGGCGCGGGAGATCACCGGACAGGTTTATACGGTGGCCGGGCCGAAGGTCGCGGTCTGGGCGCAGCCGCGGGAGCTGCGGTCCGCCTATGTCGACGGAGGGTGGACGCCGGAGAAGGCCGCCGAGGTGGTGGCGGGGCCGGTCGGCACGGATCCGATGCCGATGCTGGCGCAGCTGTCCGACATGGCGCGGGCGGCGGCGGCCAAGGACCGGCCCAACCGTTAGGAATTTCCCCGGCGTTGCCGACGGGCATGGGTGCGGGCGTTCCTGGGAGGCTGGCGTGGACTTTGGGTTCGAAAGTGCGGACGGCGAATTCCGGGGTGAGGTTCGTGACTGGCTGTCGCGTCATCTCGTGGGCCCTTATGCCGAATTGGGCGGGGCGGGAGGCCCCGGCAGCGAGCATGAGGGTTTCCCGGTGCGGTGGGAGTGGGAGCGGGAACTCGGAGCCGGTGGCTGGATAGGGCTCGGATGGGACCGTGCGCACGGCTCGTACGGGAATCGTCCGGCGACGCTGACGCAACAGGTGGTGTGGGCCGAGGAATACGCGCGGGCGAGGGCTCCCGGCCGGGTGGGGCATATCGGGGAGAACTTGCTGGCGCCGACGCTCATCGCTTATGGGGACGAGGCGCAGCGGGAGCGGTTTTTGCCGGCTATCGCGCGGGGGGAGGAATTGTGGTGCCAGGGGTACAGCGAGCCGGACGCGGGATCGGATCTGGCGGGGGTGCGCACGGCCGCCGTACGGGACGGGGGAGCGTACCGGGTCAGCGGGCAGAAGATCTGGACGTCGCTGGCCGGGGAAGCCGACTGGTGTTTTGTGCTGGCGCGGACGGATCCGGGGGAGCGGCGGCACCGGGGGCTGTCTTTTCTGCTGGTGCCGATGGACCAGCCGGGGCGCATCGAGGTGCGGCCGATCCGGCAGATGTCGGGGACCTCGGAATTCAACGAGGTGTTCTTCGACGGGGCGGTGGCGCGGGGCGAGCATGTGGTGGGCGGGGAGGGTGCCGGCTGGCGGGTGGCGATGGGGCTGCTGGCGTGGGAGCGGGGGGTGTCGACGCTCGTCCAGCAGATCGGGTTCGCGGCGGAGCTGGCTGAGGTGGTCGGCGAGGCGGTCGCGCGCGGCGCGGTACGGGATCCCGTACTGCGCGATCAACTCATCGCCCAGTGGGCCGAGTTGAACGTCATGCGGTGGAATGCGCTGCGGACCCTGGGGGCGTCCGGGGACGCGGGCGCGCCCAGCGTGGCGAAGCTGCTGTGGGGCGGCTGGCACCGGCGGCTGGGAGAGCTGGCCATGCGGGTGCGGGGAGCCGCCGCGGTGTCGGGGCCCGGCGACTGGTCCGCGCGGGCGCCGTACGAACTGGATGCGCTCCAGCGGCTGTTCCTGTTCAGCCGGGCCGACACCCTTTACGGCGGCTCGGACGAGATTCAGCGCAACATCCTCGCCGAGCGCGTGCTCGGCCTGCCCAGAGGGGAACGGCGATGAGGGGCGTTATTTTCGACGGCGAGCGGACCCGGGTCGTGGACGATCTGGAGGTGCGGGATCCGGGGCCGGGAGAGGTGCTGGTCGCGATCCGGGCCGCCGGGCTGTGCCACAGCGATCTGTCGGTCATCGACGGGACCATTCCGTTTCCGGTGCCGGTGGTGCTGGGCCACGAAGGGGCCGGGGTGGTCGAGGCCGTGGGGGCGGGGGTTGAGCATGTGGCGCCCGGTGATCACGTCGCCCTGTCGACGCTGGCCAACTGCGGGGCGTGCGGAGAGTGCGACCGGGGGCGTCCGACGATGTGCCGCAAGGCGATCGGGATGCCGGGGAAACCGTTCCGGCGGGGGGACACGGAGCTGTTCAACTTCGCCTCGAACTCGGCGTTCGCGGAGCGTACGGTCGTCAAGGCGGTGCAGGCCGTGAAGATCGCCGAGGATATTCCGATGACGTCCGCCGCATTGATCGGGTGCGGGGTGCTGACCGGGGTCGGGGCCGTGCTCAACCGCGCGAAGGTGGACCGCGGGGATTCGGTCGTGGTCATCGGCGCCGGTGGCATCGGGCTCAATGTGCTTCAGGGGGCGCGGATCGCGGGGGCGTCGACGATCGTCGCGGTGGACGCCAATCCGGCCAAGGAGGCGGTGGCGCGGCAGTTCGGGGCGACGCATTTCATCGATGCGTCGGCGGTGGTGGACGGCGTCAAGGCGGTCAAGGCGATCCTGCCGACCGGTGCCGATCACGCCTTCGAGTGTGTGGGCAGTACGCGGCTGATCCGGCAGGCGGTCGATCTGCTGGACCGGCATGGGCAGGCGGTCCTGCTCGGGGTGCCGCCGGCCAGCGCGGAGGCGTCGTTCGTGGTGTCGTCGATGTACTTGGACAAGTCGATCCTGGGATGCCGGTACGGATCGGCCCGGCCGCAGCGGGACATCGCGCTCTACGCCCGGATGTACCGGGAAGGGCGGTTGCTGCTGGACGAGCTGGTGAGCGAGACCTATCCGGTGGAGGACTTCGCCAAGGCCGCCGATGATGCGCACCATGGGCGGGTGGCCCGGGGCGTTTTGACGTTCGGGTAGCGGTGCGGTGGGGGCCGGTGCGTCGGGTGGGGCGCCCCGCTGGCCCGATCCTGGCGAAGGCTGGCCCTTCGGCCACTCGTTCCGTACGGACCGGTCGGTGATGCTGCTCGGGTGAGCCAGATACCCGAGCAGATATCCCCACCGACGCCGCCCGTCGCGACGCCCGAACCCGTCCCCGCCCGCCGCCGGCGGCCCCACCGGGCGTGGTCCGTCGCCGCCGTCGCCTTCCTCACCATCATCGGCGCCGCCGGCTTCGCCTCGCTGCCCGGTCTGCTCATCGATCCGCTGCACGCCGAGTTCCACTGGTCGCGCGCCACCATCGGCTTCGCGGTGTCCGTCAATCTCGCGCTGTACGGGCTGACCGCGCCGTTCGCCGCCGCGCTGATGGACCGCTTCGGGATCCGCCGGGTGGTCGCCGCCGCCCTGACGCTGATCGCGGTCGGTGCCGGACTGACCGTATTCATGACCACCAGCTGGCAACTCGTCCTGCTGTGGGGTGTGTTGGTGGGGCTGGGCAGCGGCTCGATGGCGCTGGCGTTCGCCGCCACGGTCACCGGGCGCTGGTTCGTCGCGCGGCGCGGGCTGGTGACCGGCATCCTCACGGCGGCCGGCGCCTCCGGGCAGCTGGTCTTTCTCCCGTTGCTGTCCTGGATGGTGGAGCGGCACGGCTGGCGGCCCGCCGCCGTCACCGTGGCGCTCGCCGCGCTCGCGGTCGTCCCCCTGGTGTGGCTGCTGCTGCGCGACCACCCGGCGAGTGTGGGCCTGGCGCCGTACGGGGCGACGGAGTTCGTGGCCAAGCCGCCGGCGCAGCGGGGCGCGGCCCGGCGTGCGGTGCGGGCGCTGGTGTCCGCGGCCGGCACGGGGCCGTTCTGGCTGCTGGCCGGCACCTTCGCGATCTGCGGCGCCACGACGAACGGCCTGGTCAAGACCCACTTCGTGCCCGCCGCGCACGACCACGGAATGCCGATGACGGCCGCCGCCTCGCTCCTCGCGGTGATCGGCGTCTTCGACATCGTCGGGACCATCGCCTCGGGCTGGTTCACCGACCGCTTCGACACGCGCCGGCTGCTCGCCGTGTACTACGGCCTGCGCGGCGTCTCGCTGATGTTCCTGCCGCTGCTCCTCGCGGACACCGTCCACCCGCCCATGGTCTTCTTCATCGTCTTCTACGGCCTGGACTGGGTCGCGACCGTCCCGCCGACCATCGCGCTGTGCCGCGAGTACTACGGCGAGGACGGCGCGATCGTCTTCGGCTGGGTGCTGGCCGCCCACCAGGTGGGCGCCGCCCTGATCGCCTTCCTGGGCGGCCTGGCGCGGGACGCCTTCGGTACGTACAACCCGGTCTGGTACGCCTCCGGGGCGCTGTGCGCGGTCGCGGCGCTGATGGCGCTGGTCATCCGGCGGCGCCGGGGCGCTTAGGGCGACCTGGTCGCGGGGCGGGTTTCCGCCGGGTGCATGATCCCGGTGGGAGGGGTGGTGCCGGATGAGCATGACCAGAGGTGGGACGGCCGGTGCGGTGTTCTGGAGCCGGCCGGCCTTCGCGGCCTCGATGGCCACGCTGCTGGGCGAACTGCTGGTCGCGGGCGCCGCGGTGACGATATCCGGACTCGGCGGGTCGGTGGGGCCGTCCAACAGCGCCTTCCTGATGGTGTTCGTGCTGCCCGTGGTGATCCTCCTGGGCGCCGTACCAGGGTTCGTGGTGACGACGACCCTGGTGCTGCCCTCCCTCTGGCTGGCGCGGTGGGCCGTCGGCCGGGGCCGCCTGCCGGGGCGGCCCGCGTGGTGGTGGCCGGTGATCGCCACGCCCTTCTCGGCGGCCTGCGCGACCGTTGTGTACAGCGCGATCTTCGCGTTCCTCTACGGCACCGTGGCGCCTTTGCGGTACCTCGCGTGGTGGCCGGCGCTGACGGTCATCGGCGTACCCGCCGTGCTGTTTGCCGCGTACGCCGCCCGGGACTCCGCCGCCCGGCGTTCCACGCGGCTGCCCTTCACCGTCAAGGGTGGCGGAGTCGCGGCCGCCGTCGGGGCGGCCCTGCTGGTCGTGGGCGCCTTCGACGCCGGGGTGCTGCCCGGGGACGAGCCGCCGAACCTGACGCGTTCCGCGCTCGTCGGCGTCTGGGAGGACGGCTCCGGCGGCACGCTGCGGCTGCGCGCCGACGGGACGGCGAGCGCGTCGCGGGTGGGCGACCCCGGGGAACGCTGTGACGGCACCGGTCACTGGAGCCTTCGGCAGCCCCTGCCGGACAACGGCCCGACCGTGGCGGTGACCGGCGACTGCGGGGCGCAGTGGGACATCGGCGGTTCGCAGTACCGGCCGGTGCTCTACTACGACCGGGACGATCCTGACGTGGGGGACCGGTATGAGCTGACCCGACGCTGAGGGCACGGAGGCGCGGAGCCCGGCCGCCGTCAGCCGCTGAGCCGCCCGAAGGCGCCCCGGTGGAAGAGCAGCGGCCCGGCCTCGGCGGCGGCCGGGTCCGCGGCGAGGGCGTCGACCTGGCCGACCACGATCAGATGGTCGCCACCGGTGTGCACCGCGTGGATGGTGCAGTCGATCCAGGCGGGCACGCCCGTCAGCCGCGGCGAACCGGTCGCCGGCGCCGCCACATACGAGACGCCCGCGAACTTGTCGCCGCCGCTGACCGCGAACCCGCGGCACAGTTCGCCCTGTTCGGCGCCGAGGATGTTGACGCAGAAGACCCCGGCGCGGGCGATCACCGGCCAGGTGGTCGACGTACGCGCCACCATGAACGTCACCAGCGGCGGGTCGAGGGAGAGCGACGCGAACGACTGACAGGCGAAGCCGGCCGGACCGGCTTCGCCCGGTGCCGTGATGACCGTGACGCCACTGGCGAAGTTCCCCAGGACGGAGCGGAATTCGGCCGGGTCCAGGGGGGCGCGCTCATCCTCCCGTACGGCGCGCAGCGCGGGGCGTCGGTGCGGTGCGGGGGCGGCGGCCGGGTCGGCCGATGCGTCCGCGCCTGGCGGGGAAGCCGTGGTCGGCGCGCCGACCGAGCGTAGATAGCGCACGGCCGTGGCCGCCATTCCCGCGTGTCCCATCATGAATTCATTGAATCTGATGCTGCGTCAGATGGGAAGTCCCCGGACGGGTGCCGAGGCATGGAGGGGCGGTGGCGGGCCGCCGTCGGGCGGGTGCCGGGGGCTGCCACTCGCGGGGGTGGTTTGGGGTGACTCAGGGGTGATGTAGGCGGTATTCGGGGGAGATTGGCGGGTGGCGCCTGGTTGGCTACGGACTGCACGGGTGACTTCCGTCTCGGTCGCCACCCGTAGTCCGGCACGGGGGAGTTCCACCACATGGCAGATGCGACGTCGTCGTCACCTCCGTCTGCCGTGTCACCCACCTTCGACGAGGTCTTCTGCGGGCTGCTGCCCCGGCTCTACCGGCGTGCGGTGCTGCTGGCCGGATCGAGACAGTCCGCGGAGGACGTGGTGCATGAGGCCTACCTCAAGCTCGCCGCCCGGCCCCAGCGCTTCCTCGCCCATCCGGAGCCGTACGCCTACGCCTTCACCGCGGTGCTCAACATCGCCCGCGACGCCCATCGCAAGGACCGCCGCCAGGTGCTGGTCGATGCGGTGGAGGGCGTCGAGGAAGTCGGCGCGGTCGGGCCCGGCGGCTTCGGGGCGGGGGCCGGCGGGGCGGCCGGGGGCTGGGACGGCGGCGTGGAGTGGCGGCATGCCGAGCTCGAAGCGGTACGCCTGCTGGGGCGGTTGTCGCAGCGCCAGGCCGGCATCGTCATCCTCGTCGACCTCGACGGCTACACCATCGACCAGGCCGCGAGGATCATGAAGGTGCACCGCGGCACGGCCGCCCGGCACCGCGCCCGCGCGCTGGACAGGCTGCGCGCGCACCTCGTGGCATCGCAGCACGGACGGGCGGGGAGGTGAGCGGCACGGTGGGTGCGGGGGACGACGCCGAGGCGCTGCTGCGCGAGCGGCTGCGGCGCGCGGACGAGCGGATCGAGGTGCCGGCCGGGTTGTGGGCCCGCATCAAGGGGGCAGGACCCGGACCTGCTCCCGGGCCCCGGGTGGCACATAAGGCGCCCGTGTCGCCCCTGCCGCCGCGCCGGAGGACGTACGTCCTCGCGCTCGCGGTCGCCGCCACGGTGGCCGCCGTGGCGCTCGGGGCGTGGTGGCTGGTGCGTCCGGGCGCCGGTGAGCGGCAGCCGGCCGCCGGTGTCCGCGCGGTGCCGGTCACCGTCTACAACAGCGAGTCGGCCTGCCGCCGGATCCGTTCACTGGAGTGCGGGCTGCGGCTGGCCAGGGACCCGCACGTCCGCTACGCCGCGCGGGACAACTCCGCGGGCCGCGTATGGCACGGCGATGTGCTGGCCGCGCACTGCGTGATCGCCGATGGGCGGCTGGTCCGTGATGAGGCGGGGGTGACGTCCACCCGCTGGTACCTGGTGACCGCCAGGCGGGGCGTGACGGGCTGGCTGCCGGGGGTGCGGACCCGCAATACGCGTGAGGTGCCGTACTGCTAGCGCCATGTGAGGCGCCGTGATGTGCCGTGACGGGTTGCGATGCGGTGCGTTGCGTGGCGATGCGCCCGCGATGTGTCGCGAGGTGTGGGGATGCGGCACGGTCGGCACTATGTGATGCAGGTCACGTCGAGGTGTGTCATGCGGGGCGGGGGCGCCGCGCGTGTGCCAGGTGGGGGGCCGGCCATGTGGCCGGCCCTACGGGCTTACAGGGAGTCGGCGAATGGTGGCGGCGGCAGGCGGCAGGCTCGGCGGTGCCGTGTGGGCCGGGGTGCTCGCGGCCGGCCTGTTGTGGGCGGCGGGGGCAGTCACCGGGGGATCGGGTGGGGCGGCGGACGGCGGGGGCGCGGTGGGCGTCGCGTCGGGGCGCGACCCGGATGTCAGCTCCGACGACCGTCCCCGGCCCGTGCGAAGGGCGACGCCCGTGCGGCGGGCGACCCCCGTGCCGCCCGCCGTCCTCCTACCGGCCCCGGTACGTCGGCTTGCGGCGCGCCACGAAGGAGGCGACGCCTTCCTGGGCGTCGGCGGTGGTCATGTTGATCTCCTGGGCGGTGGCCTCGGCGGTGAAGGCCGCGGCCCGGTCGGCGTCGAGCGAGGCGTTGACCAGCTGTTTGGTGAGGGCCAGCGCCCGGGTCGGGCCGGCCGCCAGGCGCTCGGCCCACTCCCGCGCCGTCTTCTCCAGCTCGCCGTCCGGGACCACTCGGTTGACCAGGCCCAGCCGCTCGGCCTCGGCGGCCGGGACGGCGTCGCCGAAGAACATCAGCTCCTTGGCGCGCTGTGGGCCGATCAGCCGGGGCAAGAGGTAGGCGCCACCGCCGTCGGGGACCAGTCCGCGGCGTACGAACACCTCGATGAAACGGGCCGATTCGGCGGCCAGGACCAGATCGCAGGCGAGCGCCAGATGCGCGCCGATCCCGGCCGCGGTGCCGTTGACGGCGGCGATCACGGGCTTCTCGCAGTCCAGCACGGCGCCGATGAAGCGCTGCGCCCCGCGCCGGATCATCCGGGCGACATCGCCCGCGACCCGCTCGGCGCCGGCTGACGGCGCGCCGCGCAGATCGGCGCCGGCGCAGAAGCCCTTGCCGGTCGCGGTGATCACCACGGCCCGTACGCCGGGGTCGGCCGAGGCGTCCGCGAGCAGCTCGATGAGGCGTTCGCGCTGGTCCCAGGTGAGGGCGTTCAGCGCGGCGGGGCGGTTGAGGGTGATCCACGAGACGCCGTTGTCAGTGGCGTGGAGTATCAAGGAGTCAACGGACGGTGAGGGGCCGTCGAGCGGTTCGGCGGATCCGGTGGATCCGGCGGGCTCGGGGGCGCCGGGGGACTCGGGGGAGGACGTCATGGGGGAGCGGCTCCAAGGGGTGCGGTGGGGATGGCGGCCGTGGGCCCGGTGGCGGGGTCGGTGGCGGCGTCGGCGATTACGAGGCGTGGGCCCCGTGGGGGCCGTGACACACGGCGAGCGCATCGAGGGCCACGGCACCCTGTCCCCGCGGCAGGACGACCAGCGGATTGATGTCCAGCTCGGCCAGGTCATCGCCCAGTTCGAGCGCCATCCGCTGCACGCGCAGGACGACCTCGACCAGCGCGTCGACATCCGCGGGCGGTGCGCCCCGCACACCGTCCAGGAGGGCGTGGCCGCGCAGTTCGCCGAGCATCGCCCGCGCCTGGTCCTCGCCGAAGGGCGGCACGCCCACCGCGACATCCCGCAGTACTTCCACGAGGACCCCGCCCAGCCCGACCGTCACCGTCGGTCCGAAGAGGCTGTCATGCGTGACCCCGACGACCATCTCCACGCCCCGCTCGATCATCTGGCAGACCAGCACCCCGTCGAGGGGTACGCCCTCGTAGCGGGCGATGTCCGTGAGCTCGCGGTAGGCGTCCCGCACCTGGCTGGCGGAGGTCAGCCCGACCTTCACCAGGCCGAGTTCGGTCTTATGGGCCAGTTGCGGCCCGGAGGCCTTCATGACCACGGGATAGCCGACCTGACTCGCCGCCCGTACGGCCGCCGCCGCGCTGGTCACCAGCTGTTCGCGCGGCACGCGGATGCCGTAGGCACGCAGCAGCTGCTTGGCCGCGTGCTCGCTGAGCTGCTGGCCCGGACGCATCAGCGCCTGCGCCTTGCGGGCGGAGGGGGAGAGCACACGCGGGGCGTCGTCGAACGGCGAGCGGTAGTCGGCGGTGAACCGGTGGTGGTCGAGATAGGCGCGAACGGCCGTGATGCAGTTGGCGAAGGTACGGAACGTCGCCACGCGAGCGGAGCCGAGGAGGGTGTGCCGATAGGCGTCCTCGGTGCCGACCGGCGACCCCCACACGACACAGACCAGCTTGTCCGTCTGCTCCGCGGCGTCCACCAGATCCTGTGCGAGCTTGTCGCTCATGGGCGGGAAGGGCCCGGTGATCGGGCAGATGAGAACGCCGATCGACGGGTCGGCGAGGATCGCGTCGATGATCTTGCGGCCCCGCCAGTCCCCGACGGGGTGCCCGCCGTTGTCGATCGGATTGGCGACGTTCAGGTAGTCCGGTATCCACTGGTGCAGTTCGGACTGCTTCGCGTCGTCGAGGGTGGGCAGCCGCAGCCCCGCCGCGGTCGCCAGGTCCGAGAAGTGCGCGCCGGTGCCACCGGAGATCGAATACACCGCGACGCCCTCGGCCGTGGGCCGCTTGGCGCGGGCCAGCAGCGCGGCGGTGTCCTGCAGCTCGTCGAGCCCGTCCACCCGGATCACGCCGAACTGCCGCATCGCGGCGTCCACGACGCCGTCCGCGCCGGTGAGCTTGCCGGTGTGTGAGGCGGCCATCCGGGCGCCGGTCTCGGTACGGCCGACCTTGACGGCGACGACCGGCACCTTGTTGCGGGCGGCGCGGTCGGCGGCGAGCAGAAAGCTGCGGCCGTCCTTGAGGCCTTCCACATACGCGGCGATCGCGCCGACCTCGGGGCGGGAGGCGAAGTAGGAGAGGAAGTCGGCGGTCTCCAGATCGGCCTCGTTGCCGGTGGGGGCCCAGTGAGAGAGGCGGATGCCCAGTTCCTGGAGGGTGAAGACGGGGCGGCCCTGGTGGCCCGACTGCGTGATGAGCGCGATGGCCGGGCCGTCGAGGTCCTCGCGGAATTCCTCGAAGGCGTTGAGGTTGGTGTTCGGGCCGAGCAGCCGCAGGCCGGAGCGTTCGACGGCCTCGGTCAGCCGGGCCTGCGCCGCCGCGCCGTCCGCGCCCGTCTCGGCGAACCCGGAGGCGAACGCCACCGCGAACTTCACCTTGGCGTCGCCCAGTTGCTCGATGACCGGGACCGGGTCGCCGACCAGCAGGACGGCGAGGTCGACGGGTTCGGGGAGGTCGGCGACGGAGGCGTGGCAGGGCCGGCCGAAGACCCGTTCGCGCCCCGGATTGACGGGATGGAGCCGTGCGCCGACCCGCTCGGCCCAGGCGATCAGCTGACGGGTGATGCCGGTGTTCGGGCGGCCCTCGCTGTCCGAGGCGCCGATCACCGCCACGGCCTCGGGCCGGAAGAAACGGTCCAGGTCGGGCACCGGGGCGTGCAGCGGGCGCCCGCTGACGTCCCGGTCGACGGCCGCCCCGCCGGATCGCTGCCCGGCGTCGCCCTCGTGCGCCTCGGGCACGCCGTGGACGGTGTGCGGTGGTTGCTCCCCGCAGGCCACGACGCGGGCCGGCCGGGAGTGAGTGGTGAGGGTGCCGTGAGTCGATCCAAGCATCGCAGACGCCCGCTCCTGTGTGACGGCTCTGGTTACCTGACGCATAGTCAGATTACTGAACTGACGGCCTGTCAGGAATGGGGCTGCACGGTAAAGCTTCGCGGAGCCCGCCGTTGTCGCCTGCACCGAGGCGCCCAAGGACCGGAGTCGGCCCGAAGGCCGGAGGGTCGCTGTCGTACGTCCTCTTGCGTACCCCGCTCCGCATCCGCTGAACTGACGTGACGTCAGATAAGTTAGAACTCGGCCGGATCCATACCGCGCCACCAGGAGGGCACCCGGAATGCATACGCGGAGTGATCTGCCGGAGATGGACGCTTTCACCCGGCCGTACTGGGACGCCGCGGCGGAGGGGCGGCTGCTGCTGCGGCGCTGCCGGGCCGAAGGCGGCGGGTGCGGGGCGGCCCACCATTACCCGCGCGAGTTCTGCCCGTACTGCTGGGGTGAGGACGTCGAATGGGAGCCGGCCGGCGGCCGCGCCACCCTGTACACCTGGTCCGTCGTACACCGCAACGACCTGCCGCCCTTCGGTGCCCGCGTGCCGTACGTGGCGGCCGTGGTCGACCTCGCCGAGGGGCCCCGGATGATGACCGAGGTCATCGGCTGTGCGGAGCGGGACCTGCGGATCGGGATGCCGCTGGTGGTGGACTTCCGGGAGGAGGCGGCCGGCGCGGAAGGCGGTGGCGGGGCCACGGTCGCGGTCCCTGTTTTCCGGCCCGCGTGACGGCGCCGCCCGACGGAATCGGGTGGCGCGCCGCAGGCCCCCGCGTCACCCTTGCCCTGTGCTGATTCGCGAAGCGACCGCGGCCGACTGGCCCGCCATCTGGCCGTTCTTCCACGCCATCGTCGCGGCCGGGGAGACCTATCCGTACCCCGCCGACCTCGATGACCAGGCCGGCCGGGAGATGTGGATGCGCCAACCGCCGGGCCGTACGGTCGTCGCCGTCGACGCGGTCGGTACGGTGCTGGGCACGGCCAACATGAACCCCAACAAGCCGGGCGGCGGCTCGCATATCGCCAGCGCCAGCTTCATGGTCGATCCCCGGCACGGCCGCCGTGGTGTCGGGCGGGCGCTGGGTGAGCATGTGCTGGACTGGGCCCGCGCCGAGGGCTACCGCGGGATCCAGTTCAACTCGGTCGTCGAGACCAACACCGCCGCGGTCGCCCTGTGGCAGTCCCTCGGCTTCGAGATCATGACCACCATCCCCGAGGGATTCCGGCACCCCACAAGGGGCTATGTGGGATTCCACATCATGTACCGGAAGCTGTGACGCCGCTTCGGCCGCGGCAGGCCGAAGCGGTCAGGCCTTCAGGCCGTCGGCAGGTCACGGCCACAGCAGCTCGTGCGCCCAGCCGCCCTCGTCCTCGTAGCGGTAGTTGAGGCGGACGTGACGGCGTCGCGCATCGCCCTGGAAGAACTCGACCTCCTCGGCCCGCAGCACGTACAGCGTCCAGCTCGGGACCGGAGCGTCCGGCTCGCGCCGGGCTCGTTCCCAGGCGGCGTCCGAGGCGCGGGCCAGTTCCTCGGTGGAGCCGAGGACCTCGCTCTGGTGGCCGACCAGCGCGGCGGCCAGCGCGCCCGTGGAGCGGCGGTGCAGATCGGCCGCGCTCTCCTCGGGGCCCGCCTCGGTCACCGTCCCCCGGATACGGACCTGACGGCCGACCGCCGGCCAGTAGAAGCCGAGCGCCGCCCGGGGCCGGGCGGCCAGCTCGCGGCCCTTGCGGCTGCCGCGGTGCGAGCCGAAGTGCCAGCCGCGCTCGTCGGCGTCGTGCAGCATCAGCGTCCGCAGGGAAGGGTCCCCGGCCGCGTCCGCCGTGGCCAGCGTCATGGTGTGCGGCTCGGGCACACCGGCATCGGCGGCCTCGCGCAGCCACTGCCGGAAGAGCGGCAGCGGTTCGGCCGGGGCGCGCGCCGGATCGAAGGAGGGCAGTTCGCTCTCCCACACCCGCAGCCCGCGCAGCAGCTCGCGGAACGCGCGGGCCGCCGCCTCTTCCGAAGGGTGACGGCCGGCGGCGCGGTCGTCCGGGGAGTCCTGGTGGGCAGCGAGTTCGGCCATGTCAGGCAGCGTACGGGGGGAGGGCCGCGGCCGCCGCAGGGGCGGCCCCGCGCCGCCGTGGCCGTCCGGCCGCCGATGCCGGGCGGACCGCGCCGTAGTCCTTGAGCGTGATGGCGTTCGCCCCCCGCTGCACATCCTCGGCGACCTTCTTCGCGACGAGGTTCTTCCACGGCATGTGCGGCAGGATCCGCAGCATCAGATGCCGCAACCGGATCCCCCGCCGCGTCGCCAGGTTCATCTCCGTCACGAACTTCTCCGCCAGCCGGTGATTGACCTCGACATAGCCGCGCATCTCCCGCTCGTAACGGTCGAAGGCCACCGCCGGATCGCCGCCCGCGGCCGCGAGCTCCCCGGCCAGGACGTACGCGCCGACCAGCGCCATCCCGGTCCCCTGACCCGACGCCGGCGAGGCACAGTGCGCGGCATCGCCGAGCAGCACCACCCGGCCGCTCGACCAGCGGTCCATCTCGATCAGCTGCATCCCGTCGAAGTAGAGGTCGGACGCCTCGCGGGCCGCCCGGAGCAGCCGTGGGGTGCGGCCTCCGTCGCCCTCGAACGCGGCCTCCAGCAGGGCGAGTTGCCGGTCGGTGTCGCGGTGGTCGTGGGCCGGCCGGGGCGAGCGGAAGCTCATCATGCCCTTGGCCGCCGGGTCGCCGGCCGAGCTGTATTCGCAGAGCAGCTTGTTGGGCAGTGCGTAGTACAGCTCCTCGCGGTCCAGGCCGAGCTCGTTGGGCATGGAGAAGACCGCGAGATAGGTGCCGAGGTGGCGGCTGAACCGCTCCTCCGGGCCGAAGGCCAGCCGCCGTACGGTCGAGTGCACCCCGTCCGCGCCGACGACGATGTCGAAGCGGCGCGGCGCGCCCCGCTCGAAGGTGACGTCGATGCCTTCGGCGCCTTCGTCGGTGGCGGCGCCGGTGGGGGCGCCGGTGGCGGCGATGGGGGTGAGGGAGGCGATCGAGTCGCCGAAGAGGTACTCGACGTCGTCCCGGGTGCGGTCGTAGAGGATGCGGGCCAGATCGCCACGCATGATCTCGTCGTCGCGGCCGATTCGGGCGCCGAAGATGTCGGCGGGGAGCGTGGCGATGCGCTTGCCGTCGTCATTGACGTAGGCACCGGTCTGCATGTCCGTACTGGCGCGCTGGATGTCCTCCAGGATTCCCATCCGCTCCGCGACCTCGATCGCCGCGCCCCGGATGTCGACCTTGTAGCCGCCGGTCCGCAGCTCGGGTGCGCGCTCGACGACGGTGACGGCGAAGCCGTAGCGGTGCAGCCAGTGGGCGAGCGCCGGTCCGGCGACGCTCGCGCCGGAGATCAGCACGGTCTTGGCGGGGCGGGGGCGCGATCCGGTGCCGGGCATGGCGGGATTCCCTTCGGGGTCGGGGCGTTCGGGGTGGAGCGGACGTGCGTGCTCGATGGCTTACGACCCCGAATATACGAGCGTATTAAACACTTGTCTATGACGTTCGTTTAATACATCCGTATGGATGTTTGTCTGTGGCGCCAGCCTGCGACGTCCGCAGGGAAGCCCCGCACCGGCCGACCGGTACGCCCGCGGTCGCCCCCGCACCGCGAGCGCCGGGCACCCGGCCCCTCACTCCCTCCCCAGCACCACCGTCCCCGACGAGCAGAACCAGCCGCCCGTACCGGAGGCGACGGCGAGCTGCGGGAGCCGCCCGCCCGCCTTGTGGACCTGGCGGCCGGGACCGGCCTCGCCGCGGAGTTGGCGTACGGCCTCGACCAGCAGGAACAGGCCGCGCATGCCCGGGTGGCAGGCGGCCAGGCCGCCGCCGTCGGTATTGACCGGCAGCTCGCCGTCCCGGAGCAGCCGCCCCTTCTCCACGAACGCGCCGCCCTCGCCCTTGGCGCAGAAACCGAGGTCCTCCAGCGTCACCAGGGTCATGTAGGTGAAGGCGTCGTAGATCTCGGCGAGGTCGATCTCGGCGGGGCGGACGCCGGCCCGCTCGAAGGCCAGGCGGCCGGAGACCGCGGCCGGTGAGACGGTGAAGTCCGCCCACTCCGACATGGTCGTATGGGAGACGGAGGTGCCCGAACCGAGCACCCAGACAGGAGGTTTGGCCAGGTCGGGGACGTAGTCCTCGGCGACCAGCAGGACCGCGCAGCCGCCGTCGGAGCGGATGCAGCAGTGCAGCTTGGTGAACGGGTCGGCGATCATCGGGCCGGAGAGGACGTCGTCGACGGTGATCGGGTCGCGGTACATGGCGTCCGGGTTTGTCGCCGCGTTGGCCCGCGCCTGGACGGCGATCTCGGCCAGCTGTTCCAGCGTGGTGCCGTATTGGTGCATGTGCCGGCGGGCGGCCATGGCGTATTTGGCTATCAGGGTGTGCCCGTAGGGGACCTCGAACTGGAGCGGGCCGCGGGCGCCGAAGGACAGGTTGGAGGTGCGGCGCCCGGCCTTGATGTCGGCGCGCGCGGTGGAGCCGTAGACGAGGAGTACGGCGCGGGCGTGACCTGCGGCGATCGCGTCGGCGGCGTGGGCGGCCAGGACCTCCCAGGTGGCGCCCCCGACGGAGGTGGAGTCGACCCAGGTGGGCCGCAGGCCCAGATATTCGGCGACCTCCACGGGCGCGAGGGTGCCCAGACCGGCCGAGGCGAAGCCGTCGATCACCGACCGGTCCAGGCCGCTGTCGGCGAGCGCCCGGCGGGCGGCCTGTGCGTGCAGGGCGTAAGGGGTGGCCTCGTCCACGCGTCCGCAGTCGGACAGGGCAACTCCGGCGACGGCGACCTTGCGATGGCGATACCCGGAAGGGGTCCCTGAAGTCATGAATCTGACGGTACATCAGATCGCGCGGCCCGGGCAGGGTGACGGACGGGGTGACGGGCGGGGCTCCTGGCGCCCTGGCGGTACGTCTTCCGCCCAGGCGGGCGAAGTGGCGCGGCCCTAGGAAAGTCGGCCCCCCGTCCCTACTATGACGGCCCGTCAGATCGGATGCCGGGGCCCGTCGTACCCGATGGGCGTTGTCGCACGGCTGGGAGGAGCCCGCCGATGGATGCCGCGTTCACCGAGGAGCAGGACGAGATCCGCCGCACTCTGCGCGAACTGCTGCACAAGCGCTGCGGACCGGACGACGTCAAGTCGGCGGTGCGCACGCCGCCCGGGTACGACCAGGCACTGTGGCGGCAGCTCGCCGGACAGCTCGGGCTGCCGGGCCTGGCCCTGCCCGCGGCCTACGGCGGCGCGGACTGCGGGCCCACCGAACTCGCCCTGGCCTGCGAGGAGACCGGCCGCGTACTGCTCCCCTCGCCGCTGATCGCCACCGCCGCGCTCGCCGCGCCGCTGATCCTGGCTCTGGGCAGCGAGCCGCAGCGCGCCGAACTGCTGCCGGCCCTCGCCGCCGGGGAGCTGACCGCGACCCTCGCCGTACCGGGCGGACGGCTGGCCACCGCGCTGGCGCTGACCGGGCCGAACGCCGGGGACTGGGCGGGCGGCGGCCGCGCGGGCGGCATACAGGCGCGGGCGGTGTCACCGCAGCGCGATGGGGGTGCCCCCGGGCGGAGTCCGGGGGAGCTTCCGGCGAAGGGCGGGTGGCGGCTGTACGGAGAGGCCGCGCAGGTCCTCGACGGCCACACCGCGGACGTCCTCCTGGTGGCCGCGCACACCGGCGGCTTCGCGCGCAGCCGCACCCTGATCTTTCTCGTACGGGCCGACGCCCCCGGCCTGGTACGGACCCGGCAGACCGCCATGGACGAGACCCGTCCGCAGGCGCGCATCGAACTGCGCGAGGTGACGGCCGAGTTGCTGGGGGAACGTGAGAGCGACGAGGCGGCCGTGGCGGACGCGCTCGCCGCCGCCGGGACCGAGGCGGCCGCGGCGCTGGCCGCCGAGGCGGTCGGTGCGGCCGATGCCGCGCTGGCCCGCACCGTCGAATACGTCGGTACGCGCGAGCAGTTCGGCCGGCCCATCGGCTCCTTCCAGGCGGTGCAGCACCGCCTCGCCGACCTGTATGTGGCGGTGCAGGCGGCGCGCTCGGCGGCGTACTACGCGGCCTGGTCGGCGGGCGGCGCCCGGACCGGGGACCGGCGCGCGGCCGAGCCGGGGGTGGCCGGGCTGGCGCTCGCGCAGGCGTTGGAGGCGTTGCGCAAGGTGGCGGCCGAGGCGGTGCAGCTGCACGGCGGCATCGGCTTCACCTGGGAACACGATGCGCACCTGTACTTCAAGCGCGCCGCCTGCGACGAACTGCTGCTGGGGCCAGTGCACCGGCTGCGGGCGCGGGCCGCGGAGGAGGCCGGGCTGTTCGCGGCGCGGGACGGGGGAACGGTGCCCGGGCCGGTCGCGGCGGACGTTGCGCGAGAGGCGGTCGATGCGTGATGTCGCCTGGCGAGCGGCTGGTGCAGAAGGTGTCCTCGACCCGTACGTTCGCGCGGATCGCACCGCATGTCATTCCCGCGCTGGACCGCGCCGTACACCGGGTGACGCGGGGAAAGGTGCTGCTCAGCGCGCGGATGCTGCCCGGGGTGATCCTCACGGCGACCGGGGCGAAGAGCGGGCTGCCGCGGCGTACCCCGCTGGCGTGCATGCCGGAGGAGGGCGGCGGCTGGCTGCTGATCGGCAGTAACTTCGGGCGGCCGGGACACCCCGCCTGGACCGGGAATCTGCTCAAGCATCCGGATGCGGAGGTGAGTTGGCGGGGCCGGGACATTCCCGTGCGGGCGCGGCTGCTCGAGGGGGCGGAGCGGGAGCGGGCCTGGCGGGCGGCGCTCGCCTTCTGGCCGCCGTATGCGGCGTATCAGGCGCGGGTGGAGCGGGAGATCAGGCTGTTCCGGCTCGAACGGCGCTGAGCGGCCCGCACGGCGCCGAGTGCACAGCGCCTCGCACGGCGCTGAGTGCACAGACAGCGGGTGCCGTATGAACCCTCAGGGCCCTACGGCACCCGCTGCGTGTGCAGCTGTGCTGCTATGGCAGGACGGACACAGGACGGATGCAGGACGAATGCGGGACGTATGCAGGGCCGGTCGCGAACCGGTCCGGCGTGCGACCACCCGACTGCGCGACTGCGCAGCTGACGCCGGCTACTTCGTCGGTTTCTTGCCGGTGACGCCGAAGTGCACCAGCAGCGCCAGATTGGGCTTGAGCTCGGCCTGCTTGACGCCCCAGCTCTGGAAGCCCTTCTGGTGCCCGGCGACCGCCGCCAGCATCGCCACGATGGAGCCCGCCATGGCCGGCGCGCTCACGTCCTTGTCGACCTTGTTCTTGCTCTGGAGCTCCTGGATGGAGTCCGTAAGGGAGTTGGTGACGGCATTGAGGATCTTCATGCGGATCTTGTAGAACCGCTTGTCGCCCTCGGCCGCGCCCAGATCCACGACGCGCAGAATCGCGTCGTGCTTGCGCCAGAAGGAGAGGAAGCCGTCGACGAGTTCTTCCGCCGTTCCCCAGCCGGCCTTGCCCACCCAGGAGCGTTCGGCGACAAGACCGGTCAGACTTGCGCCTTCTTTGGCCATCTCCTCGGCGATTTCGAGGACGGCGCCCTCGACGTCCGGGAAGTACTGATAGAACGTTGCGGGTGAAGTCCCCGCTTTTCGGGCCACATCGATGACTTTGACGTCCCGGTAGGGGGACGAACTGAGCATTTCGCTGAGGCAGTCGAGCAGCTTCTGCCGCGTCGCCTGTCCGCGGCGGCCGGCAACTCTGCCGTCGACGGTTCGCACTTGTCCTGTCATGCCGTCAGCTTACCGAGGGGTGATCGGAGCGCGATTTGGCTGCCTGCAAATGGGGATGGGGGAGTTAGCGGCCCTCGGTGCCGGTTGCCGCCCCTGTTGCGGCATCCGGCGGGGCCGCGGATCCGTATGGCGGCGCTTGATCCGAACCGGTGAATGGTCTTATCAACAGGCTGTGGACAACTTTGGTGGACAAGTGCGCGCCGCGACGACGACAAGTGCGGTCAGGGTGTGGCCTGTTGTGCGCCGAACCCGGGGATGACCTGCGTCAACCCCGGAATGAATCGACCACACGTTCGAGTGCTCGCCGGGCGGGGCGCCCGTACCGCCGCTAGCGTTGATGCATGACTGCACTCGCGGACGGCGCTCCCTGCTGGGCGGACGTGATGCTGCCCGACCTCGAGCGGGGCAAGCGCTTCTACGGGGACCTCCTGGGGTGGACGTTCTCCGGGGGCGCCGCCGAGTTCGGCGGGTACGTCCAGGCCTCCCGCAACGGCAAGATGGCCGCCGGGCTGATGCCCCGGCAGGGCGAGACGTCCCCCACCGCCTGGGGGCTCTACTTCGCGACCGGCGACATCGAGCGCACCTCATCCCTGATCCGGGAGGCGGGCGGACGGATCCTCGCGGCGCCCACGGAGGTCGGCGCGCTGGGCTCCATGCTGATCGCCGTCGACCCGACCGGGGCGGTGTTCGGTGCCTGGCAGGCCGGTACGCACCAGGGCTTCGAGACCGGCCAGGAGCCCGGCGGCTACATCTGGATGGGGCTGCACACGCGCGACGCCGCGGCGGCGGACGCCTTCTACGGGACGGTCTTCGGCTTCCAGGGCGTCGCCGACAGCCCCATGGCGCGCCCCGGCTTCCTGCCGTGGCGGCTGCCCGGCCGGGCCCGCGAGATCGGCTGCCGGGTCGCGATGGACGCGACGTTCCCGCCGCAGGCATCGGCGCACTTCCTCGTCTGCTTCCTCGTCGACGAGATGGACACCGCGGTGCGCACCGCCACCGCCCTCGGCGGCAGTGTCGTCGTGCGGCCGCAACAGACCCCCGGCGGTCCGTTCGCGGTCTTCAGTGACAATCAGGGCGCCACCTTCGGCGTCATCGGGCTGAAGTAGCGGCCGACGTCTCAGAATTGGGCCGGCGGAGAGGGTGGCGGAGCGATCGTGCGGAGGGTGAAATAGGTGCGGGACCGGGGGAATACGCGAGATACGGGCGGCGCTGCACGATGTGCACGTCAGCGGCGGCAAGAGCGGGGCGGGGACGGCATGACCGACAGGGGACGCGCGCGCGGGCGGACGACGGCGGGGCGGCGGACGGGTACCGCCGGGGGCCCGCTGCGCCGCGGGATACCGGCGGCCGGCGTACGGCCAACCGGCCGGTAACCCCACGGCCACCCCTTTTTCGCGGGACGTGACGGAGCACGTCAGGCGGACTTGGGTTACGCCTGGTAACGGCCGCACAGGGTGTGACGGGGCGTGATCCGTGACACGACGCATGGCCCCGGGTTCGCAACGATCGGCCCGGCCAGGAAGAATCAGCACGCGTACGGCCGTTTCGACAGTCCTCGCCGAAGGCGGGGAGACGCTGCACGGGGCAGTGGCTCTCGGCGGCTCGTGGCTATTGAGAGTCTCTTTTTAAGCCCCACGGGGAGGTGGCAGGCAAGTGGTGGAGCAGCTGACGCAGCTGACGCAGCACGATCCCCGGCGGATCGGGCCGTTCGAGGTGCTCGGCCGTCTCGGGGCCGGCGGCATGGGACTGGTCTATCTGGCCCGTTCGGCGTCCGGCCGGCGCGTGGCGATCAAGACCGTGCGTACCGAACTCGCCGAGGACCAGCTGTTCCGGGTCCGCTTCACACGCGAGGTCGAGGCGGCCCGCGCGGTCAGTGGCTTCTACACCGCGGCGGTGGTGGACGCCGATCCGCGGGCGGCGGTGCCGTGGCTGGCGACGGCCTACGTCCCCGCCCCCTCCCTCGAGGAAATAGTCAATGAGTGCGGGCCGCTGCCGGCCCAGGCGGTGCGCTGGCTGGCGGCCGGGATCGCCGAGGCGCTGCAGTCCATCCACGGCGCGGGCCTGGTGCACCGCGACCTGAAGCCGTCGAACGTCCTGGTGGTCGAGGACGGCCCCCGGGTCATCGACTTCGGCATCGCCTCCGGCGTGTCCAACACCCGTCTGACCATGACCAACGTGGCCGTGGGGACCCCGGCCTACATGTCGCCCGAGCAGGCCCGCGACTCGCGCAGCGTGACGGGCGCCAGTGATGTGTTCTCCCTCGGCTCGACGCTGGTCTTCGCCGCCACCGGGCACGCGCCCTTCCACGGCGCCAACCCCGTCGAGACCGTCTTCATGCTGCTGCGCGAGGGCCCCGACCTCGCCGGACTGCCGGACGAGCTGCGGCCGCTGATGGAGTCCTGTATGCAGATGGAGGCGGCCCACCGGCCGTCCCCCGCCGATCTGCAGTCCCAGCTGGCGCCGCATCTGTTCGGCTCCGGCAGCGACGACAGCGGCACGGCCTCGGCCTGGCTGCCGCCCGGTGCGGTGGCGCTCATCGAGCAGCGGCGCGGCGGCCGGTCCACCGTGCCCAAGAACGCGCAGCGCGCCTCCGCAGGCCGCAGCGCCGCCCGCCCGGCGCCCGTCGCGCCGCCCGCCCCGCAGTCCGTACCGGCGCCGCCGCGGCCCGAGCGCGCCCCCGTGGGCGGCGCCGCGCCCGAGTCCGGCTGGCCCGGCCAGGTCGGCGCGGGCCCCGGCGCGCACCGCGGCGGCGACCCCCGGTCCGCCGGACCCGGCCCGATGCCGCAGCCCGCGGCGCTCGGCCCGGACGCCTCGACGGCCCGGGTGACCCCGGTATCCGCGGCCCCGCCGCCCGCCGCGCCCCCGGAGGCCGGCCCGGTACGCCTCGGTGGCTCGCCCGCCGCCATAGGGCCGGGTCTGCGCGCCGCCGACGCGCGCGATCCCCAGCCGCACGCCCAGGCCGGCGCCGCCACGAACTGGGTACGGCCGCCCGGTGGCGGACCGACCGCCGGGGTGCCTCAGCAGGGCGCGGCCAGTGGCGGCCCCGCACAGGCCGCGCCGCCCCCGCCGCCCGAGCAGCCGCCCGCCGAGCCGGGCCGCTGGCGCCCCTGGCGGTTCCGGATGTCGAACGACGTGTGGGGCACCCCCGCCGTCTCCGGCGACCTGCTCTACGTCACCTCCTTCGAGGTGCACGCCCTCGATGTGGCCAGCGGACGACGGAAGTTCAAGACCCGCGATGTGGCGTGGGCGATGGCCGTCGCCGACGGCCGCATCCATGCCTCGGACGGCCCGAGCCTGTACGCCCTGGACTCCGATGACGGCACCGAGCTGTGGCGGCTGAACACCGAAGGGTGGGTCTACGCCCTGAAGGTGGACCGCGGCACGGTCGTCACCAGCACGCGCGGCGGCGGCGTCCAGGCCTGGGAGGCCGCCAACGGCGAGCTGCTGTGGGAGATCAGCGGCATCCAGACCGACTTCGAGACCGATGAGACCGGGCCCGTGGTGCACGACGGCACGGTCTTCGTCTGGGACGACGCGCGGCTGAAGGCGCTGGAGGCGCGTACCGGCGCCGAGCGCTGGTCGTACCCCGTGGGCGACACGGCGTCCTGCGGCGGGGTGCCGATGCGGCTGCTGCCCGCGCCCGACGGCGTGGTCTACGTCGTGGCCGGGACGCGGGTGATGGCGCTCGACATCGCGCGCGGCGATGTGCGCTGGCACTTCGAGGCGCCCGCGGTGTTCGTCAGCCCGCCCGCCTTCGCTCCCGGCCCCGCGGTCACCGGCGGCGGGGTCTATCTGGCGGACTACCTCGGCACGGTCTACGCCCTGGACGCGGCGGACGGCCGCGACCGCTGGCGGATCGCCACCGAAGCGCGCCAGTCCAGCGAACCGGTGCTGGTCGCGCACGGCGCGGTCCACCTGGGCAGCGGCAAGGCGCTCTACACCCTGGACGCGGTGACCGGCACGCCGCGTTGGCGGTTCCAGGCCGGCGCGGACGTGGTCGGCGCCCCGGTCGCCGCCGAGGGCCGGGTGCACTTCGGCTCCGCCGACCACTGCCTCTACACCCTGGACGCGATGGGTGGCCAGCTGCGCTGGAAGCTGGAGACCGGCGGCGAGATCACGGGGTCGCCGGTGGCGGTCGGCGGCGTGGTCTACGCGTGCAGCAAGGATCGCTGTGTGTACGCGCTGGACGCGGCGAAGGGGACGGGTCAGGCCCGGCGCTCGTAACGGCGCCGCGCCGGGCGGCTACTGCCCCTCCTCCGGCGGCTCTCGGGAGCCCCGCTGCCGCTGTTCCTTGCCCCACTCCACCGGAGGCGTGGGCGGCTGCTGATGCGCCGGCCGGGTCGGCGGCGGAGGAGGCGGGGGCGGCGGCGCCGTCGGGCGGGGCCAGGGCTCGGTGAACGGCTCGCGGGGCGGGCGTCCACCGCCTTCGGGGCCGACGGCGTCGGGGTCGAAACCGGGGCGGGTCAGCGGGCGGGTGGCGGGCCCTTCGTCCGGCGGCTCGCCCCCATTGCCGTACTGCTCCGGCGTCCACTCCTGGGTCGCCGGGTCATGCGTCACCGGGCGGCCCGGGTCCCATGGTTCGGGCGCCACTGGGGGCGCCACCGGGGGCGCGGCCTCGCGCTCGTCGTAACGGCCGTACCCGTCGTCGTACCGCTCCTCGGCCCGGCGGCCGCCCACCCGATCGGCCCGGCCGCTCATCACCAGGGCGCCGAACACCATCAGCGCACCGCCACCGAGGGCGTTGGCCACTCCCACACCGAGGCCGCGGGCGCCCGCCGTCAGCTCGCCCGCCGACTGCCCCTGGCGGACCATCCACAAGATGGTGAAGCCCAGCACGACCAGGCCCGCGAGCGCGACCAGCACCCGCGAGCGCAGCACGACGCCGACCAGAGCCATCAGGCCCGCGACGGCCAGCGGCAGAAAGACGGAGCCGTAGAGAGAGGCCCTGTTGTCGGTGATGCTGTTGAAGAGATCTTCGATACGGAAATCGCTTCCGTGACGGCCGTCGTACCAGGGACGGAAGGGGCTCCAGACGGCGGCCGTCGCTCCGATGAGGGCGATCAGGGATCCGATGACGTTGCGCACCACTGGCGTCGCCTCGCTTCGGGTCGTCCTGAGGTCCTCCGTGACCGACGCTACGCCTGACCGTCCGTACCCGCTATTTCTCCGGTGCTTCCGGGCCCCGTCCGGGTTGTCACCCACCCTTGCTAGGGTGCCGTGCACGCGTCAGCCAACGCATGACGCGGTTTGGACGTCTTCAGGGGGATGGGCAGGGGCATGAAGCAGCGCACGCGCACACACATAAGCCGGCGCAGGGGCACCCGGGCGGTCGGGACGGCCGGGCTCGCCCTGGCGGTCATGACGACGGTCGGCGGCTGCGGCGCCCTGCTCCCGGGCGGCGCCACGCCGAGCTTCTCCCCGAGCGCCTCGGCGAGCGGCTACAACCCGAACGACCCGACCCCGTCCGGTGACGCGACGCCGGAGGACACCTACACGCCCGAGGACACCTACTCGCCCGAGCCGACCGAGGAGACCTTCGACCCGGACGGCCGGAGCGACGTCACGGGCAAGGACTGCAACTTCTCCAATTCGCTGAACCAGTTCACGTACACGGTCTCGGTCACCAACCCGTCCAGCGAGAGCACCTTCTCCTACGACATCGCGATCAACTGGATGAAGGCGAAGCCGGCCGACGGCAAGGCGTGGGGCCTGCATCAGCGCAGCATCACCGTGGGGCCCGGTGACACGGAGACCTACACCGCCAAGTACAGCGTCAACTGGGGTAACAACTACGGCCGGTTCTGGTTCAACTGTCAGGTCACGCGGGCGGAGAAGACCAAGCTGTGACCCGCTGCCGGGTCAGCGCACCCGGTAGTCCCGTTTCCGGGCGCCGAACAGCTCCGTCTGGAGTTCCGGCGCCGCGTTGCCGAGCGTGATCAGATGCGGCGCGCCCGCCAGCGCCTGCGTACGCGCCGCCTCGCGCGCCGACCAGACCGCCCGTACGGTCCCCTGGACGGCCGCCGTCGGGTACGAGGCGATCACCGCGGCCGCCCGCAGCGCGGCCGCGACCGCCTCGCCGTCCGGTACGACCTCCGACACCAGTCCGGTCTCGTACGCCCGCGCGGCCGAGAGCCGCTCCGCCGTCCCCATCAGCGCCATCCGCGCGATCTCGCCGAACGGCATCCGCTGCGCCATCCCGATCGCCTCGTACGCGCTGACCATGCCGTACGTCGTGTGCGGGTCGAAGAAGGTGGCCGACTCGGCGCCGACGAGGAAATCGCACTCGCCCAGCAGGTAGAACGCGCCGCCGCAGGCCATGCCGTTGACGGCCCCGATGACCGGCTTCCACAGGTCGTTCGCCTTGGGACCGACGGTCAGCAGCGGATCGTCCATCGAGTACGGGGAGGCGGGCTGCGGGACGCTGACGGAGCGGTCGATGCCGGTGCAGAAGGCGCGGTCGCCCGCTCCGGTGAGGACCACGGCCCGGACCCGGCCGTCGCCGCGGATCGCCCGCCAGGCGGCTGCCAGTTCCGCGGCGGTCTCCAGGTCGATCGCGTTGTGCCGCTCGGGCCGGTCGATCGTGATCAGCGCGACGCCGTCGTCGCCGGGGCGCTCGACGCGGATCGTGCGGCCGGTCGTGCCGTTTGTGCCGGCCGCGCCGTTGATGCCGTTCGTGCCGGTCATGGCCGCTCCAGGAGCCAGCGGGGTACGGTCACGCCCCCGGGCATGGTGTGGAAGGTGACCTTCACCGGCGCGCCGATGCGCAGCCGCGCCGGGTCGACGGAGTTGAGGGGGGCGTCGGCGGCGGTGACGAGGTTGCCGACGAGGCGGATGCGCGGGGCCTCGGCCAGTTCCACGATGACGGCGTTGTAGCCGGGCTGGGCGGCGTACGCGGGCAGCAGCGGCGGATGCGGCAGCACGTACGACCAGATGCGGCCGCGGCCGCTCATCCTCCGCCAGTGGGCGGCGAAGGACTGGCAGTGCGGGCAGCAGGGGCGGGGCGGGAAGCGCAGCTCGTCGCAGTCGGCGCAGGCCTGGATGCGGAGCTCGCCGCGGGCGGCGTGGTCCCAGAAGGGGGCGCCGTCTTCGTCCGGGACCGGAAGCAGCAGGCCGGCGCCGGTGTCGGGCCGATTGTCAGTGGTGGCTGTCACGCTTGAGGACATGACGTCACGCACCGGCTCGGATGCACGAACGGACTCACGAGAACTCATTGGCCGTCAACTCCTCAGCAGCAGGGCCGAAGTGGGGACTCCCTCGCCCGCGGTGACCAGACAGGTGGCGGCGTCCGGGACCTGCGCGGTGCTGGTGCCGCGCAGCTGCTTGACGCCTTCGTTGATGAGGTTGAAACCGTGTACGTACGCCTCGGAGAGACCGCCGCCGCCGGTGTTGAGGGGGAGCCGGCCGCCGATCTCCAGCGCGCCGCCCTCGGTGAAGGCCGCGCCTTCGCCGCGCCCGCAGAAGCCGTAGCCCTCCAGCGAGAGGGGAATCAGGGGGGTGAACGCGTCATAGATCTGTGCCACGTCGACGTCCTGCGGTCCGAGGTCCGCGCCCTTCCACAGGTGGCGGGCGGCGGTCCAGGCGGGCCCGGTGAGCGGGTCGTCGTTCCAGTAGTTGACCATGCCGTGGTGCTGCGCGGGCAGGCCCTGCGCGGTGGAGTGCACATACACGGGCCGCTGCCGGCAGTCGCGGGCCCGCTCGGCGGAGACCACGACGCAGGCCAGCGCGCCGTCCGTCTCCAGGCAGTTGTCGAAGAGGCAGAGCGGTTCGCTGATCCAGCGTGCGGTCATATACATCTCGCGGGTCAGCGGGCGGTCGTACATGATCGCGGCCGGGTTCTGGTTGGCCCGGTTGCGGCAGGCGAGAGCGACGTTGAAGAGGTGATCGCGGGTGGCGCCGTACTCGTGCATGTAGCGGCGGGCCAGCATGCCGATCTCGTCGGCGGGGCGCAGCAGTCCGAAGGGACGGGTCCACTGTCCGGGGGTCGGCAGCTGGACCTGGGTGTTCTTCCAGGGCCGCGGTCCCGAACCGCGTTTGCGCGAGCGCCAGGCGACGCCGACGCTCGCCTGCCCGGTGGCGATGGCCGCGGCCAGATGGGCCACCGTTGCGCACGAACCCCCGCCGCCGTAGCCGACCTTGGAGAAGTGCGTGACGTCGCCCGCGCCGATCGCCTTGGCTATCTCGGCCTCGTCCGTCTCCTCCATGGTGTACGAGGCGAACGCGTCCACCTCCGAAGGCGCGATCCCGGCGTCGTCCAGCGCCGCGACGATCGCCCGGCAGGCCAACGTCTTTTCCGATTCCGGGAGTTGTTTGGCAAAAGGAGTCTGTCCGATGCCGGCTATCGCCGTAGCGTCCTTGAGGGTCGCCCCCATCGCCACCTCCGTGGTCGGCCGTCAGTGCTGACAGCCGAGGAGGCTACCGCTAATCTGACGGACAGTCAGCTATGAAGACATGCTCTTGTTCGGCCGGCTCTTTCGCGGGAGGCAGTGTGATGCGCGATGACCTGGAACTGCGGGCGGACCTGGAGTACGGCTCCATCCCCCGGCTGGTGCGCGTGGCCGCGGAGCGGTACGGCCCCCAGGAGGCCGTGGTCGACGGCCGCACCCGGCTCTCGTACACCGAGCTGGGCGAGCGGGTGACGCGGGCCGCCGCCGCCTGTATCGCCTCCGGCGTCGCGCCCGGCGACCGCGTCGCCGTCTGGGCTCCCAACACCCTCGACTGGATCGTCTCCGCCCTCGGCGCGGTGACGGCCGGCGCCGTGCTCGTCCCCGTCAACACCCGCTTCAAGGGCGCCGAGACCGCCTATGTCCTGCGCCGCACCCGCGCCAGACTCCTCTTCATCACCGGCACCTTCCTCGGCACCTCCTACGTCGCCTCGCTCCGCCGCGCCGCCCAGGAAGGCACCGGCTCCGGACCGCTCCCCGGTCTGCCGCACCTGGAAAAGGTCGTGGTCCTGTCGGACGACGCCCCCGCCGACTTCACCACCTGGAAGGACTTCCTCGCCGCCGGCGCCTCCGTCGACGCCGCGACGGTTGCCACCCGCGCCGACGGCCTCCGCCCGGACGCCCCCTCCGACATCGTCTTCACCTCGGGCACCACCGGCCACCCCAAGGGTGCGGTCATCACCCACGCCCAGACCCTGCGCGCCTACGCCGTCTGGAGCGAACTCGCCGGCCTCGAACAGGGCGACCGCTATCTGATCGTCAACCCCTTCTTCCACACCTTCGGCTACAAGGCCGGCATCATCGCCTGCCTGCTGCGCGGCGCGACGATGGTCCCCCAGCCGGTCTTCAGTGTGGAGACCGCCCTCGCCAACATCGCCGCCGAGCGGATCTCCGTACTCCCCGGCCCGCCCACCCTGCATCAGCAGATCCTCGATCACCCCTCCCGCGGCCTGCACGATCTCTCCGCGCTTCGCCTCGTCGTCACGGGCGCGGCGGTCGTCCCCCTGGAGCTCGTCGAGCGGCTGCGCAGCGAGTTGAAGATCTCCACCGTCCTGACCGCATACGGCCTTTCGGAGAGCTCCGGCATCGTCACGATGTGCCGCCGCGGCGACCCGCCCGACGTCATCGCCTCGACCTCGGGCCGCGCCCTACCCGGCACCGAGATCCGCGTCGTCGACGCGGCGGGCCGCCCGCTGCCGTCCGGCGAGCCCGGCGAGGTCCTGGTCCGCGGCTACCACGTCATGTCCGGCTACTTCGAGGACCCGGCCGGCACGGCTCGCGCCCTCACCCCCGACGGCTGGCTGCGCACCGGCGATGTCGGCATCCTCGACGCCGACGGCAACCTCCGTATCACCGACCGCATCAAGGACATGTTCATCGTCGGCGGTTTCAACGCCTATCCCGCCGAAATAGAGCAACTCCTGGGCCGCCACCCGGACATCGCCGACATCGCCGTCATCGGCGTCCCCGACCCCCGCCTGGGCGAGGTCGGCAAGGCCTACGCGGTACGCCGGCCCGGCTCGTCCCTCACCGCCGATGACCTCATCGCCTGGTCGCGCCGGGAGATGGCCAATTACAAGGTGCCGCGCGAGGTCGCGTTCGTCGCGGAACTGCCGCGCAATGCGAGCGGGAAGGTGATCAAGCGGCGACTGCGGGAGGGGGACGGCGCGGCGGCCGGGTGAGAGGGCGGGTCGGGGGTTCCGGTACCCGGGGGTCCGCGCGGCCGGGCGGTGCGATCGGGCACGCCCCCGGGACGCGGGGATGCCCGGGACCGCGGGGGCGCGTGCCCGCGTCACGCCCTCGGGGCTACCGCGCCCCCGTCACCCGGCCGTCGACCACCCCCACCCCCTCCGCCAACGCCCGCATCCGTTCCCCGAACCCGTCCTCCACCGGCCCGAACCACACCGCCAGATCCTCGGCGCCCGCGGCCTCCCAGGCCGCCACCTCGGCCCGTATGTCCGCGAGCGGGCGGTCCCCCGACGACCACTCGGTACGGCTCCCCGCCGCGACACGCGGCGCGCCCGGGACGCCGGAGCCCGCGGACCTGCCTGCGATGTCCTTGCGCCGCGCCGCGAACTCCTGCGGCGACAACCCCACCGCCTGCCAGTACCCGCCGAACTCCGCCGCCCGCCGCAGCGCCGCGTCCGAATTCCCGCCGATCAGGAACGGCACCGGCTCCTCGGGTACGGGCTCGAACACCGCGCGCTCGTCGAACGCCACGAACCCGTCCTCGTACGGCCCGCCGAGCCCCGAGTGCAGCCGCCGGATCAGCCGCAGCGCGGCGTCCGTCCGGGCACCCCGCGTCCCGAAGTCCACGCCCGCCGCCTCGAACTCGTACCGCTGCCACCCGACGCCGACGCCCAGCACGAACCGCCCGCCGCTGAGCCGCGCCAGGGTCGCCGTCTGCCGGGCGAGGGTCAGCGGATCGCGAAGCGGGGCGATGAGCACCGACGTGCCGAGGGTGATCCGTTCCGTGACCGCCGCGATATAGCTGAGCGTGGTCAGGGCCTCGTACACCCCGCCGTACCCCGGCAGCGGCGTCCCGTACGGGCCCGGCGGCAGCACATGATCCGGCAGCCAGACCCCGGCGTACCCCAGCTCCTCCGCCTCCCGCGCCAGGTCCGCGACGGTCCGGACATCCATCGCCGCGGACTCGTCCGGCAGGACGACATGCAGCCGCATCCGTGCGCCCGCTCCCTCGGTCTCCGTCATGATCCCTCCCCTTTCTCCCCTGGGCCTGGGCGCCGCCTTCCCGCGGCACACGGCCGAGACGCCGCCCCGGGCCACTTCTGCGTGACCCGTCGCTTCGGGGCGGCACTTCGCCAGGGCATTCCTACGGCCTCACACCGGTGTGAGGGTCAAGCGCCGCGGGGGAGGGATGGCGGCAGGAACAGAGGGGCGGGGAACGGAAGCTACTTCGCCGGCGTCCAGTCCGGCCGGCGGCCGCTGAGGGCCACCACCCGTTCGAGCAGCGGAGCGTCGTCCCCCACCGGGGCGGGCGCGGCGAACATCGGCCCCGGCCCGCTCCCGGAATCCTCGGCCCAGGAGGTCAGCAGCGCGTACGAGACCCCCAGGCTCGCCGGGTCGGGCGCGTACTCCTGGCCCGTGGCGCGCGCCAGATCCCAGCCGTGCAGCACCAGTTCGTTCAGCGCGATCCGGCCCGCGATGGCGCCGGGGAGGGGGACGCCGCCCGCCTGGGTCTCGCCGGTCCAGGCCTCCGGGGCGCGCCAGGCCGCCGCCAGCTCTGTCAGGTTCCGGACCAGGTCGTCGCGCCAGCCGGGCGTCACATCCGGTACGGAGCTGGTCGGCGGCGTACTGGTCGTCGGCCCGAGGTCCTTGCGCGCCGCGTCCCTGAAGGCCCCGGCCAGCCCGACGAGATGCCCCAGCAGATGGCGTACGGCGTACTCCTCGCAGGGCGTGGGGGCGTCCAGCTGTTCCTCCGCGGTGTGCTCCGCCAGCCGCGCCACCAGCTGCGTCTGCGCGTCGAAGTCGATCGTCTCGGTCATGGTCCGGTCCTTCCGTGCTGCCGTCGTGTCGGGGGAGCCGCCCCCTCCAGTGAAGACTCCTCCGGGCGCCGGAAGTCATCGCCACACCGCCGATTGCCCCGCCTGGTGGCCCTCGGACGGCCGCTCGTATCGCCTGCCGGCCGTGCTTGTCGGCTGTCCCCGCCGGCCCGATGGCCGTGTCCGGGCACGCCGACGGGGAGGGGTGAGGCACGAAACCTGCACGTGCGGTTCCATGCCTCCTGCCGACCTCAGCGGGCCGACCGTCCGCATCACACGCGACCCGATCGGTCGTCTCGTGCGTCAGGTGGGTGGGAGCCGCTCATGGCAACCATCGCACCGGGGACGCCTGGCGGATGTGGATGAGCACATCGAATGCGTCGGCAAGGCGAGTGACGGCGATGTATTCGGCGGCATCACGGGACGGGTCGTAGACCCCGCTGATCACGCGGGCCTTTGCGGGACCGTCCCATCGGCGGCGTACGTCGTCGAGGCGCAGGTCCAGCCAGTGGGCGGCCGGATCCGCCTCGCCCAGCATCGCGTCGATCAGATCTCCGGCCGGCTCCGGGACGGTGACGACACCGAGGTCTCCGTGATGGAAACCGATGGCCACGGAGACGTACCGGGTGCCGTATTGATCGCGCAGCAGGCTGCCGACGCTCGGTTGCGGACCGCGCTCGGGCGCCAGCCCCATGGTCACCGAGGCCGCCGAGGTGTGAGCAATCCCGTCCCAGTAGACCACGCGCAGGCCCGTCCGACGCTGGTGGTCACTGATGGCATCGGCCCAAACCGCGGCATCGCCGGCGTAGTTGCCGCGCCCCGCGACACTGCGTTCATGGAAGTCCACGATCAGACGCATGCGCGCCAGGATGCCGTCGGCATGGCCGACACCGGGCAACGATCGGATGAGCGCGAGCGCATCGCGGGCATGGTCGACGAACGGGCGCCCCGGGTGCATCCCCCGAGCGCGCTGCACGTGCTCCTCGGTGTGGTGAGCGGACCGGATCGGCTCCAGGTGGGAAGCCACCTCCGCCCACTGTTCCGGGGCCGATTCACGTACGTGATTCAGGACGGCGTCGTAGTCCCCGGGCTGTGCCTGTACGGGTTTCACACCGAAGATCCGGATGGGGTCGTGGGGGTGGTCCTGGTTGAACGCCCGTATCCACTCCAGCGTCGCCGCCATCTCGGCGGTGCGCCAGGGGCGCCAGGCGGCATCGAGGGCGGATTCGGCCGAGCCCTCGCCGGCGTGCACGTACCTGTCGAGGTCGGCGGCGATGCCGGCGCTGTCCTGGATGGCCAGTGCCCGGAACCCGTGGTGCTGGACGAGCCGGCGGAAGAGTTGTTCTCGTACCCCGAAGGTCTCCCGGGAGTATCGAGTGGACTCCCCGATGCCGATCACCGTTGCGGCGTCGGCAATCTTCTCGGCAAGCGCATCAAGCGTGGCGTCGGACAGCGGGACGGCATTGGCCTGCCGAGGATCGGACGACCCCATACGTGAGGGAAGGGAGCCCTGCGGAGCGGTGGTGTCATGCGTCATGCCCCCAGGCTCTTACCTGAAGTGCACTTGAGGTCAAGGAGCCCGGTCAACTGACCACCTGAAGCACCAACTGGCCGAGCGGCGGGCTCAGTCACCACGAGAACGAGGGTGTCCGGGATCGTTGCCTGACGAACAGCCTGCACACCCTCCCAACGGCCCTTGGCCACTAGCCACAGACCCCTTGGAATTGAGCATCTAGGCGTCCGCGGTCGCCCAGTTACGGAACAGCGTGAGGGCCTCGGCGAGGTTTCCGAGGCCGCACGCGGCGTGGAAGGTGTTCTCGGCGGTCCAGGCCCGGACCCAGTCCCGCGGGCTGCGGTGGAC
The DNA here is from genome assembly GCF_044767545.1 of Streptomyces sp. NPDC101227. NCBI lineage: Bacteria > Bacillati > Actinomycetota > Actinomycetes > Kitasatosporales > Streptomycetaceae > Streptomyces > Streptomyces sp. NPDC101227. The sequence continues at coordinate 297,895 of NZ_JBIWOD010000004.1, read as the reverse complement.
GTCCCGGCGGGGAAACTCGCGCCCTTCCATTTCCGTCTTCTCCAGGTCGATCTCGATGCTCCAGCCCGGGTTGTCGAGCGTGGCAATCTTCACGGCCCCCTCGTGCTCCCAGTCGCCGTCGCACTGCTGCGCGTACCAGTTCTGCAGCCAGCCGAGGAGAGGTTCCGAATCGCTCATGACACGGATGGTAGGCGGGTCGTGCGCCAAGCCCGGGCACGACCGCTTCCCCGGCTCCTCAGAGGGCGCCGGCGTAGCGCTCCCGCAGCGCCGACTTGAGCACCTTGTTCAGCGGGCCCCCGCGCGGCAGTTCAGCCGTGATCTCCAGCTGCTCCGGCAGCTTCTGCGTCATCAGCCCGGCGGCCCGCAGATGAGCGGTCAGGTCGGAAAGCGTCAGCGGGGCGGGAGCCGGCCCGGCGGCGGAATCGGGGGAGTGCTCCGCAAGCGCGACGACCGCGCACACCCGCTCGCCCCGCCGGCGGTCCGGCAGCCCGATGACCGCGACGTCGGCCACCGCAGGATGCGTCCGCACCAGGTCCTCGATCTCCTGGGCGGAGATGTTCTCGCCCTTGCGGATGATGATGTCCTTGAGCCGCCCGGTGAGGACGAGATGCCCGTCGGGCCGCAGATGCCCCAGGTCGCCGGTGTGGAAGTAGCCGTCCTCGTCGAACGCCTCCGCCGTCAGCGCGGGATCGGTGTACCGCCGGAAGAGCATCGTCCCCTTGAGCGTGACCTCCCCCGACTCCCCGCTCCCGGCCTCGCTCCCGTCCGCCCGCACGATCCGCACCTCGGCGCCCGTCACGGGTCGGCCCGCCGTCCGCGCCAGCTGCTCATCGCTGTCGTACGGCGTCCCCATCGCGATCATCGGGCACTCCGTCATCCCGTACCCGTGCACGATCGCGCAGTCCAGCTCGCGCCCGGCCGCCGCGTACAGCTCCGGTGACATGGGTGCCCCGCCGCCGGACAGCAGCCGCAGCGACGGAATCAGCCGCTCAGCGTCCGGCGACTGTCCCCGGTACCGCCGCGACTCGTCCAGGAAGGCCTGATAGAAGGCGGTGCTGCCGCCCGCCATGGTCACCCCGAGCCGTCGGTAGACCGCGGCCGCCCGTCCCGGCTCGAAGGTCTCCAGCATCACCGCGGGGAAGCCGCTGACCAGCATTGCGATGACGTAGTCCGGCCCGGCGATATGCGCGAACGGGAACGCGATCGAGCCGATGTCGTCCGCCGACATCCCCAGCGCGGTGGCCAGCCCGACGCCGCCCGCGATCAGCGAGGCGTCCGTGTGCTCGACGCCCTTGGGGGACGCGGTCGTCCCGGAGGTGTAGTAGATCCAGGTGGTGCGTCCGTCATCGCCGTCGGGCGCGGCATCCGGCAGGTCCGCAGGATCGCCCACCGGCAGCCCGTCCGCCACCGAGATCACCTGGAGGCCGTCGCCGGCCAGCTTCCGCGCCATCGCTCCGTAGTCGAACCCCCGCCACACGCCGGGTACGAGCACGAACTCCGCGGCCGACTCGGCCAGGATGAACCCGACCTCCCGCTCTCGGAGCAGATGGATGACCGGTGTCTGTACGGCCCCGAGCCGCGCCAGCGCCAGTGACACCACCACGGTCTCCACCCGTGTCGGCAGCTGCCACACCACCCGCGTCCCGGCCCCGATACCGAGCCCCCGCAGCCCCGCGGCCACCCGCAGCGCCGTGTCCCGCACCTCGTCGAAGGTGACGCCGTGCCCGTCCTCGTCGAAGAACATGGTCCGCCCGGCCGAGGCCCGAGCCCGGTCGTCGACCAGGTCCCAGAGGTGGTGGATGCGGGTGGGGTCGAACATGTCGCCTCCTCGCGGCTCGCGGGTGGCGTGACTGTAGCAGCGAATCTGACGAGGCGTCAGTAGTGGTGCAGGCGCGCTGCCTCAGTGGCGGCGCCCGCTCACGGCTGGTGCCGGTCCAGGTCTCCGAGGGCCGCGGTGAGCGGCATGTGGCGGTCGATGGGAGCGACCTGCGCCGAGGAGCGCCTGGGTTGTGCAGCCGTTGCGGCAGGGACGGCGACGGTGCCGACGATCGCGACGGCCAGCGCGACAGAGGCTATGGCGTGTTTGGTGCGGTGCATGTCGTCTCCTCGGTGAAGGCGGATGAGTGGTGGTGGGAACAGTTCGGTCACGGCCATACAACCGTCCCGATCATGGACAGGAAAGCCACCGGGGAAGTTTGGCCGGATGCGGCGCGAACAAGCCGCAGGGGCCGGTTCCGATGGCTCCCCCTCCAAGCCATCGAAACCGGCCCCTGCGATCCCCCGGGTACAGCGCCTTAGTTCTTCGGGTCGCCAATGGGCATGTGCTTGTCCGCGGCGGCCACCGCAGGCGCGCTTCCCTCTGCGGTAGTGGGTTTGGTGGGCTTCTTCTTGGGGACGCCGGGCGCACCGATGGGCATGTGCTTGTCCATCGGCTTGATGATGTCGCGGTCGCTTGCCGGCGGTACCTGGTCGTTGCTCATGCTGATCAACTCCTGAGTGTGGGCGCTGTGGGAAGCCCGGCCGGCAACTCCCCCGTGGGTCGCCGGACGGGCGTTCCAGAGCCGCTCACCCTAGCGGTGGGGCCTGGCTGCCGAGCCGCTTGCCCCCCGAGGCGGCGGTTCGGCAATAGAGAGACTGGACTCCCGCGATGAACGATCGATAAACGCCGACGATTCGGGCTGTGGCCTGCGCAAACGTGGCGGCCGTTCGCTCAGGACACGTGCACCGGGCTGAGCAGGGCCTGCACTTGGCGGCTCTCGGGCGAGCCCAGCTGTTCATAGATGGGCAGGGCCTCCTGCCAACACACCCGCGCGCGGCCGGTGTGCCCGATGGAGTGGAGCGCGCGTCCCAGCAGCGTCAAGGTATCCGCGCGCCACCGCTCACCCCCGACGATACGGAGGGCCTTGAGTGCCTGCTCCGCGTGTTCGGCGGCTTGGGCCGGGTGGCCGTCACCGAGTTCGATCTCGCCCAGCCTGAGCAGCGTCATTCCTTCCCAGAATCCCTGGCGGTTCTCCTGGAAAATGACCAAGGCCTCGGACAGTTGCTGACGGGCGGCGTTGAGCCGTCCGGCACGTGTGAGGGCCAGCCCGAGCGAATACATGCCGTTGGCGAGGCGGCGGGTGGCGCCGAGCTTCCGGTAGATGCCGATGCCCTCCTGGGCGAGCTTGATGGCACTCTCGACGCGTCCCGTGCCCAGGTGGACGCGGGCCAGGTTGCAGAGCGCGCTGGCCTCGGACTGCTCGTTCCGGTCGTCGCGGAAGGCGGCGCGCGCCTGACTCAGATACAGCTCGGCGTCCTCGTAGCGCTGCTGGATGCCGGCGATGATGCCCCGGTCGTTGGGCGCGTTCGACGACGCGAACGCGTCCTCCGTCGCCAGCCCCAGCAGCATCGCCGACTGCGCGTGGGCGTCCGCCTCGTCGAGCCGGCCCGCCAGCGTGTGGACGTTCGTCAGTGATGTGTGCAACCGTGCCTCGGCGCGCTGGTCGCCCAGTTCGCGGGCGGCCGCCAACAGGCTCATATTGGCCTGCTCGTACTGGTGCGAGTCAGCGCTCGACTCTGCGAGGTCCAGTGTGAGCAGGAGCAGATCGACGGCCCGGCGAAGGGCCTGAGGCGTGGTGGACTGCTGGGCACAGGCGAGGAGGCAGCGGGCCTCCCCGAAGAGCCACTGCAGGGCCTCGGGGCGGTCGGTGAATTGCAGGCCCGGGTAGCCGGTGGGCTCCATGTGATCGACGAGGCGGTCACCGGGCCGTTCCAGCGCGTACATGCGGGCCGCCGTCGCCAGATAGAAGTCCAGCAGCCGCGACAGCGCGGCCTCGCGCTCGGATGAGGGCTCTTCGTCGCGTTCGGCGCAGTCGCGGGCGTAGAGGCGGACGAGGTCGTGGAAGCGGTAGCGGCCCGGGGCGGCGGACTCCAGGAGAGAGGCGTCCACGAGGGATTCGATGAGCTCCTCGGCCGACTCGATGTCCAGATCCAGTATCGCCGCGGCCGCCGCCAGCGAGATGTCCGGCCCGTCCGCCAGTCCCAGCAGCCGGAACGCCCGCGCCTGCTGCGGCTCCAGCTGGCCGTAACCCAGCTCGAAGGTCGCCTTGACGGCCAGGTCGCCGGCGCGCAGCTCGTCCAGGCGGCGGCGCTCGTCGGCGAGTTTGCGGGCCAGGATGGAGACGGTCCAGGTGCGGCGGGCGGCCAGCCGGGAGGCGGCGATGCGGATGGCCAGCGGGAGGAAGCCGCAGGCGCCGACGACGGCCATGGCGGCTTGGCGTTCGGAGTTGACGCGTTCCTCGCCGACGATGCGGGTGAAGAGGGCGAGTGCCTCCTCGGGGCTCATGACGTCGAGGTCGATGAGGTGTGCGCCGGCCAGGTCGATCATGCGGGCGCGGCTGGTGATGAGGGCGGCACAGCCTTCCGTACCGGGCAGCAGCGGCCGGACCTGTGCGGCGTCCCGCGCGTTGTCCAGGAGGGTCAGTATGCGCCGGCCCGCCAGCGTGGAGCGGTAAAGGGCGGAGCGCTCCGCCAGGCCGTCGGGGATGGAGGGGTCGGGGATGCCCAGGGAGCGCAGGAAGGCGCCCAGGACCGCCTCGGGCGAGGAGGGGGTGTGGCCGGCGCCCTGGAGGTCGACGTAGAGCTGCCCGTCGGGGAAGTGCTCGCGGGCGGCATGGGCGACATGCACGGCCAGCGTCGTCTTGCCGACACCTCCGATGCCGGTGAGCGCGGAGACGGCCATCACGCTGCCCTCGGCGGTGGCGAGCTGATCGCCGAGTTCGGCGACGAAGGCGGCGCGGCCGGTGAAGTCGGCGACGCTGGCGGGCAGTTGCTGGGGACGTACGGCGACCCGCCCGGTGGCGTCCCGGCCGTCGCTGATGACGGGCGGCGCGTCCAGGTCGGTGTCGGCGCGCAGGATGCGCTGCTGGAGCTCGGAGAGCGAGGCGCAGGGATCGACGCCCAGTTCGTCGTCCAGCAACTTGCGGGTGTCGGTGTAGACCGCCAGCGCCTCCGCCTGGCGTCCGCTGCGGTACAGCGCCAGCATCAGCAGTTCTCGTAGCCGTTCGCGCAGGGGGTGAGCGGCGGTGAGGGCGGTCAGTTCGGAGACGGCCTCGGCATGGCTGCCGAGTTCCAGGTCGAGTTCGAGCAGGGTCTCCATCAGGGACAGCCGCCACTCGTTGAGGCGGGTGCGCTGGGTCTCGGCGTACGGGCCCGGGAGGCCTGCCAGCGGTTCGCCATCCCACAGGTCCAGCGCCCGGTCGAGGAGTTCGCGGGCGCGGCTGAGGTCGCCGGCGGTCCTGGCCTTCTCGGCCTCGGCGGCGTACTGCTCGGCCTGATCGTGGTCGAGGTCGAGCGGCTGGCCGTCCGTCGACCGGATCGCGTACCCGCCGGACTCGCTGACCAGCGCATCGGCATCCGGGCCGAGCGCCTTGCGGAACCGGGAGGCATAGGTGCGCAGCGCGGCGAGCGCGGCGTGCGGCGGTTCGTCGCCCCACAGGGCATCGACCAGCTCGGCCGCGGTGGCGGTGCGGCCGCCGCGCAACAGCAGTGCGGCCAGCAACGCCCGTTGCTGCGGGGAGCCCGCCGCCAGCGCCGTCTCGCCACGCCAGGCCCGTACGGGACCGAGCACGGTGAAGCGGAGCCGCTCCTGCCCCTGCCCCGTACCGTCGTCCATCGTTTCCCCCTGCCCTGTCCCGGTCGTATACGCGCTGTTCGCACGTATCCGCTGTGCGCAACGGCCAGTCTGCCTTGTCAGGCCCCTTTACGTCAGTAGGGGTCTGGAGCGTCCACAAAGCCTCCCCGGGTGTCGGGTGGGCGTTGGGGGGAGGCGCACGCAGGGGCGCGGAGGAATGGATTCCGTGCGCCCCCTGTGTGCCTCCCCTGGCCTGGTACGCGCGGGAGCCGTCGCGCGGTTCCCGTATTGAGCGGGTCATGGGCCGCACGATTACTGACGGACCGTCAGATCGGCGCTACCGTAGCGGCATGGAGACCATGGAGACCTTCCCCAAGATCATCTCGGTGGACGACCACACGGTGGAACCGCCCACCGTCTGGCGGGACCGGCTCCCGTCGAAGTACCACGACATCGGCCCGCGCATCGTCCGCGCACCCCTGAAGGAAATGACCTTCGTGGGCGGCAAATTCGCTCCCAAGATGGGAGCGCCGGGCGACGACGGTCCGATAGCCGACTGGTGGGTATACGAGGATCTGCAGCGGCCGCTGACCCGCCTCGACACCGCCGTCGGCTACTCCCGCGACGACATCAAGCTGGAGGGCATCACCTACGAGCAGATGCGCCGCGGCTCCTTCAGCGTCCCGGAACGGTTGGCCGATATGGACGTCAACCATGTCCAGTCCGCGCTCTGTTTCCCCACCTTCCCGCGCTTCTGCGGCCAGACCTTCACCGAGGCCAAGGACCGCGAACTGGGGCTGCTGGGGGTGCGCGCGTACAACGACTGGATGGTGGAGGAGTGGTGCGGCCCGCAGGCGCAAGGACGGCTGATCCCGCTCACCCTCATCCCCCTCTGGGACGCCGAACTTGCCGCCGCGGAGGTGCGGCGCAACGCGGCCCGCGGCGTCCGGGCGGTCTGCTTCAGCGAGATCCCGCCACATCTGGGCCTGCCCAGCATCCACACCGACTACTGGGACCCCTTCCTGCGCGCCTGTGACGAGACCGGCACCGTCATCGCCATGCACATCGGCTCGTCCAGCAAAATGCCGTCCACCTCCGCCGACGCGCCGCCCGCCGTCGGCTCCACCATCACGTTCGCCAACTGCTGCTTCTCGATGGTCGACTGGCTGATGAGCGGCAAGTTCGACCGCTTCCCCGACCTCAAGATCATGTATGCCGAGGGCCAGATCGGCTGGATCCCGTACATCCTGGAGCGCGCGAATGTCGTCTGGGAGGAGAACCGGGGGTGGGGCGGCGTCGCCGACAAGGTCCTGCGACCGCCGAGCGAACTCTTCACGGAGCACGTGTACGGGTGCTTCTTCGACGACGCCTTCGGCCTGAAGAACCTGGAGGCGATCGGGGCGGGGAACGTGCTCTACGAGACCGACTATCCGCACTCCGACTCCACCTGGCCCAAGTCGCGGGAGGTCGGGGAGGCGCAGATGGGACATCTGGCGCCGGACGTGGTGGAGCGGATCGTACGCGGGAACGCGATCGAGCTGCTGGGGCTGACGGGGGAGGGGCTTTGGGCGCCGGGGGCATCCGCCCGGTAACCGGCGGCCGCCTCCTACGGGCCGGTCGGTGACCGCCCGAGGCTGACCGCAGCCGTTCCGCCGGCCGCGTCGTACAGTCGGGCCGACGTGATGGGCTGCACGGGGGCGGCAGTTGACCGGCTGTTCCCGCGCACGGGGAGAGGCTGGTCAGTTCTTTGAAGTACGCGACGGCGATGGCGACGGTGGCCGCGGCGACGGTGGCGGGGTTGCTGACGCTCACCGCCTGCGGCGGTGGCGCGGGCGGCGGCCACGGCACGGGGGCGGCCGCACCGGGCGGCAACGGCCCGCAGGCGCTGAAGGTCAAGGCGACGGTTCCCCAGGCGTTCGACAACAGCAAGGGCTGGCAGGACGCCCTCCCCTGGGTGCCCGAAGACGCCACCGGCCGGCCGTTCGCCGTCGCGCCCGGGGCCGGGATCGTCGCACTCCTCAAGAAGAAGGGCGGATCGTACGTCCTGGAGGCCCGCGACGAGGCGACGGGCGCGCTGCGCTTCAGCGGCAGGCCCTGGCAGCCGCCGGAGCCGCAGGAGAGCGCGGGCGGGCGCGCCGAGACACCGGGTGTGGAGGCCGTCGAGCGGGACGGCCGGGAATACCTTGCCGTCTGGGCGCACGGCCTGGACGGCAAGGATGCGCTCAGCAAGGGCAAGGAGGTCGTCGCGGTGGCCCTCTACCCGGCCGGGACCTCGGGCACGTCCGCCGCCCCCGCCCGGGTGGTGAAGGTGCCGGTCGAGAGCTTCTCGAGCGTGGCGCGGGTACGCGACGCCGGAGCGGGACTGCTGGTCACGACGAAGGGCGGCGACGAGTCCGTTTCCGTCGACCCCCGGACCGGCCGGACCAAGCGCTACCCCCACAGCCTGGAGGTCGGCGAACCCACGTGCGGGGCGATCGGCTGTGTCAGCAGTGAGGTCAAGGCGCTGACCAGGCGCGGGCCGGTGCTGGACGGCTCCGCGGGCGGTTTCGGCATCCCCGGTGTCTGGAACTCCAGCCGCGCCGTACCGCCGGGCGCCAAGACGGACGACTACGAGAAATACAAGAGCAGGGCCCGGCTGGCCGTATCCGGCCATCTCCTCGCGTCCTGGACGGCCAAGGACGACGAGGGCGACGGGGGCGACGGGGGTGACGGTGATGACATCTGGGCGGTGCACAACGCCGAGACCGGCAAGGTGGAGGCATCCGTGCGCTGCGCGCTGGACAGCCTGACGGACCAGGGATCGGGGGAGGACTACCCGAGCGCCCTGTCGCTGAACGGCCGCTATCTCACCGCCGGGCCGCTCGCCTTCGATCTGAAGAAGGGCAAGGGCTACTGCTTCGCGGAAGGCGACGAACAGCGCCAGATCCTGCTGCTGTCCGTCGGCGACGACGGGCAGGCGTACGGAATGACCCAGGGCGACGCCGCCGGGACCGCCGGAGCCGCCGTGGCCGTACCGCTGAGCACGGGCCGCCCGAAGGTCCTGCCGAAGGGGACGCAGCCCCCTCTCCTCTCCCTCCGCACCGCCGGGGCCTTCGCGCCGCCCGCGGACGGCCCCGGCGTGCTGTTCGCCTTCTACCGCCGTCGCTGAGGGGGGCGGCGCAGGGCGGGGCGAGCGGCAGTGATGTGCGTGCCGCGGACCGCGTTCAGCCGCGCCGCGCCGCGTCGACGGCATCCGGACCGGCCCCGCCCAGCATCCCGACCGCCATCGCCACCAGCTCCGCGTCGGTCTCCTGCGTACGGTGATCCGCGATGCCGGAGCGGAACAGCGATGCCCCCTCGGTGAGCATCGTGAACACCCCGGCGCGGGAGCGGCATTGCGCGGTGGACAGGTCCGGCCGCCGCGCGTGCAGGAAGGCGGCGACCTGGTCCTGGTAGTCGCGGTAGAAGGCGCGTACGGCCGCGGCGACGGCCTCGTCCAGTGCGGCCATCGCCCAGAGTTCGGCGAACAGCCGGACCAGGCGGGGGTCGTCCTGTTCGGCCAGCAGGGCGCGGACGACCCGTTCCGGATCGGGGGCCGTGGGGGACCCGGGCTCCGACAGGAGCGGGCGGAGGCGTTCCAGGGAGTGGGACAGGGCGCGGTCGAGGACGGCGGCCACCAGGTCGGCGCGGGTGGGGAAGTAGTACTGGAGGTTGCCCAGGCGGATGTCGGCGGCCGTGGCCACGGCGCGCATGGAGAGTCCGGCGTGGCCGGTGGCGAGCAGGAGCTCTTCGGCGGTGTCGAGGAGCTGGGTGCGCTTGCGGGCGCCCTTGGTGGTGGGGGTGTTGGTCATGCGGCTCTCGTGGCGAGTGTGGTGACGGGAAGGGTGACGTCGCTGATCTCCAGTGTTACCCCGTACTCGGCGAGCAGTTCCGGGACCCGGGCCGGGACCGGGGTCAGCTCCGGGAAGAGCACGCCGCGCGGTGCCTCGGCGCCGTCCGCACCCAGGACCCGGCGGAGCGCCAGGGCGGCGCCGACGGCCGTGAGGTGGGCCTGACCCGCCTCGTCGGTGACGGTCGCGGTGCGGATACGGCCGGCGTGCGTGACGTCGATACGGAGCCGCGCGACGCCGCCCTCGCCCGGGGCGTACAACAGCGCGCGCCGGGCGGAGGCGAAGCGTTCGCCGCGCCCCCAGCGGAAGAAGCCGAGCCGCTTGACGGCCAGGAGCGAGGAGGTGGAGGCCGCGGAACTGAAGCCGATACGGGTGGTCGCGGTGGCCGCACCCAGGGCGAGGGGCAGGGTGAACTGTTCCGGGGTGTCGATGCGGGCCACCTTCGTGGGGTGGGCCCCGATGCGGACCCGCCGGACATCGCTGAGCGGCATGACCGTGTGCCGCCGCCCGTCCTCGGTGATCTCGTAGTCCAGGCCGAGCCGGTCCATGAACTCCACCGAATCCGCGCCGGCACGGTCCTTGAGGTCCCAGCGGATGGCGACGTCAACGGTGTCCGCGCCGCCCAGGCCGTCCGCCAGTGCCGCCGCCACCAGGCTGGTCACGCCGCCCATCCAGGCCGAGGACAGGAGTACGGGCGCGGTCGGGCCCGCCAGCGCCGCGAGGGTCGCGGCCCGTTGGAGCCGCGCGGTCCAGCGGGTAACGTCCACATACGGCACCCGGCCGCGCAGCGCCGCCCGCAGCACCCGGTCGTCGGGATCGTTCACCACCCCGACCACCGCCCGCACTTCGGCCCGGAACGGCTCGGGACCGGCCAGGTCCCAGCGCTCGACCCGCGCCCCGGTCTCCGCGGCCACCGCCGCGCCCCGCGCCACATTGCGCCCGGTCAGCAGCAGCGGCCAGTGCGGCGCCACCAGCCGGGCCAGCTCGGTGCCGACCGTTCCGTAACCGCCTACCAGCAGGACCGGACCGGCCGCGTCGTACCGGAGCTCGTCGGATGTCCCCGTCGCGTGGTTCATGGCAGCAATATAGGTCACCCGACCTAAATTTGGAGGGCTTCGGTGTCGATACCGGCGACCGAGTGCCGAGTGCCGAGTGCCGACTGCTGACTGCTGACTGCTGACTGCGTCTGCCGTCTGCCGTCTGCCGTCTGCCGACTGCCGGCGTCGGCCGCCGGTATTGCCGGACCTCTTGTCTGATGGTGCGTCAGCCATGACGATGGCCTCCGCGGTAAATGACGGCCCGTCAGATAGGCCGTCGGGTCGGTCGTCGGACCGGGCCCGGGCGGTCGCAGACGGGTCGCCGGACAGCCGTCGGACGACCGTCCGAGGCGTGCCCGATATCCACCAGGAGGAGCCATCCAGATGGTGCGGATACTGCCCGAGGGGCGACTGGCGTACGGAATGCAGCTTCCGGTGCAGTCGCAGAGCACCCTGTACGCGGAGAGCTGGGAGGCGGCGGCCGGGCCGGCCGATCTGGTGGAGATCGCGCGCGTCGCCGACCGGCACGGCTTTGCCTATATCGCCTGTTGCGAGCACATCGCGATTCCGCGGCGGCTGGCCGGCGCGATGGGCACGACCTGGTACGACCCGGTGGCCACCCTCGCCCATCTGGCGGCCGTGACGGAGCGGGTGCGGCTGCTCAGCCATGTTGCGGTGGTGGGCCTCAAGCATCCCCTGGTGAGCGCCAAGCAGTACGCGACGCTGGACCACCTCTCCGGCGGGCGGCTGATTCTCGGCGTCGGCGCGGGGCATGTGGCCGAGGAGTTCGAGGCCCTCGGGGTGGAATTCTCGCGGCGGGGGGCGGTGCTGGACGAGACCGTCGACGCGCTGAAGGCGGCGCTGGGGCCGGCGGAATTCCCCGAATTCAAGGGGACGCGGTTCGCGTTCTCGGGACTGGGGCAGGCGCCGCGGCCGGCGCAGACGCCGCGGCCGCCGATCTGGGTGGGCGGCTCCTCGCCCGCCGCCGTCCGCCGGGCCGCGGTCCGCGGTGACGGGTGGCTGCCGCAGGGCGACCGGCGGGATCAGCTGCCCGGCCAGATAGCCCGGCTGCTGGCCCTCAGGGAAGCGGCCGGGGTCACGGAGCCGATCGCGATCGGGACCATCGTCGAGCCGCTGTATGTGGGCGAGCCGGGGTGGGAGGTCGGGCGGCGGACCCTGTCGGGTGCGCCGGAGCGGATCGCGGAGTCGCTGCGTGAGTACCGGGCGATGGGTGTGGCCCAGATACAGGTGCGGTTCCGCAGCCGGAGCCGCAGCGAACTGACGGATCAGATGGCCGCGTTCGCGACGGAGGTCGCGACGCGGCTCGACGGCTGAGCGAGTGGGGTCGAGGCGGGTGCGGCGGGGATCGCCGTACCGCGCGGGAACGCTGGGAGGCGGGCATGGGAAAGCTGGCAGACCGGGTTGTCCTCATCACGGGCGCGGCGCGTGGACAGGGGGAACAGGAGGCGCGGCTCTTTGCGGCGGAAGGGGCGCGGGTGGTCCTCGGCGATGTGCTGGACGGGCCGGGGGAGGCGCTCGCCAAGGAGCTGGGGGAGGAGCGGGCCCGGTACGTCCATCTGGATGTGGGCCAGGAGGCGGACTGGGAGGCGGCGGTCGCGGCCGCGAAGGCGGCGTTCGGGAAGATCGACGGACTGGTCAACAACGCCGGGATACTGCGCTTCAACGAGCTGGTGAACACGCCGCTGGCGGAGTTCCAGCAGGTGGTGCAGGTCAACCAGGTCGGCGCGTTCCTGGGGATGAAGGCGGTGACGCCCGAGCTGGCGGCGGCCGGCGGCGGGACGATCGTCAACACCGCCTCGTACACGGCGCTGACCGGGATGGCGTTCCTGACCTCGTACGCCGCCACCAAGGCCGCCATCGTCGGGATGACGCGGGTGGCGGCGATGGAGCTGGCGGGCAAGGGGATCCGGGTCAACGCGATGTGCCCGGGGGCGGTCGATACGCCGATGACCAACCCGGACCGGGTGGCGGCGGACGGCGGGCCGAAGGCGGCCGACGCGGCGGGCAGCGCGGCGCTGGACGAGTTCTACGGGAAGGTCGTCCCGATGGGGCGGATCGGGCAGCCGGAGGAGGTGGCCCGGCTGGCCCTTTTCCTTTCGTGCGAGGACTCGTCGTACATCACCGGGCAGCCGTTCGTCATCGATGGGGGGTGGCTGGCAGGGGTTTCGGTGTTCTGAACGTCGTTGGCCGGTGCTAGCGATATCTGACAAGCGATATCCGGCAAGCGACGTCTGACGAGCAATACCTGACGAGGCGTCAGGTATTGACGATGGATGCGGGCGGTGCCAGAGTCTGCCTCGATCGTCATCTGACGATCCGTCAGGTCGATGGCCGAACTCTCAGGGTGGCCGGGTGGCCCCCGGCGGCTCGGCCGGGCGGATTGTCAGAGGGGCGGGGTACCGTCGAAGACGTGACGGAACGTGCGATGAGGATCGACGGTAAGTAATCGAACGGACGAAATCTTCCGGGGGGCGACCCCCGCACCCCGAAGGAGTGAACTCCCTTGGAATTCGGGCTCTTTGTGCAGGGATATGTGCCGGCCGCGAGGGCGAAGGTCGACCCGGAGGCCGAGCATCACGCACTGATGGAGGAGACCGAGTACGTCATCCAGGCGGACAGGTCCGGCTTCAAATACGCCTGGGCCTCCGAGCACCACTTCCTGGAGGAGTACTCCCACATCTCCGCGAACGACGTGTTCCTCGGCTACCTCGCGCACGCCACCGAGCGCATTCACCTCGGCTCCGGAATCTTCAACCCGCTCGCCCCTGTCAACCACCCGGTGAAGGTCGCCGAGAAGGTCGCCATGCTCGACCATCTCTCGGGCGGGCGCTTCGAGTTCGGCTCCGGCCGGGGCGCCGGCAGCCACGAAATACTCGGTTTCATGCCGGGTGTGACCGACATGAACCACACCAAGGAAATCTGGGAAGAGACGATCGCGGAATTCCCCAAGATGTGGCTCCAGGACGAGTACGTCGGCTTCCAGGGCAAGCACTGGCAGCTGCCGCCGCGCAAGATCCTGCCCAAGCCGTACGGGAAGTCGCATCCGGCGATGTGGTACGCCGCGGGTTCGCCGTCCTCGTACGCGATGGCGGGCAAGAAGGGGCTGGGCGTGCTCGGCTTCAGCGTGCAGAAGGTCTCCGACATGGAGTGGGTCGTCGAGTCGTACAAGACGGCCGTGAAGGAGGCGGAGGCGGTCGGCGACTTCGTCAACGACAACGTCATGGTGACCTCGACGGCGATCTGCGCGGAGACGCACCAGAAGGCGGTGGAGATCGCGGTCAGCGGCGGACTCAACTACCTGCAGTCGCTGCTCTTCCGCTACCACGACACCTTCCCGCGGCCCGAGGGCATACCGGAGTGGCCCGAGCTCCTGCCCGAGTACACCGAGGAGATCATCGAGCTGCTGATCGCCGAGGAGCTGATGATCTGCGGTGATCCGGACGAGGTGCTGCGGCAGTGCAAGAGGTGGGAGCAGGCCGGCGCCGACCAGCTCTCCTTCGGGCTGCCCATCGGGGTGAGCTCCGAGGACACGCTCAACACGATCAAGCTGATCGGCGAGCACGTCATCCCCAAGATCGACACCGATCCCGTGCACCGCACCACGCGTTTCCGTCAGGCGGCGGGCAGCTAGGTCGTGTCCGCAAACTCCCGCCTGGCTCGCCGGGCAACAACGGGATTTTGCGGACACGACCCAGGGGCGTCATCGACGTCCCGCCCGCGCTGGAGGAGCGGCGCCTTGGCCGGGCGCCGCCCCACGAACCGCACCGAGAAAGGGATCCCCGCCATGCTCGACCACCTGATCAAGGGCGCGACCGTCGTGGACGGGACCGGCGCGCCCTCCTACACCGCCGACCTCGGCATCCGGGACGGGCGGATCGCGATCGTCGCGGAACCCGGGACGGTCACCGAGGAGGCCCGTACGAGCGAGGACGCCCAGGGCCTCGTCCTCGCGCCCGGCTTCGTCGACCCGCATACGCACTACGACGCCCAGCTGTTCTGGGACCCGTATGCCACACCCTCGCTCAACCACGGCGTGACCACCGTCGCGGGCGGCAACTGCGGCTTCACTCTTGCCCCGCTGCATCCCGACCGCCCCGAGGACGCCGACTACACCCGGCGGATGATGAGCAAGGTCGAGGGCATGTCGCTGGTGGCGCTCGAGGAGGGCGCGCCCTGGAACTGGCACACGTTCGGGGAGTACCTCGACGCGCTGGAGGGGCGGATCGCGGTCAACGCCGGCTTCATGGTGGGCCATTGCGCGCTCCGGCGGCATGTCATGGGGGCGGACGCGGTGGGCGGGCAGCCGACGCCCGAGCAGCTGACGGACATGCTGCGGCTGTTCCATGACGCGATGGAGGCCGGGGCCTGGGGACTGTCCACGACCCAGTCGTCCACGCACTCCGACGGCGACGGCGAACCGGTCGCCTCACGGCACGCCCGCCCCGACGAACTCCTCGCCCTCTCCCGCGCGGTGGCCGACCACGAAGGCACCCAGCTCGAAGCCATCGTCGCGGGCTGCCTCGACCAGTTCGACGACGACGAGATCGATCTGTTCGTGGAGATGTCGGCGGCCGCCGGACGCCCGCTGAACTGGAACGTGCTCACCATCGACGCCGCGGTGCCCGAGCGGGTGCCGCGCCAGCTGGTCGCCGGCGAACGGGCCCGCAAGGCAGGCGGCCGGATCGTGGCGCTGACCATGCCCATCCTCACCCCCATGAACATGTCGCTGGGCACCTTCTGCGCCCTGAACCTCATCCCCGGCTGGGGCGAGATCCTCGGCCTGCCGGTGCCCGAGCGGATCGCCAGGCTGAGGGACGCGGACGTACGCGCCGAGATGCTGCGCCGGGCGGACAGCAAGGAGGCCGGGGTCTTCCGCCGGCTGGCCCGCTTCGACCGGTACGTCATCGGGGACACCTACTCCGCGGCGAACGAAGGACTCAGCGGCCGGGTGGTCCGCGACATCGCCGCCGAGCGCGGTCAGGACGCCTTCCACTGCCTGGTGGAGATCTGCGCCAACGACGATCTCCGTACGGTCCTGTGGCCGATGCCCACCGACAACGACCCGGACAGCTGGGCGCTGCGGCAGGCGACCTGGCAGCACGAGGACGTGATGCTGGGCGGCTCGGATGCCGGCGCCCACCTGGACCGGATGTGCGGCGCCCCGTACACCACCCGCTTCCTCGGCGACTGTCTGCGCGGCCGCAAGCTCGTCGGGCTGGAGCGGGCCGTACAGATGCTGACCGATGACCCGGCCCGGCTGTTCGGGCTGCGCGAGCGGGGCCGGATAGCCGAGGGCTACCACGCGGACCTGGTGCTGTTCGACCCGGAGCGGATCGACGCCGGGCCGGCGACGCTGGTGCACGACCTGCCGGGGGACAGCCCGCGGCTGGACTCGAAGGCGATCGGGGTGGTGAGCGTGCGGGTCAATGGCGTGGAGGCGATCCGGGACGACGTGGTGACCGGGGCGGTGCCGGGGACGGTGCTGCGGTCGGGGCGGGACACGAGGACGGTGAGCACCAGGTGAGCGGACCGGGCGGAGCGGATGCGGCCATGGCGGGTGAAGGTCGGCTGTTCATCGGCGGGGAGTGGGTCGAGCCGGACGGCGGCCATTACGACGTGATCAACCCGGCGACCGAGGAGGTCGTCGGGCGGGCCCCGGAGGCGAGCCGGGCGCAGGTGGAGGCGGCGGTCGACGCGGCCCGCGAGGCGTTCGAGGGCTGGTCGCGCACCACGCCCGAAGAGCGTTCGGCGATCTTGGACCGGGCCGCGGAGGTGATGCGCCGCGAGATCGTTCCGTACGCGGAGCTGGCCCGGGCGGAGAGCGGCGCGACGACCGGCATCGCGCGCGGTATGCAGGTGGGGGTGTCCGTCGCGCGCTTCAAGCGATATGCGCGCGGCGCCCTGGAACCGGTCGAGACGGGCCTGCCGCCGCAGGTCAGCGAAGCCGGGCCGATGGGGAAGGCGGGCGTCCTCGGCGCGCTCGCGGTGCGCCGCCCGGTCGGCGTCGTCACGTGCATCACCTCGTACAACAACCCCTGGGCGAACGCGGCTGGCAAGGTGGCGCCGGCCCTGGCCATGGGCAATACGGTCGTGGTCAAACCGGCGCCGCAGGATCCGCTGTCGGTGTACCGGATGGCCGAGGCGCTGGCGGCGGCCGGCGTGCCGCCGGGGGTGGTCAATGTCGTCACCGGGGCGCGGCCGGAGGTCGGCGAGGCGGCGGTCGCCGCGGCCGGCGTGGACATGGTCAGCTTCACCGGCTCCACTGCCGTCGGCCAGAAGATCGCCGAGGAGTGCGGCCGCGGCATGAAGCGGCAGCTGATGGAGCTGGGCGGCAAGGGCGCGGCGCTGGTCTTCGACGACGCCGACCTGGAGAGCGCGGTGGCCGGGATCGGCACGACCTTCTCCTTCTACAGCGGCCAGATATGCACGGCGCCGACGCGGGTGCTCGCGCAGCGCGGCATCTATGACCGCCTGGTGGCCGGCCTCGCCCGGTACGCGGAACGGCTGCCGCTGGGTGATCCCGGCGACCCCGGCACGGTCGTCGGCCCGGTGATCTCCGCCGCGCACCGGGACCGTATCGAGTCGTACATCGAGCTGGCCGGGAAGGAGGGCGCGCGGCTGGTTGCCGGCGGCGAGCGTCCCGCACGGGACCGTGGCTTCTATGTGGGCCCGACGCTCTTCGCGGACTGCACGAACGAGATGCGGGCGGTGCGCGAGGAGATCTTCGGCCCCGTTGTCGTGGTGGTCCCCTTCGACGATGAGGAGGAGGGCCTCGCGCTGGCCAACGACAGCGACTACGGGTTGCTGGACTACGTCTGGTCCGGCGATGTGGCCCGCGCCTTCCGGGTGGCGGGCAGGCTGCGGGCGGGCGGGGTCGGGATCAATACGGTCGGCCGCAACATGGAGGCCCCGTTCGGCGGCTTCAAGCGCAGCGGGGTCGGCCGCGATGTCGGTTCCTATGCGCTGCACGCCTACAGCGAGCTGCAATCGATCGTGTGGCCGGGCTGAGAGGCCGGTCACAGCACGGGGGCGGAAGGCCGGTCGTGGAGCGGCGGGGGAGGCCCCCTTGCACGAGCGCGCGAAAATTTCCAGACAACGGATGGGAAAATTTTGAACTACACCAAAACGGACACCGCTGCGATTCCCGCATCGCGGAAGACCTGAGTCAATGCCATGAAGTTGAAGGCTTGATTCGTTTTCTCCTTGCGATTGGTTGGGTCTCAGGTCTGATTTACCTGCATAGAGAAGGTATCTGTTGCGGAAGATCATCATCCGGATACGGAAACAGCAGGCCTTAACGTCCTGTTCATGGTTCAGGTAGACCCCCGGCCGAAGACCGGAGACACGGTAACGAGCGTCGGCGGAAGTGGCAGCGACACCCGCAGTAAAGGCCTCAGCGGCAATTCCGTCGGCTTGCTCGGCAGCGCGGTCATCGGCATATCGACCGTCGCGCCCGTCTACTGCCTCACCTCTACGCTCGGCCCGACCGTGGGCGAGGTCGGCGTGCAGATGCCCGCCGTCTTCCTCGCGGGCTTCCTGCCCATGCTGCTCGTCGCCTTCGCCTACCGCGAGCTGAACAAGGCGGTCCCCGACTGCGGCACGTCCTTCACCTGGACGGTCAAGGCCTTCGGCCCCCGCGTCGGCTGGATGTGCGGCTGGGGCCTGGTGATCGCGACGATCATCGTGCTCTCCAACCTCGCCGGCGTCGCCACCTCGTTCTTCTATCTCCTGCTCGGCGAACTCACCGGCAGCCAGACCATCGCCGACCTGGACGGAAACAGATTTGCCCACGTCGCGACCTGTCTGATCTTCATCGCCGCCGCCACGGCCATCAGCTACCGCGGGATGACCGCCACCAAGGGCGTCCAGTACGCCCTGGTCGGCCTCCAGCTCGCCGTACTGGCCGTCTTCGTCGCGATGGCCGTCATCAAGGCGCAGTCCGGCGACCTCGCCGGCTCCCTCCACTTCTCCTGGACCTGGCTCGACCCCTTCGCCGTCCAGTCCTTCTCCGCCTTCACGGCCGGCCTCTCGCTGTCGATCTTCATGTTCTGGGGCTGGGACACCTGCCTGACCGTGAATGAGGAGACCGCGGGCAGCGAGAAGACGCCCGGCCGCGCCGCCCTGCTGGCCATGGTCGTGCTGATCGGCTCCTACCTGCTGACCGCCGTCGCCTCGCAGATGTTCTCCGGCGTCGGCCACAAGGGCCTGGGCCTGGGCAACCCCGGCACCGCCGACAATGTCTTCGCCGCCCTCGCCAACCCCGTCATGGGCACCGTGCTCGGCGTACTGCTCTTCGTCGCGGTCCTCGCGTCGGCCGCGGCCAGCCTCCAGACCACCTTCATCCCGGTGGCCCGCACGGTCCTCGCGATGAGCACCTACGAGGCCCTCCCGGCCTCCTTCGCCAAGATCCACCCGCGCTTCCGCTCCCCGGGCAAGGCGACCATCGCGGCGGGCACGGCGACCGGCGTCTTCTACGCGGTGATGAGCTTCCTGAGCGAGAACGTCCTCATCGACACCATCTACGCGCTCGGCCTCATGATCTGCTTCTACTACTCGATCACGGCCTTCGCCTGCGCCTGGTTCTTCCGCCGCGACCTGCGCAACTCGGCCCGCGACCTGCTGTTCAAGGGCGTCTTCCCGGTCCTGGGCGGCGTCCTCCTCGCGGCCGTCTTCTTCAAGACCCTGATCGACATGTGGAACCCCGCCTACGGCTCCGGCAGCTCGGTCTTCGGTGTCGGCTCGGTCTTCGTCATCGGCGTCGGGCTGCTGCTGATCGGCGTGGTCATCATGCTGGTGATGCAGCGGCGCAGCCCGGCCTTCTTCCGGGGCGACGTACTGACGCGGACCACACCGGCGATGGTGGTGGAGGACTGAACCGGTAGCGAGCGCCGCCCGGCCCCGGCAGGGAGCGGAGCCCGGCCCGTTGTCCGCGGGCGGGGTCCGCTTTCGCGGTAGCCCCTCACCCCCT
Source organism: Streptomyces sp. NPDC101227 (assembly GCF_044767545.1). Classification (NCBI taxonomy): domain Bacteria; kingdom Bacillati; phylum Actinomycetota; class Actinomycetes; order Kitasatosporales; family Streptomycetaceae; genus Streptomyces; species Streptomyces sp. NPDC101227. The sequence goes on along the minus strand of NZ_JBIWOD010000004.1, from coordinate 278,389 downwards.
CCCCAGGAACACCGGATTGGTCATCGCCGCCATCGCCCCCGGGAGCCCCGCCGTGGTGGGCGGATGGCGGACCTCGGCGCGTATATAGGCGGCGTAGCCAGGCGTGGTCTGCCAGGTCACGGTGCCCGTGCCGGAGGGCGGGAGGGGGGAGGTGAACAGGCGTCCCTGGTCCGTGACGAAGGAGACCGTGCAGCCTGGGGCGCCGGAGATCTTCAGCTCGGCGGTGGCCTTGGCCGTAGGGGAGACCTCGAGGCGTTCGGCGATGCCGGCGTGTTCGCCGCGCTCGCCGGTGACCGCGAAGGCGAGGTCGATCTTCGATGACTCGGCGATCCAGACCCGGCCGGCCCGGATGCCCTCCTGCACGGCGTGCCGCGAGAGGTCCTCGGCCAGCACGACGGTCTGCGGCAGGCCCACGACATCGGGGTCGCGGTGCGCGTCGCTGTGGCCGACGGCCGGCAGCCAGGCCGTGCGGCCGCGGGTGTGGGCGACCAGGGTGTTGTCCCACTCGGCGAGGGTGACCTCGTCATCCGGGGTGTACGGGCCGTTCCAGACCTCCACCGCATCGGCGTCGTTCAGGCCGAACTTCCAGTTGCAGCCGATGCAGGTGGCGTGCGGATGGGCCGGGATGACCAGCCCGCCGGCCTCGCGGATGGCGCGTGCGTACTTGCCGAAGGCGTTGTCGCGGGCCCGGTAGCGCCAGTCGATGAAGACGCCGGGGTCGGTGCCCATCGCCACCACGTGGCCGTTGCGGGTCGTGATCTCCTCGCCGGTCAGGATGAGCAGGTCATCGCCCCACAGCCCTTCCCATGCGCGGTGCGCCGAGGTGGTGTTGTGTTCGGAGGTGGTGATGAAGTCCAGCCCGGCGGCGCGGGCCAGCGCCGCGATCCGGGCGGGCGTGCGCTTGCCGTCGGAGTAGACCGAGTGCAGATGGTTGTCGCCCCGGTACCAGGCGCGGCCGCGGCCCCGGGCGCGTTCGGGAGGGTAGACAGGGGCCGGGGTGTGCCCCGGCGGGCCGTACCGCAGGGTGATCGTGACGTCGTAGTTCAGGCCCTGGGGCGCGACGGTGTACGGGCCGAGGGCGATGTGCCAGGTCCCGGCGTTGACGGGGCCCGGGAGGTAGCCGGGGGTGGCGTCGTCGGCGCGCAGGAAGAACTCCGCGCGGGCGCCGCCCGACCAACCGCGGAATCCCGCGCCGCCGAGGCCCTTGCCGCGCTCGTCGAAGATGCCGATGTCGCAGGCGTTGCCGGCCGTGCCCTCGGGGACGGTGGGCTTGTCATAGCTGTATGCGACGGCGATCTCCCGCACGCCGCGGGGCACTTCGACCGGCAGGTAGACGAAGTCCGGCGCACCGGTGGGCAGATGGCCGGTGACTCTCCGTTCCTGTTCGGAGCCGGCGGCCCGCTCGGTCCGGTCGGCACGTCCGGCCCCGGCCCCGGGAGCGGCGTCGGCGAAGCTCACAGTGCCAAGTGTCAGCGCGCCCGCCGCACCCGCAACCGCCGAAAGCCTCAGAACCTCGCGTCGTTCCATCCTCGCCCCCGCGTCTCGTCTCGTGACGTCGCCGCTTCGCCGCTTCGCCGCTTCGCCGCTTCGCCGCTTCGCCGCTTCTTCGGTCTCGTCGGCTATCGCCTATCGCTTCACATGCCGCTCGTATCGCTGTGTATCCGCGCGCTGTCGCCTCGTATCGCCGTGTGAAAACTGTTGTACGCGGGTGTGACACGGAGGGAAAGGCCTGTGGATAACCGGCGGGCGGTAGGGCAACATGCGGTCACCACACGCCTGACGGAGGTGTCCTCAGCATGCGGATCGCGACCACGATCTTCCTGACCGACGAGACGATCCGGCCGGACCGGCTGGCCCTTGAGCTGGAACAACGCGGATTCGCCGGGCTCTATCTGCCCGAGCACACCCACATCCCGGCCAGCCGGGACACCCCGGCCCCCATGGGGGAACCGCTGCCCCGCGAATACGGCCGCACCCTCGACCCGTTCATCGCGCTCGGCCAGGCCGCCGCCGTCACCGAGCGGCTGGGCCTGGGCACCGGCATCACCCTGGTCGCCCAGCACGACCCGGTCGGCCTCGCCAAGCAGATCGCGACCCTCGACTTCCTCTCCGGCGGCCGTTTCACCTTCGGCATCGGTTACGGCTGGAACGTCGAGGAGGCCGCCGACCACGGGGTCGACTGGTCGACCCGGCGCGAGCTGACGCGCGACCGGGTGGCACTGATGCGGGCGCTGTGGGCCGCGGAACCGACCGCCTACAAGGGCGAGTTCGGCTCCGTGCGGGCGTCCCTGGCGCATCCCAAACCGGCGCACGGCGCGCCACGCACCCTGATCGGCGGGGCGGCCGGGCCCAAGCTCTTCGGGCACATCGCGGAGTACGCGGACGGCTGGCTGCCGATCGGCGGGCGCGGGCTGACCGAATCCGTTCCGGCGCTGCGGCAGGCCTGGGCGGAGGCCGGGCGCACCGGGGAGCCCGTGGTGGTGCCGTACGCGGTCCGTCCCTCGGCCGGGAAGCTGGCGCACTACCGCGAGCTGGGCCTCCAGGAGGTGGTGCTGCAACTGCCGCCGGCAGGCGAGGCAGAGGTGCTGCGCACGCTGGACGACTTCGCGCAGTACCTGTGAGGCGGCGCAGCGTGATCCGCGTGGCAGGAGCGTGAACGGCGCGGCGTAGCGCGGCTGCCTAGGTCGTGTCCGCAAACTCCCGTTGTCGCCCGCGAGCCAGGCGGGAGTTTGCGGACACGACCTAGGGCCATCGGCGTACGGCCGGCGGGCGCAGGACGGTACCGGAGACCGAAGCGCGTCCGCCGTCGGAGGTCATAGCGTGGAAAGTGACGGATTCGCTGCGCGCCGCGGGCCGGGGACGATGTCGCCGGTCCGGTGGCGTCCACGGTCCCGCGCACCTCAGAGCCGTATCCACAGATCGACGGTCCAAGGAGAGTCCGATGCCCAGCCTCGACCACACGATCGTGCACAGCACCGACCGTTTTGCCTCCGCCCAGTTCCTGACCGACCTTCTGGACGTCCCCGCGCCCAAGGCCTTCGGCCCGTTCGCCGTCGTCAAGATGGACAACGGGGTGAGCCTCGACTACGCAGAGCATGTCGCCACCGACCGCGAGTTCGTTCCGACGCACTACGCGATCCTTGTGACGGAGGACGAGTTCGACGCGATCCTGGCGCGGATAGCGGCGCGGCAGCTGCCGTACTGGGCCGACCCCCTGCACCACCAGGCACAGCAGATCAACACCCGCGACGGCGGCCGTGGCCTGTACCTCGACGACCCCGACGGTCACAACATGGAGTTCCTGACCCGGACGTATTCGGACGAGCTGCTGGCCGGCCTGTAATCCGGCTCCACCGGGCGTGCGCCGCGCGCCCCGGGAAGGGCCACGCAATGCCACGCCCGCCGCGCGGAGGGAACCTCCGTCTGACGTGATCAGTGGCACACCGGCGGCCGGTTGACCGACGGCCGCAGTGTCGGCGGGCGCTCGTATGCTCGGAGGATGACTTCCAGCGCGCAGGGACCTGACCAGGGATCTGACCGGCGACACCACCAGGGCTCCGACCAGGGATCCGGCCGGGGGCCCGACCAGGGGGCCGATCAGGAATCCGGCAGGGCGGCCGGCCGGGCGGCCGACGGGGGGACGGGCGCCGCCGGCCGGCCGGGGCGCCCCACGGCGAACGCCATGCGCCGCGCGCTCAAGCGGGCCCGCGACGGCGTGGCACTGGATGCCGGCGAGGCCGCGGTGCTGCTGCAGGCCCGCGGCGAGGACCTGCGGGACCTGTGCGCCTCGGCGGCCCGGGTGCGGGACGCGGGCCTGGAGGCCGCCGGGCGCCCCGGAATCATCACGTACTCGCGCGGCGTGTTCATCCCCCTCACCCGCCTGTGCCGGGACAAATGCCACTACTGCACCTTCGTCACCGTCCCCGGCAAGCTGCGCCGCGACGGCCACGGGATGTTCATGTCGCCCGACGAGGTGCTCGACATCGCCCGCCGCGGCGCCGAAATGGGCTGTAAGGAGGCCCTGTTCACGCTCGGCGACAAGCCGGAGGACCGCTGGCCCGAGGCCCGCGAATGGCTGGAGGCGCACGGCTACGACGACACGCTCTCCTACGTACGGGCCATGGCCATCCGCGTACTGGAGGAGACCGGGCTGCTGCCGCACCTCAACCCGGGGGTGCTGTCCTGGACGGACTTCCAGCGGCTCAAGCCCGTCGCCCCGTCCCTGGGGATGATGCTGGAGACCACCGCCGAGCGGCTGTGGAGCGAGCCCGGCGGCCCCCACCACGGCTCGCCCGACAAGGAGCCCGCCGTCCGGCTGCGCGTCCTGGAGGACGCCGGCCGCTCCAACGTTCCCTTCACCACCGGGCTGCTCATCGGGATCGGCGAGACCTACGAGGAGCGCGCCGAGTCCATTTTCGCGCTGCGCCGCATCCAGCGGACCTACCACGGCATCCAGGAACTGATCATGCAGAACTTCCGCGCCAAGCCGGACACGGCCATGCGCGGAATGCCGGACGCCGAACTGGAAGAGCTGGCCGCCACCATCGCCGTGGCCCGGCACATCATGGGCCCGTCCACCCGTATCCAGGCGCCGCCCAACCTGGTCGACGGTGAGTACGCGATGCTCATCGACGCCGGGATCGACGACTGGGGCGGCGTCTCGCCGCTGACCCTCGATCACGTCAACCCCGAGCGCCCCTGGCCGCAGATCGAGGAGCTGACCGAGCGCTGCGCGGCCGCCGGCTTCGAGCTGCGCGAACGGCTGCCCATCTACCCGGAGTTCCTCCAGCGCGGCGAGCCCTGGCTCGACCCCCGACTGCTGCCGCACGTCCGCGCGCTCGCCGACCCGGAGACGGGCCTGGCCATCGAGGACGCCCCCGTGGTGGGCCGCCCCTGGCAGGAGCCCGACGAGGGCTTCTCGATGCACTCCACGGGCCGTACGGACCTGCACCACACCATCGACACCGAAGGCCGCACGGCCGACCGGCGCGATGACTTCGACGAGGTCTACGGCGACTGGGAGGCGCTGCGCGAGGCCGCCGCCCCCGGGATGGTCCCCGAGCGCATCGACACCGACGTACGCCAGGCCCTCTCGCAGGCCGCCGACGACCCCACCAAGCTCACCGACGCCGAGGCGCTGTCGCTGCTGCACGCCGACGGCCCCGCCCTGGACGCCCTCTGCGCCATCGCCGATGACCTGCGCCGCGCCACGGTGGGCGACGACGTCACCTACATCGTCACCAGGAACATCAACTTCACCAACGTCTGCTACACCGGCTGCCGCTTCTGCGCCTTCGCCCAGCGCCGCACCGACGCCGACGCCTACACCCTCTCCCTCTCCCAGGTGGCCGACCGCGCCCAACAGGCCTGGGACGTCGGCGCGGTGGAGGTCTGCATGCAGGGCGGCATCCACCCCGACCTGCCCGGTACGGCGTACTTCGACATCGCGCGCGCCGTCAAGGAACGCGTCCCCGGCATGCATGTGCACGCCTTCTCACCGATGGAGGTCGTCAACGGCGCGACCCGCACCGGCCTGTCCATCCGCGAGTGGCTCACCGAGGCCAAGGCCGCCGGCCTGGACACGATCCCCGGCACCGCCGCCGAGATCCTCGACGACGAGGTCCGCTGGGTCCTGACCAAGGGCAAGCTCCCCACCGCCACCTGGGTCGAGGTCATCAAGACCGCCCACGACCTGGGCATCCGCTCCTCGTCGACGATGATGTACGGCCATGTCGACCAGCCCCGCCACTGGCTCGGCCACCTCCGCCTCCTGGCCGAGATCCAGCAGGAGACGGGCGGCTTCACGGAATTCGTCACCCTCCCCTTCATCCACACCAACGCCCCCGTCTATCTCGCCGGCATCGCCCGCCCCGGCCCCACCACCCGCGACAATCGCGCGGTGACGGCCATGGCCCGGGTCCTGCTTCACCCGGGCATCACCAACATCCAGACCAGCTGGGTCAAGCTGGGGGCGGAGGGCGCCGCAGAGATGCTCCGCTCGGGCGCCAACGACCTGGGCGGCACCCTGATGGAGGAGACCATCTCCCGGATGGCGGGCTCCAGCTACGGCTCGTACCGCTCCATCCAGGACCTGGTTGCCATCGCCGATGCCGCCGGCCGCCCGTCCCGGCCCCGTACGACGACCTATGGCCCCGTGACGGAGGAACGGCAGGCCGCGGCGCTGGCGTCGGACGGGCATCTGCCGGAGCTGCTGCCGGTGGTGGAGTAGCGGCGGGGCGCCACCCGGCCGGGCTCCGGGCCCCGCTCATTCCCCGTCGTACTCCCACTCGTGCTGCAGGATGCACTGCTGCCACTGTGACAGCGCCTCCTCGCGGTCGCCTCCGGTGTCCTGGGCGGCGGCGATCAGCGCGTCGGCGGCCATGGCGGCCAGCCGTACGGCGATATGGCAGACGTCGCGCTGGGGGAGCGGCCGGAGGAGTTCCACCGCGCCGTCGCTGTCGCCGGAGAGCGCGGAGGCGACGACGGCCATGGTGGTGCGATCCCACTCGTACTCGGACATGAGGGAAGCATGCCCAGCATGCGGCGCCGCCATGGTCGAACGGGTGAGCGTGATGGGGCGGGGAGGCGAGTCCGCCTCACGTCAGCTCCCGCACCGCCTTTCCCTCCAGGAATCCCACGATGTTCTCCACCGCCTGCTGGAAGTAGCCCTCGTAGTTCCGTCGGGTGACATAGCCGAGATGGGGGAGGGCGAGGACGTTCGGGAGGGTGCGCAGGGGGTGGTCGGCGGGCAGCGGCTCCTGGTCGAAGACATCGAGGCCGGCGCCGGCGATGCGTCCCTCGCGCAGGGCGTCGAGCAGGGCGGGCTGGTCGACGATCGCGGCGCGTGAGGTGTTGACGAGGTAGGCGGTGGGCCGCATCCGGCGGAGTTCGGGGGCGCCGAGAAGGCCGCGGGTGCGGTCGCCGAGGACGAGGTGGACGGAGACGAAGTCGCTGGTCTCCAGGAGCTCTTCCTTGGTGGCGGCGATGCCCACCCCCGCCTCCGCGGCGCGCTCGGCGGTCAGGTTCTGGCTCCAGGCGACGACGTCCATGCCGAAGGCCTGGCCGACCCCGGCGACCCGGGTCCCGGTCTTGCCCAGGCCGAGAAGTCCCAGCCGGCGGCCGTGCAGATCGGCGCCGACCGTGCTCTGCCAGGGGCCGCCCGCGCGCATCGCGGCGCTCTCGGTGGCCACGTTGCGGGCCAGGCCCAGGATCAGTGCCCAGGTCAGCTCGACGGGCGGTTCGGCGTTGCTGGCCGTACCGCAGACCGTGACGCCGTGCCGCGCGGCGGCCGCCAGGTCGATGGCGGCGTTGCGCATACCGGAGGTGATCAGGAGCCGCAGGCGCGGCAGCCGCGCGAGGAGCGAGGCGGGGAACGGGGTGCGTTCGCGCATCGCGACGACGATCTCGCAGTCGCCGATCGCCTCGACCACCTCGTCCTCGGAGCCGAAGGGCCGGCGCAGGATGCGGACGTCCACCGTGCCGTCCAAAGGGGACCAGTCGGCCATGGAGAGGGCGACGCCCTGGTAGTCGTCGAGTACGGCGCAGCGCTCAGTCATCGGGGGCGTCTCCTGGCGTGGTCGGGGTGCGGTCGGGCAGGGACGACGACGGTGCGATCGGGGGCGCGATCGGCCCCTGGCCGGCACCTGGCCGGGGGCCAATCCCGGCAATCGTCGCGAGCCGTCACAGCGTTCATGGGTGACAGCTCACATTACGATCCGGGGCTCAAAGTGATCATTCCTGGTCGATTACAGTGCTGCGGCGGGGAGCCTGCAAGGCCCCGGGACGTTGTGAGTTTCTGGAGGCGCGCCAGTGAGTGAGCGCAGCGAGCGAGCCGTCGGAAGGTGCGCGCCGCGCGCATGCGAGGCCGAGCGGAGCGAGGTGTCGGCATGAGCGGCAACACCGCTATCTGGGGCCGCGCCGAACAGCAGGATTTCCGTAGCCGGGTGCGGGGCTGTCTGCTCGGCGGAGCCATCGGCGATGCGCTCGGCGCCGGCATCGAATTCGATGCGCTGGACGCGATCCGTGAGGCGCACGGGCAGGAAGGCGTGACGGACTTCGTGCCCGCCTACGGGCGGCGCGGCGCGGTCACCGACGACACCCAGATGACGCTCTTCACGGTGGACGGCCTGATCCGGGCCCAGGTGCGCCGCGACACCGGAGCCTGGCATCCGCCCACCGACGTCCACCGCGCCTATCTGCGCTGGGCCGCCACCCAGCGCGACTGGGGCCCCGACGAGCGCAAGAAGGACGACGGCTGGCTCGCCCGCGAGGAGTGGCTCTACTCGCGGCGGGCGCCCGGCCGGGCCTGCCTGAGCGGCCTCGGCGACGAGGTGATGGGCACCGTGGACAAGCCCAAGAACCGCGACTCCAAGGGCTGCGGCGCGGTGATGCGCTCCGCGCCGTTCGGGCTGCTGGTCGGCTGGGAGCCGCAGCTGGTCTTCCAGCTGGCCGTCGAGTGCGCGGCGCAGACCCACGGCCACCCCACCGGCTATCTGTCGGCCGGCGCGTTCGCCGTCATCAGCCATTCCCTGGCCCGCGGCGAGGACCTCGACGGCGCCGTCCAGAAGGCCCTGGCCCATCTGGCCACCCGCCCCGGCCACGAGGAGACCACCGACGCCCTCAAGCGTGCGCTGGGCGCCGTACGGCAGGGCATGCCGACGCCCGCCCGGGTGGAGTCGCTCGGCGAGGGCTGGACGGGCGAGGAGGCGCTGGCGATCGGCGTGTACTGCGCGCTGGTCGCCGAGGACATCCGGCACGGGCTGCTGCTCGCCGTCAATCACGGTGGCGACAGCGACTCGACCGGCGCCATCTGCGGAAACCTGCTGGGCACCCTGCACGGCGAGACGGCGCTGCCGCCGGACTGGCTGGTCGAGCTGGAGGGCCGGGAGACGATCCTGCAGCTCGCCGACGACTTCTCGATGGAGATGACGCAGGGGCCCGCGCTGCACGGTCCGGGTGGCTCGGCGCCGGGCTGGCTCGCCCGCTACCCGCGCGCCTGATCCTCCTGGACGGCGCGGCGGGCCCGCGGCGCCCCCTCCGCCGCAGTCGCCCGGTACCCCGTGGCGGCCGTCTCGTCGACGATCACGCAACGGGCGGTCAGCAGCCGGCTCGGCCGCAGCCCGAACGTGGCGTGAAAGCTGCTGCTGAAGTGGGACGGGCTGGCGAAGCCGGCCGCCGCGGCCGCCTCCGTCAGGGTGCCGTGGACCAGCAGCGCCCGCCCGGCGCGCAGCATCCGCGCCCACAGCCGGTAGCGCCGGAAGCTCGTACCGGTCTGCTCGCGGAAAAGGTGCAGGAAGCGGGACGCGGACAGGCCCGCGACGGCGGCGAACTCCCTTGCCCCGTCCGGGAGTTCGGGCTCCCACAGCAGCTGCCGTACAGCCTCGCGGATGCGCGGGTCGAGCGTGTCCGGCCGCTCCGAGCGGTCCGGCTGCGCACAGAGCCGTACGAGCCGCATGGCGTCCACGGTGCCGTCGGCGGACACCGTCACCGGCTCCGTACCCGCCCCCAGCGCCGCGACGCAGGCCCGTTCCGCCGCCGAGCCCGGTTCGACGTAGCAGAAGGTCATCCGCCTCCCGTGCGCCTCGATCCGGTGCGGCACCCGGGGGCGGATCAGCGCGCTGCGGCCCGTACGCCGGGTGCCGTCCGCCGTCTCCAGGGTGAAGTCGGCGTCCGTGCCGATGGCGAGGCAGGTGACCGAGCCGGAGTGCAGATCCAGCTCCAGGGAGGGCCCGGAGTAGACGGCGCGGCCGGGCCAGAGGCTGAGCCGGGCTCCGGTGCCGGGGCAGCACGTTGATGAAAGCGCAGGGTCGGTCATGCCCGGCATCCTGGCGCACATGACGACCACGTCCACCGCGATTCCGGCCGCCCCGGCCCTCCCGGCCGCGTCCTGTGCCGCGCAGGCGGCCCTCGCGCTCTTCTTCCTCGGCATGGGTCTGTACGGGCTGGCCGCGCCCGCCGCCCTGGTCCGGCCGTTCGGCATCCGCCTGGGCGGGCCCGCCGCCCGTACCGAAGTGCGGGCCGTCTACGGCGGGTTCGGGGTCGCGATGGCCGCCCTGCTCGGCTGGGCCGCCGCCGGCCCGGGGGATCCGCTGCGCCGCGGGGCGGTCCTCGCCGTGGCGGTGGCGCTGCTGGGGATGGGGGCCGGCCGCCTCGCCGCGCGGATCGCCGAACCGCCGGGCGCCTGGTACCCGTCCTGGTGCTACTTCTGGGTGGAGCTGGCGGGCGGCGGCCTCCTGCTGGCCACCGTCATGGGGACTTAGGCGTATCCCCGTCCTCCGAAACCGTCACCCCGTCCTCCGAAATCCGCACTCCCTCCTCCGGAACCGGCGCCCCTTGCCCCGGGACCGGCAGCGCCCCGGCCCCCGCCTCGCCCCCGCCGCCCCCGTCGTTGATCCGCGCCAACAGCGCATCCCGCTCCGCCGTCCCCTCCGGCCTGATGAGCCCCACCAGCAGGAACAACACCAGCGAGGTGGCGACCGGCGACACGATCTGCACCTGCAACTGCACCTCGTCCAGACCGTAGTTGGTCAGCCAGAAGGCGAACAGGCCCGCCGCCCAAGCGGTCAGCGCCGCGGTCGGCCCCGATCTGCGGCAGGCCGGCAGCATGCCGAGCAGGAACGGGATGGAGATCGGACCGACGAGCCCCGCCACCCACTTGATGACGACGGTGATGATGTCCTTGAACGCCGGCGAATTGACCTGCGTGGCGATCGCCATCGACAGGGCCAGGAACGACACCGTCGACAGCCGCGCCGCCAGCAGCCCGGCCTTGTGGCTCCAGCCCCGCGCCCTGGCCGACAGCGCCGGGGCGATATCGCGGGTGAAGACCGCGGAGATGGCGTTGGCGTCCGAGGAGCACATGGCCATCGTGTGCGAGAAGAAGCCCACGATGACGAGCCCCAGCAGGCCGTGCGGCAGGAGCCGTTCGGTCAGCAGCGCATACGCGTCCGACGCATCCGGTTTCCGGGCCTTGACCAGCAGCGGCGCGGCCCACATCGGGAAGAAGAGGACCGCGGGCCAGACGAACCACAGCGCCGCCGACAGCCGGGCCGAGCGCCTGGCCTGCCGGGCGTTGGCGGTGGCCATGAAGCGCTGGGCCTGGTTCCACATCCCGCCGCTGTACTCGAAGGTCTTGATGAAGAGGTAGGCGAGCAGGAAGGTGAGGGTGTACGGGCCGACGGTCGGCTGCGTATGCCCGTCGGGCAGCCGGTCCCATACGCTCCACAGCGCGCCGACGCCGCCCAGTTCGCCCAGGACGGTGACCAGCATGGCGATACCGGCCAGCAGCTGGATGACGAACTGCCCCAGCTCGGTGAGCGCGTCCGCCCACAGTCCGCCGACCGTGCAGTAGATGCCGGTGATCACGCCCGTGATGAGAATGCCCTGGTGGAGCGAGATGCCGGTGAAGACGGACAACAGGGTGGCGATCGCAGCCCATTTGGCACCCACGTCCACGATCTTCAGCAGCACTCCGGACCAGGCCAGCGCCTGTTGCGTCGGCAGGTTGTAGCGGCTCTTGAGGTATTCCAGCGGCGAGGCGACCCCGAGACGCGACCGCAGCCGGTTGAGCCGCCCCGCGAACAGCTGGGCCCCGATGGCGATGCCGATGGCGATGGGGAGGGACCAGGTGACGTAGGACGTGACGCCGTACTGGTACGCGATGCCGGCGTACCCGGTGAACATCACGGCGCTGTAGCCGGACATGTGGTGGGAGATGCCGGACAGCCACCACGGCATCTTGCCGCCCGCGGTGAAGAAGTCGCCGACGTCATCCACCCGTCGGTGGGACCAGACGCCGATGGCGATCATCACGCCGAAGTAGCCGATGAGCACGGCCCAGTCGAGACTGTTCATGCCCCCTCCAGGGGTCCGCCTTGTGAACGCTGGTCACTTCGCCGTGACGTCCTATGGGGCGGTGCCCCCATGCGGGAGTGGGGACTGGAGGGGATTGAACCGTCCCGCGCGTGGGCTGGTCAAGGCCGTACACGGTCATGGATGTGAACCATAGTCATTGAACCGAACGAATTTACTTTCCCTTGACCTTCGCGGGCGTTGTCCGTGCCGCGTCGCCGAACCCACGATGAACGGACACTTCGCCGGGCTCCGTATGCCCGCACGCGCCACGGCACGGGAGCGGGATCCCGTGCGCCCGGGGCCGACCGACGGAAGGGAAGGGGCAAGAGGAGAGGGAAGGGGGGTGGGGCGGTTGGCTACCGCATCAGCTCGCCCGCGTTGACCAGCAGGGACTGGCCCGTGATGGCGCGGGCGCGGTCGGAGGCGAGGAAGACCGCGGTGTCGGCCACATCGGCGTCCGTCGCCAGGTCGGGCAGCGCCATCCGGTCGGTGAGCCGGCCCAGCACCTCCGACTCCGGTACGCCCTCGGTGTGCGCCGTGAAGCGCACATACGCCTGAACCGGCGGGCCCCACATCCAGCCGGGCTGCACGGTGTTGACCCGTATCCGGTCCGGCCCCAGCTCCCGCGCCAGCGAGTACATCGCCGAGACCAGCCCGCCCTTGGATGCCGCGTACGCCGCCTGCTGCACCTGCGAGGGCGCGGCCACCGACGACTGCGTGCCGATCATCACCACCGATCCGCCGCCGCGCGCCGTGAGCGAGGGCAGGCAGGCGCGGGTCATCCGCAGGGTGCCGAAGAGGTTGACGTCGACGACATCGCGCCAGGAGGCGAAATCGGCGTCGCGCAGGCCGCCGAAGAGCGAGTCGAGGGCCGCGACATGGATCACCGCGTCGATGCCTCCGAACCGCTCCACGGCGAGCGCCGCCAGCGCCTCGCACTGCGCCTCGTCGCCGATGTCCGTCGCCCGCCAGGCCGTCCGCTCCCCCGAAGGGTCGATGTCCGCGGCCGACGCGGCCAGATTCTTCTCCGTGCGGGCGCCCAGGACCACCGAGGCGCCGTCGCGTACGCAGGCCGCCGCGACCTGATGGCCCAGTCCGGCCCCGACGCCGGAGACGATCACGGTCTTGTTGCGGAGCAGCATGGGTGCGCCTCCCGAGCCGTATCCTGACGCTGCGTCAGATGAGTGGTCAGAGTAGGGCCGGGAGGCCGCGATGACCAGAGGGGGCGCAGGAGGGATTGCCGGCGGCGGGCGGGCGATCCGCTACGGGGGCTCGGTCGCACCACGTAGCCGGCGAGTGGGCCCAGGACTGCCGTGACGACACCCACGACCAGGGCGTGCCGGGCGCGCGTACCGCCGTGCGCCCACCCGTCGCCCGCCGCGACCTTCCCACCCGCACCGCGCGCCTCAGCCGACGCGGTGCGCGCCCTCCAGCGCCTTCTTCAGCCGGAGCAGGCCCGTCCGGATCTCGTCCGGCGCGTGCGTGACGAAGGACAGCCGCACGGCCGTGGGGTCCGGCGTCCCGGCGAAGAACGGCGCCCCGGGGACATACGCCACGTCATGCCGCACGACCTCCGGCAGCAGCGCCGTCGCGTCGTACCCCGCGGGCAGCGTCGCCCACACGAACATCCCGCCCGCCGGACGGTTCCACCGCGACCCCTCCGGCAGCGCGTCGGACAGCCCGTCCACCAGCGCGTTCCGCCGCTCGCGGTAGGCGCCGCGGACCCGCTCCAGATGCGCGTCGAGATCGGCGTCCGCCAAGTACCGTGCCGCGGCGGCCTGATCGATGGTCGACGTGTGCAGATCGGCGGCCTGCTTGGCGATGATGCAGGCCCGCCGCAGCGCCGCCGGCGCGCGCAGCGAGCCCAGCCGCAGGCCCGGCGCCATCACCTTGGAGAACGAGCCGAGCAGCGCCGTACGGTCCTCGGCGCCCGGGAAGGACGCGACCCACGACTGCGGCTCGCCCTCGAAACGCAGCTCGCTGTACGGGTCGTCCTCGGCGATCCACAGCCCGCGCCGGGCGGCGACCTGCGCGACCGCGGCCCGCCGCTCGGCGGACAGGGTGCGCCCGGTCGGGTTCTGGAACGTCGGGATGACGTAGAGCAGCTTGGGGTTCTCGCGCGCCGCGACCTCGTCGAGCGCGACCGGGTCCAGGCCCCCCTCATCGGTCGGCACGGGCACCACCCGGGCGCCGGTGAAGGAGAAGATCTGCAGCGCCGCGAGATAGCAGGGGTCCTCGACCAGCACCACGTCGCCCGGCTCCAACAGGGCCGTGGCCAGCAGCGACAGGCCCTGCTGGGAGCCGGTGGTCACCAGCACGTCGTCGGCGTCGGTGGCCAGCCCGCGCGCGGTGGCGCGCGCCGCGACGGCCGCGCGCAGCCCCGGGTCGCCCTCGCTGGTGGAGTACTGCAGCGCCCGTTGCGGCGTCTCGCTCAGCACCTGGCGGAAGGCCGCCGCTATGCCCTCCGCGTCGAACAGCTCCGGTGCCGGCAGGCCGCCGGCGAACGAGATGACCTCGGGGCGGGCGGTGAGCGCCAGGATGTCGCGTACGGGCGAGCTGCCGGTCCGCGCCGCGCGGGCCGCGAGCTCGGGGACGGGGGTGACGGTGGCGGTATCGGCAAGGATCGCGTCCGACATGACGGCTCCAATCGCTCGGTTTGCGGGCACCGCCGGGCGCCGTGCGGAGCGTTAACCGGCGTTAGCTGCACAGGGCAGCGAGCTTAGGCGGACGGGGGACTTGTGCGCAGATCTGCCCGCATGATGGGCGGCCCGCGCCCGCACTCTCCCCTTCTGACGGCATGTCAGCTAAACCTGTCTGTCATGACCGAGGACACGGAACGCACCACCACGGACTCCGCCCCCTCCAGCGCGGCCTATGCGGAACTGGCCGCCACCGGCCCCTACGGGGTGCACCCCGGGCACGCGCTGATCACCATGGTCGAGCCGCATCCGGGCCACGAGTACGCCTACAACCGCTGGTACGAGGACGACCACTACATCGCGGGCGCCATGGCGATGCCCTGGATCTTCGCCGGCCGCCGCTGGGTCGCCACCCGCGAGCTCCAACTCCTGCGCTACCCCGAGAAGTCCGCCGTCGCCCAGCCGGTCACGGCCGGCTGCTACCTCTCCACGTACTGGCTCACCGAAGGCCGCTACGACGAGCACATGAAGTGGACCGTCGGCATCAACAAGCGCCTCAACCGGGACGGCCGCGTCTATCAGGACCGCACGCACGTCTTTACGGCCTTCCAGGATCATGCGGCGACGGTCTACCGGGACGGGGCCGCGGGCCCGCGCGACTTCCATGCGCTGGACCACCCGTACGCGGGGCTGGTGCTGGAGGTGATCGACGCGGACGGCCCGGAGCGCCGGGCCGAGCTGCTTGAGTGGCTGCGCGCCCGGCATCTGCCGCGGCGGCTGGCGGGCTCGCCGGCCGCGATGGTCACGATCTTCCGGCCGACGCCGCTGCCGGGGGACCGGATGGCGTATGTGAAGCAGGTCGAGGGCGTCGATACCCGGCTGACGCTGCTGTGGTTCCTCCAGCGGGACCCGCGCGAGGTCTGGGCGGAGCACTTCGCCGGCCGGGCGGAAGCGGTCGCGGAGTCGGGGCTGGGGCGGGTGGAGCTGGTCGCGCCGTTCCTGCCGACCGTCCCCGGGACCGACCGGTACGTGGCCGAACTGCGCTGAAGGGGCGAGGAGTTCGGGCGCGCACGCCCGAGGGGGCATGGCCGAGCCCCCTCGGCCGGGACGGCGATCCAGTCGAGAGGGCTCATGTCCGCGCGGAGCGCGCGGACCGGGGTGGGTGACGCTCAGTTCACGCCAGGTCGAACGAGCCGCCGGCCACGTCCGACACGAAGGTGCTCCAGGCGGCGTTGTCGAACGTGAGGCGCGGGCCCTCGGGGTCCTTGGAGTCGCGCACCGCGATGGCTGCCGTGGTCGGCACGGCCATCTCGACGCAGGCGCCGTTGCCGCCCGAGTACGACGACTTCGTCCAGGAGAACGCGGAATTGGGCTGGAAAGCCATTTTCACTCCAACTCACTCTGTGTTACCGGGGATTCGGTACTGCTGACGCTACGCGCCAACATCACGAGCCGCAGGAGTCGTTCACCCTTCCGAATGTCATATTCCTTGATCTCTTTTCATGTCACCGGGCACCGGTGTACCGTGCGATCCCGCTTTCCGGAACGCGATATTCCGCACCGCAGTGCGCCATTTATCCCATGACTCCCATGGTTCCCATGACTGCCCTTCGCCCCATTCATCCCATGGCGTCTGCGTGTTCCTTGGACGCCTTGGCGATGAACTCCCGGCTCTGATCCGCGTTCAGTGCCTGCGCGCGCAGATGCTCGTACATGATCGTGTATTTGTGCACATCGTTGGTTTTCTCCAGATACAGATCGCTGGTGACGCCCTCGATGTACACCACGCTCGAATCCGAGGCATCGTCGAATTCCAGGATCGAAAAGGTCCCCGACATTCCGGCGTGCGCACCCGTGTCGTACGGCAGTACCTGCACCGTGACATGCGGCAGATGGCTCATCTCGACGAGATGGTCAAGCTGCTCGCGCATGACCAGATGGCTGCCGACCACCCGGCGCAGCGCGCTCTCGTCCAGCACCACCCACAGCCGCAGCGGGCGCTTGGGGTCGTTGACCCGCTCCTGCCGGCGCATCCGGACCTGGATCCGCTTCTCCAGATTCTCGGGTGCAAGCTCGGGGACCGCGCCGGGAATGACCGCCTCGGCATAACCGGGGGTCTGCAGCAGGCCGGGCACCAGCAGCGACTCATAGACCCGCAACGAGGCCGCCTCGGTCTCCAGGCCGATGTAGACGCTGTACGGGATGTCGCCGAAGGCGTGCCACCAGCCTTGCTGGCGCGAATCCTTGGCCATCTGCATCAGCGAATCGACTATGCGGTGATCATCCACTTCGTAGACCCCGCACAGGTCGCGGACGTCGCGCTGACTGATGCTGCGGCGGCCGTTCTCGAGCCTGCTGATCTTCGACTGGGAGACCAGCAGCCGCTCGGCCACCTGTTCCGCCGTCATGCCCTTGTCCTCGCGGAGCCTGCGCAGCTCCTGCCCCAACCGGCGTCGCCTGACGGTCGGGTTGATGTTGGACGCCACGGGTAGTGCACCTCCGGCTCCGTACAGCTGTCGTGTTCTGTCCAGCAGGGTGCCACCCCGACGCCACGCCGCGCAGTCAAATGGACACAGAAGGCAAGCGGACATGCGCGTGGGGTGGCGGTCCGGCCATCGTCCAGAACGGCCGGTCCGCCACCCCACGCCTTCTTGCTGCGGCTCCCGAACGGATCTGCGGGATATGGGAAGTCGGTGCTGAGGGGTAGTGGTGCGCGTGTGGTGAGGGTGTGCTGCCTACCGCGTCAGCGGGCGCCGACGCGTGCCATGCTGCCGTGACCGTGCCGCGACTGCACCGGCACACCGGCCGGCTCCGTGGCGCGGGCCGCGGTCTGCCGTACGGGTCCCGCTCCGGCGGCCTGTGCCCGCCGGGGCTGCGCCGCGGCGCCGTTCTGCACATCCATGACGGCGTGTGCGACCAGCCCGCCCATCGGGTCGTGCCGGATCAGATCCCGGAGACGGGAGCGTGATGAGCGCCCTTCGTTCCCTGGATAGAGATGCTTGCCGAGTCCGACCGCGTGGGCCAGCGCAGCGAGCGCTGCGGTCCGCGGGTCCGGGGGTACGCCGGTGCGGATCGCGTTGTCCAGCCGGGCCCTGATTTCCCGGCTGATGGCCGTCTCCGTCGCCTGGTAGCGCGTCGTCGGCAGCACCCCGCACATCTGGCCTGCCACGGCATGCACCATGCCGCACCGTTCCAGATGCGTGAGATACGTCTGGCGCAGCCCCAGCCGGGGCCCGCCGATCCAATGGACCGCACGCACCGGACTGCCGCGTCGGCGCAGCAGTTCGAGCGCGGAGTCCAGAGTCGGATCTCCTGTCGGCCGTGCCATCACCACGGCGATACGATCCCCGTCTGGGGCTATCCGTCCTGCCAGAGCCAGCTCTACTAGCTGGGCCCCGGCCAGGCCGAGGTCGAGCGACTGCGGCTGCGCTGTGGTGCCCGTGGTCGGGTCCAAAGCGAGCAGCAGAAGCTCCTCCGGAATTGTTCTGCGGCTCCTGCCCATCCATGCCTCCCCGCGTGGATGAATGACAGGGTGACCCCTCTCACATTCATCTGTCGAGGGTGCGTGGGAGGTTCGGTATGGAACCGGTAGGTATGTCGTTCTCGTCTTGCGCGTCGGCGACATCTTCGGTGGGGTGCGGCGCGTACTGGATTCGCGTGGCGGCGGGATGGCGCCGTGCGAACACAGGACACTGGGAAACACTGGCTGTGGTGGAGCGGGCGACGTGGTGAAGGAGACATTGGTGGCGGGCGAGTCCCCCGACGAGTCGGACAAGAACAAGTCGGACAAGGAGCAGTCGTCGGGGGAGACGGCGCGGAGCGAACGCGATCCGCGCCTGACGGTCTTCCGCGGGGATTCGGATACGAAGGCGGCGGAGGCTGCCGGCGAACCGTCGGAGAAGCCGGAGGGGGACTCGTCGGAGAAGCCGGCGGGGAAGCCCCCAAAGAAGCCGTCGGCGAAGTCGGGTGAGCCGGAAGCGCCCGGCGAGCCGGACTCGGCGGCGGAGGACGCGGCGGAGGCCGACGCCACCGCCGAGGTTGCGCCCGAGAAGGCCTCTGAGGCGTCGCAGGACGCCGAGGCGGACGAGGGCGGCGCCGGGGGTGGCGGGGACCGCCTGCGGGCTGCTGTGGCTGCCTGGGTCGCCGGTACGGGCGATGAGGACGGGGACGCGAGCGGGGACGCGGCGACGGGCTCGGGTGATGACGCCGATGACTCCGATGACGCGGGTGCCCGCGATGCCGGGGATGGCGACGATGCCGATGACGCCGACGCTGATGGCGATGGCGATGGCGATGGCGATGGCGACGGCGACGGCGCGAAGGCAGCGGTGAAGCCTGCGGCGAAGGCCGAGACGAAGCCCGAGGTGGACCCGAAGCCTGGGGCCAAGGACGCCAAGGCTGAGGGCGCCAAGGATGCCGACGCGCCCAAGTCCGCACCCAAGGCGAAGGCCAAGGGCGGGCCCGAGTCCGAGTCCGAGTCCGAGTCCAAGGGTGCCTCCGCCGCTCGGAACAAGGCTGTCGACCAGGCCACGGCCGTGTTCAAGACGGTCGGGCTCCAGAAGGGCAAGGGCGGCGACGGCGAGGCGGCCGATGAGGCGCCGGTCGATGAAGCGACCCGGGTATTTGCTATTGCGAAGCCCAAGGGTGAGGCGGCCGGCCGGCCCGTCGACCAGCCGACCACGGCGTTCAAGATCACGCCGCCCGGCAAGGACAAGGACGAGGCCAAGGACAAGGGCGAGGGCGAGGGCAAGGACAAGCCCAAGGGCGACTCCAAGCCCAAGGACGACTCCAACTCCAAGGTCAAGGACGACTCCAAGGCCAAGGCCAAAGCCAAGGACGCGGAGAAGGACAAGGGCGGGGCGAAGGCCGAGGCCAAGGACAACGTCAAGGACAACGTCAAGGCCAACGCCAAGGACAACGCCAAGGCCGAGCCCAAGGCCAAGGCGCCCGCCAAGGACCGGCCCGCCGAGCGCGACCCCGAGCGGACCAGTCAGTTCGTGGCGCTGAAGTCGACGGACGACGGTGCGGCGGAGAAGTCCCTCGGCAAGACGGCGGACCGTACGCCGGCCCGTACCCCTGGGAAGGCCCTCGACAAGGCGGCCCCCGCGAAGGGTCCCGGCGCGCTGCCGCCCGAGGCCCCGGCGGCACCGCCCGCCCCGGCCGCCGCGCCCGCCCCGCCGCGTCAGGAGCCCGAGGCGCTGCCCGAGTCCGAGCGGACCCGGCAGGAGCCGCTGCCGCCGCTCGACCTCCTGGCCAGGCTCACCAACACCCCGCCGCCGCCCGAGACCACGCTGCGCACGGTCGTCCGCCGGTTCAAGATCTGGACCCCGCTGGCCGTGCTGCTGGCGATCATCTTCGTGGTCGTCCAGGCGGTGCGTCCGCTGCCCAACCCGACGCTCGTCCTTGGCGACGCCAAGTCCTCGTTCACCTTCGAGGGCGGCAAGCTCTCCATCCCGTGGCCCGAAAAGGGGCAGGCGGCGGTCAAGGTGGTGGGCTCCGGCCGGCTGGGGACGTTCGGCGAGCAGAAGCCGGTGCCGACGGCGAGCGTCGCGAAGATCATGACGGCGTATGTGATCCTCAAGGAACACCCGCTCAAGAACAAGGACGACAAGGGCCCGGAGATCGAGGTCGACGCCAAGGCGGTGGCCGAGGGCGGCGCCGAGGACGAGTCGCGGATCGAAGGGCTCCAGGCGGGACAGAAGTTCCACCAGCAGGACATGCTCAAGATGCTGATGATTCCGTCCGGCAACAACATCGCCCGGCTGCTGGCCCGTTGGGACACCCAGTCCGGCAGTGAGGCGGCGTTCGTCAAGAAGATGAACGCCGCCGCCAAGGCCCTGGGCATGACGAAGACCACCTACACCGACCCCAGCGGCCTGGATGCCAAGACCGTGAGCACCGCCGTCGACCAGCTCAAGCTGGCCGAGGCCGTCATGAAGTTCGACGCCTTCCGGCCGATCGTCGCGATGACCAACGCCGAGATTCCCGGCCTGCCGGGGCGGATCAACAACAACAACGACAACCTGCTGCTGGCCCCCGGGCTGAGCATCAAGGGCATCAAGACCGGCTCCAGCACGGCAGCCGGCGGCACGCTGTCCTGGGCCGCCTACAAGACGGTGGACGGCAAGGACCGGATGATCCTCGGCACCATGATGGATCAGCACTTCAAGGGCCTGGACCCCCAAGCCTCCAACAGCCTCACCATGGTCAAGGCGAACAGCCAGAAGGTCATCGCGGCGGTACGCAACGCGCTGACCTCGGCCACGGCGGTGAAGAAGGGGCAGGTCGTCGGCTACGTCGACGACGGCCTGGGCGGGCAGACGCCGGTCGTCGCCACCAAGGACCTGAAGGCGGTCGGAGTCGCGGGCCAGAAGCTGGAGTTGAGCATCAGCGGCGGCGGAAAGACCGTCCCGCACACCGCCAAGGCCGGGACCACGGTCGGCGTGCTGACGGTCGGCAACGGCGCGAGCGCGCAGAAGGTCCCGGTGGCCCTGCAGAAGGACCTCACCGAGCCGACGTTCGGGTCGAAGCTGACGCGCCTCGGCTGACGGTGCGTTTGGCGGTGCGCCTTACGGTGCGCTGGCGGGGCTCTTGGATCTGGCGACGCTAGATTCGAGGGCCCCGTCGGTTTTCGCCGGCGCCGCTGGACGTACGTGCTTCGCCGGTCCTACGGGCGGCCCCGCGTCCCGTACGTATGAATGACCGGAGCCCGTCATCGACGCAGCGCAAGCACAGAAGACGACGTTCGCGTCTTCCCCGGCCGCCCGTGACACCTGGGCGACGCAGAGGGCGGTGATGCTGACGCCCGCCGGGCTGATACTGCTCCTGGGGGCCTGGGGCATCCGCCGCCAGGAAGCCATATGGCGCGACGAGGCGGTCACCTACGACATGGCGCACCGCGCCCTGGCCGACCTCTGGCCGACGCTCCAGCACGTCGATGTCGTCCACGGCCTCTATTACGCGCTGATGCACCTCTGGTTCGCCGGCTACGACCCCGCCCTCGGTGCCGCCCTCGGCGAGGCGATCGGCCTGCGGCTGCCGTCCGTCGCCGCCATGACCGCCGCCGCGGCCGGCGTCGCCCTGCTGGGGGCGCGCCTGGCGGGGCGGCGCGCGGGTCTGTTCGCCGGCGTCACCTTCGCACTGGTCCCCGTCGTGCAGCAGTACGCGCAGGAGGGGCGCTCGTACGCGATGGTCTGCGCGCTGGTCGTCTGGGCGACCTACCTCCTGGTGTCGGCCGCCGCCCGACCGCGCCGCGGGCTGTGGTGCGCCTATGCGGCCCTGATGCTGATCGCCTGCCTGCTGCACGAGTTCGCCGCGCTGGCGCTGCCCGCGCACGGCACCGCCCTCGTCCTGGCGCACCGGCCCCGCCGGGTGCGGCGCGCCTGGGCCCTGGCCGCCGTGACCGTCCTGGCCGGCCTCGCCCCCCTCGCGGCCTTCAGCACCCGGCAGTCGGCGCAGGTCGGCTGGCTCATGTGGCCGGACCCCGTCCAGCTGCTGACGTTCGCGACGCTGGCGGTGCTGGGGGGCGGCTGCGCCCGGATCCGCGTACCCTCCCGCGGCCCGGTCGGCGTGCGCGCCCTCGCGCTCCCGCTGCTCCTGCTGCCCACCCTCTTCCTCTGGCTCCTCTCCTACGCGGAACCGGCCTACGTCGACCGCTATGTCCTGTACTACGTCGCCGGCTTCGCCCTGCTCGCCGGCGCCGCGCTGGCCCGGCTGCTGCGGCCGGCGGGCGAAGACGGCCAGACGCGGGCACGAGGGCGGCGCCGGGCGGCGGCCCTGGTGCTCGTGGCGGCGGCGCTGCTGCCCGTCGATATCCATCTGCGCAGCCCGGACAGCCGGGTCGACGATGCCACCGCGGTCGCCCGTGCGGTACGAGAGCTGGCCGCCCCAGGTGACGGGCTGCTGTTCCTGCCCGCCCGGCGCCGTATCTGGATGGCGCCGCATCCGCACGACTTCCGTGGCCTGACCGATCTCGCGCTGGCCAGGAGCCCGGTGGCCTCGCACACCCTCTACGGCACCGAACGCTCCGGTGACGCGATCACCGGCCGGATGCTGGCCGCCCGCCGGATCGTCGTCGCCGGCGACCCGCCCGGTCAGCCGGTCGACCTCAGCGACCAGGAAATCGCCAAACGCATCACCCTGCGCGACGCGTTCGAGGTCTGCGCCAGTACCGAGGTCCGCGGCGCCCGGACGACGCTCTACGCGCGGCCGGGTCGCTGCGCTTGGCCTGAGCCGGTCCGCTGCGCTTTGCCTGGGCCGATGTGTTCGGCTGTCCCGTCGTGGGGGTTTGCCGCCGTGGCGCCTGCGGCGGGCTGGTGCCGCTTGCGCGGGGCTGTTCGGCTGCGGGACCGGGCCTCCGGACTCCGTCCTGCGGCCCGGCCCCTCCCCGTTGGGGTGGGAGAAAACCGTGGGGGCGTACGTAGACGGTCAGCCACACCCTGTGGATCCACCGTGGGAAACGGTCAACTCAACGCCCGCCCCCACCGGCCTCCTCCCCCACCCACGGGAGGGGACGGACCGTAGCGGCGAAGCCGTGTAGGGCCGTCACCGCACCCGACAAACCACGCCCGCCGCAGGCGCAACGGCGAGAACACACCACGGCGGGTCAGCCAACAACGTTCGGCCCAGGCGAAGCGCAGCGGAGGCCCGCCGCCGCGTCGTCGATGCCGAGCAGGTCGTGCAGCGCCCTCGCGCCGTCCGGGGTGAGGCGGACCGCCCGGCCGCTGCCGATCCGGCGGACCCAGTGGCGTTCGAGGAGCCGGTCGCAGAGCCGGGCGCCGGCCGTGCCCGCGAGGTGCGGGCGGCGCTCGGTCCAGTCCAGGCAGCCGCGGGCCTGCGGACGGCGCCCGCTGCGCAGGGCGGCCGCCTCGATCCCCAGGCCGTCGGCGAACCACTCCCGTCCGGCGTCGGTGAGCGCGAAGCCGCCGTCCTGGTCGACCAGTCCGCGCCCGGTCATGGCATCCGTGATGGCCACCCCGAGCCGCCCGGCCAGATGGTCGTAACAGGTCCGGCCGCGCGCGAGCGCCGCGGACGCACTGGCGGCGCGCAGTCCGCGCGGTGGGGTGGTCGGCGGGTCCAGGTGGGCGACGAGGGATTCGAGGAGCTCGGCGACGCGCGGGCTCGCGAGGCGGACGTAGCGGTGGCGGCCCTGATGCCACTCGGCCAG
The DNA here is from genome assembly GCF_044767545.1 of Streptomyces sp. NPDC101227. Classification (NCBI taxonomy): domain Bacteria; kingdom Bacillati; phylum Actinomycetota; class Actinomycetes; order Kitasatosporales; family Streptomycetaceae; genus Streptomyces; species Streptomyces sp. NPDC101227. The sequence goes on along the minus strand of NZ_JBIWOD010000004.1, from coordinate 254,731 downwards.
CAGCCCGCCCTCCGTCAGCCGGGTCAGATGCTCGCTCGCGGTCGACGGGGCGACCTGGGCGTACGCCGCCAGCTCACCGGCCGTCCAGGCCCGTCCGTCCAGCAGCGCCAGGCAGAACGCGGCCCGGGTGCGGTCGGCCAGCAGCGCCGCCAGCCGGGCGAGTTCGGCGCCGTACGCCGGGCCGTCGGAGCCGGAGGAGGCGGGCGAGGCGTTCGCCGGGGTGGGGGTCATGGGTCCCATTCTCCGCCGCGACGTTTCGGCGCCCGCCGAAACGATCCGTGCCTACGGTCCTCGTATGAGCCGTACGCATCGCACGAACCCGGTGAGCCCCGCGACCTTCCACGCCCTGCATCACGCGGACGCGCCGCTGCTGCTGCCCAACGCCTGGGACATCGCCTCGGCCGTCGCCCTCGCCGGCGCCGGATACGCGGCGGTCGGTACGACGAGCCTGGGCGTCGCCGCGGCTCACGGGTACCCCGACGGGCGGGGCCTGGCGGGGGTGCGGGAGGCGACGGTGACGCTGGCCCGAGGGCTCGGGGGCCGGCTGCCGTGCCCGTTCACGGTCGACATCGAGGGCGGTTACGGGGGCGACGACCACCGGGCGCCCGAACGGGTGGCCGATCTGGCGGCGGAACTGGCGGCCGCCGGGGCCGCCGGCATCAACCTGGAGGACGGGCTCCCAGGGGGCGGTGGCCTGCAACCGCCCTCCCGGCAGGCGGAGTTGATCGCCGCGGTGAAGGAACGCGCCCCGGACCTCTTCCTCAACGCCCGCATCGACACCCACTGGCAGGCCGGGACGCCGTCGCCGCTCGCCGCCGCGCTCGCCCGGGCGGAGGCCTATCTGGCCGCGGGCGCGGACGGCATCTTCGTGCCGGGCATCGTGCCGGACGAGGACGTATCGGCCCTGGTGGCCGCCGTCCCCGCGCCGCTGAACATCCTCTTCGCCCCCGGGCGGCACACCGTCAGCCGTCTGGCGGATCTCGGCGTGCGCCGCATCAGTACCGGCTCGCTGCTCTTCCGTACGGCGCTGGGGGCCGCGCTCGCGGCGGCGGACCGCATCCGTACGGGGCGGCCGCCGGGCGCCGAGGACGCTCCGGGATATGCGGAGGTGCAGCGGCTGATCGGTTAGATCTGCGCTCGCGGCACGCTCAGGGGGTGGGCTGACGGGCCGGCTCAGGCGCGCTGCGCGCGGCGGCTCCGGCGCGATCCGGCGGTCCGGGCCGGGTGGCCCCCGTGGCGCCGGCGGAGCGCGGCGATGCCCTCGCCCGCGACGCCGAGCGCACCCGCGCCGCCGATGAGCGCCGCCTGGGGGAGGTTGCCGATCTTCTCGGCGACACCGGCCAGACCGTTGTCGGACAGCACGATCCCCGTCCGGTGTCCCGCGGGCGCGGTGGCATCGGCGGCGAAGGCGGCCCCGGCGGGAAGCATCAGGACGGCCAGCGCGCCGGTTGCGACGGCGGCGGTACGGATCACGGAGCGGCGCTGGGCCGGCATGGGTACTCCTCGTCGTGGGCGGCTCGGGCCGCCATGGGCGTACGGCGTGAGTCAGCACATTACGGAGCGTCCTTAACGGTGACCCATACGTTGTGTAACAGTCACCAAGATCTCTGCTGTAGTTCGTGTGACGGAGCGGCCGACAGATGGCCCTCCTGGAGATTCCTTGCCCCGCCACCTTGGGTAGCTTGATCTGGATGTGCCCCGGTATATCCGAATCCAGGATGTCCGATGTGTCCGGCTCCGGTGAATCCGGCCGTCCGGCGCATCCGGTCGTACATAAAGGCGAAGGGTGGTGGCGAGATGCCGCGGTTGCCGTGGCGGGTCCGTGCCGCCCTGGCCTCCCTCGCCGCACAGGCCCCGCTGCTCGCCCTGCTCGCCGGCTGCGCGGGTCTGGAGGGGCTCCAGAGTGAGGGGAAGGCGCGGGAGGTGAAGGCGCCGCTCGCCCTGTGGCCGGAGTATTCACCCGCCCCGCTCCGCCGGGAGGAGAATCCGGCCGCGCGCCGTCCCGTACCGGGCCTCGCCCATATCCCGAGCGGCAGCATGGCGGCCGCCGACCCGCTCACCGTCCTCGACGCCGACATCACGTCCGGCGGCGCCGCCGCGCCCGCCCCGAAGTCCGTACGCCGTCCCGTCCTGCGTGACCTCACCGGCGACGGCAAACCCGACCTGATCATGGTCGTCGACCTCGACCGCCGCACCAGTGATCTGCGCGTCTACACCGTCCGGAAGCGGATCGTCACCAGAGTGCTGGCGCTGCGCGGGGTGCTGGCCGGGGTCGAGCTGGCGGCGGGCCACCTCGTCATCCGCGAGCCCACCAAGGACCCGCGCTATGTCAGCGTCACCGACTACACCTGGGACAACGGCGAGATGGCGCTGTGGGACCTCACCCTCGACGACGCCCGTACGCCGCAGACGCCCTCGCAGGCCCCGGCTCCGGTGCCGATCCCGACGCCGACGCCCGGGGACGGGCTGTGAGACGTCCCGCGGTCTCCCTCCGCTGGAAGATCGCGCTGACCGTGACGGCGGTGTGCTGCGCGGTCGCCGCCGTCCTGGGCGTGCTCGTCCACAACGCGGTGGCGCATCAGACCGTCGGCCAGGTCCGCAAGGAGGCCCGTACGGACCTCGACACCGCCCTGGTCCTCTTCGAGTACGGCACCTCGCGCGAAGGCATCAACTCCGTGATCGACCCGCCCGAACTCCCCCTGCGGCTAAGCAAGTTGGCGCACGGCGGCGACCGGGGCAGCATGGTCGGGACGTACCGCGGGCGGTCGGTGATGTGGGCGGCGGCGCCCGCGGGCGACCACATCATGGCCGTGTGGTCGCCCTACGGGAGCACCCGGCACTCGCTGGAGGACTTCGATACGGCGATCCTCGGTTCGGCCGTCCTCGCCGCCGCGGCCGTCGCGCTCGCCGGGCTGTTCGTCGCCCACCGCATCAGCCGCCGGCTCGGCACCACCGCGGCGGTCGCCCGCCGGATCACCGCGGGCGATCTCGATGCGCGGGTCGGCAACGGCGACGGCGACGGTACGCCCGGCAGGGGCACGCCCGGCGGGGGCCGGGCCGGGCACGACGAGGTGGCGGCGGTGGCCGCGGCGCTGGACTCCGTGGCCGGTTCCCTGCAGAGCCGTCTTCAGGCCGAACAGCGCTTCACCGCCGATGTCGCCCATGAACTCCGCACGCCGCTGACCGGCATCCTCGCCTCGGCCGAACTGCTCCCCGAGGGCCGCCCCAAGGAGATGATCAACGACCGGCTGCGGGCGCTGCACCGGCTCACCGAGGACCTGCTGGAGATCTCCCGGCTGGATTCCGGCGCCGAGCACGCCGACCTCGAGGCATACGCCCTCGGTCCGCTGGTCGAACGCTCGGTGCAGGCCACCCGCTCCGACACCGAGGTGCGGATCATCACGGACACGGTCGTCGAGACCGACCGGCGCCGCCTCGACCGCATCGTCGGCAACCTCGTCATCAACGCCCACCGGCACGGCCGGCCCCCGGTGCAGGTCACCGTCGACGCACCCCCCGACGGCCTCCCGACCGTCGAGGTACGCGACCGCGGTCCGGGCTACCCCGAAGCGCTGCTGCGCCACGGCCCGCAGCGCTTCCGTACCGACGCGCCCGGCCGCGGCAAGGGCCACGGGCTCGGCCTGACCATCGCGGTCGGCCAGGCCGCCGTCCTCGGCATCGACCTACGCTTCAGCAACGCACCCGACGGCGGCGCCCGCGCCAAGCTTCAGCTGCCGCGGTATCCGGAGGACGGCCACTGACGCCCCCTCCGGCGCCCTGCGCCCCCTGACCGCTCGCTCTCCCGCCGATCGCTCGCTCACCAGTCGATCTCGGCGTACTCGTCGGCGTCCGGGGCCGGGGCTTCCCGGTCCTCCGCCGATGGTTCCTCTCCCAGCGGCTCTCCCCGCGGCCCGTCCGCCCGCGCCGCGGCGCCGCCCGCGTCTGCCGCCCCGCCCGCACCGGCCGGACCGTCCCCGGCCGGCTCCGCGCCGTCCCGTCCCGCCAGCACCTCCAGAATCTGCTGCCCGTACTTCGCGAGCTTGTTCTCGCCGACTCCGTTGACCGCCCCCAGCGCGGACGTCGTCGTCGGCCGGGCGGTGGCGATCTCCCGCAGGGTGGCGTCGTGGAAGATCACATACGCGGGCACGCCCTGCTCCTTGGCCGTACTGCCCCGCCAGGCGCGCAGCGCCTCGAACACCGGCAGCGCCTCCGCGGGCAGATCCACCGGCGCCCGCTTTCCCTTGGACTTGGCCTTCGCCGCCGCCCGCGCCGCCTTCTCCGGCTCCCGGCGCATCGGCACCTCGCGCTGTGCGCGCAGCACCTCGCCGCTCGTCTCCGTCAGCACCAGCGTGCCGTAGTCCCCCTCGACGGCCAGCAGCCCCTGCGCCAGCAACTGCCGTACGACGCCCCGCCATTCGGCCTCGCGGAGGTCGGCGCCCACCCCGAAGACGCTCAGCCCGTCATGGTCGAACTGAATGACCTTGGCGGTCTTGCGCCCCATCAGGATGTCGATGATCTGCCCCGCGCCGAACTTCTGTCGCCGCTCGCGCTGCAACCGCACGATCGTCGACATCAGCTTCTGCGCCGGCACCGTGCCGTCCCAGGTCTCCGGCGGGGCGAGGCAGGTGTCGCAGTTGCCGCACGCGGTGCTCTCCTGCCCGAAGTACGCCAGCAGCCGGACCCGGCGGCACTGCACCGACTCGCAGAGCGCGAGCATCGCATCGAGATGGACGGACAGCCGGCGCCGGTGTGCGTCGTCCCCCTCCGAGCCGTCGATCATCTTGCGTTGCTGCACCACGTCCTGGAGCCCGTACGCCAGCCAGGCCGTCGACGGCTGTCCGTCCCGCCCGGCGCGCCCCGTCTCCTGGTAGTAGCCCTCCACCGACTTCGGCAGGTCCAGATGCGCCACGAACCGCACATCGGGCTTGTCGATCCCCATGCCGAACGCGATGGTGGCGACGACCACCAGCCCGTCCTCCCGCAGGAACCGCGCCTGGTTCGCCGCACGCGTACGGGCCTCCAGCCCCGCGTGATACGGCACCGCCTCGATGCCGTTGTCCACCAGGAACTGTGCCGTCTTCTCCACCGAGGCCCGCGAGAGGCAGTAGACGATGCCCGCGTCCCCGGCGTGCTCGCTGCGCAGCAGCTCCAGCAGCTGCCGCTTCGGCTCGCTCTTCGTCGCGATCCGGTACTGGATGTTGGGCCGGTCGAAGCTCGCGACGAAGTGCCGGGCGTCCTCCATCCGCAGCCGCGACGTGATCTCCTGGTGGGTGGCTTCGGTGGCGGTCGCCGTCAGCGCGATCCGCGGCACCTCGGGCCACCGCTCGTGCAGCATCGACAGGGCCAGATAGTCCGGCCGGAAGTCGTGGCCCCACTGCGCCACGCAGTGCGCCTCATCGATCGCGAAGAGTGAGATCTTCCCCCGGTCCAGCAGATTCAGCGTCTGCTCCACCCGCAGCCGCTCCGGCGCCAGGTACAGCAGATCCAGCTCCCCGGCGAGGAACTCGGCCTCGACCAGCCGCCGCTCCTCCAGGTCCTGCGTGGAATTGAGGAACCCGGCGCGCACCCCCAGCGCCCGCAGCGCATCGACCTGGTCCTGCATCAAGGCGATCAGCGGCGAGACGACGACCCCCACACCGCTTCTGACCAGCGAGGGAATCTGATAGCACAGCGACTTCCCGCCGCCGGTCGGCATCAGGACAACGGCGTCCCCGCCCCCTATGACGTGCTCGATGATCTCCTGCTGACTGCCGCGGAACGCGTCATAGCCGAACACCCGGCGCAGCACCTGCACCGCCTCGCTCACGTCCGAAACGCCTTCCGCATCCATGTCCACGACCACTTCCACGTCCGCCAGTGCCATCCCTGAAGCGTACGAGCTCGGCGGGTGCGGCCGCTGAGCCTGTGGATAACTCGGACCGACGAGGCTCCGGCCGCCGTCCCGGCCCGCCCGCAGGGCGAGGCGCGAGCGCTCGGACCTCCCCGAACGGACCTCCCCGAACGGACCTCGGTACGGACCTCCCCGTATCGCCCCCTCAGCCGCCCGCCCGGACGTGCATCTCCAGCCCGCTCGCCCCCGGTGCCTCCACCCCCGGCAGCAGCCGCATGTCGCGGCCGTAGTCGCCCCCGACGAGGGTCCGGAACGGGACCGGCTCGTCCGTGAAGAGCCCGTCGAGCCGTTGCCCGTACGCCCGCTTCCCCGCCGCGAACCGTTCCTCCGGCACCTCGTTCGCGCCGTACACCGCGAACGGCTCGAGCGGCGTCATGCCGGTGAACCAGAACAGGCCGTGCTGCACCGGGTGGAGGACGTCCGTCAGCCGCCCGTGGATGCCCCGGTCGGAGAACGCCGACTCCCGGGCGCCGATCGTCACCGACACCAGCGCCCGCCGGCCCGCCAGGGCGCCCTCGCTGTAGGGCGGCGGGACTTCCGGGCCGTAGCCGAACCCGGCGGTGAACACCCGGTCGATCCAGCCCTTCAGGATCGCGGGCACCGAGAACCACCACATCGGGAACTGCAGGATCACCGCGTCCGACCAGCGCACCTTCTCCTGCTCTGCCGCGATGTCCGGCGACAGCCGCCCCGCCAGCGTGGCCCGCTCCGAGGCGGCCATCACGCCCAGCCGCCGGTCCGCGGCGTGTTCGGGGAAGTCGTCGGCGTCCACCGGCGCCTTCCACTTCATCGCGTAGAGGTCGGACACCCGCACCTCGTGCCCTGTCGCACGCAAGTGCTCGACCGCGAAGGAGGTAAGGGAGGCGTTGAGCGAACGGGGTTCCGGGTGGGCGCTGACGACGAGGATCTTCTTCCGCCGCTGCGGCGTGGCTTCGTTCATGCCGCAACGCTCTCCCGGGCGCGGCCGGACAGCCAGCACCCTCTTCAGCCGTCGGAACGAGAATCCTGGTACTGCGAGGGCCACGCATACTTGAACGCATGGACGGCGTGGACCACATCGAGCGCACGGACGGCGTGAGCACCCGCAGCGAGCACGACACCGGCAACCACATCGAGCACGACACCGGCACCCGCAGCGAGCACGGCAACGGCAACGGCATCAAGAGCGCCGACGCGCTCGGCGGCTTTCTGCGCGCCCGCCGGGGCCGCGTCGCGCCGGAGCAGGTCGGGCTGGCCGGCGGCCGTCGCCGAAGGGTGCGAGGGCTGCGTCGCGAGGAACTGGCCCAGCTCGCCGGGATCAGCGTGGACTACTACGTACGCCTCGAACAGGGCCGGGCCACCCAGCCGTCCCCCGAGGTGCTCGACGCGCTCGCCCGGGCGCTCGGCCTCGACGCGGCGGAGCGCAGCCACCTCGCCACCCTGGCCACCGCCAGGCGCGGCCCCGCGCCCACGGCCCGGGTCAGCCCCTTGCTCCAGCGGACCCTGGACGCCATGGCCACCCACCTTCCGGCCTTCGCGACGGATCACCGCCTGGACGTGGTGGCCTGGAACGGCCTGGGTGCCGAACTGATCGGCGGCGTGGCCGACCCGAGCCGCCGCGACCGGAACAACGCCAGATTCCTCTTCCTCGACCCCGCCTCCCGGGTCGTCCACCCCGAGTGGGAGGACAGGGCGGCGGAGACGGTCGGCCAGCTGCGGGTCTCCGCAGGGCGCTACCCCGATGACGCGGAACTGTCCGCGCTCATCGCCGAACTCTCCACGCACAGCGTGGAGTTCCGGCGCATCTGGGCCACCGGCGAGGTCGTGATGTGTGCGGCGGGACGCAAGCGGCTGCGGCACCCGGAAGCCGGCTTGCTCACCCTGGACTTCGAGACGCTGCACGTGCCGGCCGCGCCCGGCGAGACGGGCCTGGTGGTGCACGTGTTCAGCGCCGAGGAAGGCAGCCGGGAGGCCGCCGCCCTCGCCCGCCTGGCCGCGACCGTAACGAAGACGTCCGGCTCCCCGCAGCCGGACGGACCACCACCCGGCCCCATCACCCGAGTTGACCCCACGGCACCCACGTCCTGAGCCACCACGGCCAGGCACACACTCCTGCCCGTCACCGTCACCGCCACCGTCACCCTCACCGTCGACCGGGCCCGGGGACGACGGCCTCGCCGCCCTGGCCCACGGCTCGCACGACGGCGTCATGCAGGACTTCCAGGCCGCCCGGCGCCACGGAAGCCGGGCTGCCGCTGAGCGTGTACCACTCCTCGGCGCCGGTGTACTGGATGTGCACCGCCGCTCGGCCGTCGGGCCGGAGGGCGGTGGCGATGGTGAGGTCGCCGGTGATGACGCCGACCTCATCGGTCATCGCTCCGCCGGGGCCGGCGGTCACCGTGCCGGTACACCGCCGGGGTCCGTGGGGCATCAGGCGCAGGTGTCGAGCATCGTGACGAGCTGGTCCGCCTCGGGCTGCGTCACCGACAGCTGGTAGAGGTGCTTGACGTCCGTCCAGGCCCGCGCGTACGTGCACCAGTAGTCGCGATTCGGCGGGCTCCACTGGTCGGGCGACTGATCGCCCTTGCTCCGGTTGGAGCTCGCGGACACGGCGATCAGCTGCGAGTGCTGCAGATCATTGGCGAACTCCGTGCGCCGCGCCGTCGTCCAGCTGTCGGCCCCCGACCGCCAGGCGTTGGCCAGCGGCACCATGTGGTCGATGTCCACCTGCGACGCCGCCGTCAGGCTCTTTTCGTCGTAATGGCTGAGCCAGGTGCCGGAGACGGCCCGGCACTGGTCGTCCCGGGTGACGTCCTGCCCGTCCCGCTTCAGCACGACCTCGCGGGTGTCGCACTTGTTGCCCTGCTGGATCCAGTGCGGGAACTTGGCGCGCGAGTAACCATCCATCGAGTGCGGTGCCTCAACGGTCAGGTCCGCGAGTTCGGTGCGGGCGGCATCCGCCGAAGGCGGCTCCGGCATCTCGACGGGTGCCGCGGCGGCGGGAGTGGTGGCGACCGGCCCGAGAACGGCAGCCAGAGCGAGAGCGGCGACAGCGGCCAACCGCCGGGCACGAGTACGGATCATGCGCAAGAAATACCGAACATATCGGTGTGAATCGCCCAACGTCGTCCGGATGGTGGCGTGGCGCGTCCTCCTCGCACGTGCGTGCCGCACAACAGCGGCGCCGCGTACCGTGTGAAGCTCGCGGGCGCGCGCCTCGACGCCGGTACGGCGGCGCGGGAGTGCGGCGAGCACATCCGTGAGACCGACCGAGGGGGCACCGCGTGACGCAACAAGGAACCCACCGGGGAACCGAGCCCGGAACCAGGCAGGCCACCAAGCCCGGACCCAAGCAGGCCACCGCGCACGGAACCCTCACCATCGAGCGCATGGACGGGCCCGCCGCCGCGCAGGCCGAGGACGCGTTCCGGCTGATCTATGCCGAGGCGTTCGCCGAGCCGCCGTACCACGAGACCGAGGACGATGTCGCGGCCGCCTTCCGGCGCTTCCCCTCCATGACCCGCAAACGCACCGTCCGCGCGGCCCTGGCCCGTACCGAGGACGGCGAGCCGGTCGGCATGGCGTACGGCTACCCGCTCGGCGCCGATGCCGAATGGTGGGACCGGCTCACCGAGCCGGTCCCCGACGACATGCGGCGCGAGGACGGCCGCCGGACCTTCGGGTTCATGGAACTCGCCGTGCGGGGACCGTGGCGCGGGCGGGGTGTCGCCCGCCGACTGCACGAGACCGTGCTCGACGGCATCGAGGCCGAGCGCGTGCTGCTCAACGTCCACCCGGCCGGCGAGGCGGCGCAGGCGGCCTACCGGACCTGGGGGTACCGCAAGATCGGCGAGGCGCGCCCGTGGGAGGGCGCGGACCTCCATGACGTGATGCTGCTCGGCCTTCATCAATAGGCCTGCCGACTCCACCACCAGGCCTGCCGAACGCGTTCCGCGGCGACGCCTGCCGGGTCATACCCAGGTCGGACCCTCCGGTTCAGCTCCTGGTCCGACGCCCCGCCGGGACGGCGAAGGCATCGTCGTCAGCATGACGAACCCGACGACATCCATGGCCGTCACCCCGGTCACCACGACCGGCGCCCGGCTGCGCGGCGCGCTGCCCGTGGAGCGGTGGGGGGCCACCGGCTTCCCCGGGCGCTGGGTGGGCGGCACCGCCATGGTGCTCGGCCCACTCCTGATGCTGACCGGTGCGTTGTTGCGGGCCCGCTTCCCCTTCTTCTACCCCGACCAACTCGCCGCGTACGAGCGGCACCCCACCCTGATGGCCACCGCGTACGGCCTCTTCGCCGCGGGGAGCCTGCTGCTCTGGCCCGCCGTGGCCGTGGTGGCCGCGCGCATCGGGGCCCGCAGCGCCGGCTGGGGGCTTTGGGGCGGCGTGCTGGTCATGTTCGGCCTGTTCGCGCGTGCCTTCCACGCGGGGGTGGACCATCTGGCCTTTCAGCTGGTGCGTTCCCAGGGGGCCGGGCCCGCCACCGACGCGGTCTCCGCCGGCTACGGCGCCTTCCACGTCTTCGCCACGCTGAACCTCGCCATCCTCGCCGGGTGGGCGGTCCTTGCCCTCGGTGCCTGGCGCACCCGGGTGCTCGGCCCGGTCCGTGCCGCCGCACTCGGCCTCACCGCGGCACTGCCCCTCGGCGTACTCAAGGGGACCACCCCGTTGTCGCTGGTGGCCCTGGCCGGACTGTGCGCCGCGCTGGTGCCGCTGGGCCTGTCGCTGCTGCGCGAAGCGCCTCGACCCAGCCGGACGGCGGTGCTGCGCTGGGTGCCGCTGACGCTGGTGACGGTCGGGCTGATGGTGCTGCTGGGACAGGCCGGTTGAGTGCCCGCGCACAGGTACGGTCGGGCCATGAAGCCCAAGGGGCGGCGCCAGCTCTACGCCCTCGACCTCAGCGCGGCCCTGGCCCTGACCGTCGTGTACGTCGGCTTCGCCCGGCTGACCGCCGACGACGGCCAGCCCGCCTACACCGGACCGCCCTGGCTCGGCGCTCTGGTCGCCGCCACGATCGGCCTGCCGATCGCCGTACGCCGCCGCTGGCCGCTCGCCGTCCTGCTGGTCGTACTGACCGCCCTGGCCGCGGCATCGCTCCTCGACATCCCCCGTGAGCCGTATGCCGCCGCCGGGCTCGCGGCCTACCTCGTCGCCCTGGCCGAGCCCGCCCGCCGGTCCGTGCCCGCACTCGCGGTGACGCTGACGGTGGCGTGCGGTGCCGTCTACCTCGGCGAGACGGTGGTCACTCCCGGCGAGGACTGGCGGGGCGGCCTCGGGGTGGCCGGGCTCGTGCTCCTGGTGATCTGCGGGGGCTGGGGCGCGGGGTTCACCGTGCGCGGCCGCCGGGCCGAGGCCGCCCGGGAACAGCGGCGCCGGTCGGACCGCGCACTGGACGACGAGCGCCTGCGGATAGCCCGTGAGCTGCACGACATCGTCTCGCACAACCTCAGCCTGATCGCCGTCAAGGCGGGCGTGGCCGGACATGTGGCGGAGGCCGACCCGCGGGAGGCACGGGACGCCCTCAAGATCATCGAGGAGACGAGCCGCTCCGCGCTGGCCGAGATGCGGCGCACACTCGGCGTGCTGCGCACCGAGGGCGCGCCCCTGGGGCCCGTACCGGATCTGGGCCGCCTGGGCGCGCTCGCCGCGCAGGCACACCGGGCGGGGGTGGACGTCGACCTGACGGTGCACACCACGGAAGACCTGGCCGCCGGCACACAACTGACCATCCACCGGATCGTCCAGGAGGCCCTCACCAACGCGGTCCGGCACGCCGCCCCCACCCGCTGCCAGGTCACGGTCGAGGCGGATGAACGAGAGATCCGCATCGACATCACGGACGAGGGGCCACCGCCCGCACCCGCCCGTCCCGTCCGCGAACTGCCGGGCGGACACGGTCTCTTGGGCATACGCGAACGGGCGATGATGTACGGCGGCAGCTTCGAGGCGGGCCCCCGGCCGGACGGCGGCTTCGCGGTGTCCGTCCGCCTGCCCGCCGAAGGGAACCAATGACCATGACCGACGCGCCCCCGGTCCGGGTGCTGATCGTCGACGACCAGGCGATGGTCCGCGGCAGCTTCCGGGTCCTCGTCGACCACACACCCGGCATGACGGCCGTCGGCGAGGCCGCCAACGGAGCGGAGGCCGTCCGACTCGCCCGCAGCGCACGCCCGGACGTCGTCCTCATGGACGTCCGCATGCCGGACCTCGACGGCATCGAAGCCACCCGGCAGATCTGCGCGGACCCGGCCCTGTCCGGCGTCCGCGTCCTCATCCTCACCACCTTCGACCTGGACGAGTACGTCTACGCCGCACTGCGCGCCGGCGCCGCGGGCTTCCTCCTCAAGGACACCCCGCCCACCGAGGTCCTCACCGCCATAGGCGTCATCGCCTCGGGCGAGGCCCTCCTCGCCCCCTCGGTGACCCGCCGCCTGATCGCGGAATTCGCCCGCCGCCCGGAGCCCGCGCGCCCGCCCAGCCGCTCGCTGGACGGGGTCACCGACCGGGAGTTGGAGGTACTCGGCCTGATCGCACGGGGTTTGTCCAACACGGAGATCGCAGCGCACCTCCACCTGAGCCTGGCCACGATCAAGACCCACATCGGGCGCCTGCTCGCCAAGCTCCACGCACGCGACCGCGCCCAGCTAGTGATCGTCGCCTACGAGACCGGCCTCACGGACGCCCGCCGACACAGGGCGTAAGACCCGACGGGCGGCCAACTCTCATCGAGCCGGTACGGCGCCCAACCAAACCGTCTTCAACATGCGCCCCGGGGCCGTCGCTTGCCGCTGGGCTCAGCGGTAGGCGCCGAGGAAGACTCCGACGCCGGCCGTGGCGTAGCGGTCGAGTTCGTCCCGCGTGTGCTGGGGGCTGCCGTGGAACATGGCTTTGTTCACGGGGATCCAGAGCAGCAGGCCGGTGAAGTGGTTGGCGGCCAGCAGCGGGTCGTCGATCCGGAGCAGTCCCTCGTCGGTGAGGCGCTCGAAGGTGGCTGCCAGCGTGGCGAGGACTCGTTCGAAGCCCTGCTCGTACCAGGCCGCACCCAGCTCGGGGAAGGTGTCGGCGTTGGCGATGATCAGACGCCGCAGCTCGAGCACCTCGGGCTGGGTGAGGGCGGCCAGGAACTGACCGGCGAGCCGGGTGAGGTTCTCCCCCAGGCGATCGGCGTCGGCCGGGATGTCGGCCACCAGGTCGATCATGGCGTCGACCCGGTCGGTGGTGGCCAGGACGATCTCGGTGAACAGCTTCTCCTTGTCGGTGAAGTGCTTGTAGACGGTCTGCTTGGAGACCGCGGCTAGCTTCGCGATGTCGTCCATGCTGGTGCCCGAGTAGCCCCTGGCCATGAACACCTGCGTCGCGGCGTCCATGATCGCCCTGTGCTTGCGGGCCGACCGGCTCTGATCGCTCGCTTCCACGCCGACTCCTCATTAGTACTGGACAGTCTAGTTCTTGTGCGCCTACTGTAGCGGCCAGATCCTGACGGGTACTACACCGTCTAGTTCCATTCCTGGGGGGAGACCACCATGACCCACACCATCGAGGCTCCGGTCACCACTGCCGTCCCGGCATCGACCTGGCCGAGGACCCGCACCCTTCTGGCCGGGGGCATCGTGGCAGGCCCGTTGTTCCTGGGCGGGGGCCTGATCCAGGGATGGGCGCGCGACGGCTTCGACTTCACCCGCAACGCGATCAGTCAGCTGAGCCTCGGCGACCTCGGCTGGATCCAGGTGACCAGCTTCCTGCTGACCGGCGTACTGGTGATCGCCGGCTCGGTCGGCGTGCGCCGTGCGCTGCGCGACGAGCCCGGCGGGACGTGGGCACCGCGGCTGATCGGCGTCTTCGGCGCGTCGTTCCCGCTCGCCGCGGCGTTCACCGCCGACCCCGGCGGCGGATTCCCCGCCGGTGGCCCCGATGCCCGGGCCGCCGCACTGAGTTGGCACGGCACCCTCCACATGCTCAGCGGCATGGTGGGCTACCTCGCCCTGTGCGCGGCCTTCTTCATCCTGGCCCGCCACTTCACGGCTCACCGGCTCCGCGGATGGGCCATCGGCTCCCGCCTCACGCCTCTCGGTGTCCTCGCCGGCTTCGCAGGCTCCTCCGCAACGGTTCTGGCCTTCACCATCGGCGCCGGCCTGGGCCTGCTGTGGCTGACGGCAGTTACCGCACGCCTGCACAAGGCGTAAGCGATCCCCGCAAGCGATACCCACACCACCACACCACCACGAACCAGAGACAGGACATTGTGATGACCTCACCGGTAAAGGGGCCCGCGGCTTACTTCCCCTCCATCGAGAAGAAGTACGGCCGCGCGATCGCGGACTGGAAGGACCTCATCCGCACCTCGCCCCTGACCAAGCACATGGAACTCGTCACCTGGCTGAAGACCGAACACGGACTCGGCCACGGCCATGCCAACGCGCTCGTCGCCCACACGCTCGCGGAAGACAGCAGCAAGTAGCCCGGACAAACGCGCCGTGGGACGCCAAGCGGGCCCCACGGCGCGGCCCGTGCTGTCGAAACTCGTGAGGAGAGGCACCCGGGTCGTGCGTGATCGCCGCTGTTGATGTCAGACCCGGATGTCAAAGGCCCTTCACCTACCAAAACTGGTAGGTGAAGGGCCTTTGAGGTGGTGCCCCCGGCAGGATTCGAACCTGCGACACCCGCTTTAGGAGTTTTCCCTGGTCAAGGATGTGACCTGCACAAATGCCGCCCGCAGTGCCTTTGTCCTGGGAAAACTCTCCTCTGTAGTTCTCACGTGTTCGCGGGGTTTCCCGTCCTGATGTGTGCTGGATCCGTTCTGGTGGGAGGCTCCTCGACATGCGGTCAGCGGCATGCCAAGGCCGCTTGGTGGCAAGCCATGCCAGAGCATGGCTTGACCTGACTGCGGCGGGGCCGCGGTCCTCCAGACGCTTCGCCTTGCTGTCCCTGGCCACTGGCAAGGGAGCGGATGTGGATGCAGCGCGCATTACGAACCGGCTGCCGGCGCCACCAATCAAGCCGGGCCGCGGTGCCGTCGAGTGCGGGGTCCGGGTCGCGCAGGTGAGTGCGACTTGGGCAGCGTGGTACTTGAGGCGTCGTCTGGGAGAGATAGGGGGGCGACAGGGCCTGGTGATTGGCCATCGACTGTTTCCAAGCCAGGCAAAATGGCGTGGTGCGGGCCGGTGTGAGCGCGCTTGGCGCGCTCGGGCACTGGGAGGATGCGGCGTCGGGTGAGTTCTGCGACGTCGATCAAGGGTGCGGCGAGGATGCGGTCGAGCAGATCTGCCTGCTGCGGTTCCAGGGCGGTGAGGTGCCTGAGCACGGCAAGGATTTCGACGAGTTCCCGGCTCCAGTCGTGCTCCCAGCGCTCTGGGCGCTCGCGGTCGAGTTCGCTGGTGATTTTGCCGGAGGTGCGGCTGCTGCGGTAGCTGAGCCAGCTGTCGAGTACGTTGCGCCCGCCGGTGGTGTAGTTGCGCATGCGTGGCGTGACCCCGGTGAAGATGCCCCCCTCGACGATCAGGTGCTCGTGCTCATTGTCGTAGGTGATGGTGGAGGGGAGCGTGTCATGCGCGACTTCTTGGGCGTACATGATCTCGGGGTGTACACGTCGCCACCAGTTCGATGTGCCTGCCGGGCGGCCGTCGCCGGGGCTGATGCAGCGTGCGCCGAAGGTGGAGGCCCACAGGATGTGGCGTCCCAGACGGATGGCGTCGTTCCATAGGGCTCGGTCGGCGGTGACGGGGATGCGTACGCCCGGGGAGTTGAGGTCATCTGCGTAACCTTCGGTGAAGGCGGGGTGGGCGGTGATGGCGGCGATGTAGGCGAGGAGGTCTTCGGGCAGGACGTCCTGGAGGCTGTAGGAGTTGGCGAGATGACGTAGCAGTCCTGGGGCGATGTTGGGAGTGTGGTCGGCGTGCAGGAGCGGCAGGACGCGGCCGCCGTTTCCGTTGAAGTAGTGCACGTCGGGGATAAGGGCGGTGAACAGCAGTGCAGGGCCGGTCTGCAGACGCTGGGCGTGCTGTTCGGCGACGAAGAGCTGGTCAGCGACGACCGCACGCCATAGGTCGGGGCGTGCACGGTCGATGAGTCGGCCGTCGGGTATTAGCCACTGACGGTCCAGGGCTCTGCGCGCGATGCGTATTGGTGCGGGGCAGGGGCCGCGTTCGTCGCTGAGGAGGACTGGTGGATGGGGACAGCCGGGTATCTGGGGGGCGTCTTTGCCCAGGGTGCGGCCGTCGGTCTTCTTGAAAAGTGCCTGCTTCGTAGCGGGGTCGCGTTCTTGGACGAGGCGGTTCCAGCGTCGGTGCAAAGTGAGCTTCGACGGGCTAATGACCCAGTTCCGATTGGTGGTGATGCCGGGTTTGTACCAGGGCATGAGGTCGGTGAGGGCGGGAAAGCTGTCCCAGCCGCTGCTGGCAGCAGGTGTGAACGGTGCGGACTCGACCATGGGAGAGGTATGCCAGCCCGGTCCGCTGATGTGCAGGTGCTGCAGTTGCTGTTCTTTGTTGTGGCGGGTTCCATGGACGGCTGCGTAGTGGACCGGAGCCAGTTCGTTGCGTCGCTCGTCCCAGCGGCGGGCGAAGATGCCGATGGCTAACTCCTGCTGGACACCAGGGAAGAAGCGGCTGTTGAGCGGGGGTCTCTTGGTTTCGGGCGTGAGGTCGATGATCCATCCCTCGGTGCAGGTGCGTCGTAGGTAGGAGCGCATGCCCTGAAAGCCGGGGCCACGGATGAACCCGGCGGTGCTGACGAAGCAGACGATGCCGTGGCGGTGGTCGTCGTGCTGGTCGAAGACTTTGTGGGTGGCCCAGCGCCAGAAGTAGGTGCAGAGGCTCTTCAGTTTGTTCTCGAACACGCCCGCCGCACCGCGCATTCGGAAATCGTCCAGAGGCGGGGCGCCGCGGCCCGATGAACCCTTCTCGATCCATCCGCCCTGGCCTTCTGCCTGTTCGCGGTGGGGAGGGTTTCCGATGACGACCGTGATGCGTTCGTCGCGCTGGATCGTGCTGGCTGCTTCCGCGTCGTCGCGTAAGGGGCCCCACAGGGCGCCGTAGCGGGTGAAGAGTTCGCTGGGCCGCCAAGGGTCGGCGAGGGTGTCGGCCAGATGCAGGCGCATGTCGCGCAGCCGGACTCGGGCATTGAGGGAGCGCAGCATCTGACCGACGCGCATTTGGGCTACGGCGAAGGGGCCCATCTGCTTCTCAAAGCCGATCAGTCGACCGGCAAGTTCTTGTACGGATTCGGCGCGGAAGCCTGCATTGCCGCCCTCGGACTGCTTGCGGGCGACGAGGTCGATGATGCCGGTGAGGAAGGTTCCGGTGCCCATGGCCGGGTCGATGATGGACACGCCGGCGTCGGCGAAGCCGTCTGGGCAGTCCAGCGTGGCGGCCAGCGCCTCGTCGACAAGGCGGATCATCTCCGTCACCAGCGGGGCCGGGGTGTAGTAGGTGCCGGAGTCCTTGCGCAGGTCGGCGTCGTACTCCTGTAGGAAGTGCTCGTAAAGATGGATGTGGAAGCCGGGTTCGCCGGCCAGGGCACTTCTCCAGTCGATGGCGTCGATGACGCGGACGAGCATGTCTAGGCTGTCGCGGAATTCACCCTCAACCTGAGCGGTGAGAATTTGCAGAGCGCGACCCATGACGGAGTGCTCCGCCCCCAGACGCCGGCCGACCTCGTGCAGGCTCACCCCGGCCAGCGCGCTGCCGGAGCCGTCGGCAGTGCCAGAGCCCGCGAGGAGGAGTGCGAAGGTGACGGACTGGGCGTAGCGGTCGGCGAAGGCCGCGCGTTTGTCCCGGTCGTCGGTGGTGGGAAAGAGGTCGACCTCTAGGGTGGAGGCCAGGTCGGTGAAGGGACGCCGGTGGCGTGGAAGGCCGGCTTCGGTGTCGAGTCGGTCGTGGACAGCATCCCGCAGGAGAGTGCAAAGGGGAGCTACTTGGGCGACCACATCCCGCATTGACGACAGCGGTTGGGGCTGCCAGCTGAAGAAGGCGATCAGCATCGCTTCGAAGGCAGCCTCGCTGACAGTCGGTAGTCGCAAGCGAGAACCCGCAGTGCGCAGATCGCCTTCAAAGTGGATGGCGTCGCCATACTGATGGCCCGAGCGATACATGATCCACGTCTGACCGTTGGTGTAGATCAAGTTGGGGAGCTTCGTCATGCCCTCCCACTGGCGGCGGTCGCGTTGGTTGAGCCCGCCAGGATGAATCACGCTCTTGTCCGGGCTTTTCAGCTCGACATAGCCGACGATGCTGCGCGGTGATTTCCCGATCCGTACGGCCAGGTCGGGGCGGATCCGATGCGCGGCGATCGCGACCTCGGCATGCAGGATGGCCTGCAGCCCCAACGCCCCTGCCACGTCTACGAGAAGCGTCTCCACTGCCCGGCGTATCGCGGCTTCCTTCTGCCCGTGCAGTAACGCCTGCTTACAGGTCTCACCAAACTCGCTGACGATCCGCCGAAACCGGTCCCTGCGCTGCATCCCGCCCCCCGAGGCCAGCCCACCCCGCATCCGCCTCAACCCACGGTAAACACAGCATCACCCATCGTCGAGAGGGCCATTCAAGGGTTACTCACATCCACCGTTCACAAGAGGCCCTCCTGAGCGGCGAAACCGTCGCGATGCTTCCTAGGCAACTTCAACGCTCCACCGAAACGAATGTGCCCTCGTGGACGCCTGGTGGGCACGTCGACGAGCGCCCAGCACAGGGCGAGTCCGGGAAGCTGCCCGACCCGTGCGCGTGAGCGGCGCACTCGGGGCAGGTAGTTCTTGTTCACGATGCCGCCGCTGTGGGTGAAGGTGTGCTGCACCGGGCCGAGGAGATGCCACTCGCTGTAGTGGACGGCCGTGGGGTGAGCGAGCGTCGATGTAGCGGTCGGCCAGGTCGGCGAGACCTTCGGGGCGCCCGCGCCAGGAGGCTTCCGCGCCGCCGTGATGGCGGCGCGGGTGACCACTTTTACGGCTCGGCCAAGGTTTCCGGGTGTCGGATCACCGCCGAGATGCCGCGGATGCCCAGCGCCGACCCGTTCTCGTGCCGACATGCGCCACCAGTCCGCAGGGCGCCGTCTTCGGGGCCCTGCGAAACCTGGGCATGCTCGTCGTCCACGATCAACTCGGCGAGGACCTGATCCTTCAAACGGTCCCCCCGAGCCGCGGACACGGCGGTGTTGTCCTGGCAGCGGTCCGCCACGCGCCGCCAGCGGTCGGCGGAATCTGGATCACCGCTCCACATCCAGAGACCTGCGGCCGCCCGTGCTACTTGGGCCATGAACTCGGTTCCGCCCACGTGGACCGAGCGTGCCTTCACCGAGCCCGGCGACCCGGCCCACGCGTAGTCACCGATAACCGCTTCGAGGGCACCATCCTTCCCATCGAAGATCAGGAGGCCGGCACCGCTGCCCGTCGGTTCCTTGGCTGGTTTCGCGAGATCCCGGCCGCGACGTTGCGCAGAGTGGTAGCCGACCCGGTTCAGCAGGTCGACGACGTCCTGCGGGACGGTTCCCTCGTCCGTGTCGCCGTAGAGGACATCCACGCGCACGCCGCGCGCCACCGCGTCCTGGATCGCGCCGCAGAGCTTCGACAGACTCTCCACATTCACCGTGGGCGAGGCGATCAGGACGTGGTGTGCCGCTGTGGCCAGCGCCTCGGTGATCAGGAGTTGGTGGGACTCATCGCCGGACACCTCCGAGAACAAGGCCGCCTTGACCGATTGTTCCGAGAAACCGTCACCGCCGTTCCCGAGCGGATCGGCTTCGTCCAACCAGGGGAAAGAGGCGTCTGTCTGGGGGAGCGCCGGGGCCCCGACCGCGGAGGCCGGGGACCTCCGCCCCGCGATGGTCAGCGGTGTCGGGCGGTGCGCCTGGCCGGTGGCGGGCGGCGGAGCCGGTACCAGGGGTGATTCCTTCCTGGCGGTCTGCGGCGCCGGCTGGAGATCCGGGGCGGCCTCCAGCTCCTCCTGCCTGGCCTGTGCCACGGCCAGGATCTCGGCCGACAGCGCCTGGTGCCAGCTCCTGGGAAGCCCCGTGATGGCCCGGTCGGCGAGGTCGACGCGCACCGGGAGGTAGCGGCTGAATGTCACGAGCCTGGGCCGTCCGATGCTGCGCACCCATTCGTCGCTGGCGCGCGGGAGCAGCTTCTGGATCTGGGACTCATCCAGCGCGTTGCGCAGGATGCGCCGGGGAGTGGACGGGTTGAGGTCCGGCCGCGCCTCCTGCTTCGAGACGGTCAGAACTTCACCACGCCTGGCCAGTTGGCCTGCGGTGCGATCGAAGACGACCGTGCAGGGCGAAGCCGGAGCCACGACGACCGATGCCGGGTCCTTTCCCGACGAGCACGCCTGCTGCCCTTCGTCGGTAAGGACGAAGGTGGCTTCCCGGCCGCTGGTGACGGCGACCCAGCCGGCACCGACCAGAGTCACCACGGCTTCGACCATCAGTCGTTCGTGGACCCGGAAGGTGTCGCACAGCGAGGTCAGGGTTGCGCCCTGGTGGGGGGCGACACCAACCTGCGCGGCGATCTCCTCCAGGACCCGCCGCTCCAGACGGCTGTACGGGCGGCCCCGGGCCACGCTGAAGTTGACGCTGAACATGCTCACAGGAACGAGGACGATCACGAGTTCTCCCTGAGGTCAGCCGGGATACGCACAGCGCTGCCGTCCAGGAACCATTCGTCGAGCAGGGTGACGATCTTCTTGAAGGACCACAGGGGCTGGGACTCATCCGCGAGAGGTACTGCCTGCACCTGATGGAGGAAGAAGTCCCAGGACCCGACGAGGATCAGCAGGCGCTCCGCTCGCGAGAGGAGCACGTTCATCCGGCCCGGGTCGTCGAGGAACCCCAGGCCGCGACCGATTTCCTCCTCGTTGTTGCGGACCAGGCTGATGGCGACGACGTCCGCCTGGTTGCCCTGGAAGGAGTCGACGGTGTGGGCGGGGAACCGGTTGCCGTCGATCGCCTCGGCTTTGAGACCGAGCTGGACCTGTAGTCCGGCAGGCAGGGGCGTGCCTCGCAAGTGCTGGCTGAGCAGACTCACCTGCCGGGAGTACGGGGCCAGCACCGCGAGCTTGCCCGGGCACCCGCCATCCGGTCCCAGGGCCCGGAGGAAGTTGGCGAGCGCGCGTGCCTCCGCCGGATTGGTGTAGGGCGACTGGCCGCTCTTCGGGCCGACCTCGCGGGTGGCGGAGTCGTTGCGGCACCACGGTACGTCGAGCCAGACCACGGCCCGGTCACGGATGCCGTGCGGGGTGTGGAAACCGTGGCGCACGCGCTCCACCGGTTCGTCCTTCTCGTCCAGGGTGCGGTTCACCAGTCGCCCCTGGTAGTACGCCTCGGAGATGAGCTGGCCGATGTCCGGGTGCATGCGGTGCTGGCCGATCAACTGCCCCGCGGACGCTCCCTTCGCTTCGGTGTCCGTGACGAGACGGTCGGTACCGGTGGCCACGGCGCAGTACTCGTACAGGCGGCGGAAGGTCCTCAGCCACTCCTTGGCGTACTCGCGGAACTCATCCCGATCCGTCTGACTGCGCCGTTCCCACGAGTCGAGCCATTCCTGGTCGAGCAGGCCGGACGCCCTCACCTTGAGACGGCTGAGGGTCTGTGCCACCGGGTCCAGCTTTTCGATTCCCTCCTGGTAGTCCACGTACCGGTAGGGATCCAGTTGCTTGTGGTCGCCGATCAGCAACCAGCGATGACCTGCCTGTAGGGGCAGCGCGAGGTCGAACGCGTGTGCTTTGCCCGCTTCCTCGACGATCGACCAGTCGAACGCCTGGCCCGCGGCGAGGGCTACCAGGTCGCCGGCGCTGGTGGTGCAATACGTGAGGTTCGCGCCGCGTTTGACCAATTCGACGAAGTCCGACGAGCGACGGCCGAGATCCCCCTGCTCCTGCATCATGTTGATCTCACCGACCATGGCCTTCGCGTCCTCCAGCCAGGCGAGCTGAACCTCGCTGGTGGAACCCATGGCACCGAGCTGGGAGATGCTGCGCTGGAGCACTTGCCTGGCCACGCCCTCGACGCCGTCCTCCGGCAGTGCGGTTCCGGCCTTGTGGGGACCCCGCAGCCGAATCTGCAGTGGCCTGTCGGCTTCGGGTACGTCCTGGAACGCCTCACTCACCTTCGACCTGAGCACGTCGACGGCGCCGTGGGCCTGGGCCGTGACCAGTACCTGGACGACGGGATCCTCCGTGAGGATCTCGCGCAGCAGCCAGGCAACAAGCGTGGTCTTGCCTGTACCGGGCGGCCCCTGCAGCGTGTAGATGGGCCGCACCCGGAGGATGTCCTCGATGCTGGCCCGTTTGGGCTCGTCGACCCGTTCGTGGGGGAGCTCGACGGGAAGCTCGGAAGCGCCGGTGTCCATGCGGACGTGGCTCGGAGTGGCCAGCGACCGCAGGAGATACCCGTGCTGGTCGAGGGCGTCGATGGCCTTCTTGCGACGCTGGAACAGGCTGATCTGCCCGGGCATCCCGGCGCTGCGGAGAAACCCCTCTTTCGCCAGCTTCACGCGGCCCTTGCTCAGGGCGGGGCGGCTGAGGGTGACCAGCTGGGTTGTCTGATCCATGGCGTCGACCTGCCATACGTTGCCGTCATCGTCGGAATGAGGGTCCCTGGGCGGGAGTTTCAGGCGGTCGCCGTCTCGGGCTCCGGACAGGATGACTCTGGACCGGTCGTTGCCCCGTACCTCCTTCTGCAGGAAGTCGATCAGGTCCTCGCGGAACGCCTCGAAGACTTCGTGTCCTTCGGGGCGCGCGCGTTCCTTGACCTCGGCCCACTCCACTCCATGCTCCTGCCACGGACCACGGACGACCTCGTACGGGAAGATCTGTGAGTCGAGGAGGAGCAGCTCGATCTGGTTGCTCGCACGGACGAACTCGTGGAAGCGACCGAGCTCGCGTGAGACCTGCGCACTGCGGTCGATCTTCGGCAGCACGGGCTCCCATGACGTGGCGTTCTGCGCGATCGTACGGTCGCGGGCCACCTCCTCCCTGGCATAGGCGAACACGCGGCCGGTCGGGAGTTCGCGGAAGCTGTCGTCGCCCTCGCTGAAGAGCAGTGGCTGGGCGGACCGGCAGTCCGCGACCTGCCAGCTGGACGTGCCGTCCTTCCCGCGGTGCGACGTGATCTTCAGGCTGAGCCTGCCGCCGACGAGGATGTAGTACGGCCTGCCGGGTATGGCGTACAGCGTAGGCTTCTGCAGGTCCTGGCGGACGAACTCGCAGGCCTCCTTCCGGTGGACCGGATCCCCGGGGATGAAGGTCCCCATGGGGTCGAGCCGCAAGTGGTCACGCAGCCCGTTCTCCATCAGGTGATCGATGAACTCCAGCCGCCGCAGATCGAGGGCCAGGACGTACAGCACGTCCTCCTGTTGGGTGCGCAGGGGGTTCGCCAGGGCCCGCGTAATGTCCTGGATCCGACTGATGATGTCGTATGGCGCGGTCAGGCGCTCCAGTGGATCTGCGGCGACGAGGTCCAGCAGCAGCTTGCGCTCGGCCTCGGTCAGCTCGTGCTTGGCGGTGTCGATGGTCTTGAGCACCCGTGCGTGACGCTCGTGCGGGGCATTGGTGGTGAAGCGTTCGAGGTCGAGCAGCAGCCGTGCGCAGAGGATGCCGAAGGCGAACCAGTCGTCGTCCTGGCGCCAGGCCGTCACGCCTCCCGCAGTGCGCTCCGGTGGGACCGGCCAGCCGTCAGGAGGCTGGGTCCCCACCGGGCGGCCCAGTTTGACGGACCATTCGAAGCCGCCGAGCCGAAGGGATTCGGCGCCAAGGTCCTCGTCGAAGAAGAGGGAGTCGAGGTCCACGCCCCGGTGCAGGACCTGTCGCTCGTGCAGCAGGTTCAGGCCTGTAGCGACGCGCCGTAAGCCGCTCCACAGTTGCTCGCGTGCGGCCGTCCCGCGGTTCGAGAGCCACGGGTAGCGGGCGCGGTGCCGCAGCGCGTCGGCGACACGCTTGTAGCCCGGTGCCTCCAGGACCATGACGAAGCACTGGTGGTCCCGGTCGAGGCCGGCGTCCTTGAGCACGACCAGTGCGTCGTCCGACCTCGGGCTGCTCGCGATCTTGTACAGGGTGCGCAGTTCCTGGTCCCACAGGGCGCGCTGCACCCGGTCCGGTTGCTCGCCCTCGTACGTCCATGTCTTGAGCAGGTACGTGTATCCGTCGCTGAACGCCTCCCAGACCTGGGATTCGCCATCACCTGCATGGGGACCACCAGTGATTTCGTACTTGTTCTGCAGAAGCAACGTCCCGACGGTGGGAGTTGTCATGCATCCACCTTCTCGAGCTGGAGAGCGGGTGAGTAGACACCGCGGCGGCCCGACCCGGCCGCACGGGTGAAATGTGATCGTACTCACGCTTACTGGCCGCTGTGGTCGGTTCCGAATATGCGCTCTTGTCGGCGTTGGTATCGAACTGGCGTGCTTGCGCGGTTCTCGGCGCTGCCTGCCGCCTGGTGCGGCCCACGTCGAGCTGGAGGCGAGCAAGCGACCCAAGGCGCTGGTGTGGACAGAGCAGCGCGTCCTCCACTGGAAGCGCACCGGCGAGAAGCTCTCTCCGGTGATGGTCTGGACGCCCGAGCACACTGGCCGCTTCCTCGACCACGTCGCGGAGGACCGCCTGTACGCGCTGTTCCGCCTGAACGCCTTCCGCGGGCTCTGGATGCCGACCTCATCACCGTCGCGAAGCAACTCGTCGTGGATGGCAGGGAGGTGTACGAGGAGGATCCCAAGACCGACGCCGGCGCGCGCACCGTCTCGCTCGACTCCCACACGGTCCAGGCCCTCAAGTGGCACCGCTTCCAGCAGGACAAGGACCGAAAGGAATGGGGGAGCGCCTGGTTGGAGACCGGACGCGCTTTCACCCGCGAGAACGGCGAGATGCTCCACCCTGCCAACGTCACACGGTGGTTCATCGAGCTGTACGAGGAGATCGGCCTCCCGCCGATCCGGCTCCACGACCTTCGCCACGGCGTGGCAACGCTGGCCCACGCGGCCGGGGCCGACCTGAAGGACATCCAGGAGATGCTCGACCACTCCTAGATCACCATCACGGCCGATACGTACACGAGCCTGCTTCCCGAGGCGGACCTGGCGATCGCCGAGGCTGCAGCCCGGCTCGTACCGCGCGCCCGCGCCGCCTCTGAGGACGCCGCTTCCGCTGCGGTGTCCGAGCCCGACAAGGCGCACTAGTCCGTGCCGGTTGATGCTGATCCGTCAGGCGATGTCCGGGAGATCGACTCTCCGTCCGCTCACGCACCGCTCACGCAAACGGCCCCGGACGAGACGTCCGAGGCCGAATAAGGCCCCTTAAGGGAGAAACCCCAGGTCAGAGCGGTAATGCATGGTGCCCCCGGCAGGATTCGAACCTGCGACACCCGCTTTAGGAGAGCGGTGCTCTATCCCCTGAGCTACGGAGGCGGGGCCTTGCGTAAAGCGTGGATGAGTACTCTGAGTGAGGATTCATCCGGTCCCCGGTAAGGGTGGGTCCGCCGCTGGCGGCGGTTCCAGACAGGGTAGCGGATGGGGCGTGGGGCGTGGTGGGTGCCTCAGCTCGGGGGGTGCATCTGGCGCTGCTGGTCCGCGGTGTTCGGCCGGTATGAACCGGGCGTCGGCGACGAGGGGCCGAATGGAGGGTCACGCGGACTGCGGCCGTTCGGGGCACCGTAGGCCAGGTCGGACCCGATGCGGGCGGACTGTCCGCCGGGCCCCTCCGCAGGGAGGAGGGTTCTCTGGGAGGGGTGGCGGGGCGTCGGCCGGTGGTACGGGGGGCTATCGGGGGGTGCGGATTGCTTGCTTCGGGGCCGGGGTGTGGCGTGTGCTGTTCCGCGGGTGCTGGGGGTTGAGGAACCACTTGCGGGCGGAGACGAGCCACCAGGTGCCGGCGAAGAGCAGCACCACGCCCACGGCGAGGGGGGCGTAATTGAACGTCTCGACGGTCACGGGGGCGGCCTGCGGCAGCATGAACAAGATGGTGATGATCACGACCCAGGCCACGGCGAGGACACCCACGGGCGTCGACCAACGGCCCAGGTGCCAGGGGCCGCGCCGGAAGTTCTCTCCCTGACGCAGGCGCAGGAGGGTGGGGACCACGTACGCGATGTAGAGGCCGATCGTCGCGATGGAGGTGACGGCGGCGTAGGCGGTCGTGTTGAACAGGTAGGGCAGGCCCAGGACGAACGCGCCTCCGGCGGCGAGCCACACGGCGTTGGTCGGCGTACGGGTACCCGGGTGAAGCTTGTGCCACACGGTGGAGAAGGGGAGCGCGCCGTCGCGGGAGAAGGCGTAGATCATGCGGGAGTTCGCGGTGACGGACGCCATGCCGCAGAACAGCTGGGCGCCGATGATGACGAGCAGCATCAGCTTGCCCGTGCTCTCGCCGAGCGCGTCCATGAAGATCTGCGCCGGCGGCACGCCGGTGCCGGACTCCAGGGCGCCGGTGTAGGACTGGATGGCGAAGGTCAGGCCGAAGAGGAGCACGAACCCGGCGCCCCAGGACACGAGGATCGACCGGACGATGCCCTTCGGCCCTTCGACGGAGGCGTTCTTGGTCTCCTCGGTCATGTGGGCGGACGCGTCGTAGCCGGTGAAGGTGTACTGCGCCATCAGGAGACCGATGAGGGCGACGTAGACGGCGGAGCCCCAGCCGGTGTTGTTGACGAACTCGGTGAAGACGAATCCGGGCGACTGGTGCTTGTCGGGGACGATGAGGAGGGCGCCGACGATGACCACGACGCCGATCAGGTGCCACCACACCGAGACGGTGTTGAAGAAGCCGACGATGCGGACGCGGAAGGTGTTCACCACGGCGTGCAGCAGGAGGATCAGGCCGAAGAGCGTGATCGTGTGGCCGGGGGTGGCGGCGTAGCCGAACTGAAGCTTCAGATAGGCATTGAGGAAGGATGCGGCGCCGAAGTCGATGCCCGCGGTGACGGCTACCTGGCCGAGCGTGTTGAACCAGCCGGTGAACCAGGCCCAGGCCGCGGCGGACTTCTCAGGGGCGAGCTTGTGCGCCCAGAAGTAGAGGCCGGCGGAGGTCGGGTAGGAGGAACAGACCTCGGCCATGGCCAGGCCGACGAACAGGGTCATCAGGCCGACGAGGACCCAGCCCCACATGATCAGGGCGGGCCCGCCCGTGTTCATGCCGAACCCGTACATGGTCAGGCAGCCGGACAGGATGCTGATGATCGTGAAGGAGACGGCGAAGTTCTGCCGCCCGGACATGGAGCGGTCCAGTGTCTGGGTGATGCCGAGCTCGGCGAGCCGTTCCTCTTCCGACTGCGTGACGCTTGGTATGTCCAACGGCATAGCGAGAGCCTCTCCTGTTGATTGCAGGGTGAATTGCGGAACAACATCGCTCTGGGCGGTCTCGAAAGAGGCGCTACGGTGCGGACGCCTTGACCGCCCAGTTTCGATGGCGGGTGAACAGCTGCTGGGCGTCTCCGCAGTAGCTCCACGGCACATCCGTGGCGTACGGGCCGATGGCGTCGAACACCTCGGCCGCTGCCCGGTGCTGGTTCGCGAAGGACATCGCGTGGGCGAGGTAGTTGGCGTCGTCGTGGAAGGAGGCATGGGGGTGGGCGGGGGCCCGGTACGTCCACCAGTTGTCCCAGGCCTGCAGGGTCGACGGGTTGTCCGTCCACGGATGCACCGTCAGCCCGTACCGGTGCCCTTCCTTCTTCATCCGCTGGTGGTGCGATTCGGCGAGCGCGACGAGGGGCAGCGTGTGCAGCGGCATCCCGCGGGGGACATGGGCGCACCGCTCCTGCGCCCAGTGGAACATCTCGCCCGCGACGCCGTGCCAGTCGGGGAACATATAGGTGAGGATCTCGTGGTGCGCTTCCCTGTTCCACGGGTCGCGCTCCTCCACCTCCTGCCACACCTTCTGGACCGTCTCCCGCCACTGCCGGTCGCGGTCCGGTGAGTGGTAGCGCAGCAGGGCGAGCATGACGACGTACGGCGTCGGATCGGCCGGCAGCGCATCACCCGCGGCATGGCACAGGTCCCACGCCTGCTCCATCTCCGCGCCGCTGCCCTGCCCCCGCGGGCCCGCCATCGACCGCAGGGCCTGGACCGTGGCAAGGAGTGCCAGGGCGTGGGGGGAACGGGGTTCGGCCTGCGCCCAGGTGTCGGCGAAGGTGAGCCGCGCGCCGGCGCGGGCGAGCACCTGGAGGCGGAAGATACGGCGGTCCCAGTCCATACCGGTCGCGGACAGCAGTTCGCTGGCCCCTTCCCACCTGCCCATCGCGGCGTCCTCCACCACCGCCCGCAGCGGGGTGTCATTACGCGCCGGATGCCGGTCGAATGCCGGTTGTCGTCTCACGGCCATCCCGTTACGGCCGACTCGGACGAGCGGAGCGGTTCATTGCCTTGCGCCGGGGCGGCGTCAACAGGCACCTTTCAGGCCTCCGGGGGTGCGTCCGCCGCGGCGGAGTCTGCGTCTGGCGTAGGGGCGGGCGCGTCGCGGCGAACGGGCGGCCGTGCGGCGGAGCGGGCTCGCCGGGAGTCGTGGGGCCGTGATCGCGTCGCAGGTCACCCGTGGGTCCGGGCACCGGACCGCGCCGTTGTGGTGCCTCTTGCGAAGGCGAGAGCCCGACTCGGCCTGGAAGGGCTATCACCAAAATCTCCTGTACGTCTGGACGCACGCTCTGCGCGACTCGACCTGTCAACTTCCTGCACCAAGTGGTGACTTGCGAAAGCAGACTATTCACAGATGCGCGGCTACGCACATTCCTTTGGTGATAAAGCTCTCATGATTCGGTTTCGCGGAGGGGGAGTTGAGGTTACGG
The DNA here is from genome assembly GCF_044767545.1 of Streptomyces sp. NPDC101227. Lineage (NCBI taxonomy): Bacteria > Bacillati > Actinomycetota > Actinomycetes > Kitasatosporales > Streptomycetaceae > Streptomyces > Streptomyces sp. NPDC101227. The sequence continues at coordinate 226,107 of NZ_JBIWOD010000004.1, read as the reverse complement.
GCGCTCTCGCGGTGCACGCGTAACGGGAGGTGGCGCCGGGTGCCGCGCGGGCACTCGGCGCCTTTCCCCTCACTCCGTACGGGGGCACGGCGATCGTCTTCGTCGGACTCGCGCGTGCCGCCGGGGCCCTGCGCAGCAGGGAGGGGCGGGGCTGTCGTCAGCCTCCGATGTGCCAGCTGACCGTGCCGTCGGTGGTGACGAGGGTGGCGAGGAGGATCAGGTCGACGGCGCCGAGGGCCAGGCCGAGGAGGGCGCGGCCGCGGCGGTTCGTGCCGCGGGCGAGGGCCAGGCCGCCGAGGACCAGGGCGCAGGGGCCGAGGACCACGTTGAGGACCAGGGTGCCGAGCAGGCCGAGGACGAAGGAGGCCACGGCCATGCCGTCGGCATGGGGCCGCCGCGGCGCGGTGCTGCGCGTGTTCTCCGGGGCGTTCTTCGGGGCGGTCTTCGAGGCGTTCTTCGGCGCGGCTTCGGTGAGCGTGGTCATCGGGAGGCCCCCTCGTGGTTGCGGCGTTCGCGGAGCGTGAAGACGAGCAGCCAGCCGGCGATGACGGCGGCCGCGACGAGGGTGACGGGGAGGGGGAGGTGTGCCGCGGTGCCCAGCATGATCCCCATCAGGAGAAGGGCTGCGACGAGGAAGAGCATGTTCCTGCCTTTCCGGCTCGGACGCCGGACGCGGTGTGCGCCGGACGTGAGGTGTTCACTCAGAGGACAGTTGTTCACTGAGTTCCTTCAGTCTAGGGCCACCCACGAGTGGAGGAACTCGGAGAACGGTTGTTTACTGGATGACATGAGTCACACCGTGGGAGTCCGGCAGGCGCAGAAGCAGAAGACCCGTCAGGCATTGCTCGACGGGGCGCTCGGTCTGCTGGCCGAGCAGAGCCTGAGCAGCCTGGGGTTGCGGGAGGTCACGCGGGTGGTGGGGATCGCCCCGACCGCGTTCTACCGGCATTTCAAAGACCTGGGGGAGCTGGGCGTCGCCCTGGTGGAGGAGGCGCTGGGGAGCCTGCATGCGATGGTCCGGGCGATCCTCGTCGAGCAGGCCGCGGCGGAGGAGCGGATCGACAGCACGATCGCGGTGGTCGAGCGGCATGTGCGCGAACATCCCGCGCACGTGCGGTTCGTGGCGCGCGAACGGCGCGGTGGCGTACGGGCCGTGCGGCAGGCCATCGCCGGCGAACTGGACCGGTTCGCCCAGGAGGTCGCGGAGGCGCTCGCCTCCCAGCCGGTGTCCGAGGGGTGGCGCACCGAGGACGTGCGGATGCTGGCGGAACTGTATGTGGACCGGCTGGTGACGACGGCCGGGGAGCTGATCGACGCCGAGGACGCCGGGCCGGACGAGGCCGCGCGGGTGGTGCTCACCGCACGGCGCCAGCTGCGGCTCATCGCCATCGGGCGGCGCCACTGGGTGGCGGAGGGCGGCATGGGGTAGGCGGGCCGGTCGCGGCTATCCCGATCGCGCCGGGGTGGCCCGGATCCGGTACGTGCCGTCCCGGTTCTCGCCGAGGACGGTGACCGCGGCGCCGCTGCGGCGGTCGGTGTAGGTGGCGCCGGGGCGCAGGGCGGCGTCGGTCAGTTCCGGCTCGACGTACTTGTCGGCGGTGAAGCAGCCGCCGCTGTGCGGGGTGGCGTCCACGACGCGCAGCGGCCCGCGGCCCGATGTGACGTGGGTGGTGACGCGGTAGACCAGGACGCCGGGGCGGCAGAGCGTCGGGTCGAGGGGGCCGCGGGTGCGGGCCTCGGCGACCAGGGCGGTGCGGGCGGACGTGGGTATGACGACGATCTTGGTGCCGCGGGGAGCCGGGGCCGGGGTCAAGGTGTGTTCGGCGGGCGTCCCGCGGCGCGGCGCGCAGTGCACCTGGCCGGGGGCCAGCCAGCCGAGCTTCCATTTGTGCCAGCCGAGGAAATCGCTGCGCGGCCCCCAGTCCTCGTCCATCGGGTCCCAGTGGCCGACCGGGGTCACCGCGCGGCGGCCGTCGGTGTAGTAGAGGTCCGGGAGCCCGAAGGCATGGCCGTTCTCGTGATTGAGGACGCGGTAGGCGCCGTCCCCGGACTGCCGGCTCCAGATGAACGAGGCGTTCCGGAACGGCACTCCGTCCGCCGTCGGCAGCCCCATGTCACCGCCGCTGAAGGTGACCGACAGGACCTTGCGGGCCGCGGGCGGGCCCGCGTTGGGGGCGGCCAGGACGTTGATGACGTCGTACGCCCGGAAGTCGACCGCATCGTCGACGGCGCGGACGATCTCCCGGGAGAGGGCGTGATAGCCGGTCTTCGACCGCGCGTCGAACGTGGCCTCGCGCTCGATGCGGTACGCCGCCAGCGGCCGTGACATACGTATCCACTTCAGCAGCGGCACCGGACGGTAGTCGAGCCTGCCGTACGAGCTGGCGCGGAAGAACCGCGTGGCGGCCGGGAAGAACTCGGCGAACCGGGCCCGCGGGGTGATCGTGGCGCGGGCGTCGGGAAAGTCGATGAAGAGCGTGAGCGCCCGGACCGTGCCGTGGGAGCGGGCGTATCCCGCGGGGGTGGTCGCGGATTCGGCGACGTCGTCCGTCCTGCCGGGCAGCGCGCACGGGCCGCTCGGCAGTGCGCCGGCCGGCGTGACGATGGCCGCGGCGGTGGGGGAGGCGTCCATGGTCACGGCGGCGGCAGCGGTGGCCGCGGTCGCCGCGCCCGCGACCAGGACCGCGGATATTTTCTGCCTCATGGTGATCACCCTGAGCGGCGGGCCGGTCGGCCGCGCGCGGGATTACGTCATCCGGAGGGCGGGCGACGCCATGCGACGTATGTGGCTCAGGTCACGCTCGGGCGCGAAATATCCGGGGAGGGGGTCCCCGTTTAACCAGTCGTACGAGAGAAACGGGGAGCCCTTCCCCGGTTCGCCCGTGAAGCGAAGAGCGAAGACCGAAGAGAGGAGTGTGCCGCTGTGACCGCCACGGTTTCCGCCGCCGGTGTCGATGCCGCCGCTGATGCTGCCACCGCCACCGCCACCGCCACCGCCACCGCCGGCCGCACGCAGCCGGCGCAGCCGCGACTGCGGGCCGATGCGCTGCGGAACCGGGAACGGATCATCGCGGCCGCCCGCGAAACGATGGTCGAGTCCGGGGCCGAGGTCTCGCTCGATGAAATCGCTCGACGCGCAGGGGTCGGCAATGCGACGCTTTATCGTCACTTTGCGGATCGGCGGGAGTTGATCCACCACGTCACGCTCTCCGTCATGGCCCGTACCGCGGACCGCGCCGAGAGCGCCCTTGCCGAGGAGTCCGATGCTTTCCAGGCGCTGCGGCGCTTTGTCCACGCCGCGGTGGAGGAGCGGATCGGGGCGCTGTGCCCGCTGCTCTCGGACAGCATCGATCTGAGCCACCCCGATCTGCTCGCCGCGCGCGAGCGCCTGGAGGCGGCCGTCGAGGCCGTCATGGGTGCCGCACGCGACAGCGGCCAGCTGCGCACCGACATCGCCGTCGGTGACCTGATGGTCGCGATCACCCAGCTCACCCGGCCGCTGCCGGGCAGTGGGTGCATTGACTTCGATGGCTTCGTGCACCGGCATCTGCAGCTGTTCCTGGACGGCCTGCTGGCGCCCGCACGGTCCGAACTTCCCGGCACCGCCGCCACCTTGGATGACCTGCGGCAGCGCCGACCGTAAGCGCCGGGCGTAGGTGACGGCGCCCGCCCGCCGATGTGCAGAACCCGTCCCGATCACGTCCCGGCGCGTCCCGAACGCGCCCTGATTACGCCCTGAACCAGTACTGCCCGCGTCGCCGCCAAGACGCGTCGCCCCGAACACGTCCCGTTATCCGCTCACCGCACCACTAGGTGGACCTCTCCATGCCTGAAACCGTCACATCCGTCGATCCCCGGCGCTGGAAAGCGCTGATATTCATCGCTCTCGCCCAGCTGATGGTCGTCCTCGACGCGACCATCGTGAACATCGCGCTGCCCTCCGCCCAGGCGGACCTCGGCATCACCGACGCCAACCGGCAGTGGGTGATCACCGCCTACGCCCTGGCCTTCGGCGGGCTGCTGCTCTTCGGCGGACGGGTCGCCGACCTGTTCGGCCGCAGGCGGACCTTCGTCATCGGACTCATCGGCTTCGCGCTCGCCTCGGCGGTCGGCGGGGCCGCGGTGAACCAGGGGATGCTGCTGGGCGCGCGGGCGCTACAGGGCCTCTTCGGTGCGCTGCTGGCGCCGGCCGCGCTGTCGCTGCTGGCGGTGACGTTCACCGAGGCCAGGGAGCGGGCCAAGGCCTTCGGCATCTTCGGTGCGATCGCCGGTGGCGGTGGCGCCGTGGGCCTGATCCTCGGCGGTGTGCTGACCGAGTACATGAACTGGCGCTGGACCTTCTTCGTCAACATCCCGTTCGCCGTGGTCGCCGCGACCGGCGCCATCCTGGTCATCCGTGAGCCCGCGGAGGGCCGTAATTCCTCGCGGCTGGACGTCCCCGGCGTCTTCCTGGCCACGCTCGGCCTGGTCTCGCTGGTGTACGGGTTCACCCGCGCCGAGTCGGACGGCTGGCTGGCCGGCCCGACGCTGGGCCTGTTCGCCGCGGCCGCCGTGCTGCTGCTGGCGTTCGTGCTGGTCGAGTCCAAGGTGAAGGCCCCGCTGCTGCCGCTGCGGGTGGTCGCCGAGCGGAACCGCGGCGGTGTCTACGCCTCCCTCGGCCTGGCCGTCATCGGGATGTTCGGTCTCTTCCTCTTCCTGACCTACTACCTGCAGATCGTGAAGGGCTACAGCCCGGTCACCACCGGCCTGGCCTTCCTCCCCATGATCGCGGGCATGATCACCGGCTCGACGCAGATCGGCGCCCGGCTGATGACCCGTGTCCGGCCGCGCCTTCTGATGGCGCCCGGTTTCGTGGTCGCCGCGGTCGGCATGCTGGTGCTGACCCAGATCGACCTGGACACGTCCTACCCGGCGCTGATCCTGCCCGCGTTCCTGCTGCTGGGTCTCGGCATGGGTACGGCGTTCATGCCGGCCATGTCGCTGGCCACGCACGGTGTCCAGCCGCGCGACGCCGGTGTCGCCTCCGCGATGGTCAACACCTCGCAGCAGGTGGGCGGCGCGATCGGTACGGCGCTGCTGAACACCATCGCGGCCAGCGCCACCACTGCGTACGCCACCTCGCACGCGGCCGGTGCGGCCTCGCGGAAGCTGCTCAAGCTGGAGTCGATGGTGCACGGCTACACCATCGCCATCTGGTGGGCGGTCGGCATCCTCGTGCTGGCGGCGGCGATCGCTTTTGTCTTCGTCAACACCGGGCATCAGGGTGGCGGTTCGCCGGCGGCCTCGTCCGATGAGGGCGCCGGCGCGAGCGAGGACGCGGACGTTCAGGTTCCGGTCATGGTGCACTGAGCGACGTCTCGTACAGCCAGTGAAGGCGTCGACCTCCCCGCCGGTCAGCGGAGCCAGGGGAGGTCGGCGCCTTCCGGCTGCAGACCGTCGGCCATCACCCGGCAGATGTGCGCGAGTTGGGTGATCTCCTCGGGGGAGAGCCGGTCGAAGATCGCGGCGCGGACGGCGGCGACGTGTCCCGGCGCGGCCTTCTCCAGTACCCGCATGCCCTCGTCCGTGAGATAGGCGTTCTGGCCCCGCTTGTCGGACGGGCAGTCCTCGCGATGCACCCAGCCGTACTTCTCCAGGCGGGCGATGGCGTGCGAGAGGCGGGAGCGGGTGATCTTGGCGTTCTGGGCCAGCTCGGTCATCCGCAGCCGCCGTCGCGGCGCACGGGAGAGCTGGACGAGCAGGCCGTAATACACGTGCGGCATCCCGGCGTCACGCTGCAGCTGGCGGTCCAGGTGATCCTCCAGAAGCGTGGTGGCATGGAGGTAGCACTGCCAGGCGTATTGCTCCTCGTCGCTGAGCCAGTGTGGCTCGGCTGCGGATTCCTTGCTCATACCATCCACTGTCTCACCGCCGGGCATGTTATTGAAGTTTTAACAATGGAAAGTTAGGCCGGAAAGCGATGGGCACCGATCCCCGGAATCCGTCGAAGATCGCCAAGTGGGCGGAACGAGCAGGCCGGCGCGAGGCAGGGCGGGGTGTGTGACCCGTGGCCACCGTCCCGTCCCCCGGGGTGAGCGCGCGGCACGCGGGCTGCGCGTGCGGTACGGCCCCAGGGGCGGGGCGCGGCTCAGGCTCCCGACGGGATCAGTTCCAGCGCGCGCAGGGCCGCCGACAGGGCGCGGTCGTCGCCGGACGGGGTCCAGGAGGCCACGTCCAGGGCCGTGTCGGTCAGCTTGATGACGTGCTCGTCGCCGTGTGCGGTGGCGCGGGCGAAGACTTCCTCCGGGGTGAGCGAGCCGGCCGACAGCGGTGGCAGCGGCTCGGCGGGCGAGTACAGGGAGGTCAGCGCGGCGCTTGCGGCCCAGGCGGCCTGCAGGGAGGGGGCCCAGAGGTCGCGTGGCAGGGCCGGCAGCGTGCGCAGGACGGCGTTCGGCGCGGTGGCGGCGTGGACGAGGAGGACCGCGTCGCCGTGCCCGTAGCCGAGATAGCGGTGGGTCGCCGCCCGAACGAGGGCGGCCAGCTGGTCGCGGGCGGCCTCGGCCTCCTGCGGGGCGCGCACCGCATCGGCGGCCGCCAGCCAGCCGTCCGTGCCGGGCAGTTGGGCCAGTCCGTCGAGCGGGACGACCCGCTGGTCGGCGATGCGCGGGAGGGCGGCCAGCGCGTCGGCGGGGGAGGCGGTGCCGTCCGGCCGGACGGTCACCGGTAAGGGGGTGTGACGGGCCGCCCAATAGCCGATGGCGTGCGCCAACTCGGCCACGCGCGGCGCCTGTTCCCCCTCCTCCAGAAGGACGCGTACGGCGTGGCCGACGCGGATCACGGGGTGTGTCGCGGCGCCCGCGATGCCCGGCAGCAGCCGGGGCCACCACTCGGCCAGGACCTCGCGCCAGAGGCGTTCGCCGACCTGGCGCGCCAGGTACGTGGTCCAGTCGGTGACCCGGCGCGGATCGCCCAGCGCCTCCTGCCAGTTGGTGTCGTCGAGGGGGGACCGCGGGCTCGGTACGTCCTCCAGCTTGGCGGCATAGCCGTCGAGCCAGCGGTGGACGGTGCCGGCCTGTCCGTGCCGGACCAGGGCCTCGATGGCCATCGGGCCGTGATTGGCCAGGAAGCCACGGAATTCGGGGCCGGTGGTGTGCAGGCGTTCCAGGGCTTCGTCGAGTGTGCCGCTCGTCGTATCCATGGCCCGAGGCTAGGGCGGCGCGGGGCCGCGAGGTAACGGGCAAAGGCCCTACACCGCTGGTCGTAAGGCCGCGGGTGCGGGCGGGTGAAGGCGGGCGAGGGGCGCTGCGGAGGGGGGATTGTCAGTGGCCGGTGGGACGCTGAAGTCGTGGGTGCGGACGGGGAGGTGACGCGCGGGGGAGGGGTGGGTGCGGTGGCCGGGGGCTGAGTGGCGGTACGGCGCGGGTGTGTGAGCGTGGAAGGGAGGGCCGATCGCGAGGAGCCGGTGATGTCGCTGTCTGTGGAAGAGCGCGAACACTTTCTGGCCGAGCCGCTGGTCGCCGTGCTGTCCGTCGCGACGGGAGGCGAGCGGGGCCCGGTGACGGCGCCGGTCTGGTACGCCTACCGCCCCGGGGGCGATGTCTTCCTCTTCACGGGCCGTACGTCACGAAAGGCCCGGCTGATCGAGCGGGCCGGCCGGTTCACCCTGACGGTGCAGACCACATCGCCGACGTACCGCTACGCCGCCGTCGAGGGCCGGGCCGCGTTCGTCGCGGTGACGCCGGAGCTCGTCGACGAGATCGCGGGCCGCTATCTGCCCGCCGAGAAGGTGTCGGAGTACGCGGCGGGGGTGCTGGAGCACGGCGAGGAGCTGATCGGCGTGCGGCTGCGGCCGGAGCGGTGGAACGCGGCGGATCTGGGGCCGTCGGCATGAGGGCGGAAGCCGGTCGGTAAACCGGACAGGAGATGTCGGGTATCGGGGGGAGAGTCGTGGCATGACGAGTACGGATAAGGGAGCAGGGGCGAGCGCGGCTACGAGCGGGACCTCGGCCCCGGCCGTTGCCGGTGCGGTCCGCTGGTCGGTGGCCGAGGAGGCCGTGCCGGAGTTCGCCGGATGGGTGCGGGAGCGCTTCGAGGCGTTTCGGCACCACGTCCTGGCCACGCTCCGCAAGGACGGCGCGCCACGGCTGACCGGCCTGGAGGCGGATTTCCGCTACGGCGAGCTGTGGCTGGGCATGATGGCGAACTCGCACAAGGCGCTCGACCTGCGGCGCGACCCCCGATTCTCGCTGTACGCCAACCCGGGCGGGGGCACGGACCTGTCGGATGGCGATGTACGGCTGTCCGGGCGCGCGGTCGAGGTGGCCGACCCCGAGGTGATCGCGCGCTATGCGGCGGCGGTGCGGCCGCCGGAGCCGTTCCATCTGTTCCGGGCCGAGCTGACGGAGGTGGTGCGCACGTCCGTCGATGACCCATGGCTGGTGGTCCGGGTCTGGCGACCGGACCGGCCGCTGCGCACGATCCGGCGGAAGAGCGACGACTCGCCGCCAGAGGTGGAGTGACGGCCGGGCTCAGCCGACGTCACGGGACCGGGCGGGGGCGTCGCCCGGTCCCGGGTGCCGGCTGATGAGGCGGTGCGGGTGCCCGCACCGCGGCCGGCGGGTCAGCGTGCCGCGTGGGCGTGGTGCGGTACGTGGTGAGCGGTGTGGGGGCGGTGCAGGCCGTGCGGTTCGCGGACGCGGTGGCCCCGGAAGACGTACAGCGACACGACGAACATCACGGCGCCCATTCCCAGTCCGAAGCCGGTGGACTTGAGGATCGACTCCCCGCCGAGGCTGTAGACCCACCCCATCGAGACGCCGAAGAGCGCGCCGTAGCTCACCGCCCGGGTTTCGGTGATCATGGTCCGCTGGAAGTGCACCAGATACAGCCCCAGCGCCCCGGTGACCACGGCCGCGCACAGCCCGTACAGGATCGCCGGGCCGCCCTTGATGCCGGCGGCGTGCGTGCGGAAGATCGTGAAGCAGCCGAAGGCGAGCGCCGCCATGATGGGCACCGTTACGGTCGCCGGGACTCTGCGCGTGGTGCCCGGGAGCCGGAAGCCCGTGTCCGGGGTGACGGCGCTCGCGCCGCGTTCCGGCTCGACGGAGCCGTGGGAGCGGGCCGCCCTCGTCCCGGGTGCCTCGCGCCGCTGGGGGTGCGTTTCCATGACGGGCTCCTCTCGCTTGCCCCGCCTTCCGGGGGGCAGTCGAAATCGCTCTCCGTCCAGGCGACACCCGCATCCGGCATGCGTCAACCGGAGCAGCGGATGCCAGGGGTGTACAGGGGCGGAGGGAGGCCGTCCCGTGGATGTCGGGACGGGACGGGAGGGGCGGCACCGGAGGGCCGCACCGGACCGCACCGGGCCTCGCGCGGGACGGCTCAGCCCCGGCCGCCGTCCTCCCCGCCCCCATGCCCGTCCCCGTTCACGTCTCCGTTCAGGTCCTTCTGGTACCAGGTGACGTCCCAGTAGCGGCCGAACTTGCGGCCCACCTCCGTGTACGTCCCGATGGGCCGGAAGCCGAAGCGGGTGTGCAGGCGGTGCGACGCCTCGTTGGGCTGGGCGATGCCCGCGAAGGCGCGGTGCACGTCCTCGGTGGCCAGCGCCTCGAACAGGGCCTGGTAGAGCAGCGTGCCGATGCCGCGGCCTGCGGCGTGCGGGGCGCAGTAGACGGTGACCTCGACGGAGGGCGCGTAGGCCGCCTTCGGCCGGAAGGCGCTGCTGGTCGCGTAGCCGAGCAGCGGACCGGCCTCGCCGTGAGACGGGCCCGCCGCGCGCGCAACCAGAAGCCGGTGGGGGCCGTCTTTGGGGTGGGAGAGCAACCACGGACGACGACGCTCGGGAGTGAAGGGCTCCGTGTCGAACGTGATGGACGTCTCGCGAATGTAGTGGTTGTAGAGCTCCGTGAGGGCCGGTAGATCGGCCTCGACGCCCGCTCTGACCTGCACGTCCCCGCTCTCCGACAGCATCCGGCCCCCTTCGTGAACGGGCAGGGTACTGCATGATCACAAAAATAGGGTCGCGGCATGGGAATTCTGTCCGGATTCCAGCCGTTGTTTCCTTCGGACGGGTCGCTCGATGAACCATCGAGTCTCCCGCCCCACCGTCCCGCGACCTTCCCCAAGCTCTCGCCTTCGCTCGAGCAGGGGATACACCAACATCGCAAAGGGAGCACACGCATGGCAACCCGTGCCGTCGCCCGTCGTAAGGAAAGCAGCAGCGGTTCCGACGGGGCCAACAGTGTTCGCGCCGTAGGCGGGGAGATCGCCGACCGCGACCTGGTCGGCATGTACCTCGACGAGATCGCGCGCACGCCTCTGCTCGACGCCGCCAAGGAGGTCGAGCTGTCCCAGACCATCGAGGCGGGCGTCTACGCCCAGCAGATCCTGGACGGCGTCGTCACCGACGGCAACGCCGCAGGTGCCGGCCGCGAGGAGCTCGAGGCGCTGGCCACAGAGAGCGCCAAGGCCAAGGACGTCTTCATCCGTTCCAACCTGCGGCTGGTCGTCGCCGTGGCGCGCCGCTACCCCCGCGCCGGTCTGCCGCTGCTGGACCTGATCCAGGAGGGCAACGCCGGTCTGGTGCGCGCCGTGGAGAAGTTCGACTACGCCAAGGGCTTCAAGTTCTCGACGTATGCGACGTGGTGGATCCGTCAGGCCATCACCCGTTCCATCGCCGACCAGTCGCGCACGATCCGGCTGCCCGTCCACCTCGTCGAGGAGCTCGGCCGCATCCGCCGGGTGCAGCGCGAGTTCAACCGCGAGAACGGCCGCGACCCGGAGCCCGAGGAGGTCGCCGGCGAGCTGGGCTCCACGCCCGCCCGCGTGACCGACGTACTGGACTGGGCCCGCGACCCGGTCAGCCTCAACATGTCGGTGGACGACGACGGCGACACCCAGTTCGGTGATCTGCTGGAGGACACCTCCGCGGCCTCGCCCGAGCAGTCGGTGCTCACGCTGCTGCGGAGCGAAGAGCTGGAGGATCTGATCGACCGCCTCGACCAGCGCACCGCCTCCATCATCAAGGCGCGCTACGGCATCGAGGACGGCCGCGAGCGCACGCTGACCGAGGTCGGCAAGCAGCACGGCCTGACCCGCGAGCGGATCCGCCAGATCGAGAAGCATGCGCTGCTGGAGCTGAAGCGGATGGCGCGTGACACGGGGTTCGACGCGGCGGCGTAGGCCGCGGCGGCGGGCCGGCGGGCCCTGACGCCTGCCCCCTTCCCCGAACGACGAGCCCCGGTGCCATGAATGGCGTCGGGGCTCTTTTTGTCGTGCGGCGATGTCCGTTTGAGTCTGCTCGACGTCCGAATGCATTTACTTCGCGCATTCCTCGACGTAGCATCCCGCTGAAACCACAGGTTCGGGCAGGGAACGGACGCAGACACAGATGTACGCACCGGAGCGCCAACAGGAGATCCTGCGGCTCGCCCGTGAGGGCGGGCGGGTCGATGTGCTGTCCCTCGCGGAGGAATTCCAGGTCACCGCCGAGACCGTACGGCGCGATCTGAAGGCCCTGGACCGGGCCGGGCTGGTGCGCAGGGTGCACGGCGGCGCCATTCCGGCCGGCCGGCTGGACTTCGAGCCGGACCTCGCCGAGCGGGACGCCGTGGCCGCCGACGAGAAGCAGCGCATCGCGCGGGCCGCGCTGGCCGAGCTCCCCGGGGGCGAGACCGGCTCCGGCGGCTCCGGCAGTGTGATCCTGGACGCCGGTACGACCGCCGCCCGGCTCGCCGCCGAGATTCCGCTGGCGGCCGAGCTCACTGTCGTCACCCACGGCCTGCCGGTCGCGGCACGGCTGGCCGATCACCCCGGGCTCACCCTCCACCTCGTGGGCGGCCGGATCCGGCACCGTACGCGGGCCGCGGTCGACGACTGGGCGCTGCGCGCCTACCGCGAGATCAACGCCGATGTGCTCTTCCTCGCCACCAACGGCTTCTCCCTGGACGGCGGCCTGACCACCCCCGACCTCGCGGAGGCCGCCGTCAAGCGGGCGCTGATCGCCGCCGCCCGCCGGGTCGTCCTGCTCGCCGACTCGGCCAAATTCGGGCAACGGCACTTCGCCCGCTTCGGCGAGCTCGCGGACGTGGATCTGCTCATCACCGACACCGGACTGAGCCCCGACGACGCCCTCGCCATCGAGCGCGCGGGCACGGAAGTGGTACGCGCATGACCCACCGAGGCGTACGCACACCACTCCCCGCGACGCACGCGCACGCCCCCCGTAAGGCAGCACCCGTATGACTCCCGAGGCGATACGCGCATGATCCTCACCGTCACCCCCAACCCCAGCCTCGACCGCACCTACGAGATCCCGACGCTGGACCGCGGGGCCGTGCTGCGGGCCACCGCCGACCGGATCGACCCGGGCGGCAAGGGCGTCAATGTCTCGCGGGCGATCGCCGCCGCCGGGCACCGCACCCTGGCCGTCCTGCCGCTGGGCGGGCCGGCGGGCGCTGCGCTGGCCGGGCTGCTGGGCGCCGAGGGGATCGAGGTGGCGGGCGTCCAGGTGGCGGGCCAGACCCGCTCCAACATCTCCGTCGCCGAACCGGACGGCACGCTCACGAAGATCAACGCGCCCGGCCCCGAACTCACCGCCGAGGAATCGGCGGCGCTGCTCGCGGCGGTCGGCGCGCGCTCGGCCGGGGCCGACTGGATCGCCTGCTGCGGCAGCCTGCCTCGGGGACTGCCGCCCGAGTGGTACGCCGAACTGGTCGCACGCGCCCACCGGGCCGGTGCCCGGATCGCGCTGGACACCTCGGGCCCGTCGCTGACCGCGGCCCTGGCCGAACGCCCCGACGTCGTCAAGCCGAACGCCGAGGAGCTGGCCCAGGCCGTCGGCCGCCCGCTCGCCACCCTCGGCGACGCGGTCGCCGCCGCCGAGGAGCTGCGCGCCGCGGGCGCCCGCGCCGTACTGGCCTCGCTGGGCGCCGACGGCCAGCTGCTGGTCGACGAGGACGGCGCCCACTACGGCAGCGCGCCGGTGGCCGCCGTCCGCAGCAACGTCGGCGCGGGCGACGCCTCGCTGGCCGGGTTCCTGGCGGCCGGCGGCACGGGCGGCCGGGCGCTGGGGGCGGCGGTGGCGCACGGCGCGGCCGCCGTGCAGCTCCCGGGCAGCCTGATGCCGACGCCGAAGGACCTCGATCCCTCGGCGGTGCGGGTCACGGATGAGGTTCCGCTGGACCGCGTACTCACGGAGCCGGCGCGATGAACGGCCGTCGGCCGCCTGCCTTCAGGCGCCGACGGGCCCGATGGTGTCCACCCCCGCGAGCAAGGGAGCCGCGCGATGAGTGAGCTGATCACCGCCGAACTGGTCGACCTCGACCTGTCCGCAGAAACCAAGGACGCGGCCGCACGAGCGCTGGCCGAACGGATGGTGACCGCCGGCCGCGTCACCGACCTGGAGGGCTTCCTCGCGGATGTGGCCGCCCGCGAGGCCCAGATGCCGACCGGCCTGGACGGCGGCATCGGAATTCCGCACTGCCGCAGCGAGCATGTCACCGCGCCGACGCTGGCCTTCGGACGCAGCGCCCGCGGGATCGACTTCGGTGCGCCGGACGGGCCGGCCGACCTGATCTTCCTGATCGCCGCCCCGGCGGGCGGCGACGCCGACCATCTGTCGATCCTGTCGACGCTCGCCCGCCATCTGATGGACGAGGCATTCACCGGCGCGCTGCGGTCCGCCGCCGAGCCGGGGCGGGCGGCGGCGCTCCTACGGGGAGAGGCCCCGCAGCCGGAGGCCGACGAGGCGGCGGCCCCGGCCCCCGAGCCCGAACCGGCCCCCGAGCCGGAACCGGCCCCCGAGCCCGAGCCGGAACCGGAACCCGCCCTCGAACCGAAACCCGCCCCTGCCCCCTTCCGTATCGTCGCCGTCACCTCCTGCCCCACCGGCATCGCCCACACCTACATGGCCGCCGAGTCGCTGGAGAAGGCCGGACGGGCCGCCGGCGTCGAGGTGTTCGTGGAGACGCAGGGGTCGGCGGGCTTCGAGCGGCTGGACCCGCGGCTCGTCGCCGACGCGGACGCCGTGATCTTCGCCCATGACGTCGGGATACGGGACAAGGACCGCTTCGCCGGGAAGCCCACCCTCGACGTCGGGGTGAAAGCGGGCATCAACCGCCCCGCCGAACTCATCGCCGAGGTACGGGAGAAGGCCGAGCGGGGGGAAACCGGCGCCCCGGCGCGGGCCGCCGCCCCCATGGACAAGGACGCCGACGCGGGCGACGGCTACGCCACCCGCCTGCGCAAGTGGCTGATGACCGGCGTCAGCTACATGGTCCCCTTCGTCGCCGCCGGCGGCCTCCTCATCGCCCTCGCCTTCGCCCTCGGCGGCTACACCGTCAACAAGGCGCCGTCCGTCGCCGACCACTTCATCTGGACCGAGTCCGCCGGCTGGGCGGCCCTGCTCTTCCAGATCGGCAGCGTCGCCTTCGGCTTCCTCGTCCCGGTCCTGGCCGGCTTCATCGCGTACGGCATGGCGGACCGGCCCGGACTCGCCCCCGGCTTCGTGGGCGGCGCCATCGCCCTCACCGTCAACGCGGGCTTCCTCGGCGGCCTGATCGCCGGGCTCCTCGCGGGCGCGGTGGCCGGCGCGGTCCAGCGGATCGGCATCCCGCCCGTGCTGCGCGGCATCATGCCGGTCGTCGTCATCCCGCTGGTGTCGTCCGCGGTCGTCGGCTTCCTGATGTTCCTGGTCGTCGGCAAGCCGATCGCCGCGCTGCAAAAGGGCATGACCAACTGGCTGTCCGGCCTCACCGGCGCCAACGCCGTCATTCTGGGCGCGCTGCTGGGCCTGATGATGTGCTTCGACCTCGGTGGCCCGCTGAACAAGGTCGCCTACGCCTTCGCGGTCGGCGGCCTGGCCAACCCCAACGCGGGCAGCCTGAAGGTCATGGCCGCGGTGATGGCGGCCGGTATGGTCCCGCCGCTGGCGATGGCGCTGGCCACGACCGTACGCGGCCGGCTCTTCACCGCGGCCGAGCGGGAGAACGGCAAGGCGGCGTGGGTGCTGGGCGCCTCCTTCATCACTGAGGGCGCGATCCCGTTCGCCGCCGCCGATCCGCTGCGCGTCATCCCCTCCGCGATGGCCGGCGGCGCGGTCACCGGCGCCCTCTCGATGGCCTTCGGCTGCACCCTGCGCGCCCCGCACGGCGGCATCTTCGTCGTCCCCCTGATCGGGCAGCCGCTCCTCTACCTGCTGGCCGTCGTGGCCGGTACGGGTGTCAGCGCGGCGCTGGTGATGGCGCTCAAGGGACTCCGTGGCGCCCCCGCGGAGGGAAGCCCGGGAACGGCGGCGGCCACGGCCGGCGAACGGGACGCCCCGGTCGCGGCCTGAGCGCCGAACGCGCGCTCCACCCGTCGCCGGTTCCGGCCGCCGCCCACCGTTGATACGTTGCGGCGGCGGCCGGACCGGCGGCGGTGAGCAGGAGCGACGGAGGCGAAATGGATCACGGAACGGACCTTCCCCCGCTCGGGCTGGAGGAGACGGCCCGCAGCCCGGCCGATGCTTAT
This sequence comes from Streptomyces sp. NPDC101227, assembly GCF_044767545.1. Taxonomy (NCBI): domain Bacteria; kingdom Bacillati; phylum Actinomycetota; class Actinomycetes; order Kitasatosporales; family Streptomycetaceae; genus Streptomyces; species Streptomyces sp. NPDC101227. Next base: position 210,621 of record NZ_JBIWOD010000004.1, on the reverse strand, counting down.
CTCCAGCGGGAGGTGCGGGCCTGGTCGCTGCTCCCACCCCTCTTCGCGCTGGTCCTCCCCTGGACGTGGCTCTGCCTCGCGTTCGCCCACGACGCGCCCAGGATTCCCCCGCTGCTCGCCGCCGTCCTGACGTCCGCCGCGCTGGCATCGGCCTGGTACGGCCGCCGTCGCGCGCGCCGCGTCCTCACCTGGGTGGGCATCGGCGGCTATCTGCTCGCCCTTGTCCTCTGCGTGCTGCTGGCGAAGTCCCTCTGAGGGGCATCACCTGCTCACCTCAAGGTAAGTACGCACTAAATAGTGCGTACTTGTCCGTCTCCGGCCCTCCGCAAAGACTGGATCCGCAGCAGCAACCGGTAAGCGGTAGGCCGCAACCGGTGAGTGGTAAGCGGAGAGCGGGAGAGCGGAAGCCATGTCGGTGACGAAGAAGAATGTCGCGGTTCTCGGGCTCGGTGCCATGGGCACGGCCCTCGCGGACGCCCTGCTGGCGGCCGGCCACCGGGTGACGGTGTGGAACCGTACGGCCGCCAGGGCGGACGGGCCGGTGGAGCGGGGCGCGCGGCGGGCCAACACCGCGGCGGAGGCGGTCGCCGCGGCCGAGGTGGTGATCGTCTGCATCCTGGATTACGCGGATGTCGGGGCGTTGCTGGCGGATCGGGCCGGCGGCGAGGTGCTGCAAGGCCGGGCCGTGGTGAATCTGACCAACGGGTCGCCCGAGGAGGCCCGGTCCATGGCGGAGCGGGTGTCGGCGCTCGGCGGCGCGTATCTGGACGGCGGGATCATGGCGGTGCCCGAGATGATCGGGCGGCCCGAGGCGTTGGTGCTCTACAGCGGGGAGCGGGCGGCGTTCGAGGCGTACCGGGGGGTGCTGGACGGCTTCGCCCGCAGCGTCTATCTCGGTGCGGATGCGGGGCTGGCGCCGCTGAACGACCTCGCGCTGCTGAGCGGCATGTACGGCATGTTCGGCGGCTTCGCGCATGCGGCGGCGCTGGTGCGTTCGGCGGGCGGGCCGGTCGCGGAGTTCACGACGGGGCTGCTGGTGCCGTGGCTGCAGGCGATGTGCGGCGGGCTGCCCGCGATGGCGGCGGAGATCGACTCGGGGGACTACGGCGCCACCGGCTCCAGCCTCGGCATGCAGGTCGCCCACGACAGCATCGGCGCGCTGAGCCGGGCGCAGGGCGTCAGCGACGAACTCTTCGCCCCGGTGTTCGCGCTGATGGAGCGACGGGTCGCGGGCGGCCATGGGGACGAGGGGTTCGCGGGCGTGGTGGAGGAGCTGATGCGGGCCCGGTGAGGCGCGCGAAGGCAGGCGCGCGGGGGCCAGGTCCGTGGCGAACGCGGCGGTGGGGGGGCCCCGGGCGGGGGCGGGCCCCCCCCGGCCGAACGGAAGGGGGGGGGGGAGAGAGCGCCGGCCCCCCCGCCCAACCACCACCAGCGG